>NZ_JBIVFL010000002.1:216251-773404 GCF_044748125.1 Streptomyces sp. NPDC090025 | reverse complement strand
CAGCCCGCCTCTTGACCGGCCGAGGGCCGGGTCGCGGAGCCCCCTTTTCGGGCCCCGGCCGCATGCTGGTGAGCCCGGACAACAGTGGAATCGACGGACACCAGCCACTCGATGTCGCCCGCCGCGTCCGCTTTCGTCTGAGCGGCCCGCAGCATGCGATCGAACGTGCCGTCCGCGGCCCACCTGCGGAAACGGGTATGCAGCGTGGCCCACGGACCATAGCGCTCGGGCACGTCCCGCCAGGCCGTCCCGGTCCGGAACTTCCACACGATCCCGTTCAGGACCCGGCGGTCGTCCAACCGCTTCCGCCCCCGCAACGACACGGGCAGCAACGGCCGAACGAACTCCCACTCGGCATCCGACAGTTCATGACGACGAATCACGACACCATGATCCACCACTGGTGATCTTTTGAAGACACTGCCTAGAGGGAGTGGAGGGCCTGTTCGAGGATCGCCGCGCCCTCCTCCGCCTCGGCGACCGTGAGCGAGAGCGGTGGCGCGATCCGCAGGGCGGTCGTGTTGTGGCCGCCGCCCTTGCCGATCAGCAGACCGCCCGCGCGGGCCGCCTCCAGGACGGCCGCCGCCGCGTCCGGGTTCGCCCGGTCGGTGCCGGGTTCGGTGAGTTCGATGGCGATCATCAGCCCCCGGCCGCGCACCTCGCGCACCGCGTCGACCCCGGCCGCCGCGGCCCGCAGCCGCTCGATGAGCAGGCCGCCGACCCGGCGGGCGTTGCCCTGGAGGTCGTGGTCGAGGAGGTAGGAGAGGTTGGCGAGCCCGGCGGCCATGGTGACCGGTGAACCACCGAAGGTCGAGATGGAGTTGGCGTCGAGACAGTTCATGATCTCGGCGCGGGCGACCACCCCGCCGATGGACATGCCGTTGCCGATGCCCTTGGCGAAGGTGAGGAGGTCCGGCGGTCCGGCCTGGCCGTGTGCCTGCCAGCCCCAGAAGTGGTCGCCGGTGCGGCCCCAGCCGGTCTGCACCTCGTCGGTGATCCACAGCACGCCGTGCCGGTCGAGGACCCGCCGGAAGGCCGCGTACAGCCCGTCGGGCGGCGAGGTGAACCCGCCGACGCCCTGGACGGGTTCGGCGATCAGCGCGGCGACGTCGCCGGTGTGCCCGAGCAGGTCCTCCAGGTCGGCGACGCACGCCTCGACGAACCGCTCGTCGGTGTACTGGGCGTACGGGCCGCGGCCCCGCACCCCGCCGTGCACGTACAGGGTGTGCAGCGGCGAGAGGCCGGTCGGCGACCAGGCGCGGTTGCCGGTGATGCCGACGGCGGAGAAGGACCGGCCGTGGTAGCTGTTGCGCATCGCGAGGATCCGGCCGGAGCGCCGGTAGCTGGTGGCCAGGAGCAGCGCGGTGTCGTTGGCCTCGGTGCCCGAGGTGGTGAAGAAGACCCGGGCGTCGGGGATGCCGGACAGCGCGGCGACCCGCTCGGCGAGCTCCACCATGGGGCGGTTGAGGTAGAGGGTGGAGGAGTGGATGATCCGCCCGGCCTGTTCGGCGACGGCCTTGGTGACCTCAGGCAGCGCGTGGGCGGTCATGGTGGTGAGGATGCCGCCGAAGAAGTCGAGGTAGCGGTTGCCGTCGGCGTCCCAGACGTACCGGCCCTCGCCGTGGGTGAGTTCGATGGGGTCGCGGTAGTAGAGGGCGACCCAGTCGGGGACGACCTTGCGGTGCCGCTCGTACAGATCGCGCATCGGCCCTGGCGCGGTCACGGCTCGACCAGCCCGTCGTACGCGTCGGGGCGCCGGTCGCGGTAGAACGCCCACTGCTGCCGTACCTGCTCGATGAGGCCGAAGTCGAGGTCGCGGACGACGAGTTCCTCGGTCTTGTCGGAGGCGACGTCGCCGACGAACCGGCCGCGCGGGTCGACGAAGTAGCTGGTGCCGTAGAAGTCGTTGTCGCCGTACTCCTCCTGGCCGACCCGGTTGATGGCGGCGACGTAGTAGCCGTTGGCGACGGCGGCCGCGGGCTGTTCCAGCTGCCAGAGGTGGCTGGACAGACTGCGCGAGGTGGCCGACGGGTTGTATACCAACTGGGCTCCGTTGAGGCCGAGTTGGCGCCAGCCCTCGGGGAAGTGGCGGTCGTAGCAGATGTAGACGCCGACCCTGCCGACGGCGGTCTCGAAGACCGGCCAGCCCGCGTTGCCCGGGCGGAAGTAGTACTTCTCCCAGAAGCCCTTGAGCTGCGGGATGTGGTGCTTGCGGTACTTGCCGAGGTACGAGCCGTCGGCGTCGATGACGGCCGCGGTGTTGTAGTAGAAGCCCGCGCCCTCGATCTCGAAGACCGGGACCACGATCACCATCCCGGTCTCCCGGGCGAGCGCGCTCATCCGGCGGACGGTCGGCCCGTCGGGCACCGGCTCGGCCCAGCGGTAGTGCTCGGGCTCCTGCACCTGGCAGAAGTAGGGGGCGTTGAACACCTCCTGGAACCCGATGACCTTCGCCCCCTGCCGGGCCGCCTCGCGGGCGTGTTCCTCATGTTTGGCGATCATCGATTCGGTGTCGCCGGTCCAGGTCGCCTGGACGAGCGCGGCGCGTACGACGGTGTTCATGAGCTGCTCCTTCGGCCCGGCGTCGATGAGCCTCTACGCCCGTAGACGCGGTGCGTAGGAGGAGAACGTAAGCCTCGTAACACCCCGGAGCAAGACCACTGCCGCGAAGCGGCGGAGTCGATCATGTTTCGTACCCGAGTGGTCCACGTCGGACACGTACCGACACGTCCGGGCGCCCGGTGGCGGGCCCGGCCCCGGCCACACCTGGCACCGGACGGCCCGCAACACCCGCAAGCGCGGCTGACCGGCCGACCGACCGGCGCCCCTCGGCCCCTCCCCCGCTTCTCAGCGCAGGCCCGCGACCCGCAGCGCGTGCAGCAGCTCGCGTTCCTTGTCCCGGGAGAGGGAGCGGGCCGCGGCGCGCAGCTCGGGGAGCAGGACCGCCGGGTCGGCGGCGGCGAGCCGGGCCGTGTCATCGGCCGTGCGGCTGCCGACGAAGGCGTCGAGCAGGGCGCGGACCTCGGCGTGCCGGGACTCCGCGCGCAGCGCCGCGCAGGCCGCCGCCAGTTCCCCGGCCGGTCGGGCCGCGCCCTGGCGGAGCAGCCGGTCGCGGTCCTCCGGGCGGCAGGCGGCGCCGAGCGCGGCCGCGACGGCGGCGAGGCGGGCGGGCGGCAGGTCGCCCGCCTCCCAGAGCAGGGTGGCCCAGTCGGCGCCGAGCCCGGCGGCGGCCAGTTCGTCGGCGAGCACCGGCAGCCAGCCGGGCGGTCCGGCGAGGGCCTCGCACAGCAGGGCGTGGGCGTCACCGCTGCGACCCTGGGCGCGCAGTCGGCGCAGCGCGTAGACGGCGTTCCCGGCGGCGCGCGCGGCCCTGGCGGCGTCCTCGGTCCCGAGCCCGCCGCCAGGACCTTCGGCGGCCGTGGCGGGGTCCGCGACCGCTCCCGCGTAGCGCGCCCCGCCGCCCCTGCGCCGCCGCACCCGCGATTCCGGCTCCCGCACCGGCTCCGGTCGCTCGGCGGCGGCTGCGGGACCGCCGTCGAGCTGGGCGAGCCGGGCGAGGCGCGCGGTCAGTTCGGCGATCCGGGCGGTGGCGCGGGCGTGGTCGTCGCGTGCCCAGGCGAGCCCCCCGTCGCCGTCGTGGGCGGGGTCCGGCCGGCCGGTGAGCTCGCGGATGCGGTCCTCGGCGTGCCGGACCTCCTCGGTCATCAGCTCGCGCCGCTCGACGAGCGCGGCGGCCCCGCCGGGCCCCCGGTCGTGGGCGGTGGCGGCGGCCTGGTGCAGGGCCCGGCCGCGTACCGCCCGCTCACCGTCCACGGGCTCGCCGAGGTCGTGGAGCAGCGACTCGGCGACGTCCCAGGGCAGGATCTCGGCGCCGTCGAAACAGGCCCGCATCCCGTCGGGGTCGCGGGCCGCGAACACGCCGTACCAGCCCTCGCCCGGTTCGAGCCGCCCGGCCAGCTCGCTGAGCCAGCCGGTGAAGGCGGCGACCGCCACCGGGAGTTGATGCACCGTCATGATCCAGCCCCTTCGCTACGGGGGCATTGGACCCTATCCGTGTTACGGGACGGCTACGTACGGTTTTCGGCCAGGGTTCTCGCCACCCGGCCGTCGGGCCCGGGTCCGGGCCCGACGGACCCCGGCTCAGCCGACGGCCGGGTCCGGGACCGGTCCCGCCGCCGGGGCGAAGTTCACCACGATGCCGGTGTGCGGGCGCTTGCCGAGCCGGGCGACCGTCGCGGGCCAGTCGATCAGCCAGTACTGCCAGGTGTACTTGCGGGACAGCAGCTTGCGCACCCGGCGCAGCTCCTCGCCGGTGACGAGCCGCGCGGTGCCCTCGGTCCGCACCGCCCCCTCGGTGATGTTGCCGCGCACGTCGCAGACGGCGGCGACCACCCGGGGGTCGCGGCGCAGCCGCTTCACCTTCCAGGAGTCGGTGCGGGTCCAGGCGTACAGCTCGGTGCCGTCGACCGCGTACCAGACCGGGGTGGCGACCCCGGTGCCGTTCTTGCGGAAGGTGGTCAGGCTGACGTAGCGGCCGTGCCGCAGTTCTTCGGGGATCGCGAGTTCTTCGGGCGTCACGAGCGCCGAGCTTACGCAGCGCTCGGATTGCTCGCGTGGGTCAGGGTCTCCCAGGCGACGAAGAGGTCGTCGGTGCCGCCGGGCCGCTGGCTGCGGGCGAGCTTCGCGGTCTGCGGCAGCTGCCGGTGCATCCGGCCCTGGAGGTGGTTGAGGGCGACCTCGACGTCCGGGCCCATGGTGCGGGTGATCCGGCCGCCGCACAGCCAGCGCGGCGGTGCCTCGCCGAGCTGGTAGCGGGAGTGGAACTCCAGGGTGGCGGCGAGCCGGTCGGCCTCCTCCTGGTAGAGGTCGAGGCCCTGGTGCCAGGCGGTCTCGGCGATGTGCGCGGTGGCGGCGAGCGAGTAGCCGATGTGCATGAGGTTGCGGCAGGTCTCCTGGCCGACGCCGTCGCGGTAGGTGCGCTGGCCGAACCAGTAGGTGGCGAGCTCGTCGGCGGTGTCGATGGTCCCGCCGGGCGGCCGTTTGGGCAGTGCGCCGTCGGAGGCGAGGTAGAAGTAGGCGGGCACCCGGGCGCGGTAGCGCCGTACCGAGTCCTCGAAGAGCGTGCGGTCCTCCAGGAACACCGCCATGCCGATGGCGGCGTCGGTCATCGCGAGTTCCCAATTGCCGTTGTAGTCGGGGACCTTGGCGGTGACGTCGGGCAGATAAGCCTTGCGCAGCATCCACTTGAAGCGCTGCACCTCGGGGCCCTTCCAGGCCGGGTAGCCCGCGTGCACGATCTCGGCGGCGCGCGCCCAGGAGGAGCCGGACCAGGCGGTCTGGAGGTCGGCGTCGTCGCGGGTGTGCTCCTTCACCGTCTTCGACCAGGCGTCCATGATCTCGACGGCCTTGTCGGCGTGCGCGCGCTCGCCGGTGACGGACCACATCAGGGCGTGGGTGTACGCGGCGATGGCGTCCTCGCGCTCGGCGACGCAGGCGTCGGTGCCCGCGTTGGAGGCGCAGGCGACGACCTTCGCGGGGTGCGGGGTGTAGTCGGGGTCCGCGTACTTGCTGGCGCTCATCTCGGCGAACGCCGACTTCCACGGTTCGCGCCCGGCGGCGACCTGGGTCCGTACGGTGGCGAGCTGGGCCCCGCCGACGACGACGCCCGGGTGCCGGAAGTGCTCGGGCGCGGTCCCGGCGGGCGGCGCGGCGGCCTGCGGCGTGCCGGACCCGCCGGAGCCGCAGCCGGTGGCGGCGGAGGCGAGCAGGAGGGTGGCGGCGAGGGCCGCGAGGGCCTTGGCCCGGCGGGGCGCGGTGCGCGCGGCCGGGGCGCCCGGGGCCCGGCGGGCGGGGGCGGGCTGCTGACGACGGTTCACGCGTCCACGGTGGGGCCGTGGGCGCGGCGCCGCATCCGGGGCTAGGCCGACGGGTCGGCGGTGCCGTACGCGTCGTACGCGTCGCGCGCCTCGCCGATCTCCTCGGTGTGGGCGCGGGCCCAGTCGCAGGCGGTGTCGAGCGGGCCGATCAGCGAGTGGCCGAGGGCGGTGAGCGCGTACTCGACGCGGGGCGGGTTCTCGTCGTGGACGGTGCGGGTGAGCAGTCCGTCGCGCTCCATGGTGCGCAGGGTCTCGGTGAGCACCTTGGGGGTGACCCGGTGCATCGGGACGCGCAGCTCGGAGAAGCGGCGCGAGCGGCCGTCCTGGAGGCAGCGCAGCACCATCGGGGTCCACTTGCCGCTGAAGACGCGGACCGGCTGCGGGCTGTCGACGCAGTCGGGGTCCGCGAAGAGGGCCGGGCTGAGCGGCGGGGCGGGGGCCTTGGCCGGTGCCGGGGCGGCGAGGAGCTGCTCGGTCATGGGTCTGACGCTAGCCCAGTACCGTTGAAGTAACCAGGGAGTCCCGTTCTACGGTCGCGCCATGGATGACACCAGGAACGACAGCGCGAACGACAGTGGGAACGACAGCGGCGAGAGCGCCGGGAACCTCAAGAACATCGTCGTCTTCGGGGCGGGCGGCCGGGTCGGCCGGGCCGCCGTGGCGGAGGCGGCGGCCCGTGGCCACCGGGTGACGGCGGTGGTCCGCGATCCGGCGCGCCACCCCGGTCTGGACGGGACGGGCTCGGGCGTGACGGTGGTACGGGGCGACGCCACGGACCCGGAATCGGTGGCCGCGCTCGCCGCCGGGCACGACGCGGCGGTGCACGCGGCGGCCCGGCTCGATCTGCCCTCCGAGGAGTACTTCACCGCCGCCGCCCGGGCGCTCGTCAGCGGCCTGACGGCGGCGGGCGTCGGCCGGCTGCTCACCCTCGGCATCGCGGCGACCCTGGAGACGGCGCCCGGGGTACGGGTGATGGACGCGCCCGAATTCCCGGCGGACTGGCGGGCGTTCGCGCAGGGGCACGTGGCCGAGTTCGCGTTGCTCACGGCCGAGGCGGGCCCGGGGCTCGACTGGCTGATGGTGGTCCCGCCGATGGATCTGAACGCGGCGGCGCCGGTGACCGGCGGCTACCGCACGGCGGTCGGCACCCTGCTGGACGGCGGGACGATCGCCCACGCCGATCTGGCCCGCGCCCTCGTGGACGAGATCGACCGGCCGCGGCACAGCCGGGTGCAGCTGGCGGTGGCGGCGGCCTGAGCCGCGTGCGGGGGGGCCGACCGCCGGCCCGGCCCGATCCGCGCGGGGGGTCGCGCGGGGAGCCTCAGGCCAGGGCGGGCGCTCAGGCCGGGGCGGGGACCAGGACGCACAGGGCCACCAGCTCGTCCATCGACAGGCCGAGGACGCCCGCGAGCGCGGCGACGGTGAAGAAGGCGGGGGTGGGGGCGCGGCCGGTCTCGATCTTGCGGAGGGTCTCCGCGGAGAGGCCGGCCGCCGCGGCGATCTCGGCCATCGAGCGTTCGCCGCGGGCCGTGCGGAGCAGCAGGCCGAGGCGTTCGCCGCGTTCGCGTTCTTCGGGGGTCAGGGGGGTGCGCACCATGGACACCATTGTAATACCGGTATAGTAATTGGCATGGTGGAGATCAAGACGGACACGGAACTGGCCCTCATGCGCGAAGCGGGCCGGGTGGTGGCGCGCGCCCTCGCGGCCGTACAGGACAAGGCGGCGCCGGGCATGACCCTGGCGGAACTGGACGACGTGGCCCGGGAGGTGCTCGACGCGGCCGGGGCCGGGTCGCCGTTCCTGGGCTACCGGCCGGACTGGGCCCCGGTGCCGTTCCCGGCCGTGGTCTGCGTCTCGGTGAACGACGCGATCGTGCACGGCGTCCCGGACCGCGGGACCCGGCTCGCCGACGGCGACCTGGTGAGCGTCGACTGCGGGGCGGTCCTGGACGGCTGGGTCGGCGACTCGGCGGTGAGCTTCACCGTCGGCCGGGCGCGGCCCGAGGACACCCGGCTGATCGGGACGGCGTACGAGGCCCTGGCGGCCGGGATCGCGGCGGCGGTGGTCGGCAACCGGATCGGCGACATCGCGCACGCCGTCGGCCGGGTCTGCCGCCGGGCGGGGTACGGCGTCGCCGACGGCTTCGGCGGCCACGGCGTGGGCCGCACCATGCACGAGGACCCGGGCGTCCCCAACGAGGGACGCCCGGGCCGGGGGATGCCGCTGCGGCACGGCATGGTGCTCGCGATCGAGCCGATGCTGCTCGGCGGTGGCCGCGACGACCACTACACGGCGCGGGACGGCTGGACCATCCGGACCCTGGACGGTTCGCGGGCCGCGCACACCGAGCACACGGTGGCGATCACGCACGACGGCCCGCGGATCCTCACCGCGCTGTAGGGCACCTACGGAATGCGCTCCCAGGGGGTGGCCGGGTGGACGACCATCGCCGAGCCGCCGCCCCTGCGGACGGTCTCGGCGGCGGCCGTCCAGCGGCCGTCGGGAAGCCGTTGCACGCCGGTCGCGGCGCCGATCTCCGGGTTCTGCCGGAAGCCGTGTCCGATGCCTTCGAGCTGGGCCCTCAACGGGCTGTTCCACAGCCCGGGTTCGAGTTCGGTGGTGGTCTGGTTGCGCTGGCTGGCGCGGGGCGCGGCGATGGCGTCGACCAGCGGCAGGCCCCGGTCGAGGAAGCCGGTGAGGGTCTGCAGGACGGTGGTGATGATGGTGGCGCCGCCCGGCGAGCCGAGCGCGAGGACCGGGCGGCCCGCCTTGTCGAGGACGATCGTCGGCGAGATCGACGAGCGCGGACGCTTGCCGGGGCCCGGCAGGTTGGGGTCGTGGACGGCCGGGCTGGCCGGGGCGAAGGAGAAGTCGGTCAGCTCGTTGTTGAGCAGGAAGCCGCGCCCGGGCACGGTGATGCCACTGCCGCCGGTGGACTCGATGGTGAGGGTGTAGGCGACGATGTTGCCCCACTTGTCGGCGACCGTCAGGTGGGTGGTGTTCTCGCCCTCGTACGTGGTGGGGGCCGCGGTCCCGCCGGTCGCGCAGCCGCCCGCCGGGCGGGCCGGGTGGCGCGGGTCGCCGGGCGCGAGCGGGCTGGTGAGCACGGCGTCGTCGCGGATCAGGCAGGCCCGCGAGTCGGCGTAGGCTTGCGAGAGCAGGCCCCGGGTGGGCACGTCCTCGAAGGCGGGGTCGCCGACCCAGCGGCCCCGGTCGGCGAACGCGATCCGGCTGGCCTCGATGTACCGGTGCAGATACCCGGCCTGCGAGGCAGCGGACAGGTCACTGCCCTCCAGGATGTTCAGCGCCTCGCCGACGCTGGTGCCGCCGGAGGACGACGGTGCCATGCCGTACACGTCCAGGCCCCGGTAGGACACCTTGGTGGGCTGGCGGCGGACGGTCCGGTACGTGGCGAGGTCGCGCTCGGTCAGATCGCCGGAGCGGACGTTGCGGGTGGCGCCGTCGCGGACCGGCGGCCGCTGCACGGTGCGCACGATGTCCCGGGCGAGCGGGCCCCGGTAGAGGGCGCCGACGCCTTCCCGGCCGAGGGTGCGGTAGGTGCGGGCCAGGTCGGGGTTCTTGAACACCGAGCCGACGACGGGCAGTTCACCCCCGGGCAGGAACAGTTCGGCCGAGGCCGGGAAGTCGCGGAACCGGGCCTCGTTGCCCGCGGTCTGCGCCCGGAAGGTGGCGTCCACGGTGAAGCCGTCGCGGGCGAGGCGCTCGGCGGGCTGGAGGAGCTGCCCGAGCGGCTTGCTGCCCCAGGCGTCGAGCGCGGCCGCCCAGGTGGCGGGGGTGCCGGGGGCGCCGACACTCCGTCCGCTGGTCATCCCCTCCTCGAACGGGATCGGCGCGCCGTTCTCCAGGAACAGTCCGGCGTCGGCGGAGGCGGGCGCGGTCTCGCGGCCGTCGATGGTCTGGACGGTACGGGTCCTGGCGTCGTAGTGGACGAAGTAACCGCCCCCGCCGATGCCGGCCGAGTAGGGCTCGGTGACGCCGAGCGCGGCGGCCACCGCCACGGCGGCGTCGACGGCGTTGCCGCCCTTGCGCAGCACCTCGATACCGGCGGCGGAGGCATCGGCGTCGACGCTGGCGACGGCCCCGCCCCAGCCGGTCGCGACCGGCACCTTCACCGGAGCCGGTGGCTTGGGTGCCGCCGTGGTGGGCGGGGCGGCGGCGACCACCGACAGCACCGTGGCGGCGACCGCCAGGACCGAGCCGTGCCGCACGGCGGAGCGCCGTAACAGAAAACGCATCCTCAACAACCTCCAGTCAACACCGGTCCGCGCAGCGTAACTTCCGCCCGCGTGATCCGTCAGGAGCGCCTTTCGATCGACCGGGTCCGTACGTCAGACGTCACCCGCATGGGCTCGAACAACCGGCCGGTCCCCCGCTAGCATGCGCGGCCATGAACGAAGACCTGCGCAATGTGGTGCTCGGGGTGCTCGCCACCGGGGTCAGCGGTGTGCTCGGCTGGCTGGCGCGCACCTATCTGTGGCGGCGTCGGCTCCGCAGGAAGCAGGCGTTCTTCGGGCTGCCCGCGCATTCCGAGTGTCTGCTGGTGGTGAACCGGGAGGCGGGCAGCGAGGGCGCGGTGCACCGCTTCGACGTGTCGGCGCTCCTGGAGCTTGCGGCGCTGGTGAAGGAGTGCGGGGCGCACGCGCAGATCGTGCAGCACGACCTGGCCCAGGTCGGCTTCGGCGACCGGACCGAGTTCTGCGTCGGCGGGCCCGGGTCGAACCGCCGGATGTCCGCCCATCTGGCGTCCCTGCTCCCGGGGTTGAGCATGAGCACGGCGCTCGAACCGGTCGAGGAACGGGGCGCGATACGGATCGGCGAGAACCGGTACGGGATGGAGCCGGGCATCAGCGAGTACGTGCTGCTGGCCCGGCTCACGGCCGGGGAGGGCGGCCGTCCGGTGTTCCTGTTCTGCGGGCAGCGGGCCATCACCAACCAGGCCGCCACCCGCTATCTGGCCCGCCATCACGAGCGGCTCGCCCGGCGCCACCGGGGCGGCTCCTTCGTCCTGCTGCTCCGGGTGGTCAACTCGCAGGCGTACGGCCCCGATGTGGTCGAGCTGGTCGCGGACGTCACCCGGCAGGCGCGGACGCCGATCGCTCCGGATGCTCACGCCAACGCGCCGACAGCGGAAGCGACTTGATGCCGTTGATGAAGTTGGACACGAGCCGTCGCGGTGGCCCGGCGAGCTCGATGTCCGTGCAGGCGTCGCGCAGTTCCTCGTGCAGCAGCCGGAGCTGGAGCCGGGCGAAATGGGCGCCGAGGCAGATGTGCGGCCCGTCGCCGAACGAGACGTGCGGGTTGGGGGTGCGGGCGAGGTCGAGCCGGTGCGGGTCGGCGAAGACGCGTTCGTCGTGGTTGGCGGAGGCGTGGAACACCACCACCTTGTCGCCCGCCCCGATGGCCTGACCGGCCAGTTCGGTGGCGTGGGCGGCGGTGCGGCGGAAGGAGAGCACCGGCGGGTGGACCCGGAGCAGTTCGTCGACGGCGCTGTCGACGCCGGTCTCGCCGCGCCACAGCGGGCCCCGCTGGTCGGGGCTCTGGGCCAGCGCGAGGACTCCGCCGGGGGCGGCGCTGCGTACCGTGTCGTTCCCGGCGACGGTCAGCAGGAAGAAGAACATCTCCAGCTCGGCGTCGTGGAGTTCGGAGGCGGCGAGCACGGTCATGATGTCGTCGGCCGGGTGGGCGCGCTTGTGGGCGGCGAGGTCGCGGGCGTAGCCGAACATCTCGGCCAGCATGGCGGGCGACCGGGGGTTGACGGGCCGGCCCTCGGCATCGAGGACGGGCGGCTCGTCGGGGTCCTGGTAGGCGATGACCCGTTCGGTCCAGGTGTGCAGCAGGCCCCGGTCGGCGGCGGGCACGCCGAGCAGGTCGGTGAGGTTGAGCAGGGCGTAGTCGTCGGTGACCGCCCGTACCAGATCGAACGCGGCGCCTGAGGGCGCCGACTCCCGTGCCGTGGCGAGGAGTTCGCGGGCGCGGACGCGGGCGGTGGCGGTGAAGCGCTCGATCCGGCCGGGGGTGAAGGCGCGGCTGACGAGCCGCCGCAGCCTGCCGTGCCCCGGCGGGTCCTGGTTGAGCATCATCCGCCGGATGAACGGCAGGTCGGCCGGGTCGGGGTCGCGGATCTGGGTGGCCCCGAGGTGCGAGGAGAACCCGGTCCCGTCCTTCAGGACCCGTACGACGTCGGCGTGCCGGGTCACCGCCCAGAAGCCGGGCCCGGCGGGCCAGCCGAGGACCGCGGGCTCGGGCTGCCAGGCGACGGGGTGGTGGTCACGGAGGACGCGGTAGCGGTCGTGCGGGACGCCGTCGGCGTAGATCCGCGGGTCGAAGACGTCGGGTGTGCCGCCCGCCTGCTCCACCGGCTCTCCCCTCGCGGAGTGAAGACGTCACCATCATGACAGGTCAGAGCCCGTTTTCGTAGGACGGAACGCACAGTTCGTACGCCTTGTCCGGGGTGGGCCGCGACTTCCAGAATCTCCCCTCGTGACGCGCTGCGGCGGCACGCCGAGGACAGGGAGACCATGCGGAAGACGGACGGGTGCACGGGGGACATGTACACGGGCGACGAGGGGAGCACGGGGGCCGAGGGTGTGGCGGACGGGTCCGTGGCGGAGGAGAGGGCCTACGGCCGGGACGCGGTGCTGCGGGCGCGGGTCCTGCTGCTCGGGTCGGGGCGGATCGGGGAGTGGCAGCGGCTCGAGGCGTACCGGGTGCTCGCGACGGTGAGTCCGAAGGCGTATCTGCCGAAGCTGGTCCACGCGCTGACCGAACACGGCTGGCTGGTGCCGCCCGGCGGGGCGAGGCTCGCGCTGCACGCGGAGGCAGCACGGGCGGCGCGGCGGCTCCCGGCACAGGCGCCGCACCGGGTGGAGCTGCTCGGACCGGCGATGGCCGCGTACGAGCAGACGCTGTCGCGGGCCGGGCGGCGGGCCGAAGCCCGGGCGCTGGCCGAGGAGTTGGCGTCGCACGGCTTCAGCGGGCGGCTCGCCGTGGTGCTCGCCGAGGAGGGGCGGTACGGGGAGGCGGCCGAGCTGACCGGGCGGGAGGCGCGGAAGGAGCTGCCGGAGCGGCCGTTCTGGGCGCTGGTGAAGTGGGCGGCGGACCTGGAAGGGGCGGGGCTGCGGGCGGAGGCCGCCGACGTGCTCGGGTCGCTGGTGGCGGAGACCCGGCGGAAGGCGGCCCAGGAGCGCACCTCCCTGTCGCTCCTGGTGTGGCTGCTCGTCCGGTCGGCCGCTCTCGACGAGGCGGCGGGCGAGGCCGGGCGCGCGGCGGCGGCCCGGCGGGAGGCGTTGGCGGTCCTCGACGAGCTGGCGGCGACGGGCGAGCCGAGGAACTGGAGCAACATCCTGTCCTGCTGGGTGACCCTGCTGCTGTGGTCGGGACGGGCGGACGAGCCGGCCCCGGCGCCGGACGCGCCGCGGCCGCCCCTCGGGCGCGACGTCCTCGACTGGTCGGACGACACATGGCGGGCCTACCAGGGCGAGCTGCCGGACCTGGCGGCGGAGGCGGAGCGGCTGCGCGCGACGGGTGCTGCTGGTGTGGCTGGTGTGGCTGGTGTGGCTGGTGTGGCACCAGGGTCGGGACGGGCGGATCTGTTCCGCCGGGTGACGCTGCGGGTCACGGCGCGCGAGGAGCGCCGGACGTACGACATCGAGAAGCCGCTGCGGCCGTACTTCGACGAGGGGGTGGCGCTGGCCCGCGCGCTGCCCGGCGACCGGCCGCGGCTGGCCCGTGCGCTTGCCGACCGGGCGATGTTCCGGGTGGCGCTGCGGACCTTCGGACCGGCGCGGGCGGACTTCGCCGAGGCGGTCGCGCTGCTCGACGCGCGGTGAACGCGGCGGGCGGCGCCCGGCCGGTGTCCCGGGCGCCGAACCGGGTGTCGGCACGGGCGTCGAACCGGGCCTCGAACCGGCCCGCGTCCCGGACGTCGCCCATGTCACACCGGACATCCCGGAAATAGTCCACATGTACGGAACCATCCGCGGCCGCGGGGACTCTCATCCCCCGTAAGAGATCGACATCGGAGGTCGTTTTTCCGTGAGCCGCATACCCGCGCCCGCCGCCCTGCTCGTCACCACGGCCCTCGCCCTCACGCTCGGCGCGTGCGGCGGCGGGGCCGCGAAGTCGGGCGGGGCCGGGGGCTCCGCCGAGGAGGCCCCGAAGACCCGGATCGCGGTCAACCTGACCGGTGAGAAGGCGAAGGCGGGCGCGCCGGTGGTGGTGACCCTGGCCGAGGGCCCGCGGCTCCAGCAGGTGACCGTGACCGACGACAAGGGCGGCACCCTGGCCGGGAAGGTCGGCGCCGACGGCAAGACGTGGACCTCCCAGCGCCCGGCCGCGCCGGGGACCTCGTACGCCGTGGAGGCGCGGGACAGCGACGGCGGCACCGCGAAGGCGGCGTTCGCGACGGCCGAGCCGGACAAGGTGAACAAGCTGAACCTCGCGCCGGGCAAGGCGTCCACGGTCGGCATCGGGCAGCCGCTGTCGATCGTCTTCGACCACCCGGTGAAGAACAAGGCCGCGGTGGAACGGCAGTTGAAGGTGACCACCTCGAACCACACCGAGGGGTCCTGGGGCTGGATGCAGGACTGGTCGGGCAAGGACCGGGTGGACTGGCGGCCCAAGGAGTACTGGAAGTCCGGCACCAAGGTGACGCTGACCGCGAACCTCAACGGGGTCGACTCGGGCGCGGCGGGCGGCTGGTTCGTGCGCGACTACGTCACGAACTTCACCGTGGGCAAGAACCAGATCGTCAAGGTGGACCTGGACAACCACCGGCTGAAGCTGGTGCGGGACGGCCAGGTGGTCAAGGACGTGGGGATGTCGGCCGGTACGCCGGGCGGCGAGAAGGCGTCCTGGCGCGGCAGGACGGTGCTGATGGCCAAGGAGGGCACGATCAACATGCGCTCCGAGACGGTCGGCCTGGGTGACGCGTACGACAAGATGGTCGACTACTCGATGCGGCTGACCTGGTCGGGGATGTACGCGCACGCGGCCCCGTGGAACGCGTCCTACTTCGGCAACGCCAACAAGAGCTCGGGCTGCATCGGCATGAGCGACGCGAACGCGAAGTGGGTGTACGACCAGGTGCAGATCGGCGACCCGTTCGAGGTCACGGGTGACGACGCCAAGGGCACCCAGGCCGTGAACAACGGGTACGGCGAGTGGAACCTGTCCTGGGACGCCTGGAAGGCGAAGAGCGCGCTGCGCTGACCCCACGGTCGCACGACTCCGCGCCGCCGCGACCGCGCGGCACCTCCGGCCCGGCCCGGCGGCCGGGGCCCGTGAGGCCCGTGCCACCACGCTTTCGCCAATCGTTACCCATGCGTAACTTACCGACCAGTTACCTCGGGTAAGCCGCTGCGCTTACCGTCGGGTCACTTTCACTGCCCCCCTTTCGCCGCTGCCCCCATCAGCGGCCCCCAGTGAGGAGTGACCCGTGCGCACAGCCCTGACCTACGCCGTCTCGGCGGCCCTCGTCGCCGGGGCGGCCTTCGGGCTCGCCCCGGCCGCCCACGCCGACACCGACGCCGACACCGCCTCCGCCTCCGGCGGCTCGCTCCGCTTCGTCGACATCGCCGGGGACGGCGGCACCGTCCTCAAGGCCAACGTCGTCACCCCGGCGGGCGCCGCCGCCGGTGCCCGCTTCCCGGTGATCGTGCTCCCCACCAGCTGGGCGGTGCCCCAGATCGAGTATCTGGCGCAGGCCAAGCAGCTCGCCGACTCCGGCTACGTCGTGGTGAGTTACAACTCGCGCGGCTTCTGGCAGTCCGGCGGCGAGATCGAGACCGCCGGCCCCAAGGACATCGCCGACGCGTCCCTCGTGATCGACTGGGCGCTCGCCCACACCCCCGCCGACCCCGACAAGGTGGGCATGGCCGGCGTCTCGTACGGGGCGGGCATCAGCCTGCTCGCGGCGGCGCACGACAAGCGGGTCAAGGCGGTCGCGGCGCTCAGCGGCTGGGCCGACCTGATCGAGTCGATCTACAGCGGCCGCACCCAGCACGTCCAGGCCGCCGGACTGCTCGGCGGCGCCGGGTACCTCACCGGCCGCCCCGGGCCCGAACTCCAGGAGATCCTGGGTGACTTCCTCTCCTCCAACCTGGACAAGGAGGACGAGATGATCGCCTGGGGGCGGGTGCGCTCCGCCGCCACCTACCTCGACGCGATCAACGCCAACAAGCCCGCGATCATGCTGGGCAACGCGTGGGGCGACACCATCTTCCCGCCCAACCAGTTCGCGAGCTTCTACGAGAAGCTGTCGGGCCCCAAGCGGCTTGAGTTCCGGCCCGGCGACCACGCCACGGCCGAGGCGACCGGTCTGCTCGGGCTGCCCAACGACACCTGGACCAGCGCCCACCGCTGGTTCGACCACTACCTCAAGGGCGCCGACAACGGCGTGGACCGCGAGCAGCCGGTCCGGCTCAAGCCGCGTTCGGACGGCGACTACGAGGGCTACCCGGACTGGAAGTCGGTCGGCGCCGACCGGCGGAAGTTCGCGCTCGCCGACACCGAACACGTCTGGGCGAACGTCGACTCGGGCGCCAACGGCGGCGTGGTGCTGCTCTCCAACCTCCTCGACCAGTTCTTCCAGGCGCCGCCCACCGCCTCCATCCCGCTGCTCCCCCGCGCCTTCGCGGCGGTCTGGCAGTCGGAGCGGTACGACACGGCGCAGCGGGTCCGCGGCACCGCGCGGCTGCACACCACGGTCACGCCGACCGCGGCGAGCGGCACCTTCGTCGCGTACGTCTACGACGTGGGCCCGCTCGGCGTCGGCAAGCTGGTCACCAACGCCCCGTACACCTTCCACGGGAAGCAGCCGGGGCGGTCGTTCGGGGTGGACCTCGATCTGTTCTCCACCGCCTACGACATCCCGGCCGGGCACCGCCTCGCGGTGGTCGTCGACACCGTCGACCCGCTGTACATCGAGCACAACCCGACCGGCGCGCAGCTGACCTTCTCCTCGCCCGCGGCCGACCCGAGTTATCTGTCGGTACCGCTGCGGACGGAGTGATCACGGCTGCTGCCGGGCGGGCAGGGCCCGTGCGGGCTGCCGCGGGGCGGGCATCGCCCCGCGGCCGTGCCGGGAGGCTACTCCCGCCCCGGCAGCAGCGTGGCCGGTTCGGCCGGAGCGACGTCGACGGCTCTTGTCTTGGGGCTGTGGCGCTCCCTTCTCGCCACCCAGGTGGCGAACCAGGACAGCAGGATGCACATGCCGATGTAGATCGGCGAGATCACCATCACCACGGGGATGAAGGGCAGGTCGTAATCGAGGTTGGAGGCGATGAGCTTGCCCGCGTGGAGGAACTCCTCGTAGGTGATGAGGTATCCGAGCGAGGTGTCCTTGAGCGCGACCACCAACTGGCTGATGATGGCCGGCAGCATGGCGCGCACCGCCTGCGGCACCAGGACGTAGGTCATCACCTGGGTCTTGCGCATCCCGAGCGCGTACGCCGCCTCCCGCTGGCCGCGGGCGACCGCGCCGATGCCGGTGCGGAAGACCTCGGCGAGCACCGAGCCGTTGTAGAGGGCGAGTCCGGCGACCAGCGCGGGCAGTGGCTGGACCTTCAGCGCCACGAAGATGAAGAAGATCATCACAAGCACGGGCATGGCGCGGAAGAACTCGACGAGCACGGTGCTGGTCCAGCGGAACACCCGGTGCTCGGAGAGCCGGCCGATGGCGAGGACGGCGCCGAGGGCGAGCGAGAGCACCGAGGCGTAGCCGAACGCCTTGAGGGTGTTGCCGAGTCCGCGGAGCAGCAGCTCCTGAATTCCCTTGTATTCGAAGGGAGTCCACTTGGTGGCGGTGAACTGGCCGGTGTCGAAGAGGAGATAGAGGACCCAGCCGACGATGCCGAGGATGACGACGGTCGAGGCGAGCCCGTAGAGCAGGTGGCGGCGGCGGGTGCGTGGTCCGGGGATGTCGTACAGCGCGGTGGAGGCGGTGGTCATCGGGCGACTCCATAGCGCTTCTCCAGGACGTGGAAGAGCGCGCTGATGGCGAGGGTGATGATGAGGTAGCCGACGGCGATCCAGACGAAGGTCCAGATGATGTTGTAGCCGAGCTCGCTCAACGTCTTGTAGGTGCCGAGGAGTTCGGTGACGCTGAACGCCCCGGCGATGGCGGAGTTCTTGGCGAGGGCGATCAGGGTGGAGCCGATCGGCGGGATCACCGAGCGGAACGCCTGCGGCAGCACCACGTCGCCGAGGGTCTGCCCGAAGGACATGCCGAGGCTGCGGGCGGCCTCGCCCTGGCCGAGCGGCACGGTGTTGATCCCGGCGCGCAGCACCTCGCAGATGAAGGCGGAGGTGTAGCAGCCGAGCGCGAGCACCGCGAACAGCTTGAAGGGCAGCACCAGTCCGAACCGGGGCAGGCCCAGCATCACCGCGAAGAACAGCAGGGTGAGCGGGGTGTTGCGGAGCACGTTGACCCAGACGGTGCCGAAGACCCGGAAGGAGCCGACCGGGGCGACCCGGAAGGAGGCCATGAGGAAGCCGAGCACCAGGGCCAGCAGGGAGGCGTAGACGGTGAGTTCGACGGTGCCGAGGAAACCCTCGCCGTAGGTGGAGAAGTTGTCGGTCAGGACGTCCATGGATGGTCGCGCTCCTTCCTCAGCTCGCCGGGTAGCGGTCGATGGCGGGCGGCGTCGGCGCGGGCACGCCGGACAGGCCGAGGGTCGCGTCGTAGGCCCGCTTCCAGTCGCCGTTCCTCTCGTGGGCGGCGATGGCGTCGTCGAGCGCGAAGCGCAGCGCGTTGTCGTCGTGCGGGACGCCGATCCCGTACGGCTCCTCGCTGAACGGCTTCCCGGCGAGCTTCAGTTCGTCGGGGACCTTGGCCGCGTACCCCATCAGGATGGTGTCGTCGGTGGTGACGGCGTCGACCTGGTAGGTGAGCAGGTTGTCGACGCAGACCGAGTAGGTGTCGTAGGCGACGAGTTCGGCCTTCGGGTAGTCCTTCTGGATGCGCTGGTACGGGGTGGAGCCCGCGGCCGAGCAGACCCGCTTGCCCGCCAGGTCCTGCGGCCCGTGGATGTCGTTCTCGTCGGTGCGGACGAGCAGCGACTGTCCGGCGAGGTAGTAGGGGCCCGCGAAGCCGACGAGCTTCTTGCGGTTGGCGTTGATGGTGTAGGTGCCGACGTAGTAGTCGATCTGGCCGTTCTGCAGGGCGGTCTCGCGGTTCGCGGAGGCGATGGTGCGGAAGCCGATCCCGGCCGGGTCGAAGCCGAGCGAGGCGGACATCATCCGGGCGATCTCGATGTCGAAGCCGGAGTAGCGGCCGGTCGCCGGGTCCTTCTCGCCCATGTAGGGCTGGTCCTCCTTCACGCCGACGACGAGGTGACCGCGGCTCTTGGCCCGCCGCCAGGTCGGCGAGTCGGGCAGGGTGAAGCCCGACTGGACCTGGTAGACGGGGAGTTGGCCGGGTTGTGGGCCCTTGACGGGCGGACTGCCCTCCTTGCCGCAGCCGGTGGCCGTGAGGGCGGCGGCGAGCAGCAGGGCGAGCGCGGCGAGGGTTCGTTTCGTTCGCTGCATGGCGTGTGCGCGGCTCCCGGTCCGGTCAGTGCTTGAGGATCTTGGACAGGAAGTCCTTGGCGCGTTCGCTGTTCGGGGCGGTGAAGAAGTCCTCGGGGGCGCGGTCCTCGACGATCTTTCCGTCGGCCATGAAGACGACCCGGTTGGCGGCGGAGCGGGCGAAGCCCATCTCGTGGGTGACGACCACCATGGTCATGCCGTCCCGGGCGAGTTGCTGCATCACCTCCAGGACCTCGTTGATCATCTCCGGGTCGAGGGCGGAGGTCGGCTCGTCGAAGAGCAGCGCCTTGGGGTCCATGGCGAGGGCGCGGGCGATGGCGACGCGCTGCTGCTGGCCGCCGGAGAGCTGGGCGGGGAACTTGTCGGCGTGGGCGGCGAGTCCGACCCGGTCGAGGAGTTCGCGGGAGCGCCGGTCGGCGTCCTCCCTCTTGCGTTTGCGGACCTTGATCTGTGCGAGGGAGACATTGGCGAGCACGGTCTTGTGCGCGAAGAGGTTGAACGACTGGAAGACCATGCCGACCTCGGCGCGGAGCCGGGCGAGGGCCTTGCCCTCCTCGGGGAGCGGCTGCCCGTCGATGCGGATGTCGCCGGACTCGACGGCCTCCAGGCGGTTCATCGCCCGGCAGAGGGTGGATTTGCCGGAGCCGGAGGGTCCGATGACCACGACGACCTCGCCTCGTCCGACGGTGAGGTCGATGTCCTGGAGGACGTGCAACGAGCCGTAGTGCTTGTTGACGCCACGCAGTTCGATCAACGGGTCGACGCCGGCCATACGCTCCCCTGCCCCTTGGGTGTCTTCGTGTGTCTTCGTGTGTCTTCGTGTGTCTTCGCTGCTGTCGAGGTCAGCGCAAACTATCCGTCCCGAAAAGGGACTTCACACCCGACACGCATGAAAGGGGGATAAGCCGTATTTACTGCCGAGGGCCGGGCAGGGTCCAGGGCGGGGGCGCGGAGCGCCGGGGCCGGGTCCGGGCCCGGGTCAGACCTCGGCGCACTCCGCGTACAGCTGGGAGAGCTCGGGCGCGCCGGTGGCGGCCCAGTCGAGCCCGGCCCCGACCACGTCGATCTCCCGGCCCGAGGGCAGCAGGACCACCGGCTGCCCGTCCGGCCGCAGCCGCCATCCGGCGCCCGGCACGGTCCGCACCAGGACGGTGCCCAGATACAGTCCGGCGTCGTTGCCGACCCAGGGCAGTTCCTCCGGGTCGTCCCGCCAGCGCGGCGGCAGCTGGTCGAGCGCCGCGAGCGAGCGCGGCGTGTCGTCGAGCGCCACCCCGGCCTCCTGGGCACGGGCGCGCAGCAGCTCGCACTCGGCGAGCAGTTCGGCGGCACCCTCCGGGTCCCGGTCGAAGACCGAGACCAGCGGGGAACGTACCGTTTCGTGCCGCTTGCGCCAGTTGTCCAGAAAAGGAATGTTCATCCGAACAGCGTCGCACCGCACCCCGGGGAGGCACCACCCGGCGCGCGGAGATCACCGGGTCGCGGCGGGGACGCCTGGGATTCCTGGGACTGGTGGGGAGAACTCAGACGTCCAGGTCGACGACGACCGGGGCATGGTCGGACGCGCCCTTGCCCTTGCGCTCCTCGCGGTCGACGTAGCTGTCCTTGACGGCGTCGGCGAACGGCTTGTTCCCGTACACCAGGTCGATGCGCATGCCCTTGTTCTTCGGGAAGCGCAGCTGGCGGTAGTCCCAGTACGTGTAGGGGTGGGCGTACTTCAGCGGGCGCGGCACCACGTCGCCGAGGCCGGTCTCACGGAGCGCGGCGAGCGCGGCCCGCTCGGGCTCGGTGACATGGGTGAGGCCCTCGAACTCGGCGATGTCCCAGACGTCGTCGTCGGTGGGCGCGATGTTGTAGTCGCCGAGGACCGCGAAGGGGCGCTCGCCCGCCGCGTCGTCGGTGACGGCCGCCCGCAGGGCGTCGAGCCACCGCAGCTTGTAGCCGTAGTGGTCGTGCTCGACCTCCCGGCCGTTCGGCACGTACACCGACCAGACGCGGACCGGGCCGCAGGTCGCCGAGATGGCGCGGGGCTCCTGCACGCCCTCGTAGTCGGGGCCGCCGGGCAGACCGGTGACGACGTCCGCGAGGCCGACCCGGGAGAGCAGGGCGACCCCGTTCCACCGGCCGGTGGCGTTGACCGCGGACTCGTAGCCCAGCTCCCGCAGGGCTTCGGCGGGGAACTGCTCGGCGGTGCACTTGGTCTCCTGGATGCACAGCACGTCGGTGCCGCTGCTCTCCAGCCAGGCCAGCAGCCGGGGCAGCCGCGC
This sequence comes from Streptomyces sp. NPDC090025, assembly GCF_044748125.1. Taxonomy (NCBI): domain Bacteria; kingdom Bacillati; phylum Actinomycetota; class Actinomycetes; order Kitasatosporales; family Streptomycetaceae; genus Streptomyces; species Streptomyces sp. NPDC090025. The sequence continues at coordinate 751,715 of NZ_JBIVFL010000002.1, read as the reverse complement.
GGTGATCGAATTGACGTTCCAGGTGGCGATGCGCATGACCGCAAGCCTAGCCAAAGGGTCCGACAACGGGCCGCCACGGCGTCTCGGCGGGCCCGGTCCCCGGCGCTCGGGCGTCCCCCGCGCTCAGAATTCGGCGCTCAGCGCTCGGCGCTCAGAGTTCGGCGGTGCCGCCCGGGGCCAGCCTGCGGTGGTCGGTGCCGCCGAGCGCGCCGATCTGCCGGTCGTAGATCGGCCGGGCCAGATCGGTGAGGAGCGCGTCGTGGATGTCGTACGCGCGCACCGGCTTCACCTCGCGGACGTACTCGATCACCTCGGAGATCTTGTTCCACGGCGCCATGACCGGCAGGAACAGCGTCTCCACCGGGTGCTCGGGCACGGTCAGCGCGTCGCCGGGGTGGAAGACGGTGCCGTCGACGAGATAGCCGACGTTGGTGATCCGCGGGATGTCGGGGTGGATCACGGCGTGCAGTTCGCCGTGCACCTGGACGTCGAACCCGGCGGCGCTGAAGGTGTCGCCGTGCCCGACCGTGTGCACCCGGCCGGGGAACGCCGCCGCCAGCCGCTCGGCGACGCTCCGCAGCGTCCACACCTCGGCCGCCGGGTTCGCGTCGAGCGCGGCCCGCAGCCGACCCTCGTCGAAGTGGTCGGGGTGCTCGTGGGTGACGAGGAGGACGTCCGCGCCGAGCGCGGCGTCCTCCTCGGTGAACATCCCGGGGTCGATGACGAGCGCGCGCCCGTCCTTCTCCAGGCGGACGCAGGCGTGGGTGTTCTTCGTCAGCTTCACGCCCAGCAGCCTAGGCGGTGCGGCCTAGGGAGTGGTGTCCTCCTCGATCACCCGGGCGACGACCCCGAGGGCCCGCTCGGCGGCGGGCAGCCCGCAGTAGACCGCGGTCTGGAGCAGGATCTCGCGCAGCTCGTCGGGGCTGAGGCCGTTGCGCAGCGCGGCCCTGGTGTGGTCGGCGAGCGCCTCGTGGTGGCCGCCCGCGATCAGCACGGCGAGCGTGACGGCGCTGCGGGTGCGCCGGTCGAGGCCGTCCCTGCGCCACACCTCGCCCCAGGCGAAGCCGGTGACCAGACGCTGGAACTCGGCGCCGAACGGATCCCCGAGCGCTTCGTCGACCTGGGCGTCGCCCAGCACCTCGCGGCGCAGCTTGAGCCCGTCCTCGTACGGGTCGGTGCGCGGCTCCGGCTCCTCGGCGGGCGCCGCGGGGGCGATCTCGGCGACCGGTACGACGGGCGCGGAGACCTGCGGGACGCCGGGCGGCGGGGTGAGGGAGCCGGTGGCGTCCTGCGCGAGGGGCGCGAAGTGGTCGGCGAGCAGTTCGGTGACGGCGGCCGGCTGTTCGACCGGCGCGAGGTGGGAGGCGCCGGGGACGACGGCGAGCCGCGCGTCCGCGATCCCGGCGACCAGGGTGCGGGCCTCGGCGGGCCCGGTGACCTGGTCGTCGGCGCCGACCAGGACGAGCGCCGGGACGCCGATCCGGCCGAGGGCCTCGCGGACGTCGAAGACGGCGAGGGCTTCGCAGGCGGCGATGTAGCAGCCGGGGTCGGTGGTGCGGACCATCTGGACGGCCCAGTCGACGATGGCGGGCTGGGCGCCCGCGAAGGCCGGGGTGAACCACTGCTCGGGGGCGGTGCGGGCCATCGGCTCCAGGCCGTTGGTCCGTACGATCACCCCGCGCTGGCGGAACTCGTCGGGCGTCCCGAACCGCGGCGAGGTCGCGACGAGGGCGAGCGACGCGACCCGGTGCGGGGCCCGCAGCGCCAGATCCAGCCCGACGGCCCCACCGAGCGCGCACCCGGCGTACCCGAACCGCTGCACCCCCAGCTCGTCGAGGGTGGCGAGCAGCCGGTCCCCGAGCTCGGCGACGGACTCGGCGGACTGGGCGGGCGCGCCGCCGTGCCCCGGCAGATCGAACCGGACGACGCGCCAGGTGCGGGTCAGCTCGGGTATCTGCCGGTCCCACATGTGCCAGGTGGTCCCGAGCGAGGGCCCGAGCACCAGGACCGGTGCGTCGTCTCGCCCGTCTACGCGGTATTGGAGGGTGTTGGTCGGTGTCTCGCTCACCCGCCCACGCTCTCATACGTGGACCGCGGCCAGGGGCGGGGGTGCGTGGGCGGCCCTGGCCGTACGCTCCGGGCCGAGCGGCGCCATGTCTGTGGGGCCCGGCCGCGGCGGCCGGGCCCCACAGGGAAGGGTGGTGCCTATCCGAATGCCTTGATGGCGTTCCAGTTCAGGCCGAGGACGGTCTTGGCCGCGGCGTTGGTGTTGGTGGTCGAGGGGTAGTAGACGCTGAAGTGTCCGTCGGACGCGAAACGGGCCCAGATGTCGGGGACACCGTCCTTGTTGGTGTCCGGAATTCCGATCGCCGCCGAGATGTACCCCTCGGTCCATCCCGCGCCGTAGGCGACATCGCCGTTGAGCGAGTTGGCCGCCAGCATGAGCGAGGTCAGCTCGACACTTCCGGGGCCACCTGCGCCGGGCTTGCCGTGCCGGACGTTCATCGCGCCGCCGTCGAGGTCGCGCCAGAGCAGGTCCGGGGTGCCGTCCTTGTTGATGTCGCCGACGTTGACGATGTCACGGCGCGCCCATGCGCCGCTGTTCATGAGGGTCGCCTGCTGGAAGGTTCCACCCGTGTATCCGGACAGGAACCAGAGGGCGTTGCCCGAGCGCAGGAACAGATCAGGGAGCTTGTCACCGGTGACGTCGCCGACGGCCTTGATCTGCGTCCAGGTCGACGGAGCGGGTGCGTCGGCGGGCAGCTCGATCTCGATACGGCTGTCGACGTTGAAGGTTCCGTAGCCGTCGCCGGGGTAGAGCCAGAAGCCCCCGTCCGGGGTACGCGCGAAGAGATCGGTCGAACCATCGCCGGGGTAGACGTCCTGGTGGTGGGAGATCAGGGCCGCCTTTCCGGTGACCGGGTCGTACCAGTGCCCCGCCGGGTTGATCTTCTTGTTCTTGCCTCCGTACGAACCGGCCATACCCGCGTACAGTTCGCCACCCTCCGCCCCGGACAGGGTCTCCAGTACCCCGTTGGCGTTGATGATCACGAGATCGACGATGCCGTCGCCACCGAGGTCTCCGGGCCCGTCGGCCCGATCGCGCGGCTGGACATAGAAGATGTAGTCCGCACGGATGCTCTGATTACCGACCGCGTCGAGCGCGTACACCTGGAGGCCGTTGGGTCCGGCGTGCGGCGGCTTCAGATCCGGCACCGTGGCCACACCCTTGACCGCGTCGACGTAGCTGAAGCTCAGGCCCTCGAAGCCGTACTTGAACCGGGTGGCCTCAGGGGACGAGAACGTGATCGCCCCGACTCCTCCGAACTTCACCTCCGCCCAGGTCGCGCCGTCGGCTGTGGCGGCGGGGAACACGGCGCTCTCGACCTGAGGCTGCGACGGCGCGGACGCGTCGATGTTGATCCGGCAGGGCTCGGTGCCCGCCGGGAACCAGGTGGACACGCTGCCGGAGCTGTCCTCGGCACGCACATCCCAGGAATACGTCGCCTTGTCCACCAGTGTGGTCGACGCGATGGTGAAGGTGGCCCTGCCGCTCGAAAGACTGGTCACGAGCACACCTGCCGGTACCGCGGTGCCGGTCTTCCAGAAACGGAAGCGCAGACCCTTGAGATTCCCGTCGGCGTCGGTGGCCGAGGCGGCCAGCGTGATGTTGGTCTTGCCGACGGTCACCCCGGCGTCCGGACCGGGGTTGCACGCACCGCCGGGCGACGACGTACCACCGGTGGGCTCCTTCGGCGGCCGGTTGTAATCCACCTCCAGGGTCGCGGAGTTCGCCTTGAACTTCCGCCAGGTCTGTACATCGGACTCGCTACTGGCCCGCATGCCGAACGTGAGCGACGACCAGCCGCTGTCGGCACCCTTCTGCGCCGCGGCCCTCACGTCGAACGCTTCGTACTCGTCCGGACACGAGGTCGACCAGCCGTGGGCGAACGACTTCTTCTGGAGCAGGGTCGACCAGCTCGGCTGCGAGTTCCACGTGGTGCCGGAGGTGATGGAGCCGGTCAGATAGAACTGGAACTCCCGGGCCGTGCAGGACCAGGAATGGTTGTTCAGGACCTTGAACGCGGCACGGCTGATGGTGGCGCCCTTGAGGCTGCTGGAATAGCCCATGCGCCAGAAGGCACGCGCGGTGCCTCCGGTCGTGCTCTCATGGCCCACGCGGGCGTCGGAGGTGCCCTCGCTGAAGTTGGTGCCGTTGTAGAAACTGGTGTTCGGGTACGGCTTGTACGCGGTGGTCCACGCCTGCCAGCCGCTGGTGAGGGTCGGGTCGACGAAGACGGGGAACTGTGTTCCCGGATCGGTCAGGAGGCCCGCGGCCGCGATGTTCATGTCGATGCGTGCGGCACCGGAGCCGTCACCTTCGAGGCGCAGGTCCATCGGCTCCTGCCGGGCACCCGGCTCCATTCCGGCGAGACCGGGCAGGCTCAGCACGTCTTCGGGTGTGGCCACCGAGGACTTCGCCCGTGGCGCCTCGGACTCTGGGTCGCGGCCGCTGGAGTCCCAGGCGAACGGGGTCGGGACGGAGCCGATCTGTCGTCCTTCCTTGTCCTCGACGACGACGCGATCGACGGAGCTGTCATGGCGGAAGGTCGCGGTGGCGGAGGTCAGGCCGTACGACACCGTGCGCAGGACCGGGCTCTTGGCCGCCTCGGGAGTCTTGACGATGAGGAGCTGGGCGAAGCCGCCCTCTTCCCTGGCGACGACGAGCAGGTCCACACCGGGAAGAACCTCGGAGTAGAGCGCGCGGGGGCCGTCGAGCACGGGCACCGGCAGCGGCCCCGGCCATGAGTAGGTGATGCGGTGTCCGGAGAGCTCCACCTCGGCGAGGACGCTGTCGTCGTTCGGAATTCCCTCGGCCGACGGAGTCAGCGTCGTTCGCGCGTAGGAGCGTGCGGCACGGGAGGACGCCTGAGTTCCGTCGGCGAACCGCACGGGGTGGACCGCGTTGACCGGCGCGATGCCCAGCCCCTCGGCACCCTTGGAGCGCTTCAACGTGGTGTCGATCGGAGCCCATCGGCCGTCGGCCGTCCTCGCCCGCTGCGGCAGGGCGTGGATCTGGGTGCGCAGTTGACCGTCGGGCAGAGCCCAGGTCGTCTCGGTCGCGGTGGTGGCCGTCTCCACCAGGACCTTCTTGCCGGTGCGCATCGCCACGGCCATGGCCGAGACCTCGTCACGAGGTGCGGTGGACGCCTGCTCGGCATCGACCGGCGCCTTACCTGCGGCCGACGGTACGTCAGTGGGCCGCCAGGGCAGCAGGGCGGTGATGAGGACAGCCAGCAACAGGCCTATGGAGAGGGACAGTCGTGTGCGGGTGCGCACGAAGAAGCTGAGAGAACGAGGCACGGACACGGCGGTCTACTCCCGTGGAAACCGGTCGGATTGACGACGGCGCGGACGGCCCCGCTCGGCGAACCACGGGGCAGACGCGCCCACACGATCACATGTCCCGCACAGAACATCCACAGAGAAAGAGGTTGTGAACTCGTTACCTTGCGAAGCAGAGCGAGTGCCCATAGCCACCTTTCGGGTCGACTTCGCAACCTTTGCGCCGTCCGATTCGCGACTATCACGCATCATCACCCAAAAGCACCGAAAGATCTGCTCACGCATCTTGTCCAGTTTTATTCCGTGAGCATCATCACGGATTCTCTACATTGTCAACTCATACGTGGTTGAACAAAGCAACGCCCGTGACGGACAGTTCACGCGCGTTCGCCCGCGGTCGGGCGCGCTCAGCGGTGCCTTCGCACCGTTCTTGAGCTTTCTGTGTTCGCTTTGGGGTGGGAGTCGCCGCGTATGCGTGCTTCAGGTCCACAGTCATGGCTCGGGCGTGGGCGCCTGGTCATGACTGAGTCAGTTCGACGGCGCCGGCGGCGAAGCCGCACGGCGACCGTCCTCTTGCTGTCATCGGTTTTGACCGTTTCGACCCTCACCGGGCAAGGGTGGGCCGTCCCTGGTGACGGAATGAGCCGGACGGAATCGACAGCCCAGGTTGATCTTCCCGAGCTTCCGAAAACGAAGCCGGCGCCGCCTGACGAAGCCGGCGAAACGGATCTGATCACTCAGCCGGAGCAGGAGATCGACACCTACCAGGCGGGTGCGGTCGCCCAGTGGCCCTCAGGGCCGGGCACCGCGACCCTGAAGCCTGATATGGAGGCCGGTACCTCAGTCCCGGTGACGAATGGTCTGCCGATCGCGCTGGGTGTGCCGGAGGGTGCTGATCCGGCGTCGGTGGCCGGTGACTGGAAGGTCGACCTCGCGCCGCCGGCCACCTCGCAGGACGCGGGTGTGTCGGGTCTGGTCATGAAGGTCACGCCGCCGACGACGGTGGACCCGGCCGCCGAGGTCGCGCTGACCGTCGACACGACCGGCTTCGCCGACCTCTACGGCCCGCAGGCCGCCGACCGTTTCGGTCTGGTGCTGCTGCCGGAGTGCGTCTACTCCTCCCCGACGTCCGGTGACTGCGCCGACGACGCGGGCGCGACGACCATGTCGGGCACCGACGAGACGGCCAAGGTCGAGCGGCTGAGCTCGACCGTGGAGACCGTCCCGGCCAAGGACGCGCCGACGGACACCACCGCGGCGAAGAACTCCCCGACCCGAAAGGTCGTCACGGGCACCGTCCCGGTCGCCGGCCTGCTCGGCGAGGGCTTCACCGCCTCGTCCGGCGCGACGAAGGCGTCCTACCGTGACGGTGTGCAGCCGGTCGCGAACGCGGCGGGCGGCTCGGCGGTCGGCATGCTCGACACCGGTTCCTCGGTGCAGGGCGACTTCACGGCCTCGCCGCTGCTGTCGTCCGGTTCCTGGTCCTCCGGCTCCTCGTCGGGCGCGTTCACGTACTCGTACCAGGTGCAGACCCCGGAGACGGCCGGCGGCCTGATGCCGAAGGTCAACCTCTCCTACTCCTCGCAGTCGGTGGACGGCCGTACGTCGTCGACGAACAACCAGGCTTCGTGGATCGGTGACGGCTGGGACTACAACGCGGGTTCCATCACCCGTACCTACGCCAACTGCCGCCAGGACTCCAAGAAGGCCGGGTCCAACAACAAGGACCACAAGACCGCCGACCTGTGCTGGGGCTCGGACAACGCCACCCTCTCGCTCGGCGGCATGACCACCGAGCTGGTGTGGGACGCGGCCAAGAAGGACTGGTTCACCGCCAACGGTGACGGCTCCAAGGTCGAGCGGATCCTCGGCAAGGCCACCGGCAACGGCGCCAAGGACGGCGAGTACTGGGTCGTCACCACCAAGGACGGCACCAAGTACCACTTCGGCCTGAACAAGCTGCCGAACTGGTCCGACAACGGCACCGCCGCCGACGACCCGACCACCGACTCCGTCCTGACGGTCCCGGTCTACGGCAACCACGCGGGCGAGGACTGCTACAAGGGTCCGACCACCAACGACTGGAAGAACTCCTTCTGCACCCAGGGCTGGCGCTGGGGCCTGGACTACGTCGAGGACGTCCACGGCAACGCCATGTCGCTGTGGTGGAAGAAGGACCAGAACTTCTACGCCCGCAACTTCAACTTCAAGGACCCGGTCGTCTACGACCGCGACGGGTACCTGTCGCACATCTACTACGGCCAGCGCAAGGACAACATCTTCAGCGCCACGGCCCCGGCCCGCATCGGCTTCACCGTCGCCGAGCGCTGCTACACCGTCGGCTCGGTCACCTGCACCGACGACAACTTCAAGTCCAAGGACCCCGGCCAGTACCGGCCCTGGTTCGACACCCCGGCCGACCTGCGCTGCGAAGCGAAGAAGAAGTGCTGGAACGCGGGCCCGTCCTTCTGGACCCGCAAGCGCCTGGACAAGATCACCACCTCCGCCCAGCGCCGCACCGACACCGAAGCCCGCCAGGTCGTCGACGAGTACCAGCTCAAGCAGTCCTTCGCCGAGCTCAAGACCGGCCCCAACACCGCCCTGTGGCTGGAGTCCATCCAGCGCACCGGCTACGCCCGCAACGGCTCCACCGACGCGAGCGTGTCCCTGAACCCGGTCCGGTTCGAACCCAACATCGACGACATGCCGAACCGCGTCAAGGCGGTCAACCCGCAGCGCCCGGGCTTCTCCCGGCTGCGCATCGCGCGGGTCATCAACGAGTACGGCGGCGAGACCGCCGTCAGCTACAAGCCGATCACCGGCAAGTGCCTGTCCGGCGCGGGTCTCCCCAAGAAGACCGAGACGGCGGCCCTGAAGGCCAACTCCGAGCTGTGCTACCCGTCGTTCTGGAACCCGGACCCCGAGGTCGAGGACATCGACTGGTTCCACAAGTACGTCGTCGACAGCATCGAAGAGCTGCCCAACATCGACGGCACCTCAGGGACCCGCACCGGCTACCAGTACAAGAACGCCGGCTGGAAGCTCGCCGAGTCCGAGTTCACCAAGAAGTCGACCCGGACGTACTCGCAGTTCGCCGGCTTCGAGCAGACGACCGTCATCACGGGAGAGGACAACCAGAAGTTCTCCGCAAAGCGGACCAAGGCCGTGACGCGCTACTTCCGCGGCATGGGCGACGACGTGCCGGTGAAGGACGTCCACGGCAACGTCATCAAGACATCGGACGGCACCACCGTCTACGACCGCGAGCCCTTCGCCGGCCGCATCGCCGAAGAGCTCAGCTACACCAACGCGACGGACGCCGACACCGACTGGCTCACCCGCAGCATCACGATCCCCGAGGCCACCGAACTGGCCAAGCGGAACCGCGACGACGGCCTGACGGCGCTGAAGGCATGGCGCGTCACCGAGCCCGAGGAGGTCTCCTACACGAAGTCCTCGGGTACCAACCCCGATGACACCCGGACCGAGCGCGTCCTGCGGACGAAGACCACGTACGAGCCGACCTACGGCCTGCCCGTCCTGGTGGAGTCGCTCGGCGACACCGGCAAGACCGGCGACGAGTCCTGCACCAAGTCGGAATACCTGCACCACACGGACAAGAACCTCATCGGCCTGTCCAAGCAGGTCCTCGTCTCCCCCACCCTGTGCAAGGACGCCACCTGGTCGAACCTCGGATCGTTGACCTCGGCGGCACGCACGTCCTACGACGGCCGCGACTACGGGATGGAGCTGGCCGACGACACACTGGGCCGCGCCACCCAGTCGTACACGCTCAACGGCGAGGGCACGGACTTCCAGCCCAGCGGCAAGACCGAGTTCGACGAGGTCGGTCGTGTCATCCGGGCCACGGACCCTGACAAGAACGTCTCCACAATCACCTACGACCCGCCCGCAGGGCAGGTCTTCAAAGTCACCCAGACCAACGCGCTCGGCCACACGCAGGTCCAGGAGCTGGAGCCCGGCCGCGCCGTCGCGCTGAAGACCACGGACCCGAACGGCAGGGTGAGCGAAGCCACCTTCGACCCGCTGGGCCGACTCGTCGAAGCGTGGGCTCCCGGCAGGACTCCCTCGTCCTCGTCCGCGCCTGATTTCCGGGCGGTGTACACCATCGCCGGCGAGAAATCCGCTCCCGACCCGGAGGACGCCACCAAGCAGATCAAGATCCGCATACCGGCTTACGTATCGACCTTTGCGCGTAAGGACAAGAACCGCGTAGAACAGTCGGTCACCATCTACGACGGCCTAGGCCGCGAGCGTCAGACGCAAGAAGAGGCAACCGGTGACGGTTGGCTGATCACCGACACGCTGTACAACGGCTCCGGCGAGGTCCAGCAGACCAACAACGCCTACTTCGCCGACGAGGTGAAACCCGGCGAGCTCTTCCCTGTCGTCGCCGACACGGCCGTCCCCAACATCACGCGCTACACCTACGACGGCCTCGGCCGCGTGGTCGAGGAGATGCCCTACCTCAAGGAGGTCGTGGACACGGACACCGGCGCGTCCCAGTCCAAGCCCCAGCCCGAGCGTGCGACCCACTACGAGTACGGCCAGGACTGGTCGAAGGTCATCAACCCGCAGGGCACGTCGTCCTACCAGGTGTACACCGACGCCCTCGGGCGTACGTCCCGCGTCGACACCCTTGTGGGGCAGGACTCGAAGGTTCACACGTCGGTGTCGTATGAGTACGACGCCCGCGGTCAGCTGGTGAAGGCCACCAACTCGGCCGACAAGGAGCATCCGTGGAGCTGGGTCTACGACCACCGCGGCCGCATGGTGACCTCCGTCGACCCCGACTCGGGAACCGCCAGCACCTCTTACGACCAGTACGACCGTCCCGTCACCACGACCAACGCGCGCGGTGTCGTCGTCTGGAGCGGCTACGACAGCCTGTCTCGCCCCACGCAGCAGCGTTTGGACGGCTCGGACGGCAAACTGCTGTCGGAATACACGTACGACACCGCTCCGGGCGGCAAGGGCATGCCCGCCACCGCCACCCGCTACACGGACGAGCTGCCCTACACCCAGAAGGTCGACGGCTACACCGCCGACTACCAGCCGACGTCCACGACCCTGTCGCTGCCGCAGTCGCTCGTCGACACCTGGGGCTTCGGAAAGAACTACTCCTACACCTACAAGTACTCCGACACCGGCCAGGTGAAGGAGATGGGCCTGCCGGCAGCGGGCAGGTTCCCCGCCGAGAAGGTAGTCGTCCGGTACGACAAGGACGGGATGCCGCTCTCGGTCTCGGGCAAGGACTGGTACGGGTCGGAGACCGCGTACGACCACCACGGTCAGGTCCTGCGCTCCACCCTGGGTGCCCAGCCGTACCGGGTCTGGGCACAGAACTCGTACGACGAGGGCAGCGGTGAACTCACCGACCAGGCTGTCTACCGCGAACAGACCGGCGACAAGAGTCTGGTCGGTGGAATCCTGGTCTCGCACCGCGCATACGACTACGACCCGGCCGGCAACGTCACCTCGATCCAGGAGAAGTCCGTCGGGATCGAGGAGCGGCAGTGCTTCGCGTACGACCCGCTGGGCCAGCTCAAGTCGGCCTGGACCTCGAAGGACCAGGCACCCTGCACGAACCCGCAGAACACCGACGGCACGCTCAACGTGGCCGCCGGCAAGGACAGCTCCGGCTACTGGCAGGAGTACGAGTACGACCTCCTCGGCAACCGCACCAAACTGACCGAGAAGGACCTGTCCGGCAACACCGCCAAGGACGCCACCACCGACTACACGTACGGCAAGGGAACCGCCAAGGACCAGCCGCACACGCTGACCAGGGTGAAGCGGAAGTCCACCACCCCGGCCGGCGCGGACGTGACGGCCGAGGCCGAGCGCGTGTACGAACTGACCGGCGAGACGCGGTCGGTCACCTCTCTGCAGAACGGTGACAAGCAGGAACTGACCTGGACCTACGACGGCCAGGTCGACCGGATCACCGGTCAGGGCTCGGGCGGCAAGACCCCTTACGTGGGTCTCGGCCAGAAGTGTCTCGATCTCAAGGGGGGCCTGCCCTCGGCGGGACAGCCCATCCAGTTGTACGCCTGCAACACCTCGGTGGCACAACGGTTCACGTTCACACCCACCCCTGCCACGACGGCGGTCCCGCAGACCGACGCCGATCGCGGAACTCTCTCGGCATACGGCACCTGGTGCCTTCAGCCGACGGCCAACACCGCGGGATCCGCGGTCCAGATCCAGAAGTGCAACGGTTCGACCGCGCAGGAGCTCAAGCGCAACGCCTCCGGGCAGCTCCTGCACATGGCCTCCGGCTTGTGCCTCGCGGTACAGGGCGCGGCCAATGTGAACAGCACTCCGGTCGTGCTCGCCACGTGCGCCGCGGAGGATGCGGCCCAGCGGTGGCTGCCGCAGAACGACACCCGGCACATCTACGGCCCGGACGGCAGCCGCCTGCTCACCATCCAGGGCAAGCAGGCCACGCTGCACCTGGGTGAAGCCGAGATCACCGTCCAGGAGGGCGGCGCGCTCGTCAGCACCCAGCGCACGTACGCCGCCCCGGGTGGCGCCGTCATGCGCTACGCCAACGGCACGGGCGCGGATCTGCTCGTCGCCCAGACCGGTGACCACCAGGGCAGCGCCTATACGGAGGTCACCCTCGACAGCGCCATGAACGTCCGCGTCCGCAAGCAGGATCCGTTCGGCAACGAGCGGGCCGCGGACGCCACGGCGAAGAACGCCCAGTCTCACAAGGGATTCCTGGGCAAGACGCGCGACGACGCCTCCGGGTACACCCCGTTGGGCGCTCGTCTCTACGACCCCGTGGTCGGACGTTTCCTCTCCGCCGACCCGCTGCTCGACCTGAACGACCCGCTGCAGTCCAACGGGTACGCCTACGCGCACAACAACCCGGTGACGTTCTCCGACCCGACCGGTCTGGCGATCTCGCTGACGGCCTCGGAGCGGGCGGCGGCACTCGCGGGCGCCGGCCTGTCGGCCGCCCAGGTCGCGCAGGCACAGGCGATGCAGGGCAAGTCCCTCTCGTCCGTCATCCTGTCGATCGCCTGGTCGACGCTGCAGGACTTCATCGGCATCACCGACGCCATGCAGTGCTTCGGCGGTGACATGTGGTCGTGCGGCAGCCTGATCCTGGACGCCATTCCCTGGACCAAGCTGGGCAAGATCCCGTCGGTCCTGAAGGCGATCAACCGCACCATCGACGCCATCCAGGCGTTCAAGGCGGCCAAGAAGGCAGCCGAGGTGGTCCTCAAGGCGGCCAAGGCCGCCGAGGCCGCCGCCTTGAGAGCCAAGCAGGCCGCGATCGACCGGGCGAAGAAGGCGGCCCAGGCGGCCGCGAAAAAGGCGGCCGACGCGGCGAAGAGAACAGCCGACAAGGCGGTCCAGAAAACCAAGAAGACCGGCAACCCGGTCCAGAAGCAGGCCCAGGCCAAGGCCGCACCGAAGGTGTCCTCCGCGTCCAGCGGCAAGGGCGGCAAGAGCGGCGAAGGCAAGTCCGGCGGCAGCTCGGGCGGCTCTTCCCGCAACAAGGCCGGCAGCAGCGGCAGTGGCGACTCCGGCAAGGCCGACGGCGGCGGGGGCGAAGGCGGTTCCTGCGCCACCAACAGTTTCGTGCCCGGCACGAAGGTCCTCATGGCCGACGGCTCCACCAAGCCGATCGAGCAGGTGAAGACCGGCGACAAGGTCGTCGCGACCGACCCGAAGACCGGGGAGACCCGGATCGAGACGGTCACCGCCGAGATCAAGGGCCAGGGCCTCAAGCACCTGGTCAAGGTCACCATCGACACTGACGGCCCGGCGGGTACGAAGACGGCCGAGGTCACCGCGACGGACGGGCACCCCTTCTGGGTCCCCGAACTCCGCGAGTGGATCGACGCCAAGGACCTGAAGGCCGGCGAGTGGCTGCGCACGAGCGCGGGCACGCGGGTCCAGATCACGGCGGTCGCCCGTTGGACGGCCGGGACGGCGACGGTTCACAACCTGACGGTCGGTGACACGCACACGTACTATGTGCTGGCGGGGGCCACGCCGGTTCTCGTTCACAATGCAACGCCAGGTCAGAAGTGCGATCTGACGCTGGGTGCTGGTCCGAATGCCCGAGAGGGAGTCGGCCTGGAGAACGGTGACATTGAAGCAGATGGCGTTCGAGATCTGATCAATGAATCCGGGAATGCACATGGCTGCCACACCTGCGATGCCACGACCCCTGGCACCAAAGACGGAGATTGGATTCCAGATCACCAGCCGCCGTCCAGTCTTGTGGCCCCCGGATCTCCTCAGACGGCGTATCCCCACTGTCTGCCCTGTGCTAGGCGGCAGGGCGGGGTCGTCTCACAACTTTCACAAGGAAAGAGCAAGAAGGAATGGTAGCTAATAGCCCTGTGGTTGCATTCCTGGCAAAAATCGAGCACGGGTGCCTGATCTTGCGGGATGCGGGAAGTGACGATGACGTCAGCGACTGGGACCCGGCGTCCAGCAGCTGGTATCAAGAGGGCAGTTCACTCATCTTCGGCGTTCAGGCCAGTGTCGACGGTCCTGTCGAATGCGAGGTATGGAAGGCGGCTCCGTCTGAGGTGCTTCCGGCGAACCTCTTTGAGGTGCCACTTCCATGTCCGTCCGGGTGGCTCGTATTGCACGACCCAAACGAATACGCCCGAATGCAATTCACGGGATTCCGTGATTCTGTGATCTGTTCGGTAATGGTGGATGATCCGCAATTTCCGTCAAAGGTTCAGATCTTGCTGAGGGCGGAAGGCGAGTAGCTCTCGGCGCTCGCGGGAACGGGCGAGGTTCCAGTCGGGGGTCTCGCCAGTTTTCTATGCGGTGCGAGGGCTTCGTTCCGCTGAGGGACGTCGACCTTCCCGCGCCGTTCCGAACCGCAAAGCTGAAGCCCCGTCAGGTGCGCCCTGGCGGGGCTTCTGCATGGGGTGACGGCAGTAGTTGACGGCAACGTCAGCGGACGATGGCTCCGCACAGTGCGTCGCCGCGGGTCGGCTCGTGGCTGGCGGGACCGTCGAGCGCGGTGCTGAGGGTGTTGATGGCGTCGCGCTGGAGGCGGAGTCGGACGTGGGCGTAGACGGTGGCGGTGACGCCGATGTGGGCGTGGCCGAGGAGTTCCTTGATCACGACGAGTTCGATGCCCTGTTCCAGAAGCAGGGTCGCGGTCGAGTGCCTGAGGTCGTGGAAGCGGATGCGGCGGAGCCCCGCCTGTTTGAGGAGGCCGCGGAAGCTGCGTGTGAGGTTGGCGGGATCAAGTGGTCTCCCAGTTGATGTGCTAAATACGAGGCCGCCGTCCCTCCAGCCGGCCCCTGCCGCCTCACGTTCTCCCTCCTGATGTTCGCCGTGTTCCTTGAGCAAGAGGATGCACGCCCTGGGGAGGGCAATGCGACGTTCGGAGGCGTGGGTCTTGGTGGGCAGGGAGGTTAGACCGCTGGTCCGAGTCCGCTGAAGCGAGCGCCGGATGCTCGCCGTACCGCCGTTGAGGTCGAGGTCTTCCCAGCGCAGGCCGAGGAGTTCACCTTTACGGAGTCCGGTGCGGAGGGCGAGTTCGTAAAGCGCGTGCAGCCGGTCCTCCTGCACCGCCACAAGGAACTGCCGGGCTTCGGCCGCTGTGAGGGGCTGGAAGCGCCGGGGCCGGGGTCCAGTGGTGTTCACGTTCCGGGCGACGTTGCGGGGCAGGTCATCCTCACGGACGGCGTGTTCCAGGGCCGACTTGAGGACGGAGTGGACGTAGGCCACGGTCAGTGGCGACAACACCTTGCCGCAGCACTAGGACTTGTCCGGCCGATCATGGTTGTGGGCTGTCGGGCATGATCGGCCGGATGAGCATCATCGTGAAGTTCTTCGTGGCGCCGGACGACACGTCAGCGGCTCTGACCCTCCAAACGGGGCCGGGACGGGCATTCGAGTCGCTTTCCTTTGGGAACTTCGATCCCGAAGAGTCGGTGGTCGAGTGGGAATGCCTTCTGGTCGGCGGCAGTTTCGAGGAACTCGTCGAAGCCGGTGAGCCTCGCATCGTCGCTGGCCAGGACAATGACGGGTGCGTCGTCTTCGCGATGTCGCCTCGCCTGTCTGCTGCACTCGCGGACGCAGGGCACTCCAGGTTGCGTGGCGTCGCCGCCTCGTGGGCTCAGCTGCGCGCGGAAGATGGCGAGGCCATCGACACGGAGATTGCCGAGGCGATCGTGGCTGATCTGGCTGGTCTCGTCAGCAGCGCCCAGCGCCGGCACCAGGGCGTCTACTGCTGGGTCGCGTAGGAGTTCATGTCCGGAGCCAGATCGCGACGGCCGCCGCGGTGGCGGTGCCGAGGAAGACGTAGCCCCGTTTGTCGTAGCGCGTGGCGACCGCCCGGGACTGCTTCAAGAGGTTGATCGCCCGCTCGACGGTGTTGCGCTTCTTGTAGCGGTCCTCATCGAAGCCGGGCGGCCGTCCACCACGTGCGCCTTTGCGCAGGCGGGCCGCCTGGCTGTCGATCTTCTCCGGGATGGTGTGGCGGATTCCCCGCCGTCGCAGGTACTCGCGGATGGGCCCGTTGCTGTAAGCCTTGTCGGCCGCAAGGCTGTCCGGCTTCTTGCGTGGCCGTCCCAGGCCAGGTCTGGGCACTCGGATCTTTTCCAGGACCGGCTTGAACTGGGTGCAGTCGGCCCGTTGACCTGGAGTGACGATCAGGGACAACGGGCGGCAACGACCGTCCGCGCTCAGGTGGAGCTTGCTGGTGAACCCGCCCCGCGAGCGGCCCAGGCCCTCACCTCCAGCACCACCTCCACCAGGCGGGCAACGAGACTCTGCCACGGCATCTCGTCCTGGTGTTCCACCCCTGCGGCCCCCTTTGATCCCGGGACCGGAGGCGGATCGGTGCGGGCGCCGGCCGCATGCTGATGCGCGCGGACGATGGTGGAGTCGACCGAGAGGTCCCAGTCGATCTCGCCAGCGGCGTCGGCCGCGGCCTGGACCTGCTGGAGCAGGCGTTCCCAGGTGCCGTCGGCCGACCACAGGCGATGGCGTTCGTAGACGGTCTTCCACGGCCCGAACCGTTCGGGCAAGTCACGCCACTGCACGCCGGTTCGCACCCGGTGCAGAATCCCGTCGATCACCTGCCGGTGATCCCGCCACCTGCCACAACGCCCGTTGCTGACCGGCAGGAACGGCCGCAGCCGTTCCCACTCGGCATCACTCAGATCACCCCGCCCCATGCCCACAGGAACGACTCGGGCAAGGAGTAGTCACATGATCGACCGGACAAGTCCTAGTCGATGGCGCAGCAGCGCTGCTGGGCCTTATCCAGGCCGCGGGTGCAGCACTGACAGGTGGCGCGGAGGCGGTCGAGCAAGGTCCGCACGTCACGTGCCGTAAGCCGAGCGAGCTTCTTGGCCCCGAGTCCGGGGGTCAGGTGGAGGCGGATGCAGGTGGCGTAGCGGGTGTGGGTGTTCTCCCGCAGGTGGTGGATGGCGACGCTGTTCAGCCAGTACGTCAGGTAGTCGGCCAGGGTGCTGTCGGCCGTCGCGACGGGGAGTCCGCGGTTGCTGGCGGCGACCTTCTCTGTGAGCTTGGACAGCGCTTCCTTGCGGGTGGTGCCGTAGACGCGGACGCGCTTGCTGGTGTTGCCGGGGGCCAGCACGTACCCGGCGGCTTCCCAGCGGCCGTCCTTGCGCTGGTAGACGGTCCCGTCACCGTTGGCGCGGCTACGGCGGGACGATGCGGGGCGCGAGGTGGCCATCAGGCAGCTTCCTGGTCGAGGCGGGTACGGATGAAGTCCGTGAGGATGTGCGCGGGGATGCGACGGGCGCGACCGAGAGTGATCGAGGCGAGCTGACCGGAGCGGAGTAGGTCATAGACGGTAGAGCGGCCGAGCTGGAGGCGCGCCATCACCTGGGGGACCGTCAGCAGCTCCTGCACAGCGCTCGGGCCGCGATGGGTCATGGCGGGCGAGGCCATCAGCAGCCGCCTTCCGCCATGAACTGCCGTTCCAGTTCCCTGCGGTGCCAGACGTCGGCAGCGAGGAGTCCGGCGCCGGGGCTGTAGCCCGACCCCTGATAGGCCCAGTGGCCGACGACGAGCGTAGGCGTCGTGTCGAGGTCAGGCAGGCCGGCATGGGCGTGGGCCTGTTCGGTGCGCCAGGCACGGCGGGCGGCGCGCAGCGCGCCGAGGGTCACGGAGTAGCGGCGGGAATTGGTGGAGAAGTGGCCGCGGCATCCGAGCATGTGCGCCCACATCCAGAGCTTGAGGTCGGCGAACTCTGGCAGCCTGCCGAGATCCCAGCAGGTGCGGATCATCTGCCGCGCGTGCCGGGCGACGGAGAAGGCGGGGCAGAGGCCGAGCCTGCCCGGTGCCGGCGCACGCGTTGCACTGGAGCGGGGCTCACGTACCTCGGAGCTCGTCAGGAAAAATGCCCCCGCGGGCCCGCCACCGCGAGCAGGCACGCCCGGTCGTCCGCGCCCAGCAGGCCATCCGGAATCGTCTCGTCCGTCAGCAGCGCCCGCACCGCCCGGGCGTGCGCCCGGAAGACCGTCCTGCACGCCGCGCGTTCCGGGTGGTCGGCGTCGATCCCAAGGAGCAGCGACCGGGCTTCGTCGGCGGGGTCCACCGGTGCGGACAGTTCCGCGGCCACGATCAGGAGGCCGATCAGGTCCCGCCGGACCGGGAGGTCGGGGACGGACGCCAGGCCGAGCAGGAAGGGGAGGGCCTTCGGCATCGCGGGGCTCAGCCGGAAGGTGCCGTCCATCAGGAGGTTCTCCAGGACCGGCAGGGCGGCGGGGGCGGCCGTCGCGTCCAGGAGGGCGTGGAGCAGGGCCGGGATCGCCGGGTGTCCCGGGGCGCGCGGCCAGTCGGCGTCCGGGCTGCCCCGCAGGGCGGGGTGGTCGCTCGCGGCCCGCGCCGGCTCCGGGTGCTCGTGGAGGAACCGTACGACCGCGGCCTCCTTGGCCGCCGCGTCCGTCCCGCACATCCCCGCCGCCGCCCTGTCCTCGCGTTCCCGTGTTCCCGTGTCCGCGCGACTCTCCCCCGAGTCTGCGCCGAACGCAAACACCGCCCGATCCGCGTCAGCTCCCGCCCAGCCTGCTCACCGCCTCCCGCCACGCCGCCGTCACCGCCCCGTGGGCCTGCGCCGTGCGGGTGGCGGTCGGGCCGGTGAGGTGGAGCGGGGGGCCGATGTGGACGTGCAGGCCGGGGCGGCGGAGGGGGGCGGTGGCCAGGCCCGCGAGTTGTTTGGCCGTGCTGCCGGAGGCCAGGCGGCGGGAGCCGGCCTGGCCGACCGGGACCAGCGGGGCGCCGGTGCGGGTCACCAGCCGGGACAGGCCGGTGCGGAAGGGCTCGGGCGGGGCCTCGGCGACGTCCCTGCGGCGGGGCAGGCCGCCCTCGGCGTACAGCAGCACCACCCGGCCGTCGGCCAGTGCCGCTGCCGCGAGGTCGAGGGCGTCGGCGGCCCGGGCGCTGCCCCGGTGCACCGGGATGTGGCCCTCGCGGGTGAGCATCCGGCCCAGCCAGGGGACCCGCCAGAGCCCGGCGGTGGCGGCGATGACCGGTTCCACGCCGAGGCGGCGCAGCGCGGCGAGCACCACCACGGGGTCGGCGAGCGAGGTGTGGTTGGCGACCACGACGGTGCCGGGCGCGAAGGCCGCGGCCCGGTCCGCGCTGACGCCGAGGCGTCCCACGGCCGGAATCAGGCGGGCGGCGATACGGCTCAGCATGGCGGCGGCTCCCCCGGCGGCGATGGTGTTTCCGCCATGGTGGGGCGCGCCGGGGCGGCGGGGCATGAGTCGCCGTACTCAGCTCGCGGGCCTCACGGGGTCGTCGCGGACACCACGTACACGCGCGGGAACGCCGGGTCGGCCAGGTCGATCGTGATGTCGCTGGTCGGGCGCGGCTCCTCGCGGGTGACGGTGACGCCCGACCAGGCGGCGTCCGGGGTGAACCGCCAGCCGACGATCTCGGCGTCGCGGTCGCTCACGGTGACCGTGCCGGGCTGGAGGGCGGCGCGGCTGGTGCCGCTCTCCTCCAGGAAGGTGTCCAGGGCGCCCGCGGTGGTCGTGAACTCGACGTAGAGGCGGCTGGTCTTCCAGTTGCTGGTCTCGTAGTACGCCACGTGCCAGGCGCGGGACGGGATCGGGATCTCGTACACCCGGCGCTTCATCTGCGACGGCCAGTTGTCCTGGAGGCCGACGACGGACGACTCGCGTTCCTTGTCGCGGCCGCTGTCCCGGCTCTGCCCGGCGGAGATCAGCAGATAGCCGGCGGGCACGCCGATCAGCAGCACGATGGTGAGCAGGGTGAGGACGCGGCGGCGCAGCATCCGGCCGCGGTCCTCGGGCAGCCGCCCTTCGCGGGGCGGGGTGCGCTCGGGCGGGCCGGACTGTTCGGGTGGCACGGTCGGGTGGGGCACGGTCATGAACGGGGGTCCTCGGGCGCGGTGCGGTCGGTGCCGGTGGCCCGGTCCGTGCCGGTGGCGCGGTCGGTGGTCGCGGCGCGCAGCACCTGGGCGTAGCGGCCGTAGCGTTCGTAGCGCTCGACCCGGCGGCGATTGGCGCGGCGGAAGCGGCGGGCGACCAGCCGGGCGAGGTCGGCGGCGCCGACCATGCCCGCCTCGGGGCCGAGCTGGGCGCGGGCGATGCGGGCCTCGGGGCGGTAGCCGCGGCCGGTGAGGTGGCGGCGGAAGGCGTCCCTGGCGGGTCCGATGAGCAGGTCGTCGGCGGCCGAGACGCCGCCGCCGATGACGAAGCAGGACGGGTCGAGGGCGGCGGCGAGGTTGGCGAGGCCGACGCCGAGCCACTGGCCGATGTCCTGGAGGAGCTCGACGCACATGGCGTCGCCCTCGCGGGCCAGCTCGGTGATGAGGGGGCCGGTGATGTCGGGGACGTGGCCCTTGACCCGTTCGATCATCTCGTGGGCGACCGGGGAGTCGGCGGCGGCCAGCTCGCGGGCCTCGCGGACCAGGGCGTTGCCGGAGCTGTACTGCTCCCAGCAGCCGCGGTTGCCGCAGGGGCAGCGGTGCCCGCCGGGCACCACCTGCATATGGCCGAACTCGCCGGCGACCCCGTACTTGCCGCGCTTGACCTTGCCGTCCTCCAGGATGGCGCCGCCGATGCCGGTGCCGAGGGTGATCATGACGAGGTGGTCCTCGCCGCGTCCGGCGCCGAAGCGCCATTCGGCCCAGGCGGCGGTGTTGGCGTCGTTGTCGACCATGACGGGGACGGCGAGCCGGTCCTGGAGGGCGTCGCGCAGCGGTTCGTTGCGCCAGGCCAGGTGGGGGGCGAAGAGCACGGTGGCGCGGTCGGCGTCGACCCAGCCGGCGGCGCCGATGCCGACGGCGTGCACGTCGTGCCGGTCGGAGAGGTCGAGGACCAGCTCGACGATGGTGTCCTCGACGACCTTGGGGCTCTTGGACTTGTCGGGGGTCTCGGTGCGGAGCTTCTCCAGGATGTTGCCGTCCGCGTCGACGACCCCGGCCATCACCTTCGTACCGCCGATGTCGATGCCGACGGTCGGCACCCGGGGCGCGGTCAGGTGCGAGCGCCGTTCGCGGGTGCCGACGGTCCGCAGGACCGTGCCGCGGGCGGCGCCGCGGTGCGTCAGGTCACGGTAGGTACTCATCGGCTCGATTCTGCCAGGTGGGGTGTGAGGGGCGCGTCATGGAACGGCGGGCGGCGGCCGGATCCGGCCGCCGCCCGCCGGGCCGGGTGGTCCCCCGGACTCACGGCCCGGTGGGGCGCTCCAGCTCGTGCCGCAGGTCCTCCAGCTCGCTGCCGCCCGCCATCTGACGGGTCAGTTCGTCGAGGGTGACGGAGTCCTTGGTGTGGCTGCCGGCCATCACACCGCGCTTGAGGAGCACGAAGCGGTCACCGACCAGATACGCGTGGTGCGGGTTGTGCGTGATGAGGACCACGCCGAGGCCCTGGTCACGGGCGGCCGCCACGTACTTCAGGACCACCCCGGACTGCTTGACGCCGAGCGCGGCGGTCGGCTCGTCCAGGACGAGGACCTTGGCGCCGAAGTGGACGGCGCGGGCGATGGCGACGCACTGCCGTTCGCCGCCGGACAGGGTGCCGATCGGCTGGTCGACGTCGCGCAGGTCGATGCCCATGCGCAGCAGCGCCGTACGGGTGGTCTCGCGCATCAGCTCGACGTCGAGGCGCTTGAACGGGCCCTTGCCGCGGGTGGGCTCGGAGCCGAGGAAGAAGTTCCGCCAGACCGGCATCAGCGGGACCACGGCGAGGTCCTGGTAGACGGTGGCGATGCCCCGGTCGAGGGCGTCGCGCGGGTTGGCGAGGGTGACCTCCTCGCCCTCGATCCGGAAGGTGCCCGCGTCGTGCCGGTGCAGCCCGGCGACGATCTTGATGAGGGTCGACTTGCCGGCGCCGTTGTCGCCGAGCACGCAGGAGATCTCCCCCGCGTTGACCTCCAGGGACACCCCTTCGAGGGCGCGGATGTTGCCGTAGTACTTGCTGACGTCGTCCAGCTCGACGAGCGGCACGGCGGGCCGCTCCGCGTCGGTCACGGTGATCGCCTCGTGGGTCACTTGGTCGCCTCCACGCGCTTGCGGATCCAGGCGTTCAGGAGGGTCGCGAGCAGCAGCATGGCGCCCAGGAAGAACTTGAACCAGTCCGGGTTCCACTCCGCGTACACGATGCCCTTGCCGGTCATGCCGAAGATGAAGGCGCCGACCGCGGAACCGATGGCGGAGCCGTATCCGCCGGTGATCAGACAGCCGCCGATGACGGCCGCGATGATGTAGATCAGCTCGTTGCCGACGCCCTCGCCGGACTGCACCACGTCGAACGAGAACAGCAGGTGCTGGCCGGAGATCCAGGCGCAGAAGGCCACGCCCAGATAGAGGCCGATCTTGGTCTTGAAGACCGGGACGCCGACCGCGCGGGCCGCGTCGGCGCCGCCGCCGACCGCGAAGATCCAGTTGCCGAAGCGGGTGCGCAGCAGGACCCAGGTGGCGACGGCGACGAGCGCCAGCCACCACAGGATGGTGACCTTGAGCTCGACGCCGCCGACGGTCCAGCTGGACGCGAAGAGCTTGCGGGCGGACGGGAAGCCCTCCATGTCGGCGATCGACTTGGTGGACACGGTGCCGCTGATCAGCTTGGTGAAGCCGAGGTTCAGTCCGGTCAGCATCAGGAAGGTGCCGAGCGTGATGATGAAGCTCGGGAGTTTGGTGCGGGTCAGCATGAAGCCGTTGAACGCGCCGATGGCGAGGGTGACGAGCAGCGAGACGCCGACGCCGACCCACACGTTGGCGGTCAGCTGGTAGCTGACCATCGACGACACCAGCGCCGAGCTGGTGACGAGGACGCCCGCCGAGAGGTCGAACTCGCCGCCGATCATGAGCAGCGCGACCGGCACGGCCATGATGCCGATGGTGGAGGCCGCGTACAGCACGGTGCCGAGGCTGGAGGCGCGCAGGAAGCTGTCGGCGACCACCGAGAAGAACACGAAGACGGCGACCGCGCCGACCACCGAGCCCAGCTCGGGGCGGGCCAGCAGCTTCTTCAGCGGCGAGGTGCGCAGGAGCCGCTCGTCGACGTGGTCGAGGCCGTCCGATGGCGGCGACACGGATCCGGGTCCGGTGGTCATCGGGTACCCCGCTCCGTGTACTGCAGCAGCGCGCCCGCCTGGTCCTTGGTGATGATCTGCGGGCCGGTGAGGACCGGCTTGCCGCCGCCGAGGACGTCCGCGTTGTAGCGGTAGAGCCAGAGCAGGTCGACCGCCTCGTAGCCCTGGAGGTAGGGCTGCTGGTCGACGGCGAAGCCGAGGGTGCCCGCCTGCAGGGCGGTGGCGACCTTGGCGTTGAGGTCGAAGGTGTCGATCTCGGCCTTGCTGCCCGCGGACTTCTTGGCCTGCACGGCGGCGTCCGCGAACGGCGCGCCGAGGGTCACGACGGCGTCGATGGACGGGTCGGACTGGAGCTTGGCGAGGATCGACGCCTGGACGTCGGGCATGTTGGTGCCGTCGACGTACAGGTTCTGCAGGTCGCCGCCGAAGGTCTTCTTCGCTCCGGCGCAGCGCTGCTCGTGGCCCACGTTGCCCTGCTCGTGCAGGACGCAGACGGCCTTCTTGCGGCCGCGCTTGTCCAGCTCGTCGCCGACGGCCTCACCGGCCACCGTCTCGTCCTGGCCGATGTGGGTGAGCGCGCCGAACGCCTTGGACAGGTCGGCGCCCGAGTTCACCGTGATCACCGGGATACCGGCCTTCACGGCCTTCTCCACGGACGCCTTCATCGCGTCGGGCTTGGCGAGGGTGACGATGATGCCGTCGACCTTCTTCGCCACGTACGAGTCGATCAGCTGGGCCTGCTGCTGCGCCTCGTCGCTGTGCGCGTACAGGAAATTGATGTTGTCCTTGACCGCGGCCTGCTTGGCGCCGTTCTGGACGATGTCCCAGAACGTGTCACCATCGCCCGAGTGGGTGACCATGGCGAAGGTCCAGCGCGGGGTGTCGACGGCCGCCCGGCCCTGGGCGGCGGCCGCCTTGCGGGCGTCCTCCGCGCGCTTGCCGCCGGTGCTGCTGCATCCCGCGAGCGCGGCGGTCAGCGCCACCGCGAGCACGGCGCCGACGGCCGCGCGTACCCCTGTAGGAACCCTGGTCACGAGGCCGTGCCCTCCTTTGTGTCCTTCTGCGTGCATTGCAGTATCGGTCATGGGGGTCGTGCCGATCTCCAGCGGGGCCTACCCGCGGCCCAGCAACTGGAACTCGAAGGAGTAACGGGACGCCCGGTAGAGGTGCGCGCCGTACTCCACCGGGCGGCCGGTGGCGTCGAAGGTGACCCGCTCCATGGTGAGCAGCGGGGCGCCGTCCGGCTCGTCGAGCAGGGCCGCCTCGGCGGGCTCGGCGGCCCGGGCGCCGACGGTCTGCCGGGCGCTGTGCAGGACGGTCCCGGCGGCACGGAGCAGCCGGTAGAGGCCGGTGGCCGCGAGCCGGTGGTCGGCGCCGTCGTCCCCGGCGGCCCGCCCGGAACCGGTCTCGGGGCCGGTCTCCGGGTCGGTCTCCGGGTCGGGGGTGAGCAGGCCGAGCGGAAGGTGGTTGCGCAGATAAGCGAGCGGCTCGCCGTGCGCGGACCGCAGCCGCTCCAGACGGCGTACGAGGGTCCCCTCGGGCAGTCCGAGGGCGGCGGCGACGGCCGGGTCCGCCGGTTCGGTGCGGTCGGCGAGAACCCGGGTCGCCGGGCGCTGTCCGGCCGCGTCGAGGTCGTCGTACAGGCTGCTCAGCTCCAGCGGGCGGCGGACCCGGCTGTGCACCACCTGGGTGCCCACGCCCCGGCGGCGGACCAGGAGGCCCTGGTCGACGAGCGACTGGATGGCCTGCCGGACGGTCGGCCGGGACACGCCGAGGCGTCCTGCGAGCTCGATCTCGTTGCCGAGCAGGGTGCCCGGCGGCAGCGCGCCGCCCGCGACGGCCGCCTCCAGGCGGCGGGCCAGCTGGTACCAGAGCGGCACGGGACTCGACCGGTCCACGGTCAGCTCGGGGTGGGCGGAGGGCTCGGACACCCACGGGAGGGTAGTCCCGGGGGCGGGAGACCGGAAGGCGTCCGACCGGGATCAGGTCCTGATGTCCGGACAATTCCTTGACACGGCCTCCGCCGCGCACGACGGTGGGGCCATGCGGATCGGACTGGTCGGGACGGGACGGATCGGCGGATTCCACGCGGGGGTGCTCGCGCGGCACCCGGCGGTGGCGGAGCTGGTCCTGGCGGACGCCGACGGCGAGCGGGCGGCCCGGACGGCCGGGGCGCTGGGCGCGGAGGCGGCGCCCAGCGTGCCGGACCTGTTCACCCGCCACGCGCTCGACGCGGTGGTGATCGCGTCGGCGACCGCCGCGCACGCCGAGCTGATCGAGCGGGCGGCGGCGGCCGGGCTCCCGGCGTTCTGCGAGAAGCCGATCGCGCTCGACGTGCCGGGCACGCTGCGCGCCCTCGCGGCGGTGGCGGCGGCCGGTACCGAGCTCCAGCTCGGCTTCATGCGCCGCTTCGACGCCGGGTACCTGGCCGCCCGGGAGGCCGCCCTGGACGGCCGGCTCGGCCGCCTGCACACCGTACGGACGGCGAGCTCGGACCCGGCGCCGCCGCCCGCCGCGTATCTGCCGCTGTCCGGCGGCCTGTTCCGCGACTGCATGGTGCACGACCTCGACATGGTGCGCTGGGTGACCGGGCGCGAGGTCGTCGAGGTGTACGCGACGGGGTCGGACGCGGGGCCCGCGATGTTCCGCGAGGCGGACGACGTGGACACGGCGGCGGCGCTGCTCACCCTGGACGACGGCACCCTGGTGACGGCGACCGCGACCCGCTGCAACGGCGCCGGGTACGACGTGCGGATGGAGCTGGCCGGTGAGCTGGCGCAGCTCGCGGTCGGCCTGGACGAGCGCACGCCGCTGGAGTCCCTGGAACCGATGGGCCCGCCGCCGCCCGGCAAGCCCTGGTCGGGTTTCCTCGAGCGGTTCGCCCCGGCGTACGAGGCGGAGCTGGACGCGTTCGTACGGCTGGTGCGCGGCGAGGGCCCGAACCCGTGCGACGGCGTGGAGGCGCTGGCCGCGCTGCGGGTCGCCGAGGCGTGCGAACGCTCGCGGCGCGAGCGGCGCCCGGTGCGCCTCGCGGAGATCCCGGGGGCCTGAGAGCGGCCCGCCCCCGCTGTCCTGCCCCCCCGGGAGCTCGGGACCCCCGTCTCACCAGACGACGGGGAGCTCGCGGGTGCCGCGGATGAGGATGCCGGGGAGCCAGGTGTACGGCTCCGTCGCAGGGTCGAGGGCAAGCCGGGGGAAACGTTCCAGCAGGGAACGGATCGCCACCTTGGCCTCCAGGCGGGCCAGCGGGGCGCCCAGGCAGTAGTGGATGCCGTGGCCGAAGGCGAGGTGGCCGCGCGGGTCGCGCCGGGTGTCGAAGCGTTCGGGGTCCGCGAAGCGGGCCGGGTCGTGTCCGGCGGCGGCCAGGCCGACGAGGACCACGGAGCCCGCCGGGACGGCCGTACCGGCCAGGTCGACGTCCTCGGCGGCGAACCGGTAGGTGGCCGTCTCGACCGGTCCGTCGTACCGCAGGCTCTCCTCGATGACCTGGTCGAGCAGGCCGAAGTCCGCGCGCAGCGCGGCCAGTTGTTCGGGGTGGCCGAGCAGCAGCCGGACGGTGGTGGCGATCAGGTTGACCGTGGTCTCGTGGCCCGCGACGAGCAACAGGAAGGCGAGGGCGCGCAGTTCGGACAGGGCGAGGCGGTCGCCGTCCTCGGCGCGGGTGGCGATGAGCGCGGACAGCAGGTCGTCCTGGGGTCCGGCGGCCCGCTTGTCCTCGATGAGCGCGTCGAGGTAGCCGCCGAAGCCGTCGAAGACCTCCCGTTCGCTGAGCGCGCCGGTCGGCGCGACGGCCTCGTTCGACCAGGCGCGGAAGGTGTCGCGGTCGGCGGTGGGGACGCCGAGGAGTTCACAGATGACGGTGATGGGCAGCGGGAAGGCGAACGCGTCGACGAGATCGGCCCGCCCCGCCCCCGCCGTCCGGCCTGGCTCCCCGGACTGCCCGGAATTCCCGGGCTCCCCCGCCTTCCCGGCGGCCATCGCGTCGAGCAGTTCGTCCGTGAGCTCCTGGACGCGGGGCCGCAGCGCCTCCACCCGGCGTACGGTGAACTCGCCCGCGACCAGCTTGCGCAGCCGGGTGTGGTCGGGCGGGTCGACCCCGAGCAGGTTGCGCCCGATGACCTCGAACTCCAGCGGCACGAAGCCGGTGACGGCGGTGACGTCCTTGACGAGCCGCGGGTCGACGAGGGCGGCGCGGGCCTCCTCGTGACCGACGATCAGCCAGGCGGGCACGCCCTCGGGGGTGAGTATCTCGTGGACGGGGCCGGAGGCTCGCAGGGCGGCGTAGTACGGGTACGGGTTCGCGGTGAAGTCCGCGCCGTAGGCGCTCAGATCGATGACCGACATCGCTCCAGGCTAGAACGGGCGGCCGAACGGCGACAGGCCGCCGGACCGGCAGCGCAGCCGACCCCACGGCCGGCCGCGTGTCGGCCCCAGGGGCTCTCCTACCGGCCGTCCGGGCCGTCGAGGAGGTCCGCGTCGTGCACCAGGAGGGCGATCTGCACCCGGTTGTTGAGGTCGAGCTTGGCCAGGATGCGGGAGACATGGGTCTTGACGGTGGGGACGCTCATGTAGAGGGCGGCGGCGATCTCGGCGTTGGAGCGGCCCTCGCCGACGGCGACGGCGACCTCGCGTTCGCGGTCGGCGAGCAGCGCCAGGCGGGCGGCGGCCCGGGTGCGCCGGTTCGGTTCCTGCGGGCTGCCGGTGGGGCCCGCCGTGGTGGAGACGTGGCTCATCAGCTGGCGGGTGACGGCGGGCGAGAGCACCGGGTCGCCCGCGGCGACCCGGCGCACGGCGGCGACGATCTCGGCGGGCGGGGTGTCCTTGAGCACGAACCCGGCGGCCCCGGCGCGCAGCGCCCGCAGCACCTGTTCGTCGGCGTGGAAGGTGGTGAGCACGACGACCTCGGGCGCGCCGGGGCGGGCGCGCAGCCGCTCGGTGGCGGTGAGGCCGTCGGTCCCGGGCATCCGGATGTCCATCAGGACGACGTCGGGGGCGAGCCGGTCGACGAGTTCGGGGACCTGGTCGCCGTCGGCGCCCTCGCCGACGATCTCGATGTCGTCGGCGCCGCCGAGCATCAGGGCGAGGCCCGCGCGGACCAGGGGGTCGTCGTCGACGAGGAGCAGCCGGATGGTGGTCATGCGGGCCACGGTAGCCAGGCGTGGAGCGCGAAGCCGCCGTCGGGGTCGGCGCCGTGCGTCATCCGGCCCCCGGCGAGGGTGGCGCGTTCGGTGAGTCCGATGAGGCCCTGGCCCGAGCCGGGCACGGGCGGGACGGGTCCGGCGGGGGCCGGGTTGTGGACGTCGACGGTGAGGCCGTCGCCGCGCCGGCCGCGCACGGTGACGGTGACCTCGGCGCCGGGGGCGTGCTTGCGGGCGTTGGTGAGGGCTTCCTGGGCGATCCGGTAGACGGTACGGCCGGTGGCGACGGGCACGGTGTCCGGGTCGGTGACGGTGGAGTCGAGGACGACCTTCATGCCCGCCTCGCGGACCTCGTCGATGAGGCTGTCGAGGGTGGCGAGGGTGGGCTGGGGGCGGTCCTCGGCGCCCTCGTCGGGGGAGCGCAGCACGCCGATGATCTGGCGCAGGTCCTGCAGCGCCTCGTGCGAGGAGTCGCGGATGACCCCGGCGGCGCGGGCGATCTGCTCGGGCGGGGCGTCGGGCCGGAACTCCAGGGCGCCCGCGTGCACGCTGAGCAGGGTGAGCCGGTGGGCGAGCACGTCGTGCATCTCGCGGGCGATGGCCTCGCGGGCCAGCTGCTGGGCCTGCTGGGCGCGCAGCTCGGCCTCGGCCTCGGCGCGCACGGCCCGGTCGCGGAGCGCCTCGACGAGCTGGCGGCGGGAGCGGACGAGCATGCCCCAGGCGGTGACCAGGAGGATGAGGACGGTGCCGATGCCGATGTTGAGGACGGGGGCGGTGGTGGGGTCGGGGCGCAGGAACGCCTGGGCGACGGAGGAGGCGACGGCGAGCAGCCCGATCCAGGCGATCTCGCGGAACGGGCGGCGGACGGCCACGCTGAACAGGGCGCCGAGCAGGGCGCCGCCCGCGGTGGGGGCGACCAGGTTGACCACGGCGAGGGTGACGGCGAGCCCGACGGGCCAGCGGCGGCGCAGCCAGAGGGCGCAGCAGGCGAGTCCGCCCGCGATCTGGTCGGCGAAGGAGACGATCTCGCTGTTGTACTGGGAGCTGGCCTCGGCGGCGAGCAGTCCGACGAACGCGGCGAGCAGGAACAGGGTGGTGTCGACGATCCAGTCCCGCACGGTACGGCGCGGCGGCCGCTCGGCCCGGGCCGGCCGGCCGGCTCCGGCGGCCTCGACCAGGTGGGAGGGGAGCA
Source organism: Streptomyces sp. NPDC090025 (assembly GCF_044748125.1). Taxonomy (NCBI): domain Bacteria; kingdom Bacillati; phylum Actinomycetota; class Actinomycetes; order Kitasatosporales; family Streptomycetaceae; genus Streptomyces; species Streptomyces sp. NPDC090025. The sequence continues at coordinate 722,480 of NZ_JBIVFL010000002.1, read as the reverse complement.
GCCAGGTGTGCCACTCCGGGCGTGCCGTACGTGTCATACGGGAAATGTACGCAGGCGGCGGGCGGTCGCGCGGCAGGCGGAGGGCGGCCCGATACCAAAGTCGCGGGGGACGAGACTTCCGTCGTACGGGGTGTCCCGGGGTGCGATACCGGTGGCCGACGCGCTGCGGGGGCCGGTGGATCATGCTCGTGCCATGAAGAGGTTCATGGAGGTCACGGGGTTCCTGCTGACGGTCTTCGGGGTGTGCGGCATCGTCCGCGAGCTCACCGACGGCTGGTTCCGGCTGATGGGGGTGACGCATTTCCTGACGGACAACGTCTGGTTCCTGAAGGAGCACGCCTTGTTCGCGAACATCGTGATCGCGGCGCTGGGCTTCGCGGTGATGGTGATGTCGGACCGGGTGAAGAAGTGAGGGACTGAGGCGCCCGGGGGCGTACGGCGGGGCGGGCGGGGCGAGAGAAGGGACGGGGGTCCGGCTCTCGCCCCGCTCCGTTCCGCCTTACGTCGTCTCGACGGCGCGCCGCCCCCACGCCGTACCGGCGAGGACGAGGGCGGCGCCCGCGAGGCCGAGGACGCCGAGCCGGTCGCCGGCCAGGGCGATGCCCGCGGCGGCGGCCCACAGGGGTTCGGTGCCGAGCAGCAGGCTGACCCGGGACGGGGAGGTGCGGCGGACGGCCCACATCTGCACGAAGAACGCGAAGAGCGTGCAGAACACGGCGAGGAACAGCAGCCCGGCCCACTCGACGGGACCGAAGTCCCGGGCGACCGCCCAAGGGGAGGCGCCGGTGCCGGGCAGGGCGACGAGGACCGCGAACACGGCGACGGCGGAGCCGAGTTGGACGGTGGTGAGGGACAGCGCGTCGGCGCCCTGGACGGCCTTGATCCGGGACATGGCGAGGACGTGCACCGTACGGGCGAGGGCGGCGAGCAGCATCAGCAGGTCGCCCGCGGACGGTGTGGTGAAGCCGCCGCCCTGGGTGAGCAGCACGACGCCGCCGACGGAGAGCGCGGCGGCGGCCAGGAAGGCGCGGGGCGGCCGGGTGCGGGTGAGGGCCGCCTCGGCGAGCGGCGTGAAGATCATGGTGAGGCTGATGATGAGGCCCGCGTTGGTGGCGGACGTGTGCACCACCCCGTACGTCTCCAGGACGAAGATCCCGGCGAGGATCAGGCCGAGCGTCCCGGCCCCGCGCCACTGCGCCGCGTCGAGCGCGCGCAGTCGGCGCCATCCTGCCGCGACGAGCACGGGCAGGACGACGGCGAAGCGCAGCACCAGGACGGCGAGCACGGTGTGGGCGGTGGTGATGCCCTTGGCGGCGAGGTAGCTGGCTCCCCAGACCACCGCGACGAGCAGCACGGGCAGATCGGTGAGCCAGGCGCGGCGCGGGGCGCCGAGGGGCATGGGGGCGGCGAGCGACGACGACATCACGGCTCCAGCTCATCCGGTTTCGGGGGTGGGTGGAGACGTCGACGGCTCGCACACGGGGGAAGGTGATCACCGTAACGGTCGTGGCCGGTGGTGGCTACACCCTTCCGCCATGCGGTCGGCCCGGGCGGTCGGTCAGTCGAAGGTGCCGAACTTCGGGCGGCCCACCCGCTCGTACGTCTGGATCGTCACGCCCGACCGGGTGGGGCGGGAGTGGCTGAGCGAGAAGGCGGTCGGCGTCGCGCCCTCCGCGAAGAAGCGGTAGCCCTTGCCGAGCACCACCGGCACGGTGATCAGGTTGAGGGTGTCGATCAGGTCGTGGTCGAGCAGCGTGCGGGCCAGCAGGGCGCTGCCGTGCAGCTGGATCTCGCCGTCGAGCCGCTCCTTGAGCGCGGTCACGTCCGCGACGGCGTCGCCGAGCACGGTGGTGGTGGGCCAGTCCGCGTCGGTCAGGGTGGTGGAGACGACGTACTTGGGCAGCGCGTTGAGCTGGCGCGCGATGAGGTTGTCCGGGTCGGTCTGCTTCGGCCAGTACCCGGCGAAGATCTCGTACGTGTGCCGTCCGAGCAGGAACGCGGTGGGCCGCCGGAAGACCTCGTCCATGAACGTGTCGAAGCCTTCGTCGAAGTACGGGAAGACCCAACCGCCGAGGTCGAAGCCGTCCCTGCGGTCCTCGTCCGGGCCGCCGGGCCCCTGGTGGACGCCGTCGAGGGAGAGGAACTGGGTGAGGCTCAGGGTGGCCATGACGGTTTCCCTTCTCTGTTGTGACCATCGTGTCTCACCTCTGCAGACCGCGCCGCGCGGCGGAACTCATCGGTCCCCGCCGCTCCCCTTCCCTGGCGCTCGCCCGGTGATCACCTCGCCGTCCGATTCCCGCCAGCGATCCCCCTTCCGCCCGACTTTTATTGAACACGCAACCACAAGTGTGGTGAACGGATGAGCGAGGGAGATCGAGATGTCCACGATGAGCGGCAAGGCGGTTCTGGTCACCGGCGGCAGCCGGGGTATCGGCGCGGCGACCGTGGTCCGGCTGGCCGAGGAGGGTGCGGACGTCGCTTTCACGTATGTACGGGAGGAGGAGCGGGCCCGTGAGGTCGCGGCGCGGGTCGCGGCGGCGGGCGGCAAGGCGTGGCCGCTGCGCGCGGACGCGGCGGACGCCGGGGACGCGGCGGGTGCGGTGGAGTGGGCGGCGGACGCGATGGGGCGGCTCGACGTGCTGGTCAACAACGCGGGCGTCGGTGTGCTCGGCCCGCTGGAGGCGTTGACGCTCGCCGATGTGGACCGGGTGCTCGCGGTGAACGTCCGCGCGGTGTTCCTGGCGGCGCAGGCGGCCGCGGCGCGGATGCCGGAGGGCGGCCGGATCATCACGGTCGGCACCTGCATGACGCAGCGCGTGCCGGGTCCCGGCGGGACGCTGTACGCGATGAGCAAGGCGGCCCTGATGGGTCTGAACCGGGCGCTGGCGCGGGAGTTGGGCGAGCGGGGCATCACGGCGAACGTGGTCCACCCGGGTCCGATCGACACGGATCTGAACCCGGCGGACGGCCCGTTCGCGGCGGGCCAGCGGGCGTTGACGGCGCTTGGCCGGTTCGGTGCGCCGTCGGAGGTGGCGGCGATGATCGCGTACCTGGCGGGGCCGGGGGCAGCGTATGTGACGGGCGCCGAGTTCTCGGTGGACGGCGGCCACGCGGCCTGACCGACCTCATGGTGCCTGGTGCGCCGTCTTTCGCCGCGAGGAACGAGCGAGCCCCAAAAAAGAGGGCGCACCGGTGCTGTCGGGCGGTGCGCCCTCTGGGGTGGGCGGGGTGTCGTTTACCCGCCCAGTTCCTGGTGGCGGGCGGTGAGGCGCGCCGTGCCCGTTTCGGTGAGGGAGCCGTAGAGGCGGAGGCGGGAGATGCCGCCGTCGGGGTAGATGTCGATGCGGACGCGGGCGCCGGTGACGGGGGTGTCGAGGACGAAGCGGTGGTTGGTGTCGGGCTGGAGGCGGGTCCTGGGGAGGATCTCGGTCCAGTTGTCGCTGTCTTCGGCGGCTACGGAGAGGGCGGCCCAGCCGGCGCTGTTGCCCTTGAGGTAGGCGGTGTCGATTTCGACGGCGCGGATCTCGGCTTCGGCGGCGAGGCTGTAGCGGATCCAGTCGTTGCCCTTGTCGCGGCGGCGGCGGGTTTCCCAGCCGTCGTCCATTTTGCGGGAGCGGCCGGGCTGGATGGTGTTGGTGGCCGGGGAGTAGAAGCGGTCGGAGGCGTCTTCGACCTGGCCGCCGTTCTCGAGTGCGGCGAGGTCGAAGGTGCCGAGGACGGCGAGCCAGCGCGGGTCGGGGGCGACTTCGCCGTGGACGCGGAGGCGGGCGATGCCGCCGTCGGGGTGCTGGTTGACGCGGAGGTGGGTGAAGCGCTGTTCGATGTCGACGGCGAAGCCGTTGGCGGCGTGGCCGCCGACGGCGGTGCGCGGGACGAGGGTGGTCCATTTGACGTCGTCGGCGAGGAGGTCCTCGGGGGAGGGCGAGCCGTTGACGGAGGTGGCTTCGACGGACACGGCCTGCGGGTAGTTGCCGCGGAAGTGGGCGGTGTCGACGATGATGCCGCGGATGACTCCGGGGGCGCCGAGGCGGACGAGGGCCCAGTCGTGGTCGTCGTCGGTGGGGTGGGGCTGGGCGGCGGAGATGCCGCGGCGGCGGCGGGTCTCCCAGCCGTCCATGATCTTGCCCTTGTGGCCGAAGTGCTCGGGGTCGAATTCGGCGGCTTCGGGCTTGAGGAGGTTCTCGCGCTCGGCGAAGAACTCGTCGTTGGCGGCGATGACGCCCGCGCCGAGGCGGCGGTCGGCGAGGTCGGCGTACTGGGTGAAGGGGAAGTCCGCGGTGCGGTAGTCGGCGTAGGGGTCGCCGCCGCCGTAGGGGCTCGCGTCTCCGGTGAAGCTGGGTATGGCGGACACGTCAGTTGTTCCTTTCGAGGAGGCGGCCGGTGGGCGGGGTGAGGGTGCCGCGGTGGTGGATGCGTTCGCCGCGCAGCCAGGTGGAGGTGACGACGCCGTGGAGGGTTTTGCCCGCGTAGGCGGTGACGCGGTTGCGGTGCTGGAGTTCGGCGGGGTCGACGGTGAAGGTGGCGTCGGGGTCGAGGACGGCGAAGTCGGCGTCGCGGCCGGGTTCGATGGCGCCCTTGGTGGTGAGTCCGGCGAGGCGGGCGGGGCCTTCGGACATCCAGCGGACGATGTCGGTGAGGTCGTGGCCGCGGCGGCGGGCTTCGGTCCAGATGGCGGGGAGGCCGAGCTGGAGGGAGGAGATGCCGCCCCAGGCGGAGGCGAAGTCGCCGGTCTTGAGGTCGGCGGTGGACGGCGAGTGGTCGGAGACGATCGCGTCGATGACGCCGTCGGCGAGGCCCTGCCAGAGGAGGTCCTGGTTGGCCGCTTCGCGGATGGGCGGGCAGCATTTGAATTCGGTGGCGCCGTCGGGGACTTCCTCGGCGGTGAGGGTGAGGAAGTGGGGGCAGGACTCGACGGTGATGCGGATGCCTTCGGCCTTGGCGGCGGCGATGAGCGGCAGGGCGTCGGAGGAGGAGAGGTGGAGCACGTGGACGCGGGCGGAGAGCCGTCGGGCCTGGTCGATGAGGTTCTCGATGGCGGTGTTCTCGGCGACGCGGGGCCGGGAGGCGAGGAAGTCGGCGTATTTGGCGCCGGGGGTCTGGGGGGCGGCGTCGAGCTCGTGGGGGTCCTCGGCGTGGACGATCATGAGGCCGTCGAAGTCGGCGATCTCGGCGAGGGAGGCGGCGAGCTGGTCCTGGTCGAGCTGGGGGAATTCGTCGACGCCGGACGGCGACAGGAAGCACTTGAAGCCGAAGACTCCGGCGTCGTGCAGGGGGCGCAGGTCCTTGACGTTGTCGGGGAGGGCGCCGCCCCAGAAGCCGGTGTCGACGTGGGCCTTGGGGCGGGCGACGTCCTGCTTGACGCGCAGGTGGTCGACGGTGGTGGTGGGCGGCAGGGAGTTGAGCGGCATGTCGAGGAGGGTGGTGATGCCGCCGGCGGCCGCGGCGCGGGTGGCGGTCCAGAAGCCTTCCCATTCGGTGCGGCCGGGGTCGTTGACGTGGACGTGGGTGTCGACGAGGCCGGGCATGACGACGTCGTCGCCGACGTCTTCGAGCCGGGCCGTGGCCGGTACCTCGGCGTCGTACGGCAGTACCGCCACGATCGTGCCGTCGGACACGGCCACCGACGCGGCGCGGGTGCCCTCGGGCGTGATCACTCGCGTCGAACGCAGGACCAGATTGACGTCCACCCGTACCCCTTCTCCCTGGCTCCGGTCGCACGAGGCTTCCACGAAGCAGAATTTCAACGAACTGTTGAAGGAGTCTGCGTCCGCGACGACATGTCGTCAAGGGCATGTTTCACGGACCGGACCCTGGCGCCGTCCCGCACCCTCCCAGCATGGACGCCGGAGGGCGGCGCGCCACAGGGCCGCTTGGATGTTTCCATGAAGTGGAATGTGAATTTCGTACAGTAGAACGTAGCTCCGCACATGCGGGGCGGACCACGACCGGCAGGGGCGGCCGCCGACAACGGACAAACACCCCCCTGACCGGCCAGAACGCCGGGCCCTCGGCCGTGTGCCCGGCCCGGCGGCCCGGTAGTCTGCTGCCTTGCCCGCCTGCCCCGAAAGGACCGTTGACGTGCCGACGTCCAGCGCCAGCACCACCGACGCCGCCAAGCCCGCCGCCGCGAGCGGTGGCGTCCAGTCCCTCGAGCGTGCCTTCGACCTCCTGGAGCGGATGGCCGACGCGGGCGGCGAGGTCGGGCTGAGTGAGCTCTCCGCCAGCAGCGGCCTGCCGCTGCCCACCATCCACCGCCTGATGCGCACCCTCGTGGCCTGCGGCTATGTCCGCCAGCAGCCCAACCGGCGGTACGCGCTCGGCCCGCGCCTGATCCGGCTCGGCGAGTCCGCGTCCCGGCTGCTCGGCACCTGGGCCCGGCCGTATCTGGCCCGGCTCGTCGAGGAGACCGGCGAGACCGCGAACATGGCGCTGCTCGACGGCGACGAGATCGTGTACGTCGCCCAGGTGCCGTCCAAGCACTCGATGCGCATGTTCACCGAGGTCGGCCGCCGGGTGCTGCCGCACTCCACCGGTGTCGGCAAGGCGCTGCTCGCGCACACCCCCGCCGACGAGGTGCGGGCGCTGCTCGCCCGTACCGGCATGCCCGCCGCCACCGAGAAGACCATCACCACGCCCGACGGCTTCCTCGACGCGCTGACGGTGGTGCGCGAGACGGGCTACGCGGTCGACGACAACGAGCAGGAGATAGGGGTCCGCTGCCTCGCGGTGCCGGTGCCCAACTCCCCCACCGCGGCGGCCATCTCGATCTCCGGCCCGGCGGGCCGGGTCACCGAGGCGGCCACCGAGAAGATCGTGCCGATCCTGCACCAGGTCGCCGAGGAGCTGTCGGCGGCGCTCGCGAACACGGCGGGCAACGGCGGCCAGGCATGACGCCGGGGGCCTGAAGCCCTCGGGGGCCCGTGCCCCCGCCCGTACGAGAAATGCCCATACGGAAAGGGCGCCCGCAGCCGTCACCGGTTCCGGGCGCCCTTTCCGTACGACGTCCGTACGAGGGGCTCAGACGGGCGCGTGCGCGCCGATCCGGCCGTCCCGTACCGTCACCGTCCGGTCGGCCCGCCCCAGGTGGGTGCGGTCGTGGGTGACCAGGACGGTCGCCGTGCCGCGGTCGCGGGTGAGTCCGGCGATGAGTTCCATGACGGCCGCGCCGCGCTCGTGGTCGAGGGCGCTGGTGGGCTCGTCGACGAGGAGCACGGACGGCTCGTTCATCAGGGCCCTGGCGATGTTGACGCGCTGGCGCTGGCCACCGGAGAGCTGGTGGGGACGGCGGTGCGCCTGGGCGGCGAGGCCGACGGAGTCGAGCAGGGCGGCGGCCCGGTCGCGGGCGGCGCGGCTCGCCCCGCCGGACAGCTGGGCCATCACCTGGAGCTGTTCGAGCGCGGTGAGCGAGGGCAGCAGGTTGGGCTGCTGGAACACCAGGCCGATGTGCTCGCGGCGCAGCCGGGCCTTGCCCGCCCGGTCGAGGGTGCCGGTGTCCAGGCCCGCGACGACGACCCGGCCGCTGTCGGGGGTGACCAGGGTCGCGGCGACCGCGAGCAGGCTGGACTTGCCGGAGCCGGACGGTCCGACGACGGCGGTGAGGGTTCCGGCGGGTACGTCGAGGGAGACCGCGTCGAGGGCGGTGAGCCGTCCCTCGCCGTCGGGGTAGGTCAGTGTGACGTCTTCGAGCAGCAGGCTCATCGGGCGCTCCCGAGGGCGGTCAGGGGGTCGACGGCGGTGATCCGCCGGATGGACAGGGCGGCGCCGAGCACCCCGAGCACGATGATCACGGCGGCCGGGCCGAGCACGGTGAGCGGCTGGAGCACGAAGGGCACGTCGCCGCCGCTGATCAGGGCGCCGATCCCGACGGCGATGCCGGTGCCGAGCAGGGTGCCCGCGGTGAGCATGACGACGGCCTGCCCGAGGGCCTCCTTGAGGAGGTACGGGGTGGAGGCGCCGAGCGCCTTGAGCACGGCCACGTCGGCGCTGCGCTGGATGGTCCAGACGGTGAAGAAGGCGCCTATGACCAGGGCGGAGATGGCGAAGAGGAAGCCGCGCATCATCTGCAGCGAGCCGTTCTCGGCCTGGTAGGACCCTATGGCGGTGAGGGCTCCGTCGACGGTCCTGGCCTCGGTGCCGAGGGCCTTGTCCCCGGCCGCCCAGTCGGCGCCGGAGCCGCTGAGCGCGATGACGGTGGCCTGTTCCTCGGTGGTGGTGCCGTTGTGCCCGAGCTTCTGCCAGTCGTCGAGCGAGGTCCACACGACGGGCGTGTGGCTGTACGAGGCGTCCCCGGCGACCGCGGAGACGGTGGCGTCCAGGGTGCCGAGCCGGACCCGGTCGCCGGTGGCGGCGTCGAGTTCCTTCGCGGCGGACTCGGAGAGGATGACCTGGCCGGGCCCGAGCCGGCCGGTGCCGCTGCTGCCGGGCCCGGCGGGCGCGGTCTCAGGGGCGAGGCCCGCGCCCGGCTCCGTACCGAAGGCGGAGAGGGCTGCGGTGCGGTCGCCCGCGGTGGCGTTGAGGGTGCGGATGCCCAGCGGCTCGGCGCCGGTCACGCCGGGGCGCTTCGCCCAGTCGGTCCACTGCTTCTCGGTGACCGTCGAGTTGGTGAAGGACACCGACTGACCGGCGGGCGGCGCCGCGAAGGCGAGCCGGTCGGCCGGCAGGCCGGTGATCGCCGAGATGTTCTCGCGGGCGAGCCCGGCGGTCAGTCCCGAAAGCAGTCCGACGAGCAGGGTGATCAGCACGATCACGGTGCCCATCAGGGTGAATCGCCCCTTGGCGAATCTCAGGTCTCTCCATGCCACGAACATGGGGCCAAGCCTGCGGGGCGAGGCGGCCCCTCGGCATCGCGCCACGGATGGCCTGGTATTCAAACTTTCGATGGAGTCCGGATTGTCCGGTGCGGCCGGTGGGCCCGCCTACCCTGGACGGGTCATGGATCCCCGTTCCCTCACCCCCGCCCTTCGCGCGCTGCGGCTCTGCGTCCATCTGCTGATGGCGGGCCTGCTCGCGCTCGCCGCGCTGCGCGCGCATTCCGTCGCTGGCGTCGTCGCCGCCGTGGCCTGCGGCGGCGTGTACGCGGCCGGTTCGCTGCTGCCCTCGGTCCGCTCGTCCCGGCGCGGGGCGGCCCTCTGGCTCGGCGCGCTGTGCCTGAGCTGGCTGGTGCTGCTCTGGGTGACACCGGAGGGCCTGTGGATCGCGTTCCCGCTGTACTTCCTCCAGTTGCATCTGCTGCCGGTGCGCTGGTCGCTGCCGGCCGTGGCGCTCACGGCGGGCGCGGCGATCCTGTCGTACGTGGGGCACGGCGCCGCGCTCAATCCGGGGGTGTTCATCGGGCCGCTGCTCGGCGCCGCGGTCGCGGTGGCGACGGTGCTCGGCTATCAGGCGCTGTACCGGGAGAGCGAGCGGCGCAAGCTGCTGATCGACGAGCTGATCGCGACCCGTGCGGAGCTGGCGGCCGCCGAGCGGCACGCGGGGACGCTGGCGGAGCGGGAGCGGCTGGCCCGGGAGATCCACGACACCCTGGCGCAGGGCCTGTCGTCGATCCAGCTGCTGTTGCGGGCGGCGGAGCGGGCGCTGCCGGACGGGTCGCCCGCCGCCGGGCACATCGAGGAGGCCCGGCGGGCGGCGCAGGACAACCTGGCCGAGGCGCGCCGGTTCGTGCGGGCGCTGACGCCGCCGGACCTGGAGCACGGTTCGCTGGCGGGCGCCCTTGAGCGGCTGTGCGGGACGGCGGGGCCGACGGGGCCGCGGGTGCGGTTCTCGGTGAGCGGGACTCCGGTGGAGCTGCCGACGCCGTACGAGGTGGCGCTGCTGCGGATCGCGCAGTCGGCGCTCGCGAACACGGTGCGGCACGCGGGGGCGGAGCGGGCCGAGATCACGCTGTCGTTCATGGGTGGCTCGGTGACCCTGGACGTCGTGGACGACGGGAAGGGCTTCGAGCCGGGCGCGGTGCGGCCTTCGTCGGCGGAGGGCGGTTTCGGGCTGCCCGCGATGCGTTCGCGGGCGGAGTCGCTCGGCGGTTCGTTCACGGTGGAGTCGGCGCCGGGGCAGGGCGCGGCGGTGGCGGTGTCGCTCCCGCTGCCGACGGCGCCGACGCCTTCGCCGGGCGCAGGCGGCCCCGGCCCCTGATCCCCGCCGGTCCGGTCGGTCCGGTCGGTCCGGTCGGTCCGGTCCACCGATCCCCCGCCCCGCCCCGCCGTTCCCGTACCGCCCGTCCCCGCCACTCCCAGGGAGCCCCCGCCATGCCGATCCGTCTCCTCCTCGCCGACGACCACCCGGTGGTACGGGCCGGCCTGCGCGCCGTCCTCGACACGGAGCCGGACTTCGAGGTGGTCGCCGAGGCGGCCACCGCCGAGCGCGCGGTGGAGCGGGCCGCCGAAGGGGGTGTGGACGTGGTCCTGATGGACCTCCAGTTCGGTGCCGGGATGCACGGCTCGGAGGCCGCGGCGGCGATCACCGCCGTGCCGGGCGCGCCCCGGGTCCTGGTGCTCACCACGTACGACTCCGACGCGGACATCCTGGCGGCGGTCGAGGCGGGTGCCTCCGGCTATCTCCTGAAGGACGCGCCGCCGGAGGAGCTGGCGGCGGCGGTCCGTACGGCGGCGGCGGGTCAGTCGGCGCTGGCCCCGGCGGTCGCGCACCGGCTGATGGACCGGATGCGGACCCCGGCGGAGGCGCTGACCCGCCGTGAGCTGGAGGTCCTCCAGCTGGTCGGCGAGGGCCTGTCCAACCAGCAGATCAGCAAGGCGCTGTTCCTCAGCCAGGCGACGGTGAAGTCCCATCTGGTGCACATCTTCGCCAAGCTGGGCGTCGACTCGCGCACGGCGGCGGTGGCGGCGGCGACGGCGCGCCGGCTGATCCGGCGCTGATCCGCCCCTCATCCGCGACTCGTCCGACGCGGACCGGGCGGTCTGGCGGGGTCCGCTCAGCCGGCGTCCGTCGGCGGCTCGGACCGGGGCGGGCCGAAGAGTTCGACGGCGTGGCGGACCTGGGCGAGGGCCGGGGCGAGGGCGCTGACCGAGCCGGTGGCGCCCGCGATCAGGAGCAGGGCGCGGCGCAGGCGGCGGATGTCGGGGGCGCCGCTGACGGCCATCGCGTCGAGGGCGGCGAGTTCGTCGTCGGCGATGGCGCGGTCGGGGAAGTCGGCGCGGTGGCCGGCCAGCTCGCGGCGCAGCCGGGACACGGCGGCCCGCAGTTCGGCCACCCTGGGGTCCACGCCCTCGCCGGTCACTCGCCTCTGCCCCACGCTTCGCAACATGGTCCGTCCCCCCGGTCGGGCGCCCTTCGGTCTTTCGCCCGGCAGCGGTCGGGCGCCGGGCCGCGGGTCAGTCAACACCTCCGCGCGCCCGGCGCGCCAGCGGCCGGACGCAAAGTTCAGGCATCCGTGTCATGGCCTCGATGAGGTATGCAGTGCTCATGACTCATGAGACTCAGGAACCCCTGGTGGCCGGTCTGCTGCTGGCCGCGGGCGGTGGCCGGCGGCTCGGCGGGCGGCCGAAGGCGCTGCTGTCGCACCGGGGCCGGCCGCTGGTGGAGTTCGCGGTGCGGCAGTTGCGCGAGGGCGGCTGCGAGGTGGTGCACGTGGTGCTCGGCGCGTCGGCGGAGCGGGTCCGGGCGGAGGCCGAGCTGCCGGGCTGTGTGCTGGTGGACAACCCGGACTGGGCGGCGGGGATGGGTTCGTCGCTGCGGGCCGGTCTCGCCTCGCTGCGGGCCGCCGCCGTGCCGGTGGACGCCGCTCTGGTGTCGCTCGTGGACCAGCCGGGGATCGGCGCGCGGGCGGTGGCCCGGGTGCGCGCCGCGTACGGCTCGCGCGAGGCGCTTGCGGCGGCCTCGTACGACGGTCGTCGCGGCCATCCGGTGCTGTTCGGCGCGGACCGCTGGGCGGGGATCGCGGCGGGTGCGGTCGGGGACCGGGGTGCGCGGGACTACCTGGCGGCGCACCGGGATGCGATCACGCTGGTGGACTGTTCGGATGTGGCCGAGCCGTACGACATCGACACGGAGGCGGACTTGGTGCACCTGGAGTGAATGCCGTGGCACCGAGCGCCACGTTCTGTCGTGCCAAAGAATCTCGACATCAACAATCCATTGAACTTCCACCATGAGGAAACTAGTATCCACTGATCAGAAGCGCCTGATCCCTCGTGACGGCGCTCCCGGCCGTATCCCGGCGCCGGTGGCACTGCGTGCCGCCTGACGACGCCCGGCGGCCGGGGTGGCACCGCCCGTGAAGTCCGCTGAAGGAAGTGACAGTTCATGTCCGCACCAGCGCCGTCCTCCCTGGTCGTCGTCGAAGCCGAGCCCCTGCCGCGCCAGGAGGAGGTGCTCACCGACGCGGCCCTCGCCTTCGTGGCGGAGCTGCACCGGCGGTTCACCCCGCGCCGGGACGAGCTGCTCGCCCGCCGTGCCGAGCGCCGCGCCGAGATCGCCCGTACCTCCACCCTGGACTTCCTGCCGGAGACCGCGGCGGTGCGCGCCGACGACTCCTGGAAGGTCGCGCCCGCCCCGGCGGCGCTGAACGACCGCCGGGTCGAGATCACGGGTCCGACGGACCGCAAGATGACGATCAACGCGCTGAACTCCGGCGCCAAGGTGTGGCTCGCGGACTTCGAGGACGCCTCGGCCCCCACCTGGGAGAACGTGGTCCTCGGTCAGGTCAACCTGATCGACGCCTACGCCCGGAACATCGACTTCACGGACCCGCGCTCGGGCAAGTCGTACGCCCTGAAGCCCGCGGACGAGCTCGCCACGGTCGTCATGCGCCCGCGCGGCTGGCACCTGGAGGAGCGTCACCTGACCGTCGAGGGCCGCCCGGTGCCCGGCGCGCTCGTCGACTTCGGCCTGTACTTCTTCCACAACGCGCAGCGCCTGATCGACCTCGGCAAGGGCCCGTACTTCTACCTGCCGAAGACCGAGTCGCACCTGGAGGCCCGCCTCTGGAACGAGATCTTCGTCTTCGCCCAGGACCACGTCGGCATCCCGCAGGGCACCGTCCGCGCCACCGTGCTGATCGAGACGATCACGGCCGCGTACGAGATGGAGGAGATCCTCTACGAGCTCCGCGACCACGCCGCGGGCCTGAACGCGGGCCGCTGGGACTACCTGTTCTCGATCGTCAAGAACTTCCGTGACGGCGGGCAGAAGTTCGTGCTGCCGGACCGCAACGCGGTCACCATGACGGCCCCGTTCATGCGCGCGTACACCGAACTCCTGGTCCGCACCTGCCACAAGCGCGGCGCGCACGCGATCGGCGGCATGGCGGCCTTCATCCCGTCCCGCAAGGACGCCGAGGTCAACAAGGTCGCCTTCGAGAAGGTCAAGGCCGACAAGGACCGCGAGGCGGGCGACGGTTTCGACGGCTCCTGGGTCGCCCACCCGGACCTGGTGCCGATCGCGATGGCCTCCTTCGACGCGGTGCTCGGCGCCAAGCCGAACCAGAAGGACCGGCTGCGCGAGGACGTCTCGGTGGCCCCCGGTGACCTGATCGCCATCGACTCGCTGCACGCGTCGCCCACCTACGACGGGCTGCGCAACGCCGTCCAGGTCGGCATCCGTTACATCGAGGCGTGGCTGCGCGGCCTCGGCGCCGTCGCCATCTTCAACCTGATGGAGGACGCGGCCACCGCCGAGATCTCGCGCTCGCAGATCTGGCAGTGGATCAACGCCGAGGTCGTCTTCGAGAACGGCGAGCGGGCCACCCCCGAGCTCGCCCGCAAGGTCGCCGCCGAGGAACTGGCCGCGATCCGCGAGGAGATCGGCGCGGACGCCTTCGCGGCCGGGAAGTGGCAGCAGGCCCACGACCTCCTGCTGCACGTCTCCCTCGACGCCGACTACGCGGACTTCCTCACCCTGCCCGCGTACGAGCAGCTGGTCGGCTGACCCGCACAGCCAGCCGACCGACGGGCCGTGACCGGCCGTCCGACCGGCCCCCGCCCCCGGTGCGCGCACAGCGCCCGGGGGCGGGGGCCGTTCCGCGTCCGAAAACGGATGTACGGGGTCCGGGTGCGCACCCCATGGCTCCGGCCCGGCCCTTCACCGTTCGCTCCCGTTTCGCTCCGTGGTGTTTCACAGGACACGTGACGCAACCGCAATGCGCGGCTACCTAGCGGTAACAACTCCGGACGTGCGAGATTCCGCCGTGCCACCGGCCGGCGGCTGCCCCCACGTCCTCGCGTACAACGTCGTACGCACACCGCCAGGAGCATTGTCATGTCTTCGTCACGTCGTCGCGCCTCGCGCGGACTGCTCCCCCTCGGCCTGGCCGCCGGTCTCCTCTCACTGGCCCTGGCCGCCCCCTCCCCCGCCGCCGCCTCGCCCGCCTCGCCCGCCTCTCCCGGGACCGGACCCACCGCCGTGGTCAGCATGGGCGACAGCTACATCTCCGGCGAGGCCGGCCGCTGGCAGGGCAACAGCCTGACCAACAGCGGCAACCGCAACGGCACCGACCGCGCCTGGACGGGCGGCGGTTACGACCCGGCCAAGGTGTACGGCACCACCGCGGGCGGCTGTCACCGCTCGGACTCCGCCGAGATCCGCGGCGCGGGCCCGATCGCCGACCGGACCATCAACCTCGCCTGCTCCGGGGCCACCACGAAGAACGTCTTCCGCGCCGCCAGCGGCGGCGTCGCCCTCAAGGGCGAGGCCCCGCAGGCCGACCAGCTCGCGGCCGTCGCCGCCGCCAACGACGTCAAGCTGATCGTGCTCTCGATCGGCGGCAACGACCTCGGCTTCGCCGACATCATCGAGGAGTGCGCCTACGACTTCGTGCTGTGGGGCTCCTACTGCTACGACGACCAGCAGGAGGTGGTGAACGGGAAGATCGACACGGCGATGGCCGACGTCGGCCGCTCGCTCGACGAGATCCGCGCGGTGATGCGCAACGCCGGGTACGCCGACTCCGCGTACCGGATCGTGCTCCAGTCGTACCCGTCGCCGATCCCGCGCGGCGCCGAGAACCGCTACCCGCAGAGCGACTGGAGCCGCTACAACACCGGCGGCTGCCCGTTCTGGAACCGCGACTCCGACTGGGCCCGCGACACCCTGGTCCCGCAGATCGCGAACCGCCTCAAGGGCGTCGCGACCGCCAAGGGCGCCCAGTTCCTCGACCTGCGCGACATGCTCCAGGGCCGCGAGGTGTGCGCGAAGGCCAGCAAGCTGGTGAGCTCGGCCGTTCCGGCGTCGGCGACGACGAGCGAGTGGGCGCGCTGGATCGACAACAACGAGACCCAGGGCCTGGTCCAGGAGTCCATGCACCCCAACTACTTCGGCCAGACCGCGCTCGGCCGCTGCCTGGCGCTGGTGTACGCGCGCCCGACCGGCGACTTCAGCTGCCGGAACACGGCGGGCGCGGGGACCTCGGGGATGTACCTGACGAACGCGAGCTGAGCCCGTACGGGGTGTCCCTCAGCGCTTACGGGGTGTCGGGGACGTGGATCCCCAGGGGCCGGAGGACCCGGGCCGCCTGGTGCGGGTCGGCGGCCGTCATCGTGGCGACCAGGGCCGCCGATCCGCCCGGCCAGTCCGCCGCCGCCCGGTCGAAGGCGGTACGGCGGGACTCCAGCGGGCCCTTCTTCGCGGGCAGAGCGTCGAGCAGCCGCAGGGCCCGCGCGGCGGGCGGCACCGCCGCCGGGTCGGTCCGCTCGCCCCGCTCGCGCAGCGCCTGTTCGGCATGGGCCCCGGCCAGGGGATCGGTGACGGTGGCGCGCAGTACGCCGGTGGGCGCCGCCCGCCAGTCGAACAGATCCAGCAGGGCGCGGGTGGCGGCGGCGTCGGGGGTACCGGCGTTGACGGTGCCGACGGCGGCGACGACCTCACCCCAGGCGGTCTCGGGGTCGGCCGGCCGGGAAACGGCGCCTCGGCCGTTCAGGTGCCGGGCGAGCGCCCAGTGCGCGACGGCCGGGGGCCAGGCCGACGCGGCGGCGACCAGGGTGGCCGCGTCCCAGTCGGCCACCTCGGCCTCGTCGGGCACGGCGACCCCGCGCACCGCGAGCAGATACCGGACCACGGCGGTCCCTGCCGGGGTCAGTCCGAAGGCGTCCCCGGAGCGCCGGACCAGGCCGGTCGCGGCCAGCCGGTCGACGACGGCGGCGAGTTCACGGGCGGGCCCGTCGAGTCGGGCCCGGTCGGTGTCGGTGAGGCCCGGAATGCCGAGCAGCCGGGCGAGCTCGGTCACGGTCGGCGTGGTGTAGCCGGGCGAGGCGGGCGGCGGAAGCGCGACGGGCGCGTCCTCCAGGGCCGGATCGACGGTCCAGTCCTCGAACTCGGCGGCGCGCCGGGCGACCGAGTCGCCGCGGCAGCCGCGCTGGTAGAGCGTGTAGAGCAGGTGGGCGGCCTCGCTGCCGTACGGGTTGGGGGCGGGGGCGTCGGCGAGTTCGTCGACGGTTTCGGCGAGCCGGTCGGCCTCGTGCTCCAGGTCGGGGACGTCGGTGCCGGGAGCCGTCCCCGGGTCCGTCTCCGGGGGCGTCTCCGGGGGCGGCAGCGGGGCCGAGGGGTCGCCGTAGTAGTCGAGGTGCTCGTCGAGCAGGGCGTCGGCGAGGACCAGATGGGGGAAGTCGTCGGGCCCGGGCGCGAGGTGCGCGTACGGCCCCGTCAGGCCCTCGGCGAGGCCCGCCGCCGTCCACCGGTCGAGCAGCGCGGCGGCCACCGTCCCGATGCCCTGCGCCACGTCGTGGTCGCCGAGCAGCGGCCCGGCGGCCGGTGCCCGCTCCGCGTCCCGTACGTACGCCCTGGTCAGCACCTCCGCGAGGACCACGTCGGCGACGGCGGTACGGCCCATGAGGTCGGCCCCGCGCATCCCGTCGGGCAGCGGCGGCCGGTCCTGCCGGGCGAGCCAGGCCCGGACGGCCTCGGGGTCGTCCGGGTCGGTGCCGTCGGCGCGCAGCAGCTGGCCGTACCAGCGCGGCCAGGTGAGGTTCCCCGGGTCGGCCATGGCCCGGGCGAAGTCGTCGCCGTTCTCCGCGAGGACGGCCTCGACCCGCTGCGACAGGCCGCCGTCGAACCGCGCGGCGAGGCTGCGCAGCACCGCCGGATAGGCGGCGAGGTCGGCGGGCGCGGCGCTCACGAACGCGGGCAGGTCCTCGACCAGGAGCAGCTTCACCAGGGCGGGGGCAGGCTCCGGCAGGCCGCTGCCCCGGTCGGCCCCGCGCAGCGCGAGCAGACTCAGCACGGCGTCCGCGGCCCGGCCCGCTCCCGGCGCCCGGAACTCGGGGTGCGCCGCCAGGAACGCGTCCAGACCGGTGTTGGTGAGAACGATCTCGGCCACGTTCTCCAGCGTAGTTCGCGCGGGGGCGGTGTGCCGGGCGCCGCCTTCAGGCCCTTCAGACGGTCGTGACCGTGCAGGGCGCCGAGAAGTCGCCCCAGGTGCCGTCGGGCAGCTTGGCGCGCAGGGTGACGACGTAGCGGACGCCGGGGGTGGCCGGGACGGTGAGGGTGTAGTGGACGGGGCCCGCGCCCGGATCCGCGCCCCAGACGATCGTGGTGGCGAAGCGTCCGTTCAGGTGGAGTTCGTGCTCCTTGACGGGCCCGGTGGTGGTGCGCGGCGGGGTCCAGGTGAGGGTGAGCGTGCCCTTGGCGGCCTTGGCGGAGACGCCGGTGGGCGCGGTGGCGGGGCGGTCGCCGGGGACGCCGGGGGTGGTGAGGTCGACGGCGCCGGAGTCGGGCGAGGAGTTCTCGGCGGCGTCGCGGGCCCGGACGGTGAAGGTGTAGGCGGTGGCCGGGCGCAGGCCGGTGACCCGGGTGGCGGTGGCGGTGCCCGGCACGGTGTGGATGCGGGAACCGGACTGGTAGACGTCGTACGCGGTGACCCGGGTGTCGTCCCGGGCGGGGCGCCAGCTGAGCGCGGCGGCGTCGGGGCCCGCCGGGGTGACGCGCAGGGCGGTGGGCCGGGTGGGGAGTGTGCGGTCCTCGGCCGTGGCGACGGGGGTGGTGGCGGTGA
Source organism: Streptomyces sp. NPDC090025 (assembly GCF_044748125.1). NCBI lineage: Bacteria > Bacillati > Actinomycetota > Actinomycetes > Kitasatosporales > Streptomycetaceae > Streptomyces > Streptomyces sp. NPDC090025. The sequence goes on along the minus strand of NZ_JBIVFL010000002.1, from coordinate 704,548 downwards.
CGGCCGGGCTGTCCGCCGAGCGGTTCCCGGCGGCGTCGCGGGCCCGGACGGTGAAGGTGTGGGCGGTGCCGGGGGCGAGTCCGGTGATGTCGGTCATCAGGGTGGTGCCGGGGAGTTCCTTCACCGGGCGGCCCGCCTGGAGGACGGTGTAGCCGGTGACGGCCCGGTCGTCGGTGGCCGGGCTCCACATGACGTGGACGGTGGTCGCGCTGCCCGCGATGGCGGTGACGCCGGTGGGGGTGGTGGGCGGCCGGGTGTCACGGGCGGCCTCGGCGGTGCCGCCACAGCCGGAGAGGGCCGCGAGCGCGGCGAGTGCCGTGAGGGTGGCGAGCGCGGTGCGCGCGGCGCGGGCGCGCGGGGAGGGGGTCGGCGGGGGGTTCAACAGGGGTGCGGTGAGGGGGCGTTGCATGGGGGGTGCCTCCGTCCCGTAAAGGTCCAGACCTATATGGCACAGCGGGGCGGGCGGGGACAAGGGGGCGGACCGGGGCGGTGGTCAGGAGGCGTTGCCGGAGGGCGCTGTCGGGGGCGTTGTCAGTGGGGTGCGCTTCACTGGATTCATCACTCTCCGTAGTCGATTCTGGGGGAATCATGACGGACCGTACGACGTATGTGTCGCTGGCCGGGCTGCGCCGCCGGGGCTGGAGCGACGCCATGGTCGACACCCTGCTCGGGCAGGCCGATGTGCAGGGCCGGGACCCGCGGCGAATGTCGCCGGGCCCGGTGCGGCTGTATCTGCTGGCCCGCGTCGAAGCGGTGGAGCGGACGCCGGAGTTCACCGGCTCGGCGGGGGCGGCCGGGGTCGCCGGGCGCGGTTCGGCGATGGTCGGCAGAGCCGCGGAGAACCGGCGCAGGGCTGTCCTCGCGGCGGTCCGCGCCGAGCCCATCGAGGTGCCCCGGCTCGCCGGGCCCGAGCTGGAGCGGCGCGCGGTGCGCCACCGGCATCTGCTCGGCGCCCGGGGCCCGGGCGCCGTCGCGGCGGGCGCGATGGTCCGCTGGCAGGTCGGCTATCTGTGCCACGCCCTCGCGCGGTACGAGACGCTGCTCGACGGGCTGTACGGCGACATCGGCCGCGCCGAGGCCGAGCGGCTGCTGCGCCGCCGGGTGTACGAGGCGATCGCGGCGGCCTATCCCCACCTGGCCCGGGAGTGCGGGCGGCGGCTGGAGGCGGAGCGGTGAGGGCGGGTCAGCGCGGCCCGCGTGCGCCCGGGCCCGGGCCGCGCAGCCGGGCGGCCACGGCGCGGCAGGCGGCCGGGACCGGGGCGACGACCGGTACGGCGATCCGGGCCCGCAGAGCCTCCGCGGCCTCGCCGAGCGGGCCGCCGCCGATGACGACGGCCTCGGCCCCGTCCCGTACGACACAGGCGCGGGCGGCGGCGGTCAGCGCGGCGAGCAGGGCCTCGGGGCGGGCGGCGAAGAGGTGCGGGTCGCCGCTGGTGAAGCGGGCGCCGGTGTACCGGTCGGCGAGGCCGAGCCGGGCGACCTGGGCGGCGAGCGAGGCGTCGAGCAGCGGGGTGGTGGTGGCGATGCCGAACCGCCGCCCGCCGAGTGCGGCTTCGGCGAGCGCCGCCTCACCGATGCCGACGACGGGGGCGCCGGCCGGGAGGGCGGCGGTCCGGCCGGACAGCAGGGCGCGCAGATCGGCCGCGCCGGGGTCGCCGAAGGCGCCGACGATCAGGGCGGCGGCGCCCCCGGGTGCGGCCAGGGCCTCGGTTCCCGCGCGGACCACATGGATCGCGGCGGCGGCCAGGGCGGTGGGTTCGACGAGCATCGGCGGCCCGTCGGCGACGGTGGCGCCCCGGACCCGCAGGCCGGTGCCGGCGAGCGCCCGGCGGGCGAGGGCGGTCATCATCCGGGTCGTCGCGGCCGAGGTGTTGGGGTTGATCAGGACGACGGCCGGCCGGGCGGCGGCGCCCGGGCCCGTGCTCCTGCCCCTGCTGCTGCCCCTGCTTCCGCTGGTACGGGTCGTCATGGGCGGGCTCCGGTCCGCTGGTTCCGCCGGGGCACGGCGGATGCCCCGGGCCGCGCGGCGGGCGCGCGGACCGGGGCTGCCGGGAGCGGGGGCGGGTGGTTCAGTGGACGTGCGCCGCCTTGGCGGACGCGGTGTCCGAGATCTCGCCGCCCGGCTCCATGGGCGCGGTCACCGTGTCGTCGTCCCGGCGCCTGCCGAGGTGGTTGAAGACCAGGTTGAGCACGACGGCGGCGACACAGCCGGTGGAGATGCCGGAGTCCAGGATGATCTTCGCCGTCTCGGGGAAGGCGTGGTAGAACTCCGGCTTGGTGATCGGGATGATGCCGACGGCCAGCGAGACGGCGACGATCAGGACGTTGTTGTCCTTCTCCAGACCGGCCTTGACCAGTGTCTGGATGCCGCTGGCGGCGACCGAGCCGAAGAGGACGACGCCCGCGCCGCCGAGCACCGGCCGGGGCACCACCGAGATCAGCGAGGCGGCCACCGGCGACAGGCCCATCAGGACCAGGAAGCCGCCGCCGCAGGCGACGACGAAGCGGCTGCGGATCCTGGTCATCGCGACCAGGCCGATGTTCTGGGCGAACGCGCTGCACATGAAGCCGTTGAAGAGCGGGCTGAGCGCGGAGCCGAGGGTGTCGGCGCGCAGTCCGGCGGCGATGGTCTTCTCGTCGGCGGGCCGTTCGACGATCTCGCCGAGCGCCAGCATGTCGGCGGTCGACTCGGTCATCGACACCAGCATGACGACGCACATCGAGATGATCGCGGCGAGCGCGAACTGCGGGGCGCCGAAGTGGAACGGGGTGGGGAAGCCGATGATGTCGGCCTCCTTCACCGGGGTGAAGTCGGCGACGCCGAAGGGTATGGCGATGACCGTGCCGAGGACGAGGCCGACCAGGACGGCGACCTGCTTGAGGAAGCCGCGGGTGAAGCGGCGCAGCAGCAGGACGACGACCAGGGTGATCCCGGCGAGCGACAGATAGGTGGTCGAACCGTAGTCGGTGGCCTTGGGGTTGGGGCCCTGGGCCCAGCCGAAGGCGACCGGCAGCAGCGAGACGCCGATCAGGGTGATGACGGAGCCGGTGACCACCGGCGGGAAGAAGCGCACCAGTCTGGAGAACCAGGGTGCGGCGATGAAGCCGAGCACTCCGGCGACGATGATCGCGCCGAAGATCACGGGCAGTGCGTCGCTCTTGTCCTTGGTGGTGTCGACGATGGCGAGCATCGGGGCGACACCGGCGAAGGTGACGCCGTTGACGAACGGCAGCCGGGCGCCGATCTTCCAGACGCCGAGGGTCTGCAGGAAGGTGGCGAGCCCCGCGGTGAAGAGGCTGGCGCCGGTGAGGAACGTGAGTTCGACCCCGGAGAGGCCCACGGCCGCTCCGACGATCAGGGGCGGGGCCACGACTCCCGCGTACATGGCGGCCACGTGCTGGAGGCCGCTCGTGAGCATCTTCAGTGGGGGCAGGGTTTCGTCGACCGGATGCTTGGTCCGGTCGCCGTCCTGGTCGGAGCCTGCGTGTGCATTGCGAACCTGGGGCTTGGCGGCCACTGCGGTCCTCCGGTCGGGTACACGTCGGCGGAGACGTGGGTGTCAGGGAGGTGGTGCGATGCGGTGCGAGGTGCGAGAGGTGCGGCTCTGTGCGAGGTGCTGACGTGCGACGCGCTGACGTGCGGCGTGCGAGGAAACGCGGTGATGCGGCCCGCGGGGCGGGAGGGGGCCCGCGGGGGGACGGTGGTCCGGTGGGGGTGCGGACGTCGGTGCACCGTTCCGGGGGGTGGCGTACGGCTCTTGCGTACGCGCACCCCCCGGCCCGGCACCCGCGGACCCCGCTCGGGTCCACGGGTGACCGACCGAGGGCCGTCCCCCTCGGTCGGACTCCTTGGGGAGGACTCAGCCCTGGGCCGCGATGCGGGCCAGACGCTGGGCCTCCGACCGCGCGTCACGCGCGATCTGGTCCTCGTCGGCGGTCAGCAGTCGGTTGTTCTCGACGATCTGCTTGCCGTTGACGAAGGAGGCGGTGACCGGTGCCGCCGCGCCGAAGACGATGGCGGTGACCGGGTCTGCGATCGAGGAGTGGCCGAGGCCGTCGATCTTCCAGAGGACGAAGTCGGCGAGCTTGCCCGCCTCCAGGGAGCCGATGTTGTCGGCACGGCCGAGGACCTGCGCACCGCCGTAGGTGCCGAGGCGCAGGGCCTGGCGGGCGTTGAGCGCGGCCTCGCGGTGGGCGCCGAGGCGGTTGATGAGGAGCGCGTTGCGGAGCTCGGTGTGGAGTTCGCCCGACTCGTTGGAGGCGGTGCCGTCGACGCCGAGGCCGACGGGTACGCCCGCCTTCAGCATGTCGGGGACACGGGCGATGCCCGCGGCGAGCCGCGCGTTGGACGAAGGACAGTGCGCGACACCGGTCTTGGTGCGGGCGAAGGCCGCGATGTCGGAGTCGTTCATGTGGACGCAGTGCGCCATCCACACGTCCTCGCCGAGGAAGCCGGTGGACTCGAAGTAGTCGGTCGGGCCCATGCCGAACAGCTCGTGGCAGAACTTCTCCTCCTCCACGGTCTCCGAGCCGTGGGTGTGCATCCGCACGCCGAGCCGGCGGCCGAGGGCGGCGCCCTCGCGCAGCAGCTCGGTGGAGATGGAGAAGGGCGAGCAGGGCGCGACGGCGACCTGGGTCATCGCGTCGAAGGAGGCGTCGTGGTACTTGCGCACCGTCTCCTCGGTGGCGCTGAGCGCGCCCTCGGTGGTCTCGACGGCGAAGTCCGGCGGCAGGCCGCCGTCCTTCTCGCTGCGGTCCATGGAGCCGCGGGCGAGGGTGAAGCGGACGCCCATGTCGGCGGCGGCGCCGATGATGGCGCCGGACAGGTCGCCGGAGCCCTGCGGGTAGACGTAGTGGTGGTCCATGGCGGTGGTGACACCGCCGCGGGCCATCATGGCCAGCGAGCCCTGGGCGGCGACGCGGACCATCGACTCGTCGATGCGGGCCCAGGTCGGGTAGAGCGCGACCAGCCAGTTGAAGAGGTTGTGGTCGGTCGCGAGACCGCGGGTGATCCACTGGTAGAAGTGGTGGTGGGTGTTGACCAGACCCGGCGTGATCAGATGCCCGGTGGCATCGATCCGGCGGACCACGTTCTCCAGACCCTCGGGCGCTCGGCCGGCGCCCAGGGACTCGATCTTGTTTCCGGCGACGACGAGGTAGCCGGTGGCGTACTCGGTGTCGTTCGAGTCCACGGTGGCGATCGCCGCGTTCTCGATGACGATCCGCTGGGGGGCTGCCGAAGGTGCTGCCATGGCGGTGCTTCCTTCAATACAGGAGGGATGATCGGGCACGGCAGGACCCTAGGAGGATTTGAGTGCCGGAGCCGTCTGACGGGTCCGGGTGCCGAGATGGTGGAAGAAAAGGTTCAGCACGACGGCGACGAGTGCGCCCGCACTGATGCCGGAGCCGAGCACGGTCTGTGCCCAGGCGGGGAATCCGGCGTAGAAGGTGGGGGCCGCGAGCGGGATGATGCCCGCGCCGAGCGCGACCGCCACCAGGATGATGTTGGAGCTGTCGTCGAGACCGGCTTCCGACAGGGTGCGGATGCCGCTGACGGCGATGGAACCGAAGAGCACGATGCCCGCGCCGCCGAGGACCGGCATCGGGACGAGCGAGACGACCGCGCCGAGCACCGGGAAGGCACCGAGGACGAGCAGGGCGCCACCGGCGACGGCGACCACATAGCGGCTGCGCACCCGGGTCAGCGAGACGACGCCGACGTTCTGGGCGAAGGCCGAGGTGGGGAAGCCGCCGAAGACGGGACCGATCAGGGTGGCGATGCCGTCGGTGCGCAGGCCGCGGGTGATGGTGCGGCCGTCGGTGCGGCGCTCGCAGATCTCACCGAGGGCGAGCATGCCGGCGCTGGACTCGGTCATCAGGACCAGCATCACGATGCACAGGGAGAGGATCGCGGCGGGCTGGAACTCGGGGGCGCCGAAGGCGAAGGGGGTGGGCAGCGCGGCGACCGGCGCCTCCTTCATCGCGGAGAAGTCCGCCATGCCGAAGGGGATCGCGGCGAGCGTGCCGATGAAGAGGCCGAGGAGCAGGGCGATCTGCTTGACGAAGCCCTTGCCGAAGCGCTGGAAGAGCAGGATGACGACGAGCGTGAACGCGGCGAGCGTCAGGTACTTCATGGCGCCGAAGTCGGCGGCGTGCTTGTCGCCGCCCTGGGCCCAGCCGACCGGGACGGGCATCAGGGTCACCCCGATGAGGGTGATGACGACGCCGGTGACGAGCGGCGGGAAGAAGCGGAGCAGCCGGCCGAAGAAGGGTCCGACGGCGAGGCAGAAGACTCCGGCGACCATCACCGCGCCGTAGATGGCGGGGAGCTGGTGGCCTTTGGCGCTGTTCTCGGCGATGGCGAGGACGGGCGTGATGCCCGCCGACGAGGCGGCGTTGACGAACGGCAGCCGGTTTCCGGCGAAGCGGCCGAGGCCGAGGGTCTGCAGGATGGTGGCGCAGCCGGCGATGAGCAGGCTGGCGGCGATGAGCCGGGTCATTCCGGCGGTGTCCAGGCCGACGGCCTGGCCGATGATGAGCGGAGGGGTGACGACCCCGGCGTACATCGCGGCGATGTGCTGGAGAGCGGCGGGGACGAGCCGCGAGGCGGGGAGTTTCTCGTCCACCGGGTGGCAGGCGGCCGGGGCCGCGGCGGTGGACGGGGTGGAACACGGGCCTTCGGCTGTCGCCGGCCCCTTTGCAGGCTGTGCCATGGAAGTTCCCTCCGGTCTGGTGGGCCCCCCGCCCGACTGCGGGGCGGGCGGGGGGCCACTCAGTGCCGCTTAGAGGTTGGTCATGTCCACCGGGATCTGCGCGGTGGCGCCGTCCCGCAGGACGGTGGCCTCGATGAGGCCGTACATCCGGTCGGCGGCGTAGTAGACCTCGTTGTCGTTCTTCAGGCCGAAGGGCTCGAGGTCGACGAGGAAGTGGTGCTTGTTCGGCAGCGAGAAGCGGACCTCGTCGATCTCCGCGCGGTGGTTGATGATCCGCGTGGCCATCTGGTACAGGGTCTGCTGCAGGGAGTACGAGTACGTCTCCGAGAAGGCTTCGAGCATGTGCTTGCGGGTCTGCTCGTAGGACCGCTCCCAGTTCGGCATGCGCTGGTCGTCGTCGGTCCAGTTGAACCGCCAGCGGCCGGACACCTGGGTGGCCAGGATGCGGTCGTACGCCTCCTGGAGGGTGGTGTACTGGTCCTTGATGTAGCCCCAGAACTCCGAGTTGGTGGAGTTCATGACGACCAGGTCCTTGAGGCCGGAGATGACCTCCCACTTCTCACCGTCGTAGGTGATCTGCGAGACGCGGGTCTCCTGGCCCTGGCGGACGAACGAGTGGTTGACCTCGTCCGAGCCGATGAACTTGGAGTTGGCGTCGGAGCTGGCGATCCGCTCCCAGGAGTACTCCTCGATCCGGATCCGGGCCCGCTTGATGGGCTCCTGGCTCGTCACGAAGTGGCGGGCGAGGTGGATGCCGAACTGTTCGGCGGACTCGATGCCGTACTCCTTGGCGAACGCGAAGATGGTGTTCTTCGTCGTGTCGGTGGGGAGGCAGTGGGCGTTGGAGCCGGTGAGGTGCACGTCGTCGAGGTCGCCGGAGAGGGCGACGGAGACGTTCAGGTCCTTGATGTGGTGCGTTCCGCCGTCGCGCGTGATCTTGACGACGCGGTTCTCTGCTTTGCCGTACTGGTTCTGGCCGAGAATCGTGGGCATGTCTGCTAGCTCCCTCGGTAAACGGAGTAGCCGAACGGGTTGAGCAGCAGCGGTACGTGGTAGTGCTCGCCCGGCACGACGGCGAACGTGATCGCCACCTCCGGGAAGAACGCTCCGGTCGCACCGCTGTCCCGATTCGCGGGGGCGTCCTGCTGCGCCTCGGCTTGCTTGTTCTGCTTGCTCAGGAAGTACGCCTCGGTCTCGAAGTCGAGGCGCACGTGGGTGGTGCCCTCCGGCAGGGCCGGGAGGTCCTTGCAGCGTCCGTCCGCGTCGGTGGCGGAGCCGCCCAGGGCGACCCACGCGGCACCGGAGCCGGCGCGGGCGGAGAGGGCGATGGAGACGCCCTCGGCCGGCCGGCCGACGCTGGTGTCCAGGATGTGGGTGGACACCGAGGCCGTGGTGTCGGTGCTCATGAGTTCTCTTCCTCGGTGGTCTCGACGAGACGGGTCAGACGGATGCGGTTGATCTTGCCGAGTTCGGTGCGGACGATCTGCCGCTCCTGCTCGGGCGAGTTCCCGATCCGCTCGCGGATCGCGTCGCGCATCTGCTCGCCGGTCCTGCCGGTGGCGCAGATGAGGAAGACATGACCGAACGTGTCCTGGTAGGCCAGGTTGAGATCGAGCATCTCGGCCTTGAGCGCGGCGGAGGCGTCGGCCATCCCGCTCTGCTCGCGGGAGGAGGTCGGGTCCCCTTCCTTCGGACGACCGATCGGCGGGTGTCCCGCCATCGCCTCGGCGAGGTCCTCCGCGGTCAGCTCGGCCGTGGCGGCGTCGCTGGCCTGGAAGAGGGCTTCGGCACCGGCGAACGGGCGCTGGGCGAGAACCTTCCGCCCCCACACCGAACTCGTGCACACCTCGTGCAGGGCGGCGAGCGCGTCGCCTTCCGCCGAGGTGTTGAACCGGGTGAGACCCGGAGTCGTACCTGAAGTCACGGGATGCCTCCGTGGCTGTTTTTCGCTGTGCTTCGAACGGGCTGCGGATAGCTAACGCCCTCCGCAACAGCACGTCAACACTTTGTTGAAAACTCGGCCACACAAAAGCCGCCGCCCTGACATCTGGGCGACGGCTCCTGGTGAGACGGCCTGCGCGAAATGATCAACTAGCCGTTCTTGGGGGCCTTTTCCCTGTTCAGGGCGGTCTCCCGGTTCAGGTAGTTGTACACGGTGAAGCGGCTGACACCAAGGGCGCCGGCCACCGTCTCGACCCCATGGCGCACCGAGAAGGCACCGCGTGCCTCCAGGATCCGCACCACTTCCTGCTTGGTCCGCCGGTCCAGCTCGGACAGCGGCATCCCGTGCCGTCTTTCCATGGCGGCCAGAATGTGGTCCAGGGATTCGGACAGCTGCGGCAGCCGTACGGCGAGCACGTCCTCGCCCTCCCAGGCGAGCACCACGTCGTCCGGCTGGGCCTGCTCGGGCACCAGCAGCTCGGCGCCCATCGCGTCGACCAGCGGCTTCACCGCCGCGACCAAGGGATGCTCGGTCATCTTTCCCCCTCACCGGTCCCGTCCGCCCCAGCGGCTCCGGCGACCCCACCGATCACATTGACCTGGAGCGAGACGCGGGTCGCGCCGGCCGCCAGGGACTTCCGCAGCAGCTCGTCCACGGCCGTGAGCACCGCGTCGGAGGCGCCTTCCGCCGTATTGCCGAAGGGGCCCACATCCACCGCGTCCAGTTCGGCCGACTGGATGACCTCACGTGCCACGACCGCGTGCGCCGGCGCCTCGTCGAGGTCGAACGGCTCGGTCGTGAACTCCACTCTCAAACGCACCATGCCCCCACGCTACGGCCCGGTTCCGGCCATGGGGAGCCCCGGACCTGCGGGGACCTCTTGACAACTCGGCCACCGCGCTTGCAACATTCCGTCAGACAGAAAGTTACTTCCGCAATACGGAAGGAGCGCCGCCCCTCATGGCCCGCTTCTCAGTAGGCGCCGGCACGGACCAGCGCTTCGATGTGAACCTGTCGATCCTCTTCACGGAACTCCCGCTCCTGGAGCGCCCCGCGGCCGCCGCCGCGGCGGGCTTCACCGCGGTCGAGCTGTGGTGGCCCTGGATCGACACCGCCACCCCCGACCAGAGCGAGCTCGACGCCCTCAAGAAGGCTCTTGAGGACGCCGGCACCCAGCTCGTCGGCCTGAACTTCTACGCCGGACAGCTGCCGGGCCCGGACCGCGGCGCGGTCTCCGTGCCGGGCGAGGAGTCCGAGCGCTTCAAGGCCAACATCGACGTCGCCGCGGACTTCGCCGCCTCGGTGGGCTGCACGGCGCTCAACGCGCTGTACGGCAACCGCGTCGAGGGCGTGGACCCGGCCGTCCAGGACGAGCTCGCCCTGGCGAACCTGGTCGTCGCCGCCCGCGCGGCCGACCGGGTCGGTGCGATCCTGCTGATCGAGACCCTCAACAAGCCGGAGTCGCCGCTCTACCCGCTGGTGAGCGCCCCCGCCGCGATCGAGGTCGTCGACAAGGTCAACGCGGCCACCGGACTCGGCAACGCCAAGTTCCTGCTCGACATCTACCACCTGGCCATGAACGGCGAGGACGTCAGCCAGGTCATCGCCGCCTACGCGGACAAGACCGGCCACGTGCAGATCGCCGACATGCCGGGCCGTGGCGCCCCGGGCACCGGCGAGCTCCCCCTGGAGGAGCTGATCGGCGAACTGCGGAAGGCCGGTTACGACGGCTTCGTGGGCCTGGAGTACAAGGCCGCCGACGCGGCCGCGTCCTTCGAATGGCTGCCCGCCGAGGCCCGCGCGGCGCGCTGATCCTCACTCCCCTCCCCGTATTACCTTGTTTTGAGAGGCACCCTCATGAGCAACTCCCCTCGCCCCACGATCGCGTGGATCGGCCTCGGCATCATGGGCTCGCCCATGTCCGAGAACCTGATCAAGGCCGGTTACCCGGTCACCGGCTTCACCCTGGAGCAGGACAAGCTCGACCGCCTCGCCGCCGCCGGCGGCACCGCGGCCGGCTCGATCGCTGAGGCCGTCAAGGACGCCGACGTGATCATCACGATGGTGCCCGCCTCCCCGCAGGTCGAGGCGATCTCCTACGGCCCCGCGGGCATCCTGGAGAACGCGAAGTCCGGCGCGCTGATCATCGACATGTCGTCGATCACCCCGCAGACCTCCGTGGACCTCGCGAAGAACGCCAAGGAGAAGGGCATCCGCGTCATCGACGCCCCCGTCTCCGGCGGCGAGGCCGGTGCCATCGAGGCCGTCCTGTCGATCATGGTGGGTGGCGAGCAGGCCGACTTCGACGAGGCCCTGCCGATCCTGGAGGCGCTCGGCAAGACGATCGTCCTCTGTGGCCCGCACGGCTCCGGCCAGACGGTGAAGGCCGCCAACCAGCTGATCGTCGCCGTCAACATCCAGGCGTGCGCCGAGGCCGTGGTCTTCCTGGAGAAGTCCGGCGTGGACCTCAACGCCGCGCTCGACGTCCTCAACGGCGGTCTGGCCGGTTCCACCGTGCTGACCCGCAAGAAGGACAACTTCCTGAACCGGGACTTCAAGCCCGGCTTCCGGATCGACCTGCACCACAAGGACATGGGCATCGTCACCGACGCCGCCCGCAACGTCGGCGCGGCCCTCCCGGTCGGCGCCGTGGTCGCCCAGCTCGTCGCCTCCCTGCGCGCCCAGGGCGACGGCGGCCTCGACCACTCGGCCCTGCTGCGCGCCGTCGAGCGCCTCTCCGGCCAGCAGGTCTGAGCCCGGCCTGAGCCCGGTCCGGCCCTGACGGGCCGGTCCCGTCCCCCGTCTCACCCACGGGGCCCAGATTTCCGGACGGCGGCGGCGCTGACACCTGTCCTGTCGCGCCCAGGCGTCGTCGCCGTCCGGAACACCACTCTTCTTTTTCAACAAACTGTTGACGTTGTTCGCCGGGCGTACTTACGCTCCAGAACATTCCAGCAAGTCAGCAGTGCAGCTCACGGAAGGTCGACCCGACGAACATGGCAAAGCGCGTGCTTACCACCGAGTCCGGCGCCCCGGTCGCCGACAACCAGAACTCCGCCACCGCCGGTGTCGGTGGCCCCCTGCTCCTCCAGGACCAGCACCTCCTCGAGAAGCTCGCGCGCTTCAACCGTGAGCGCATCCCGGAGCGTGTCGTGCACGCCCGCGGCTCCGGTGCCTACGGCCACTTCGAGGTGACCGACGACGTCACCGCGTACACGAAGGCCGCCTTCCTGTCCGAGGTCGGCAAGAAGACCGAGCTGTTCCTGCGCTTCTCCACCGTCGCCGACTCGCTCGGCGGCGCGGACGCGGTGCGCGACCCGCGCGGCTTCGCGGTGAAGTTCTACACCGAGGAGGGCAACTACGACCTCGTCGGCAACAACACCCCGGTGTTCTTCATCAAGGACCCGATCAAGTTCCCCGACTTCATCCACTCCCAGAAGCGCGACCCCTTCACGGGCAAGCAGGAGGCGGACAACGTCTGGGACTTCTGGGCCCACGCCCCCGAGGCCACCCACCAGGTGACCTGGCTGTTCGGCGACCGCGGCATCCCCGCCTCGTACCGCCACATGAACGGCTACGGCTCGCACACCTACCAGTGGACCAACGAGGCGGGCGAAGCCTTCTTCGTCAAGTACCACTTCAAGACGAACCAGGGTATCCGCAGCCTCTCCGCCGAGCAGGGCGCCGAGCTCGTCGGCAAGGACGCCAACTCGCACCAGACCGACCTGCTGCAGTCCATCGAGCGCGGCGTCGCCCCGTCCTGGACCCTGTACGTGCAGGTCATGCCGGCCGCCGAGGCCGTCGAGTACCGCTTCAACCCGTTCGACCTCACCAAGGTGTGGCCGCACAGCGACTACCCGCTGCAGCGGGTGGGCCGTCTGGTCCTCGACCGCAACCCGGACAACGTCTTCGCCGAGGTCGAGCAGGCCGCGTTCTCCCCGAACAACTTCGTCCCGGGCATCGGCCCGTCGCCGGACAAGATGCTCCAGGGCCGCCTGTTCGCCTACGCCGACGCCCACCGCTACCGCCTCGGTGTCAACCACACCCAGCTCGCGGTGAACGCGCCGAAGGCGGCCGTGGCCGACAACTACGGCCGGGACGGCTTCATGGCCACCCGCAACGGTGCGCGCCACGACAAGAACTACGAGCCCAACTCGTACTCCGGCCCGGCGCAGACCGACACCCCGCTCTCCGCCCCGCTCGCGGTGCACGGCTGGACCGGCACCCACGCGGCCCCGGAGCACACCAAGGACGACGACTTCTTCCAGGCCGGTGAGCTCTTCCGCCTCATGTCCGAGGACGAGAAGGCCCGCCTGGTGTCCAACCTCGCCGGCAGCCTCTCGCAGGTCGCCCGGGAGGACATCGTGGAGAAGAACCTCGCCCACTTCGCCGCCGCCGACCCCGAGTACGGCCGGCGCGTCGCGGAGGCCGTCCGCGCCCTGCGCGAGGACTAGTCTCCCGACTCCGAGACTGCGTACGGAAGCTGACGGGAGGTCAGTGGAGGTACGCAGTCCGGGACGCCGGCCCGGATGAGGGGTGGTCGGCGGCCCGGACAGCGTGAGGACCGCGGTGGCGACGAGCCAGTGCGGTGGTAAGGGTCCGCGACCCCCTTCCTGACCTGAAGGAAGGGACCCGTCGCGACACCCGTCGCCGCCACCGCGGTCCCAACGCCCCCCTTCTCGCACGGAAGGGGGCCAGACTCCGCCCGGCGGCGCGAACGTCCTGTCGCGCCAGCCTCGCACCGTCGGGCGGGCACAACGAGAGCGCGGAACCAGGTTTACGGTCCCTGGTTCCGCGCTCTTTTTTCATGCCCCGGCTCATTCCACCGGCTCACGCCACCGGTTCATGCCCCTGGCCAGGAGCGCGGTGACCGTCAGCGAGCAGGCGGCGAGCAGGCCCATCGCCGCCCCGGGTGAGGTGAGTTGGGCGAGTCCGCCCGCGAGCGCCGCGCTCACGCCCTGCAGCGCGAGCATCCCCGAGGTGTGCAGACCGAGCGCGTGACCGCTCAGCCCGTCCGGCACCAGCGCCGTCAACCGCTCCTGGTGCAGCAGGCTCGCCGCGTAGCCGACGGCGGAGACCGCGACCGCGACGACCGCGAGCGCCAGTCCGGGACGCAGCGCGAACAGCAGGTACGGGGCGGCGAGGAGGGCCTGCAGCGGCGCCGCGAGCCGCCCCCGCCACCGCGCCGGTACGAAGCGCCCGACCGCGATGTCCCCGGCCAGCATGCCCAGGGCGGCGCAGGCGAACAGCAGCCCGGCGCGCTCGGGGGCGTACGGCACGAACAGCGACTCGCAGCCCACGACCAGGCCGTTCGGCACCCACAGCGCGAGATAGACCCAGCGCCGGGCGGGCGAGGACCACAGGACCGCGTTGGTGCGCCAGGTCTCGGCGGGCGACGGCCGGCCGGTGGCGCGCGGCGGGCGCCCGGTGAGCCCGGCGCGTGCCACCAGGGCCGCCGTCAGGTACAGCGCGGCACCGGCCGCGAGCGTCCCGCGCGGCGAGAGCAGGGCGAGCAGCAGTCCGCCGGTCGCGAATCCGGCTATCTGGCAGCCGCCGACGGTCGTGTTGAGCATCGAGCGGCCCAGCAGATACCGCTCGCGCGGCAGCACCTCGTTCAGGAGCCCGTAGCGCGCTCCCCCGCCGACCGATCCGGCGAGACCTTGCAGGAAGAGGATCGCGAAGACGACGCCGACCGGGAGTCCGGGCACGGTCTGCGCGGCCGTCCCCGCGGCGAACACCAGCGCCACCCCGGACAGTGCCGCCCGCGGCGGCAGCCGGTCGGCGGCCGACAACAGGAAGGCAGCGCCGACCAGTTGGGCGAGCGCCGGACCGAACATGGCGAGCGCGGAGAGCAGCGGGGAGCCGGTGGACCGGTAGACGAGGGTGGCGAGGCCGAGCCCGGCCACGGTCTGCGCGGCGGCGTGCGCGGCGCCGGAGAGGAAGAGCGGCGTGAAGTCGGGGATCCGGAAGAGGTCCCGGTAGCCGAAGGGAGCGGGCGTGGTGGCGGGAGCGGGCATGGCGGCAGGGGCGGAGGCGGGTTCGGGCATGCGCCGGAGTCTGCGGGAGCGCCCGGGCCGGGCGTTATTGTTTCGCGGTACGGCGAAACATCCGCGCACGGGACAGCCGCGCGGGGCAGGCGAACGAGGCGGGGGGCGGGTCCGGTGGGCTGGTGGCGGATCGGTGCGGACTCGCTGGCCAGCGGCCGTTTCGTGATCTCGCCGCTGACCGAGACCGTCGCCGCCCTCAAGACCCTGCACACGGCCCGCGCCGGGCACCCCGGCGAGCGCGCCTGGCTCGGCACGCACCTGCCCGGCTACCGGGCCCGGCTCGCCGCCGACCCGCTGGACGCGCTGCTCGTCCGTACCGCGATCGGGCGCACCTGGAACGCCGACTTCCTGACCCCGACACCGCTGGGCGAGGGCGAGGCGTCCTTCGAGGACGAGGTCGTGGCGGTCCGCGCCACCGAACCGGCCGCCGCTGTCGAGCAGTTGGCCCTGTCGGCGGACGGCCCGGTGCCGGAGCCGCTGCGCACGGCGAACGATCTGCCGGACCGGCTCGCCCGGGTGCTGGCCTGGGTGTGGCGGGAGACGGTGCTGCCCGACTGGCCGCGCCGCCGCCGGGTCCTGGAGGCGGACATCGCCGCCAGGACCGCCCGGCTGGCCAGGGACGGCTGGGCGACGACGCTCGACGAGCTGTGTCCGGGGCGGACCCGCTGGCTCGGTGAGGGCCGTCTGCAGGTCAACGTCCGTGACCACCCGCCGCGTTCGGTGGACGGCGGACGGCTGCTCCTGGTCCCGGTGACCCCGGCGAACGGCTGGGTGAGCTGGGCGGGCAACGCACGCTTCGCGCTGGTCTACCCGTGCGCGGGCGCGCTCGCCGACGACTCCGCCCCGGCGGCGCCCGAGGCCCTGCGGACGCTGCTCGGCCGGGGCCGCGCCGGGGTCCTCGTACGCCTCGAATCCCCCACGTCCACCAGTCAGTTGGTGGCGCTGACCGGGCAGGGCCTGGGGTCGGTGGGACGGCACCTGAAGGTGCTGCTCGACGCCGGACTCGTACGGCGCAGGCGGGCCGGGCGGTCCGTCCTGTACGACCGTACGGAGGCGGGCACGGCGCTGGTACGGGCGGCCGGGAGCGGACGCCCGTAGGCGCCGGGGGCCACCGGGGCCACCGGGGCCATCAGAAGCCCAGGGGGCACAGGAGGCACAGGGGAAGGCCCCCGTCCCGGTGCTCTCGGGACGGGGGCCTCGCCTGGCTCCATCGGCCGGTGATCAGACCTGCAGGGCCTTGATCGCGGTGGGCGCGTGGGCGGGCTCGGTGGCCAGCTCCTCGAACTCGGTGACGTCGCTCATGTCGACGGTCTTGCTCATCGCGATGTTGGTGATGCGCTCCAGGATCGCCTCGACGACGACCGGGACCTGGAACTCGACGGCCATCTTCTTGGCCTGCTCCAGGGCCTCGCCCAGCTGGTCCGGGTCGGTGACGCGGATCGCCTTGACGCCCAGGCCCTCGGCGACCTTGACGTGGTCGACGCCGTAGACGCCGATCTCCGGGGTGTTGATGTTCTCGAACTCGAGGTTGACCTCGAAGTTGATGCCCAGACCGCCCTGCGCCTGGCGGATCAGGCCCAGGTAGGCGTTGTTCACCAGGACGTGGACGTAGGGGACCTTGTGCTGGGCGGCGACCGCCAGCTCCTCGATCATGAACTGGAAGTCGTAGTCGCCGGAGAGCGCGACGACCGGGGTCTCCGGGTCGGCGGTGGCGACGCCGATGGCAGCCGGGATGGTCCAGCCGAGCGGGCCCGCCTGGCCGCAGTTGATCCAGTGGCGCGGCTTGTAGACGTGCAGGAACTGCGCGGCCGCGATCTGCGAGAGACCGATGGTGGTGACATACCGGGTGTCCGGGCCGAACGCCTTGTTCATCTCCTCGTAGACGCGCTGCGGCTTCATGGGGATGTTGTCGAAGTGCGTGCGGCGCTGGAGGGTGGCCTTGCGCTCCTGCGCGGAGGCGGCCCAGGCGGAGAAGTCGGGCAGCTTGCCCGCGGCCTTCAGCTCCTTGGCGACCTCGATGAAGAGCTCGAGGGCGACCTTGGCGTCGGAGGCGATGCCGAAGTCCGGGGCGAAGATCTTGCCCAGCTGGGTGGGCTCGATGTCGACGTGGACGAACTTGCGGCCCTTGGTGTAGGCGTCCAGGTTGTAGCCGGTGTGACGGTTGGCCCAGCGGTTGCCGATGCCGAGGACGAGGTCCGACTCCAGGAAGGTCGCGTTGCCGTAGCGGTGCGCGGTCTGGACGCCGACCATGCCGGCCGCCAGCTCGTGGTCGTCCGGGATGGTGCCCCAGCCCATCAGGGTGGAGATGACCGGGATGCCGGTCAGCTCGGCGAACTCGACAAGCAGGTCGGAGGCGTCGGCGTTGATGATGCCGCCACCGGCGACGATCAGCGGACGCTCGGACTCCAGGAGGAAGTTGAGCGCCTTCGCGGCCTGGGCGCGGGTCGCGGACGGCTTGTAGACCGGCAGCGGCTCGTAGGTCTCCGGGTCGAACTCGATCTCGGTGAGCTGGACGTCGATCGGCAGGTCGATGAGGACCGGGCCGGGACGGCCGGAGCGCATCAGGTGGAACGCCTGCTGGAAGACGCCGGGGACCTGGGCGGCCTCCAGGACGGTGGTCGCGGCCTTGGTGACCGGCTTGGCGATGTTCGCGATGTCGATGGCCTGGAAGTCCTCCTTGTGGAGCTTCGAGACCGGGGCCTGGCCGGTGATGCACAGGATCGGGATCGAGTCGGCGATCGCCGAGTACAGGCCGGTGATCATGTCCGTCCCGGCGGGGCCCGAGGTGCCGATGCAGACACCGATGTTGCCGGCCTTGGCCCGGGTGTAGCCCTCGGCCATGTGGGACGCGCCCTCGACGTGGCGGGCCAGCGTGTGGCTGATCCCGCCGACGTTCTTGAGCT
This sequence comes from Streptomyces sp. NPDC090025, assembly GCF_044748125.1. NCBI lineage: Bacteria > Bacillati > Actinomycetota > Actinomycetes > Kitasatosporales > Streptomycetaceae > Streptomyces > Streptomyces sp. NPDC090025. The sequence continues at coordinate 686,943 of NZ_JBIVFL010000002.1, read as the reverse complement.
CGCGGTAGAAGGGGTTGATCGCCGCGCCGGGCACACCGAACGCGTTGGTGACGCCTTCGCGCTTGAGGATCTCAACGGCCGCTGCGGCGGCGGTCATACGAGGCATGGGAGTGCTCCTGCTTCGGGGCCTGGACGGGCTTTGTTTCCATAATGCGGAAGTACTGTTCTGCTATGTGGAAGCAATGTAAGTGGGGGGCCGGAAAGGCGTCAAGGGCCGACCTGGCTGAGCCGCACCCGGGCGGTCCCGCGCGGGCCCGCGTTGGCCGAAGTTCCTCCCCTTGACGTCCCGATTGGTGGACGATGGGCACGCACGACGCGGAGGGGGTTCCAGGTGGCTGAGTCGGTACAGGTGCGCTGTCCGGAGTGCCTCCGCACCTTGCGGTACGCGGCACCCGCCTTCCCCTGCTCCTGCGGCGTCCCGGTGGCCCCACCGGTGATCCCAGGCGCGACCGCGGTGCCCGTCACCCACCGCAACTGGTCCGAGGAGTGGGTCACCGTCCACTGCCCGTCCTGCGCCCGCGCCTCGGACTGGCCGCACCCGGAGGTCGGCTGCCCCTGCGGGGCGGTGCTGCGGGTGCCGGTGGCGGCGACCGGGCCGGGCGCGGCGGGACCGCCTCCGGGGGTGGCCGATGCGGGTGGAGCAGTGGATTCCGGGGGCGCTGGGGCCGCTGGGGACACCGGGGACGTACGGCACGGTCCCGAGGCACACGGTTCTGGTGCGCACGGTTCTGGTGCGCACGGGGCGGTACGGGAGTCGGTGCCCGAGCCCCGGTCGGCCCACCCGGCCGTCGGCCCGCACCCGGATTTCCCGGCCGCCGGACCGGATCCCGCCCCGGATCCCGCCCCGCCCGCGCCGCCCTCGGGGTTCCTGCGGCGCCACCCGGCCCCGCCGCCCGCACCGCCGGGGCCCCCGGCCGCCGCGGCGGCGACGGCCCGTACGGCGTTCCGGCCGGTCACGATCAGGACCACCCGGGACGCGGTCGCCGCGTCCGCCGGATATCTGCGCTGGCTGGGCTTCCGTGACGTGGTCCAGCCGGAGGAGCGGTCCGCGTCGGCGGTGGACCTGCGGGGCCCGGGCCTGGTGGCCCAGGTGGACCCGAGCACCCGCCCGACCGGGCTGCGGGCGGTCGAGTGCCTGTGGCTGAACGGTCTCAGCGGCGCGGCGGTGAGCGTCTACTTCTCCCTGGCCGGGTACACGCCGGAGGCGCACGAGCGGGCCGACGGTCTCGGCATCCCGCTGTTCGTGCTCGACCTCACCGGCACCCCGCAGCCCGTGAACGGTCCGGCGGGCGAACTGCTCGCCGAAGGAGCGCCCTGACGGCTCCCCGGACACTTCCCGGCAACTCCCGGGGAAAGCACCTCACGATTTCGGCCATTCGCGCGTGACGACCGCCGCTCCCGAGGGCACAACACCTACGGGGGTGGGCATCATGCCAACGGGGATGTGGTGGTTCCTCGCGGCCTCGGCCGCTCAACTCGGCTGTGCGGCCGTGCTGTTGCGCGCGCGCAGCCCGGAGCGTCCGGAGCTGGCGCCGCAGGAACTGGCCCTGCTGCGCGGGGGTTCGCGGGCGGCCGTGGTGGTGGCGCTCGTGGCGCTCCACCAGCGGGGCGCGGTGGCGGCGGGCCGCCGGGGGACGATTCGCGCCAACGGGGGCGCCGGGCGCACCCGTGATCCGCTGCAGCTCGGTGTGCACCGCTCGCTCCAGCGGGCCCTGACGCTGCGGCTGCTCGCCGGCCGGCCCAAGGCCCGGCAGGCGCTCGACGCGCTGCGTACGGAGCTGGCCCTGACGGGTCTGCTGCGGCCACCGGGACGGCTGCGCGCCGCCCGGACGCTCCTTGCCTGCGTACCGCTGACGGTGGGCGCGGGCCTCCTGGCGACCGGCGCGTCGGGCGGTGCCCTGGCCCTCGCGGGCGTCCCGGTCCTCGCCGCCGCCGCACTCCTCTGCGTGCCCCCGACCACCCGGGCCGCCCACCGCCTCCTCACCACCCTCCGCGCCCGCCACCCGCTCCCCGCCCACCGCCACCTGGTCACCGACCCGCGTGACGTCCTGCTCTACATCGCCCTGTACGGCGACCCCGCGCTCACCCTGTTCGTGCCGCACTTCTCCCGGGACGGCGGCCTGCTGGGACGCCACGGGTCGGCGGAGGACGGGTACGCGGCGGGGCGGAGCGTCTCGGACAGCCCCGGCTTCGGCTGTTCGGGGGCGGCGCCGGACTGACGCCGGACCGAAGGGGGCGGCGGCGCCGGGGGGGGCGCCCGGCCTCCGTCCGGCACGGCCAGGCCCCACCCACGGCCGGCCGGTCGGCCGGCCGTCGGCAACCGGCCAACCCGGCCGCCCGGCGGCACCCGCCGTCCGCCCCGGGCCGCGCTCGCGCCGCCCGCCGCGTCATACTGGCGTATGCGCATCCGAGTGGCCGCACCGGCCGAACTCCCCCTGCTCCAGGACATCGAACGCGCCGCGGGCGAGGCATTCCGACTGCTCGGGATGACGGAGATCGCCGACGACGAGCCCCTTCCGCTGGACGTCCTGGAGAGCTACCGGCAGGCGGGACGCGCCTGGGTGGCGGTGGACGAGCGGGACGAGCAGGACGAGCGAGCCGATCGGGACGGCCGGCCGGTGGCGTACCTCCTGGTCGACCTCGTCGACGGGGCCGCCCACATCGAGCAGGTGTCGGTGCATCCGGACGCCGCCCGGCGGGGCGTCGGGCGGGCGCTGATCAGCCATCTGGCGCGCCGCGCGCGGGCCGAGGGGCTGACGGCGCTGACGTTGACGACCTTCGCCGAGGTGCCCTGGAACGCCCCCTACTACGCCCGGCTCGGCTTCCGCCGCCTCGACGCGGACGACCCCGCGCTGACCGCCGGGCTGCGCGAGATCAGCCGGGCCGAAGCGGCGCACGGACTCGCCGCCTGGCCCCGCGTCTGCATGCGCCTCGACCTGGACCTGGACCTGGACCTGGACCTCGATCTTGGTCTGGGTCTCGAACCGGACCGGGACCTGGGCCTCGCACCGGGCCTGACCGGCACCGAGCCGGAGGCCGCGGACCCGGCGCAGGTCACGGCGCCGGTCCCGGCAGCGGTACCGGCCGCCACGCCCGGTACGGGACGGGTCACCCCACCCCGTACCGCTCCCGCAACTCCACCTTCCGCACCTTCCCGCTGACCGTCATCGGGAACTCCGTGAGGATCTCGACCCGGCGCGGGATCTTGTAGTGCGCGAGCCGGTCGCGGCAGAAGTCGGTGACGTCCGCGAGGGTGGGCGGGTCGGCCGGGTCGCGCGGGATCACACAGGCCAGGATCTCCTCGCCGTAGCGGGCGTCCGGCACGCCCACCACCTGCACGTCGGCGATCTTGGCGTGCCCGTACAGGAACTCCTCGATCTCGCGCGGATAGACGTTCTCGCCGCCCCGGATGATCATGTCCTTGATCCGGCCGACGATCTGCACGTAGCCGTCCTCGCGGAGCACCGCGAGGTCGCCGGTGTGCATCCAGCGGCCCGGGTCGATCGCCTCGGCGGTCTTCGCGGGCTCCTCCCAGTAGCCGAGCATCACGCTGTAGCCGCGGGTGCACAGTTCGCCCGCCGTGCCGCGCGGCACGGTGAGGCCGGTCGCCGGGTCGACGACCTTGACCTCGACGTGCGGCAGCACCCGGCCGACCGTGCCGGTGCGCCGCTCCAGGTCGTCGTCGCGGCGGGTCTGGGTGGAGACCGGTGAGGTCTCCGTCATGCCGTAACAGATCGACACCTCCGCCATGTTCATCTCGGCGACGACCCGCTTCATCACCTCCACCGGGCACGGCGAGCCCGCCATGATGCCGGTGCGGAGGGTGGACAGGTCGTACGTGGCGAAGTCCGGCAGGTTGAGCTCGGCGATGAACATCGTCGGCACCCCGTAGAGCGAGGTGCAGCGCTCCTCCTGGACCGCGCGCAGGGTCGCGGCCGGGTCGAAGGAGGCGGCCGGGATCACGATGCAGGCGCCGTGCGAGGTGGCGGCGAGGTTGCCCATCACCATGCCGAAGCAGTGGTAGAAGGGCACCGGCACACAGATCCGGTCCTGCTCGGTGTAGGCGATCATCTCGCCCACGAAATAACCGTTGTTGAGGATGTTGTGGTGGGAGAGCGTGGCCCCCTTCGGGAAGCCCGTGGTGCCCGAGGTGTACTGGATGTTGACCGGCTCGTCGCAGGAGAGTTCCGGGCGTCCGACGCCCCCCGCGCCCTGCGGAGCCGTACGGGCGAGGAGCTGCTCCCAGCCGGGGTCGCCGAAGTAGACGGTCTCCCGCAACTGCGGGCAGGACGGCGCCACTTGCTCGACCATCGCCCGGTAGTCGCTGGTCTTGTGGCGCAGCGAGGCGAACAGCAGCGAGATCCCGGCCTGTCGGAGCACGTACTCCAACTCGTGGGCGCGGTAGGCCGGGTTGATGTTCACCATGATGGCGCCGATGCGCGCGGTGGCGTACTGCACGAGCACCCACTCGGCGCAGTTGACCGCCCAGATGCCGACCCGGTCGCCCTTGGTGATCCCGCTGCCGAGCAGCGCGTCCGCCAGCCGGTCGACGTCGGCGCCGAATCGCGCGTACGTCCAGCGTCGTCCGGTCGGCACGTCGACCAGGGCCTCGCGTTCGGGCCAGGCGGCGACGGCGCGGTCGAGGTTGGCCCCGATGGTGTCGCCGAGCAGCGGGGTGCCGGACACGCCGTGCGCGTACGAGGGCCGGGCGGCCAGGGTCGGGGCGGGGGTGGCGGTCGGGATCGGGCTCGGGGTCGGGGTGGGGACGGGGGTCATGTGAGGTCGCCTTCCGTGTACTCGGTGCCGGTGTCGCCCGCGGCGGTCAGCTTGCGCAGTTCCACCCGGCGGATCTTGCCGGAGACGGTCTTCGGCAGGTCGGCGAACTCGATCCGGCGGATCCGCTTGTACGGTGCCAGCACCTCGCGCGAGTGGGCGAAGAGCGCCTTCGCGGTGTCGGGCCCCGGCTCCCAGCCCGCCGCGAGCACCACGTACGCCTTCGGCACGGCGAGCCGCAGCGGGTCGGGCGCCGGGACGACGGCCGCCTCCGCCACCGCCTCGTGCTCCAGGAGCGCGCTCTCCAGCTCGAACGGACTGATCTTGTAGTCACTGGCCTTGAACACGTCGTCGGCCCGGCCGACGTACGTGATGTAGCCGTCGGCGTCGCGCGCGCCGATGTCGCCGGTGCGGTAGTAGCCGCCCGCCATCGCCTCGGCCGTACGCTCCGGGTCGCCGTGGTAGCCGGTCATCAGCCCCACCGGGGCACCCGACCGGCCACCGGTGAGGTCGAGGCAGATCTCGCCCTCGTCGACGTCGGGAGTGCCGCTCACCGGGTCGACCAGGGTCACCCGGAAGCCGGGGCTCGGCCGCCCCATCGAGCCTTCCTTGAGGCGCTGACCAGGACTGTTGGAGACCTGCACGGCGGTCTCGGTCTGTCCGAAGCCGTCCCGGATGGTGACGCCCCAGGCGCGCCGGACGCTCTCGATCACCTCGGGGTTCAGCGGTTCACCGGCCGCGACGACCTCCCGGGGCGGGGTGCGGAGCTGCCCGAGGTCGGCCTGGATCAGCATCCGCCACACGGTGGGCGGGGCGCAGAAGCTGGTCACGCCGTGCCGGTCCATCTCGGCCATCAGCCGGGCCGGGTCGAAGCGCGTGTAGTTGTGGATGAAGACGGTGGCCTCGGCGTTCCACGGCGCGAAGAGGTTGGACCAGGCGTGCTTGGCCCAGCCGGGCGAGGAGATGTTGAGGTGCACGTCGCCGGGCTTGAGGCCGATCCAGTACATGGTGGCCAGGTGGCCGATGGGGTACGAGGTGTGGGTGTGCTCGACGAGCTTGGGGCGGGCTGTGGTGCCGGAGGTGAAGTAGAGCATCAGCGGCTCGTCGGCGCGGGTGACGTCGAGGGGCCGGAACACCGGGGACGCGTGATCGGCGTCGCCGTAGGAGAGCCAGTCGCCGCCGGAGCCCTCACCCGAGCCCTCAGCCGAGCCCTCAGCGGAATCTTCGCCGGAGCCCGCTCCGGAGCCTTCGCCGACCTGGATGCCGATGTAGTCGCCGGGGACCTCGTCGAACTTGGCGACGTCCTCGGCGCGCGCGATCACGTACCGCGCGCGGCCGCGCTCGACGCGGTCGCGCAGGTCGGCGGGGCCGAGGAGGGGGGTGGCGGGGATGACGACGGCGCGCAGCTTCATCGCGGCGAGCATGGTCTCCCACAGCTCGACCTGGTTGCCGAGCATGACGATGATCCGGTCGCCGGGCCGGACGCCCCAGGAGAGCAGCCAGTTGGCGACCAGGTCGGAGCGGGCGGACATCTCGGCGAAGCTGACCTTCGCCTCGGTGCCGTCCTCCTCGACGATGTGCAGCGCGGTCCTGTCGTTGCCGGCCGCGATGACGTCGAACCATTCCAGGGCCCAGTTGAACTGCTCGGGGCGGGGCCAGCTGAAGCCCGCGTACGCCGTGTCGTAGTCCTCGCGGTGCGCGAGCAGGAAGTCACGGGCGGCCCGGAAGCGCGCGGTGGCCTCGGTGGCGCCGGGCGGGTCGATCGTCTCGTGCACCGGATACCCCGCGTCCTCGGGCTCCCCCGACTCCCCCGGCTCTCCCGACTCCGCCGATTCCGCCGATTCGGCCAGTTCCTCCGACGGCTCCGACGCGCTCGTTTCGGTCATGCGTCCTCGTCTCCCTGACTCTCCTCGTTGCGGGACCGGTCCCGGACATCGTGTAATCGGTGACCCAGGTCTCACCACCCCCGTTCGGGGGGAGACCCCGCGCGGCGAGGTGGAGGAACGGTGCCCGAGCACGTCGAGTCGCACCCTGCGGCGCCGCCTACCGGGGCGGCTCCGGAGGCGCTGAGCGAAGCGCTGGTGCGGCTGCGGCGGGGTACCGGGCTGCCGGTGGTCTTCGGCGGGCTGCTCCCGGCGGACGGCGGAGAGCTGCGCATCGCGGAGCTGAACGGGACGGTGACGGTGGCACTCAGCGGGTTGACGGTGTCCCGCGGATCCGGTCTCGGCGGCAAGTGCCTCGCCCTGTCCCGCCCGTGCGCGGTCACCGACTACCCGTCCGCCCGGCACATCACCCACGAGTACGACGGCGCGGTGACGGCCGAGGGGCTGCGCTCGGTGATCGCGGTCCCGGTGGTGGTCCGACGGCAGGTGCGCGGGGTGCTGTACGGGGCGCTGCGCGACGCCCTGCCGATCGGCGAGCGGGTCTTCGACGCGGCGGCGGCCGCCGCGCGGGACGTCGAGCAGGCCCTGGCCGTACGCGACGAGGCGCACCGGCTCGTGTCCGAGCGGGAGGAACTGCGGCGCGCGTACGGGGAGTTGCGCGAGCTGGCACCCCGGGTGCCGGACCCGGAGCTGCGGGCCAGGCTGCTCGCGGTGTGCGGGCGGCTCGAGTCGGCCGCGGGCGCGGGGGCGACCCGTACCCCTCGGGTGGCGCTCACCCCGCGCGAGACGGACGTGCTCGCGGCGGTGGCGTCGGGGGCGACGAACGCGGTGGTGGCGGGGCGGCTCGGGCTGCGCCCGGAGACGGTGAAGGGCTATCTGCGCTCGGCGATGCGCAAGCTCGGCGCGCACACCCGTCTGGAGGCGGTGGTGGCGGCGCGCCGGGCGGGCGCGCTGCTCTGAACCGGGGCGGCGCGTGTTCGGTCCGTCGTGTGTTCAGTCCGTCGCGCGGAAGCCGATGTCGTACGGGAGTCCCGGCCGTCCGAGCAGGCGCAGCGTGCGGTCGGCCTCGGCGGTGAGCTCGGTGCGCTGGGCGCGGGTGAGCCGGCCGAAGGGTTCGAGGGTGACGGTGGTGCGGTCCTTGGCCTCGTCGAGCCACCAGAGCCCGGCGACGAAGCCGTCGACGAGGAAGACCCGGTGGGACTGGTTGACGGTCCAGGTGCGGGCGCGGTGCTCGGCGGAGACGACCCGGGTGCGGTCGGCGTGGGAGAGGAGCAGGTTGTCGAACTCGGGCAGCAGGCGCGGCGGCGCGGGCGTGTCCTCGGCGGGGCGGGGTGCGTCGGGGAGGTCGAAGAGCTCGGTGTCGTGCTCGTCGCGGAAGACGAGGAGCTGGGGGCGGAGCCGCTCGAAAGCGGCCTTGAGCCGGGTCAGGCCGCACCAGGACTGCATGTCCTTGACCGACGCGGGGCCGAAGGCGGCGAGGTAGCGCAGGACGGTGGCGTCGAGGTCGGCGGCCATCGCCTCGGGGGCGTCGTCGGCGTACCCGAACCACCGGACGGCCGAGGTCAGGGCCACCTGGCCGCTGCGTCCCCACAGGCCGCGCGGGGTGGCCTGGACCATGGGCAGGAGGCAGCGGGCGGCGATGGTGAGGGCCAGCGGGTCGGCGTCGGGCCACGTCTGGAGCAGTCGCTCGCGCAGTGCCTTGGGGGGCTGGGGCGCCTCGGCGACGAGGTCGGCGGTGAGCGCGGTGAGCTGGTCGAGGTCGACGCCGGTCAGGCCCTTCCGGAACATGCTCAGCTCGCGGTCGAGGGCGCCGTGCTGGACGAGCCGGCGCAGGGAGACGGCGTCCGCGGCGGTGTGGGTGTGCACGGTGGAGCGGAGCGAGGCGAGCCGGCCGACCTTGCGGGACGCCATGAGGGCGGAGAGGTCGTCGGGGGTGAAGCCGTCGAGCCGGGCGGCGAGGGCGTAGTACGGGGGCTTGGTGTTCTGCGCCTGGAGGCCGACGAGGTGGTGGACGGCCTGCTCGGCGGTGAGGGCGGCGGGGCGCAGCAGGAGCTGGCGGTCGAGGGTGGCGCGGTTGAGGGCGCGGGTGGTGAGGAGCGGGGCGGTGGGCATGGGGCCAGGGTAGTGAGGGTTGCGGACAGGTTGTGTCCGCAATACGGGCCCGCGCCTCGGGTCCGGCCCCCGGCGCCGCCGAGGGTGCCCGCCCGGGGTGCGCCGGACGCCCCGATCGTCCGAAAACGTATCCTTCGAGGACGACGCGTACGAACACGGCATGGGTGCACTCCCGCCCCCACCGCCCCAGCCGGAGGAGACCGACCGATGTCCGACCGCCGCCCGCGCCCCACCTGGCGCCGCGCCCAGGGGCACCCGGCCGCCGCCTCGTCGTCCGCTCCGCCCGCCGGACCGCCCTCGGGTCCCGATGCCGGGCCGGCCGCCGGGTCGGGCGCGGCGGGCGGCGCGCCGCGCCCGAGCGTGGTGCAGGCGACGCTGTACCGGGACGGCAGGCGGGTCTCCTCCCCGGCGACGCTCGCGGAAACCTTCCGCCAGCTGCGCGAGCACCCCGACGGCATGGCCTGGATCGGCCTGCACCGCCCGACGGAGTCCGAACTCCACTCGCTCGCCGCCGAGTTCGACCTCCACGAGCTCGCGGTCGAGGACGCGATGGAGGCCCATCAGCGGCCGAAGCTGGAGCGGTACGGCGAGACCCTGTTCGTGGTCCTGCGTGCGGCCCGCTATCTGGACGCCCAGGAGGAGGTCGACTTCGGCGAGCTCCATGTCTTCGTGGGCCCGGACTTCGTCATCACGGTCCGCCACGGCGCGGCCCCCGACCTCTCGGCGGTCCGCCGCCGCATGGAACAGGACCCGGACCTGCTCCGGCTGGGCCCGGAGGCGGTCCTGTACGCGATCCTGGACGCGGTCGTCGACGGCTACGCGCCGGTGGTCGCGGGCGTCCAGAACGACATCGACGAGATCGAGACCGAGGTCTTCAGCGGCGACCCCGCGGTGTCCCGCCGCATCTACGAACTCTCCCGCGAAATGGTCGAGTTCCAGCGCGCCACCCGCCCTCTGGTCGGCATGCTCCACGGCCTCATGGCGGGCTTCGCCAAGTACGGCACCGACGAGGAACTCCAGCGCTACCTCCGCGACGTGGCGGACCACGTCACCCACACCAGCGAACGCGTCGACGGCTTCCGCCAGGCCCTGACGGAGATCCTCACGGTCAACGGCACCCTGGTCACCCAGCAACAGAACGCGGAGATGCGGGCGTTGGCGGAGGCGGGCTTCGAACAGAACGAGGAGATCAAGAAGATCTCCTCGTGGGCGGCCATCCTCTTCGCCCCGACCCTGGTCGGCACGATCTACGGCATGAACTTCGACAACATGCCGGAGCTGCACTGGGCGGGCGGGTATCCGTTCGCGGTGCTGCTGATGGCGGTGGTGTGTGTGAGCCTGTACCTGGTGTTCAAGAAGAAGGACTGGCTGTAGGCCCCCGCCCGTTTCAGCCCGCCGGGGCGCCGCGGACGACGACGAGCGAGCCCTCGTAGGTCGGTCGGGTGCGCAGGTGGCCGAAGCGTTCGTCCCAGGCGCCCGAGGCGAGGTCGCGGCGGAGGGTGCGGTCGAAGTGTTCCCGGGTGGCGTCGTCGACGAAGCTCCAGGCGGAGCACGCCTGTCGGGCGGCCGGGTCGAGGAGCAGTTCGGGGCGGCCGTAGTACGCCTCGTTGAAGCCGTCGGTGCAGTCGAAGGGGATCGGAACGGCCTCGACCTGGACGGTGCCGCCCAGCGCGTCCGCGATCTCGTCGAGGGGCGGGTAGCGGAGGGCCTCGGTGTCGAGCACGGCGGGAGCGTACTCGTACAGCCAGAAGTCGCGGACGGCGGTGGGATCGCAGGTGAGGATCACCACGGGCCCGCTGGTCACGCGGCGCATCTCCCGCAGACCAGCCTCGACGTCGCTCCACTGGTGGACGCTGAACAGGGTCATCGAGGCGTCGAAGGAGCCGTCGGCGAAGGGGAGGTTCTCCGCGACGGCGTCGACGGCCGGCTGGAGTCCGTCGGGGCGCTGGGCCCGCATGGAGGCCGACGGTTCGACGGCGGTCACCGCGCCGCCGACGTTCTCGTACGACCCGGCGCCGGCGCCGACGTTGAGGACGGTCCGGCTGTCCCCCAGAGCTCTGGCGATGAAGCGGGCGATGCGTCCGTCCGGGCGGCGGTAGGCGGAGTAGCCGGAGCCGATGGTGCCGTAGTCGACGTCGCCGGCGCTGCCGTCGTGGGTACGTGTCGTCATCTGTCTGACCTCGCCTCGTGAGCAGGAACGGCACATACGGGTACGTCCGCCACGTCACCCGTATCGACATATTGCATCTGCAAGAGGGAACGCACAATGGCCCTCCTGAATACCTGGACTATTAGCCGTTCAGATACGCATCCGTGGTTTGGAGGTGTCGACGGCGGAAGGGTGCGGCGCGCGTCATCCGGACAGCCTGGCGCGGGCCAGGAAGTGGCCTGCGGCGTCCTCGTACTCGTCCAGCCGCCAGCCCGCCGCCGCCAGCGCGGGGCGGAGGTTGTCCTCGGCGAGCAGGTCGCCGGGATCGAGGGGACGGCCGTGGCGGGCCGCCCGCTCGGCCCGGCCCGAAGGATGGAACAGCAGCAGGACCGCTCCGGGGGCTCCGACGCGAGCCCATTCGACGAGGGCGGCGCCCGGGGCGGGAAGGTGGTCGAGGAGACCCGCCGAGAAGATCCCGCGCACCGAACGCCCCGGCAGGGGCAGGCGGTTGCAGTCGGCGGCCAGCAACAGCCCGTGGTTCCCCCGCCCGTACCTGGCGGCCGAGGCCAGCATGGCCTGGGTGACGTCGATGCCCAGCACCCGCCCTCCGGGTCCCGCCTGCTCGCTCAGCGCGGGCATCGCACGTCCCGTCCCGCAGCCGAGGTCCAGCAGGAGGCCGCCCGGCGCCACCCGCATCCGCGCCACCGCGGCGGCGTACGCGGGGTTCTGATGGGCGAAGCGCTCTTCCCAGGCATCGGCGCGGCCGGTGAAGAACGCGCGGGTGGCGGTGTGTTCGGCGCGGGCCGCCACCAGGGCGGCGAACCGGCGCAGGAGCGCTTCGCCCCAGGGGCCGAGTCGCGTCGGGGTGAGGAACCTGATGCCCCAGGCGCTGCTCCCCAGGCGGAACGCCTGGGGAGCGGAGCCGGTGCACGTGGCCAGCGCGACGGCGCCGGGCGGGCCCGCGAAGCCGGTGAAGGAGTCGGCCGCGGGACCGAACGCGGGAAGCGGACCGCTGCCCGCGAGGAGCGGGTCGCGGTCGGCCGACGTGGTGAGCGTGACGGGGCCTCGGGCGGGCGAGACGCCCAGACCCTTCCCCGTTCCCGTTTCCGTTCCGGTTTCCGTTCCCGCCCCCGTTCCGGTTCCGTGGCCGGACGGGTCGGCGAGGCGGGCCGCGCCCGGGCCGAGGGCGAGGACGGGGACGTCCGCCGCCAGTGCGGCACGCAGCAGGGCGCCTTCTCCCGCGGCCGGTGACGTCGGCGCGGACAGCACGATCACTCCGTCGACTCCGTCGAGGCCGGTCACGGGCGGCGCGCCGGCCTCGCTGTGCCGGACGGCCAGACCCGCCGCGGCGAGGACGTCGTCCACCCCCCGCGAGTCCGCCACCGCCGGGTCCCGCACCACGACCACCGCCATCGCCGTCTCCTCGCGTTCGAGCCACCTCGCATGTCATCGATGGCATCCGTGGCAAGAATGCGACTTTCAGCACGCATGTGCCAGAGGGTGCATGTGCGGCCGCCCTCGGGGGCCGGTCCGGACATCTCAGCCCGGGGGCCGCAAAGGGCCCCTGCGCGCAACACACCGCGATCAGCGCGCAGGGCCCTTCCGGCCGACCGGCCGAACACGGCGAGAGCCACTCATCCGCCTCGGCACCGGCAGGAGCCAGTCAAGCAGTCCCCGACGTCCGGACGCGATTGGATCCAGGCACAGAAAACGACCTTCCCGCGAGGGGTCGTTACAGTGGATCATCCAAGAGGTGGAGAGGCCGAATCGGGGCACATCTGCCAGGTGAGTGCGGGATGGCATCTCGCTGATGCTGTCAGCTGACACCGTCCCGGGAGAACGGAGACGGAAGGAGCGCGAGATCCCCCTCCCCTGCCCTTCCAGACCCTCCCCATCCCCGCCCGGCGGCGCGACTCTCGGCGGTTCGACGCCCGACCCGTGCTGAACGCGAGCCCCTCGCGTCCGTTCGGCTGGTGGATGAGACGTGGGTCGCCTCGTGTGATTCCCGTTCCGGTAGCGTCGAAAGGGACGAAGCAGGTCACAGAGGTGACACTGCGCTTTCCGGCTATGTGAGGCGTGTTCCATGCCCCTGTCCATCCGTAACCAGCTCCCCGGCACCGTCACCTCTGTCACCACCGGTGAGGCCATGGCCTCGGTGAAGGTGCGCCTGGCCGGTGGCCAGGACATCACCGCCGCCATCACCGCCGACGCCGTCAAGGACCTGGGCCTCGCCGAGGGTTCCGCGGTCAAGGCCCTCGTGAAGTCCACCGAGGTCGCCCTCGCGACCGGTCCGGTCTCGGGTCTTTCCATCCGCAACCAGCTCCCCGGCTCCGTCACCGAGGTCGCCACCGGCGGCGCCATGGGCTCCGTGAAGGTCACCGTCGAGGGCGGCGAGCTCACCGCCGCGATCACCAAGGACGCCGTCGAGGACCTCGGCCTGGCCGCCGGCTCCTCCGTCGTCGCGCTGATCAAGTCCACGGAGATCTCCCTCTCCGCCGTCTGACCGGCGCACGCGCGGTGCGGGCCGTGCTCCCGGACGGGGGCGCGGCCCGCACGTACAACGGGGAGACCCGCTCACGGCAGGTCCGCCCGGACCGTGAGCCGATCGGCGCGCCGGGGACACGTGACCGGCCTCGATCCGAAACACCGGCGGCGGAGCGTGGGGACCATGCCGCCTCCGCCCGCCTCCGCAGTGACCGGACCGTCCCCCGCCGTGCCGGGCGCGCCACCGCATCCGCACCCGGTCCCCTGGCCCGAGGCCCGGATGCGCGCCCACCGCGCCGCGCACACCGTGCCCCCACGCCGTACACCCCTGTGTGACGCCACCGGACTCACGCTCGCCGCCGACCTCCTCGCGCTGCTCCCGCACCCCGCCTTCGACACCGCCGCCATGGACGGGTACGCCGTGTCCGGAGCTCCGCCCTGGCGCGTCCGGGGGACGGCGCGCGCGGGTGCCGCGTGGCCGGGTGTCCTCGGTCCCGGCGAGTGCGTGCGCATCTCCACGGGCGCCGTCCTGCCGGTCGGCGCGGACGCGGTCGTACCGCTCGAAGTCGCGACGGACGCCGACGGCCGGGTGTCCGCCGCCGCGCCGCCCGAGGGGCGGCACATCCGGCGGACCGGCGAGGACGCGGCGCCCGGTGACCGGCTGGCTCCGGCCGGGACGCGCGTCGGGCCCGCGTCGCCGCACTGGTCACCGGCGACGAACTGGAGCACTCGGGCATCCCACGACCCGGCAGGGTCCGGGACGCCCTTGGACCGCTCCTCCCCGGCCTCATCGCCGAACTCGGCGGCGACACGGTCGCGTTGGAGCAGGTGCCCGACCGTCCCCGGGGCGGTCTCGCCCGTGCGGTCCGCGGCCACGACGGGGCCGATGTCGTCGTGGTCACCGGCTCCACCTCGGTCGGCGTCACCGACCAACTGCGGGGCCTCCTCGCGGACTCCGGGGCCCGGATGGTCGTCGACACGGTCGCCTGCCGACCCGGTCACCCGATGCTGCTCGCCGAACTCCCCGTACGCCGCTGGGTGGTGGGGCTGCCGGGCAACCCGTACGCGGCCCTGGTCGCCGCCCTGACCCTGCTCGGTCCGCTCCTCACCGGACTGGCCGGCGGCGCGCTCCCCCGGCTGCCGCGCCTGCCCGTGCACGGCGCGGCGAAGGCCGCACCCGGCCGCACCCGCCTGGTGCCGGTCGCCTGGACGGACGACGGCTGCCGGATCGCCCCGGGACATCGCGCCGCGTTCCTGCGCGGCGCGGCCGTCGCGGACGCACTGGCCGCGATCGGGCCCGACTGGCACGACGGTGGGCTCGCGCCGGTGCTGCTGCCGCGAGCATGAACCTCGTGCCCCGGGGATGACCTCGTGCGCCGGGGATGATGTCGTGCGCCGGGGATGGCCTCGTGCGCCGGGTTCGGGACGGCGGCACGGTCGGCGGGGGCGGCGGGATCGGCGGGGATCCCGGGGGTCAGCGGGTGACGATCGTCGTCTCGGTGGCCTTGACGCTGGTCCAGACGGACACGCCGTCGGCGAGGCCGAGTTCGGCGGCGGCCTGCGGGGTGATCTCGGCGACGAGGTCGGGGGCCTCGGCGGAGGTGACCAGGACGCGCAGGCGGCTGCCGCTGGTGGTGATCTCGCGTACGGTGCCGGGCCAGACGTTACGGGGGCTGCCCGCGGGCCTCTCCCGGTGCAGGGAGACCGCCTCGGGGGCGACGATCGCCAGTGCCGGGGTACCGGGCTCCGGATGTTCGGCCGCGACGAGGGTGCCGCCGCCGTCGAGCGCGAGGCCGTCGGCGGTCGCGGTGCCGGACCAGGCGTTGCGCCCCAGCATCCGGGCCACCCAGGGGGAACGCGGATGGCGGGTGACCTCGGCGGGGGTGGCGTCCTGGAGGGCGCGGCCGTCCTGCAGGACGAGGACGCGGTCGGCGAGCGAGACCGCCTCCACCGGGTCGTGGGTGACGATCAGACAGACGCCGCCGAATCCGGCGAGGTGGGTGCGCAGGGTGTGGCGCACCTGCGCCCGGGTGGTCTGGTCGAGCGCGGCGAGCGGTTCGTCGAGGACGAGGAGCCGGGGGCGGGCGGCGAGTGCGCGGGCGAGGGCCACGCGCTGGGCCTGGCCGCCGGAGAGCTGGCCTGGGCGCCGGTGGGCGAGGTGTCCGACGCCGAGCCGGTCGAGCCAGCCCTGTGCCTCGCGGCGGGCCTCGGCGCGGGCGACGCCCTGGGCGCGGAGCCCGTACGCGGTGTTGGCGAGCGCCGAAAGGTGCGGGAAGAGGGCGCCGTCCTGCGGGACCCAGGCGACGCGGCGGCGGTGCGGGGGCAGGGCGGTGACGTCGGTGTCGCCGAGCCGGAGGTCGGCGTGGGCCCGGGGGGTGAGGCCGAGCAGGGCGCGCAGCAGGGTCGTCTTCCCTGCCCCGTTGGGGCCGACGACGGCGATCGTGGTGCCGGGTTCGGCGGTCAGGTCGAGCTCGGTGAATCCGGTGACCTCGGCCCGCAGCGACCAGCGTTCGCCGGGCGGCGCGACGGGCGGGGCGACGGGCGGGGCGGTCTGGGCCGTCTGGGCCGCCTGAGGCGATGGCTCCTCGGCCTTCGGGTCCTCGGCGTCCGGCACAGGTGCGGACGTGGCGCGGTCGCGTCCGCTCGGGGTGCCGGTCCACCGTCCGCGCAGGGCGATGAGCACGCCCATCGCGATGGCGAGCA
The DNA here is from genome assembly GCF_044748125.1 of Streptomyces sp. NPDC090025. NCBI lineage: Bacteria > Bacillati > Actinomycetota > Actinomycetes > Kitasatosporales > Streptomycetaceae > Streptomyces > Streptomyces sp. NPDC090025. The sequence continues at coordinate 670,839 of NZ_JBIVFL010000002.1, read as the reverse complement.
GCAGCAGGGAGACGGACGTCGCCGCCTCCGGCTCGTCCTGGAGCAGCAGATAGACCTGGAGCGGCAGGGTCTGGGTGGTGCCGGGCAGGTTCCCGGCGAAGGTGATGGTGGCGCCGAACTCGCCGAGCGCCCGCGCCCAGGTGAGCGCCGCTCCGGCGAGGACGCCGGGCACCACCATGGGCAGGGTGACGGTGAAGAAGACCCGGACCGGTGAGGCGCCGAGCGAGGCCGCCGTCTCCTCGTACCGGGGCCGCAGGCCGCCGAGCGCGCCCTCCAGGCTGATGATCAGGAACGGCATGGCGACGAAGGTGGCCGCGAGGACGGCGCCCGAGGTGTGGAACGGCAGCGTGATGCCGAAGGTGGACTCCAGCCAGGGGCCGAGGAGGCCGCGGCGGCCGAAGGCGAGGAGCAGGGCGACGCCGCCGACGGTGGGCGGCAGGACCATGGGCAGCAGGACGAGCGAGCGGACGAACGTCTTGCCGGGGAAGGAGACCCGCGCGAGCAGCCAGGCGAGCGGGACGCCGAGGAGCAGCGAGAGGCCGAGCGCCCAGAAGGAGACGAGGAGCGACAGCTTCAGCGCCTGGACGGTGCCGGGCGAGCGGAGGTGGTCGGCGAGTTCGCCCCACTCGGTGCGGACGAGGATGCCGACCAGCGGGAGGGCCAGGAAGGCCACCGCCACGAGCGCGGGCAGAGCCAGGGCGAGGGGCGGGCGCGCGCCCGGCTTTCGTACGCCTGCTCGTTTCATCGAAGATCCCGGAGAGGTGAGGGCATGAAGCCGAGGGGCTGCCCGCTCCCCCCGAAGCGGGCAGCCCCTCGCGGTCTACGCGACCTTGGCGGTCACGGCCGCGGTCTACGCGACCCTGACGGTCACGGCTTCTGGAAGCCGGCGTCCTGGAGGATCTTCTGGCCCTCGGGCGAGGACAGCCAGGTCACGAACGCGGTGGCGGCTTCGGCGTTCTTGGAGTCCTTCAGGGTGGCGGCCGGGTACTGCGCGATCGCGTTCTGCGCGTCGGGGATCTCGACGGCGTCGACCTTGTCGGCGGCGCTCGCGGCGTCCGTCTTGTAGACGAGACCGGCGTCGGCCTCGCCGAGCTCGACCTTGCTGAGCACGGCACGCACGTTGGGCTCCTGGGAGACCGGCTTGACCGTGATGCCCTGCTTGTCGAGGATCTGCTTGCTGTACTTGCCGGCGGGCACCTCGGGCGCGGCCAGGACGACCTTCAGCTTGGTGTCGGCCAGGTCCTTCAGGTCGTCGACCTTGAAGGGGTTGCCCTCGCCGGTGGCGATGACGAGCCGGTTCTTCGCGATGATCGCGGGGGTGCTGGTGTCGGCCTTCACCTTGTCCATGCTCTTGGTGTCGGCGGTGACCAGGACGTCGGCGGGCGAGCCCTGCGAGACCTGGGCGACGAGCTCCTGCGAGCCGGCGAACGAGAAGGTGACCTTCGTGCCGGGGTGGGCCTTCTCGTAGGCGGCGCCGGCCGTCTTGAAGACGTCGGTGAGCGAGGCGGCGGCGAGGACCGTCAGGTTCGCCTGCGGCGCGGTGCTCGCGCTCGCGGACCCGGAGGGGGTGGAACCCGCGGTGTCCTTCTTCGTGTCGTCGCCGGACGAGCAGGCCGCGAGCGGGACGAGCAGGGCCGCGGTGAGCACGGCGGCGGCGGTACGACGTCTGGTGAAGGCGGGGGACATGGGGATCGGAACTCCTTGAAGAGGAAAGGAAGACGAGGAGAGGCGGGCCGCGCCCACGGCCGGGTGGTGGTGCGTACTGCGTGAGGGGTGGTCAGGTGCGGTCGATGTGCACGCTGGTCGACTTCACGCGGGCGGTGGCCTGCATGCCGACTTCCAGTCCCAGTTCCTCCACGGCCTCACGGGTGAGGAGCGAGACGAGCCGGTGCGGACCGGCCTGGATCGTGACCTGGGCCGCGATGTCGCCGAGCTTGATGCCGGTGACGATCCCGGGGAACGCGTTGCGCGCCGAGGTGTACGACGCGTCGTCGTCGTCGCTCTGCGCGATCTCCACGGAGAACGCCGCCAGCGACTTGCCGTCGATCACGCGCCGACCGCTCTCGTCGCGGTGGGTCGCGACCCGGCCCGCGTCGGCCCAGCGCCGCGCCGTGTCCGGGCTGACGCCCAGCAGACGGGCGGCCTGCCCGATGGTGTAGGACTGCATGTGCGACACCGTAGGGCGGTTTCGATCTCAGTTGCAACATTGTCGTGGAACCCTCCATCGCGAATGAGAGGTCGCTGGTAGAAAGCCACGAGAGGGGCACCGGGAGGGCACCGGGAGGGCACCGGACGGGCGGCCCGCGGTCTCACGCCTCGGACGGGAACCGTCCGTCGGGCTCGTGGCGGCCGATCCAGACCCTCGTGACGCCGCTGACGTAGCGCGCTCCGCACCGGTCGGAGGGGACCACCAGCTGGGTGCCGGCCGCGTCCAGGTCCACGCCGTCCAGCCGGGTGGCCAGCAGGACCGGCGCGTTGCCGAAGTCCACGTCGATCTCCGCCCAGGACAGCACGGCGTGATGCCCGTCGGTGCCGTTCACCACGACCAGGAAGCGGGACCGCTCCTTGCGGCGCGCGGGGTCGAAGGCCGGACCCGCCGCGGCGGCGACCTCGCGCAGCAGCGGGCCCTCGAAGACATGGCGCTGCGGTCCGGCGGTGGCGCAGTCGAAGACGACCTCGGCCCGGTGCCGGGTCCAGCCCGCGTGCAGGTCCGCGACGGTCAGGGTGGTGGGCGTGGCGACGTCCCCCCAGACGACGAACGCGCCTGGCCGGACCACGGTCGTCCCCGATGCGGAGCTGAGCAGGCTCATCGTCGGTCTCCTTCGGGCCGCTGGACGCCCGGAGCGGCGGCCGAGCCCACTGATACCCGCCCGCCGGGCGCGGAAATCGTCGATGCGACCCAGAACCCTCCTTCCTGCTCGTGATGGTGAGGTTGCTACGAGATCAGTGCTCACATTCTCCGGTCCCATGCCCCAACGGTCCCATGCCCCAACGGTCCTATGCGCCAACGGTCCTATGCCCCAACGGTCCGTGGCTGCCGGGCCGCCCGGTCGAGGGCGAGCCACACCCGGTCGCGGGTGACGGGCAGTTCGGTGAACCGGATGCCGGTGGCGTCCCGCAGCGCGTTGGCGAAGGCGGGGGCGACGGGGTTGAAGGGGCTCTCGCTCATCGACTTGGCGCCGAGCGGGCCGATCGCGTCGGACGTCTCGGTGAAGTGGACCTCGGTGCGCGGCACGTCGGCGTACTGGGGAAGGCGGTAGCGGCGGAAGGCCGCCGTGGTGACCTCGCCGCGCTCGTCGGTCCGGACGGTCTCGAAGAGGGTGGCGCCGAGGGCCTGGGCCACCCCGCCCTCGACCTGGCCGCGGCACTGCATCGGGTTCATGACCTTGCCCGCGTCGGCCGAGTGGACGCTGCGCAGGATCCGGATCTCGCCCGATCCGGGGTCCACGGCGACCCGGAACCACTGCGCGTTGAACGCGACCGAGCGCGGTGAGCCGCCCCAGTGCCCGTCGGCCGCCAGTTCCTCGGCGGCGCCGAGCGCGTGCCCCGCCTCGTACAGCTCCTTGAGGGTGACGAGCCGCCCCGCGCAGTCGACGGACTCGGCGCCGAGCACGCACAGGTGCCGGGCCACGCCGCTGTGCCGGGCGGCGAGCGTGCGGAGGCGTTCCGCGAGGGAGGTGGCGGCGAGCAGCACCGCCTTGCCCGCGACGACGGTGCCGGCGGAGCCGAACGCGCCGGTGTCGTGGCGGACGACGTCGGTGTCGGACTGGCGGACGGTGAGGCGGTCCTCGGTGGTGTTCAGGGCGCCCGCGGTGATCTGTTTGTGGACGGTGGTGGTGCCGTTGCCGAACTCGGCGGTGCCGACGGCGATGTCGTACGTCCCGTCGGACAGCAGGGAGACGCGGGCGTCGGCGTAGTGCCCGCCGGGCGGTCCGGTGGCGATCATGGCCATGCCGGTGCCCTGTCCGACCAGCCAGCCGTCCGGCGCGTCCTCGGCGCTGCGGTCGTCGGCGAGCGCGCTCCGGACGACGGCGAGGCACTGGCCGAGCCCGTAGGAGGCGATGAACAGGTCCTCCTCCTCGCCGATCGGGCTGTGCATGCCCTCGCCGGGCCCGATGATGTTCTTCTCCCGCAGGACCAGGGGGTCCATGCCGAGCAGTCGGGCGAGCTCGTCCATGGCGGACTCGACGGCGAAGGTGACCTGGCCGAGGCCGTAGCCGCGGAACGCGCCCGCCGGGACGACGTTGGTGTAGACGGAGTAGGCGTCGACCTTCTTGTGCGGGGCGCGGTAGACGGCGAAGGACTCGCCGACGCTGTGGAACATCACGGCCGGGCCGTGGTTGCCGTACGCGCCGGTGTTGGCCACCACCCGCATCCGCACGGCGGTCAGCGTGCCGTCCCGGCGCGCGCCGACCTTGATGCCGATGGTGAACGGGTGCCGGGTGGTGGCGCCGTGGAACTGCTCGGCGCGGGTGTACTCCAGCTTCACCGGCCGTCGCAGCTTCAGCGCGGCGAGGGTGACGATGTCCTCGGTGAGCATCTCCTGCTTGCCGCCGAAGCCGCCGCCGACCCGGCCCGCGACCACCCGTACCTCGTCCTCCGGCAGGCCGTACAGGGCGCACAGCGCCCGCCGGGTCAGGAACGGCGTCTGGGTGGAGGAGCGCACGGTGAGGCGTTCGCCGGTGCCGTCCTCCTTCGGTTCGAAGTACGCGACGCAGCCGTGGGTCTCCAGGCTCGCGTGCTGCACCCGCTGGGTGCGGAAGGTCTCCTCGTACACGACGTCCGCCTCGGCGAAGCCGTCCTCGACCGAACCGATCTCGCCGTGCACCTCGCCCGCCACGTTGTTCTCGACCCGGGCGATCCGCACCTCCGGCCCCTTGCCCGCGTGGATGACGGGGGCGCCCGGGAGCATCGCCTCCTCCGGGTCGGTGACGTACGGGAGTTGCTCGTACGTCACCTCGATCCGGCGGCAGCCCTCCTCGGCGGCCTGCTCGCTGTCGGCGACGACGGCCGCGACCCGCTGTCCGACGTAGCGGACCACGTCGTCCAGGACCCGGGTGTCGTCGGGGTCCTCGGTCGGGTGCTCGTGCCGGGCCGAGGAGTAGAGCGTCGCCGGTGCGTCCTCGTGGGTCAGTACGGCGACGACCCCCGGCACCCGCAGCGCGTCCGCCGTGTCGATCGCGAGGATCCGGGCGTGCGGGTGCGGGGAGCGGAGCAGCTTCATGTGGAGGAGGTCAGGGACCTCGACGTCGAAGGTGTAGCGGGCGGTGCCGGTGACGACCTGCGGCCCGGCGGGCGCGGCGACGTTGCGGCCCACCGCCTTCCCGGCGCACGGCCGTTCGACGTGCTTGACGTCCCGGACGGAGTCCTCGATCGCCCGGTAGCCGGTGCACCGGCAGATGTTGCCCTTGAACGCCCGGGGCAGATCGTCCAGCTTGCCGTCGTCGTGCTCGGTGCCCCGCTCCGCCTCCAGGGCGGCCGTCGTCATCAGGAACCCGGCCGTGCACATCCCGCACTGGTAGCCCTGCGCGTCCAGGAACTTCCGCTGTACGGGGTGGAGTTCACCGTCCGGCGAGGCCAGACCCTCCACCGTGGTGACCGCCCGGCCCTCGGCCCGTACGGCCGGATAGACACAGCTGTGCACGGGCGCGCCGTCCACGTGCACCGTGCACGCGCCGCAGTCCCCGGCGTCGCAGCCCTTCTTCACGCCGAACCAGCCGCGCTCGCGCAGATAGGTGCGCAGGCACTGCCCGGGGCGCGGCTCGGTGTCGAAGGGGCGGCCGTTGACCTGGATGCCGAAGCTCATCGGGTGCCTTCCCGGGTGCGGTCGGGGATGCGGTCGGAGGTGCCGTCGGGGGCGCCGTCGGGGATGCGGTCGGGGGTGGGGTCGGAGATGCCGTCGGGGGTGGTCAGTTCGCGGCGGACCTCCTCGGCCAGGCGCAGGCCCATGTGCCGCCGCCACTCGGGGAGTCCGTGGATGTCGTCGAACCAGTCGGCGTCCGCGACCGCCGCCCCGATCGCCCGCCGCAGCCCCGCGGCGGTCGGCGGCAGCGGGAACCACAGCCGGAACGGCCGTACGGTCGCCGCGCTGATCGTCACCGCGAGCGAGCCGTCCACCGGGTCGAGCGCTCCGATGACGAGCGCCCCGGACCGCCCCAGGCCGTACAGCGATGCCTGCCGGAACGCCGTACGGCACTCCAGCGCCCGCGCGGGCAGCGTCACCGACCGCAGCAGTTCGCCCTCGGCGAGGTCCTTGATCCCGGCGCCCCGGATGAAGTCGGCGACCTTCACTTCCCGTGTCGTGCCGTCCTGGGCCAGCAGGAGGCAGCTGCCGTCGAGCGCGGCGGTGAGGGAGATCATCGGCCCGGCCGGGAGGCCGTTGCACAGGTTCCCGCCGACGGTCGCCATGTTCCAGATCTTGAAGGAGGCGAGGAAGGCCCGGCAGCACTGCTCGAACAGCGGGGCCGCGGGGGTGTCGAGGAAGCGCCGTCCGAACCGGGACAGCTGGGTGATCGTGCAGGTCGCGGCGATCTCCAGGGAGCCGTCCTGGTGCCGGGTCAGCGGCTCCCAGCCCATCCGGCCGAGATCGACCAGTCGGCGCAGGTGCGGCTGTGGTTCGGAGAAGAGGTACGTGCCGCCGCCGAGCCAGGCGTCGCCCGGCCGCCAGGGCTCCCGCAGCCGCCCGTCCCGCACGTCCGCGATCGTGTTCAGATCCATGCCGCCACTGCCTCCCGACCGGTGTGTTCAGGCCAGTGAAGCCCGGTGGAGACCTTCGGCACGACTGGACGGGAACCCGGAAAACGTCCATCGGGGCCCGCCTCCCCCTGGAGGTTCAACCAAGAGGCATTTTGCGCCTGACCTTAGGCACTTACGATGCAACGACTCACATCTACCTCGTGTATGTGAGTGCGGGCGTCGGCCCGTGACCCGCAAGGAGCCCCGCATGCATGTCGACCACCTCCTCCGCCTCGACCGTCTCGACCTCTCCCTCGTCTGGGGCGACGAGACGCTCCTCGGCCAGGAGATCGCCGGGGTCACCGCGACCGATCTGGAGGACCCGGCGCGCTTCCTGCAGGCCGGCGAGGTCGTACTGAGCGGACTCGTCTGGTGGAGCCGCGACGGGGCCGCCGCCAAGACGGACCGCTTCGTCGCCGCCCTGCGGCACGCGGGCGCCGTGGCGCTGCTGGCCGGGGAGGAGACCCACGGGGAGGTGCCGCGCGAACTTGTGGACGCCTGCCGCAGGCATCGCGTGCCGCTCCTGTCCGTACCGCCGCACACCAGCTTCCGGGCCGTCACCGAAGCCGTGTACCTGCGCCAGTGGGGCGACCTCAGCCGTCATCCCGCCGACCACCACGCCCTGCCGGAGAACGTCCGCCTGGACCTCGACCGCGCCCTGGAGCACCGCGCGACGGCGGGGGAACTCCTCGACCGCGCCTTCGCCCACCTCGGCGCGCCCGCCTGTCACCTCCTCACCGCCTCGGGCCGCACCGTCGCCCGCACCGGCGACACGCCGGAACTCCCCCCGCGCGAAGCGAGGGCGGCACTGGCCGGTACCCGGGGCACGACGCTGCGGATCGAGGCCGAGGGGACCGATTTCGACACCTGGTATCTGCACCTGCCCGAGGAGGGCCAGGTCCCCCCGAGGGTCCTCCAGGAGATAGCCGAACTCCTGGGCCGGCACCGCCGCCGACAGGACCGGGAACGGGCCGGGCGCGGCCGCGCGGCCGCCCGGCTCCTTGAGGCCGTCGGCACGTCCCGCACCGACCTCGGCAGCCTCCACCAGGCGCTGTCCACCTGCGGACTGGACGGCCACCCCGCCTACACGGTCGTCGTCGCCGCGCTCGAACCGAACGGCAACGCGGGCGCCGACGGTGTCGCCGCGCTCACCGAGGCGCTCGGACATCTGCCGGCCACGGTGTTCGCCGTCGCCCTGGGGGACGACGACGTGGCGACGGCCGTCGTCGCGCACGACCAGGAGCCGCTCGACGGCACGACACAGACGTCGGCACAGGAAACGACGGACCTGTCGACGGACCGGCTGGGGCAGATCGCGCACCTGATCCAGTCCTGTCGGCCGGGGAGCACCTGGCGCATCGGCCTGAGCGAACCCGTCGCCGCGACCGGACTGAACACCGCCCTCGCGCAGGCGAGTTACGCCCTCGCCGGGACCCGTACCGCCGCGCCGTCGGCAGTGCAGGTCGCCCGGCTGCGTGACCTCGACGGACTGGAGATGCTCCTCGCCGGAATCCCCGTCCACGTGCGCGACGTCTACCGCGAGACCGTCCTCGGCCCCCTGACGAGAACCGGGCGGGGGTCGGGCGCCATGCTCCTGGAGACCCTGGAGGTCTTCCTGGCGCACGACTGCTCCTGGACGCGGACCGCCGAGGCCCTGCACATCCATGTCAACACGGTCCACTACCGCGTGGAACGCATCGAGACCCTCACCGGCCGCGACCTGTCGCGCCTCGACGACCGGCTGGACCTGCGCGCCGCGCTGCTCTGCCGCTGACGCCTCGGGGGTGCGGCGGGTGCGTCGGGCGCCTCGGGTGTGTCGGGAGCCTCGGACGCCCCAGGGACCTCAGTCGCCCCGGGCGCCTCAGGGCAGGTCGATGTGGACGCTCGTCGACTTGACCCGGGCCGTCACCGTCACGCCGACCGCGAGCGCCAGATCCTCGACCGCCTCGCGGGTCACCAGGGACACCAGCCGGTGCGGCCCCGACTGGACCTCCACCTGCGCGGCCACGTCGTCGACGCGGACCGCCGTCACGATCCCCACGAAGGAGTTCCGCACGGACGTCGACACGTCGTCCTCGGGCACGGCGTGCAGCCCGGCACCCCGCTCCTCAGCGAAGCGGGCCAGGGCCACGCCCTCGATGACTCGCCGGCCGCCCCCGTCGCGCGTCATGGCCAGCTTGCCCCCGTCGGCCCACCGGCGGACGGTCTCCGAACTCACTCCGAGCAGCTGCGCGGCCTGCCCAATGCTGTACGACGCCACACGCGCACTCTAGGGGATGTCTTGCCGATCTTGCCGGGCTCCCGGCGCCCGGCGCCCGATGCCGCGCGGACGTTCCACCGCGTGGTGTGCGCGCGGGCGAGGAACGGCCGGTCGTAGGAACCACCAGTCCACGCCCGCGGACCGGCCCCGGAACTGGTGGGACATCCACTGAACTTCCGCGCCGCCGCCGTGTTGACTGCATCCGACTCCCCTCACACCCTCGCAGGCCGATCCTCCCGTCGGCGTGCCCCGACTTCCCCAAGGGGCAGGTAAGTTGAAGATTTCCACACCTCGCGGAGCCGGGCTCGTGCTCGGCTCGGCGGCCGCGCTCGTGGCCGGGCTGTGCCTGGCACCGGCCGCCCAGGCCGCACCGGATCCCACCGTCTCCTTCCCCACCGTCTCCTTCCCCACCGTCTCCTCTCCCACCGTCTCCTCTCCCACCGTCTCGTTCGGCGGGGCCGCCGCCGTCCCGCTGCCCGCGGGCTCCGGGAAGGGCACCGCCGTCGCGCTTGGTGACCTCGACGCCGACGGCAGGACCGACCTCGTCACCGCGGTCAAGGGATCGAACACGCTGGTGGCCGCGCTCGGCGACGGCAAGGGCGGTTTCGGGCCCGGCGCCCCGTTCGGGCTCGGCACCGGCACCTTCCCGACGGCGGTCGCCCTCGCGGACCTCAACGGCGACGGCCGGCTGGACGCGGTCGTCTCCGCCGCCCTGACCAAGCAGCCCACCCAGCACGGTACGGAAAGCATGGGCAGCGTCGTCGAGCTGCTCGGCGACGGCAGGGGCGGCTTCGCCCCGGCCACCTCCTACTCCGCGCCCACGCTGGTCAACCCGTCGACGAACGCCATGTTCCCCGCGGACATCACGGTGGCCGACATGAACGGCGACACCAGGCCCGACGTGCTGACGGCCAACACCAACGGCGACAACGTCTCGGTGTGGACCAACGACGGCACCGGCGCCCTGGGCACCGCGAGCAACTACTACGTCGGCGGCGGCCGGCCGAGCGGCTACTCCGCCGGGCAGCTGCGCCCCGCCGGTCTGCGGACCGGGGACGTGAACGGCGACGGCAGGCTCGACGTGGTCACCGTGAACGCGGGTACGTCCGACATCTCCGTCCTCCTCGGCGACGGCAAGGGCCGGCTCGGCCCGGCCACCCGCTTCGCCGACAGCGTGTTCCTCGGGCGTGCCCTGGCCGTCGGCGACGTGAGCGGCGACGGCAGGCCGGACGTGGCGGTCGCGCACACCGACCGGACGATCACCGTCTTCCTCGGCGACGGCGACGGTTCCTTCGGGGCGCCGGTCACCCACCCGGTCGGCGGCAGCGCCCTCGAAGGCGTGGCCATCACCGACGTCGACTCGGACGGCAAGCCGGACCTGGTCACCGGCAACGGCCCCGACAGTCGGCCCACCGTCCTGCTCGGCGACGGCGCGGGCACCTTCCGCGCCGCCGGACCCCGCTACGACACGCGGACCGGCGGAGCCGGGGCGTACGCCGTCGGAGACCTGAACGCCGACGGCAAACCCGACCTGGTGGCCTCCTCCGCCGCCGTGGGCGTCGCGGCCCAGGTGCTCCTCAACACCTCCACGCCGAGGCGCACAGCCCAGTCGATGGCGGTGCGGGTCGCCAAGGCCCCCGGTGTCCTGTCGCTGGACGTGAACCTGCCGGCGGTGAACTTCGGCACCCTGACCCCCGGCACGGTGAGCGATCCGGCCGGGCTCGGCACCTTCACGTACACCGACACCCTCTCCACCACCGCCCCCTGGTCGGTGACCGTCGCCACCAGCGACCTGGTCAGCGGCACGGACACCATCGGGTGGCAGAACCTGAGGATCACGACCGGCGGACACCTCGACGGGACCGGCGGCCAGTGGACGGGCATCGCCAGGCCCGGCCCGGGCGGCCAGTTCCCCGCGGGCGCGAACCCGCGACCCGGCACCAGCCTTTCCCCCGCCCTGACGATGGCGACCGGCGACGGCGGCACCCGCGGCACCTTCACCCACAACGGGTCGACGGCGCAGTGGAACATCCCGGCGGAGACCGTCCCCGGCGCGTACCGCGGCACCCTCCAGTACACGATCACCGGCTGATCCCATGACCGACCGTCTGCGCGCCCCCGGCGCCGCCCGCCGGGCACGCGTTCCCGCCCCGTGGAGCCTCCTGTGGGGTCTCTTCCTCGCGGCCCTCGTGCTCGCTCCGGCGCCCGGCGCGCGGGCGGCACCGGTCCCCGCGCCCTTGCCGACGCCGGCGGGGCCGACCGCGGAGGGGCAGTTCGGTGTACGGGCCGGGCTGTACGGTCTGACGACGCTGACCGGCGGGCACTTCGGTTACGCGCTGAAGGCCGGCGCCCGGATCGAGGACTCCGCGGTCGTCTGCAACGACAGCGACGAGACCCGCACCTTCCACGTGTACGGCGCCGACGTCACCCAGGCGACCGGCGGCGGCCTGGCCCCCGCGCAGGAAGGCGGGCGGATGAGCGCGGTCGGAGCCTGGCTGACGCTGGACTCCGGGAACACGGTCACCGTACGGCCGAAAGGCCGGGCCACGGTCCGCTTCTCCCTCACGGTCCCCGTCGGCACCCCGCCGGGCAGCTATCTCGGCAGCCTGGTCACCGCACTCCGTACCCCCGCGGTCAGCGGCGGGGTGAACACCGAGACCCGGATCGCCCGGCTCGTCGAACTCACCGTCCCCGGCACCGCCGACCTCCAGGTCTCCCTCACCGCGCTGCGCCACCGGCCCGCGGGAGACGGCGAGGAGTTCACCGTGACCGTACGCAACACGGGCAACGTCCTCTACACCTTCGCCGGAACCCTGGACATCACCGGCGGCGGCTCCCCGCACACCGTGCCGCTCACCCCGACCGGGATCTATGTGATCCCCGGCGGCAGCGCCACCCTCACCGGCCGCCTGGCCGACCTCCCCGCCCTCGGCCGCCGCACGGTCACCGCCTCGGTGACCGCCACGGTCCCCGGCGGCGCGACGAAGACCGTGCGCAGCGACCCGGTCCGGCTCTCCCGCTTCCCCTGGCTGATCGCCGCCCTCACCGTCACCGGCCTCCTCGCCCTGGCCCTGCTCCTCGTCCGCACCCGCACACGACGGCGCGCCTGGCTACGCCGCCGCGCCGAGGAACGCACCGCGCTCCGCGCCCTGCGGCGAGAGCTGCGGGCGGGGCGACCGGCGACGGCCGAGCCTCATGAGGTGCGGTCGGACGACGCGGAACACTCGGCCAGTTCGGACCTGACGAGCTCCAGCAGGCGGCCCATCCAGTTCCGGCCCCGGCCCCCGTTGTCGCCCCAGAACGACGAGTCCGCGTCGTCGTAGATCAGCGTCGCGTCCCCGGTGGCCAGCAGGACCGCGGCGAGCTCGGGGTGCTGCGCGTACTTGGCGCGCAGCGCGCGGGACATGACCGCGGTGCGGGTGCGGTCCCAGCCCTCCCGTCGCGCCGCCTTGGCCGCGAGGGTCTGGGCCTTCGCGCCCGTCTCCGCGGCCGCGACCGCGCTACGGGTCTCCGGGTCGGCGACGGACTGTGCCCAGTAGGCGTGCGCCACCGAGGGGTAGGTGGTGTCGTCCAGGGCGATGGGTGTGGGGTAGTCGTTGCGCAGGGCCCGCTTGTCGGGGTGTTCGAGCGCGCGCTGCGGGTACGAGTGGGGCAGCTTCAGCGCGGGGGCGAGGGAGTTCACCGCCCCGTCCGCCGGCACCCGGGAAGGGGCCTCGGCCAGCCGTCGGGCCCGCTCCTCGAAGTACCCGACGGCCTCGTCGTACTCCCGCCGCGACACCCGCGTGCCCGGTCGCCCGGGGAGGCGCCCGCCCGGGCCCGAGACCAGGACCTGGAGGGGGCGGTCCTTGCGGTCCATGTCGCCGAGGGCGCAGTGCCGCACGGTCTCCGGGACGGCCAGATAGGCGGCCCTGGCCGCGGCCCGGTTCTCCTCGGTCCGCTCGGCGAGGAACACGTCCACGGCCGCCAGACAGCGGCCGGTGGAATCGGGTCGGCCGTTCAACTCGTCGACGGTGTCCCGGACTTCGGCCAGCAGCAGCTCGGGGGTGAGCCAGGTCTCCGGCTCCCCGAAGGTCCACGAACCCAGGTGGTGGGCGGACGCGAGACCGCCGTCGGGAAGCCTGGTGGCCACCCACCCGCTGCGGAGCTTCTTCTCGAACTCGTCGAGCGTGACCAGGTCCCAGCAGTCGACGACGCCGTCGGCGTAGATGAGGAGGTCGGTGAGGAAGTACGTACCGCCGTTGCATATGAACGCGTGACGCCAGGTTCCGGGGACACGGACGCCGTCCGCGATGCGATGAGTGATCCGATTGCCGATCATCCCGCGATGATGCCGGACGGTCCCGCCGAGGAGCACGCGGATTGATCCGCCCAACCCCCTGCCTCACCCGGAGCGAGGACTCCTCCACGGCCTTCGGCCACCGGCCTCGTCTACGAGGGCGGTGGCCGAAGGCCGTGGAGGTGGGGTCACTTCGGCATGAGGACCGTGTCGACGATGTAGACGTTGGCGTTGGCGGTCCTGACGTCGCCGCAGACGACCTTGGAGGTGTCGTTGACGGTGTAGTTCTCGCCGGAGCCCTTGGTGGTGAGCATGCCCTTCTCGAGGGTTTCGAAGGAGCCGTTCTCCAGCTGCTTCGGGGTGAGCTTCTGGCCGACGACGTGGTAGGTGAGGATCTTGGTCAGGGTGGCCTTGTCGGAGAGGACCTTGTCCAGGTCGGCCTTCGGGATCTTGGCGAAGGCGTCGTTGGTCGGCGCGAACACCGTGATGTTCTGGGCGTTGTTGAGGGTGTCGACGAGTCCGGCCTGCTTGACCGCGGTCACCAGGGTGGACAGGGCCGGGTTGTGCGACGCGGCGGTCGCGACCGGGTCCTTGGCCATGCCGTCGAAGGAGCCCGCGCCCTCCTTCGGTACGCCCGCGCAGGCCGGGCCGAAGGGCTGGTCGGCGGCCGGGGCGGACGCGGTGGCGCCCGCCGCGCTCGTCGCGCTCGCCGAGGCGGCGGCCTGGGTGTCGCCGTCGGAGGTCGAGCACGCGGCCAGCGAGAGCGGCAGCAGGCTCACCGCCGCGACGGCGAGGGCGGTGCGGCGGATCCTCCGGGTGTTCCTGGCCGGGGTCGTTTCCTCGGTCCTGGTCGTGGCCTTGGTCGTGGTCCTGGTCATGATGACGGGCTCCTTGAAGTGCCTTGAGGAAGTGCCTTGAGAGAAAAGGGAGAAGGGAAGGGGATTGGGGGCTAGGTGACGGTGACGAAGACGCTGTGCCAGCCGCTCGCTCCGTCGGGGATGGTCCGGGTGCGGCGTTCGGTCTGTGGCTCGCCGGTGCCGTCCGTGGCGCGGACGGTGAGGTGGTGTCCGCCGGGGGTGGCGTGCCAGCGGTACGACCAGAGGCGCCAGGTGTCGACGCCCGCCCGGGCGGCCAGGTCCGCGTCCTGCCACGGTCCGTCGTCGACGCGGAGCTGGACCCGGGTGATGCCGCGGTGCTGGGCCCAGGCGACCCCGGCGACGGTGACGGGGCCGGCGGCCGGGCGGGCGAAGGGCTTGGGGGTGTCGATGCGGGACTGGGTCTTGACCGGCGCCCGGCGGGCCCAGCCGCGCTTCACCCAGTACGGGTCGTACGCGGCGAACGTGGTCAGCTCGATGCCGGTGATCCATTTGCACGCCGAGACATAGCCGTACAGGCCGGGCACGAGCATGCGGACCGGGAAGCCGTGCGCGAAGGGCAGCGGCTCGCCGTTCATGCCGACCGCGAGCATCGCGTCGCGGCCGTCCATCACCTCCTCGACCGGGGTGCCGAGCGTCATGCCGTCCACCGAGCGCGCCACCAGCTGATCGGCCCTCCCGCCCAGCGACGGGGGAACCACACCGGCTTCCCGCAGCAGCTCGGCGAGGGGTACGCCGAGCCAGCGGGCGGTACCCGCGTACGGGCCGCCGACCTCGTTGGAGACACAGGTCAGGGTGAGGTCGCGTTCGATGAGCGGCCGCGCCAGGAGCTGGTCGAGGGTGTGGGTGAGCGGCCGGGCCACGCCTTCGCCGTGGATCCGCAGCCGCCAGCTCCCGGCATCGACCTTGGGCACGGTCAGCGCGGTGTCGACGCGGTAGAAGTCGGCGTTCGGGGTGGTGAAGGCCGAGAGGCCGGACACCTTCGGCCGCACCCCCGCCGGGAGGGCGGGCGCCGGGGAGGCCGGCTCGGGCAGCCGCAGCCGCAGGCCGTCGCGCGAGGCGACGGCTCCCCGGCTCCGCCGTTCGACGAGGATCCGGCCGAGCGCACCGGCCGTGGCCGCCGCCGCGGTCGTCAACGCCGCCGCCCGGAGGAACCCGCGGCGGCTCGCCCCGCCCGTCCCGGCCGGGACGGGGTCCGGCGCCGCTCGCGTGGCGAGGACGTACAGGGCCACGGCTCCGGCCAGGGCTCCGGCGACCGAGGGGAGCACGTCGCCGAAACCGGCCGAGTCGGGCCTGCCGAGGGCGGCGGCCGCTCCGACCGTCCCGAACAGCAGCACGCCCGCCGCGCCCACGCGCCGGTGCGACAGGGCGACGACACCCAGCACGAGGGCGAACAGAGCGAGGACGGCGAGGATCCCGAGTCGCAGGACGGCCTTGTCGTTCTCCCCGAAGGCGCGGATCGCGAAGTCCTTCACCGGGGCCGGAGTACGGTCGATCACCGCACCCCCGACGACCGTCACCGGCCCCGCCGCGGGCCGTACGAGTCCGGCCACCAGCTCGGCCACGGCCAGCGCCGTGAAGGCGGCCAGGAGTCCGGCCGACGCGCCGAGTCCGGCGCGGACGAGTCTGCTGCGGAAGCTGCTCACACCCGGGATTCGGCTCCACCCCGCCCGGCGGATTGGTCCGTCTACCGAACGAGTGAATCCGATCGCCCGCGTTGCCGTCCGGCCGAGAAGGCCCGAGGCGGGGACGACGGGACGCGTCCCCGTCGGGCGCCTCGCGACCCATGCAAGCAGTCACCCACCACCAGTCACCCGTCACCCGTAACCCGTCACGGATGTGCCACCCATCCGTACGGCCGTCCGCTACGAAGAACAGGTGGCACCCGCACGGACGCGCCCCGCCCGGCCGTTCCCGGTGCCGGTGCCGGACCACCCTGGCCACCGAGCGACAGCGCAACAGCGACGACACAAGGAGCGGCATGACATGGATGCCCCGCCCCCCGACGGCCGGTCGAGGCCGCCCCTTCGCGTACTCCCCACGACCGGAGCGGCGCGGGTGAACCCACCGAGCCCGATCGGCACCGGCCGCCCCGCCGAAGCCGGAGGCAGCGACAACGGCAGCGACAGCGGCAGCACCGACGGCGGCGAACTCGCCGACGTCATGCGGCAGGTCGCGCACGGCGACAAGCAGGCGTTCTCCGGCCTGTACGACGCCCTCGCCCCTCTGGTCTTCGGCATCGTGCTCAAAGTCGTGCGCGACCGGGCCCAGTCGGAGGAGGTCGCCCAGGAGGTCATGATCGACCTGTGGCGCCAGGCCGCCCGCTACCGGCCCGATGCCGGTTCCGTCCGGACGTGGGCGGCGACCATCGCCCACCGCCGGGCCGTCGACCGGGTCCGCTCCGCCCAGGCCGCCGCCGACCGCGAGCAGGCGCAGGCCGCCCGCGAGCACACCACCGCGTTCGACGAGGTCTCCGAGCAGGTCGAGACGCGGCTCGCCTCCGAACAGGTACGGCGCTGTCTGCGCGGACTGACCGAGCTCCAGCGGCAGGCCGTGACCCTCGCCTACTACCAGGGGCTGACCTACCGTGAGGTCGCCGAAACCCTGCGCACGCCTCTTCCCACCATCAAGACACGCATGCGCGACGGGCTCATCCGGCTCCGCGACTGCATGGGGGTGACCACATGAGACACCACGACCACGACACCCACACCCTTGCCGCCGCCTACGCCCTGGGCGCCCTCGACGACAGCGAACGCGCGCAATTCGCCGCCCACTTGGAGTCGTGCGAGGCATGCCGGCAGGAGGCGGCCGAGTTCGCGGCCACCACGGCGCGGCTCGCCGCGGCCGTCGCCCAGGCCCCGCCCGCCGCGGCCAAGGCCCACGTCATGGCGGCCGTCGACGGCGTACGGCAGCTCCCGCCGCGCGTCACCAGCCGCGGCCCCGGCTCCGGCCCCGCCTCCCCTGCCGCCTCCGGGAAGGCGGCCGCCGTCGGTGGCATCCTCCGGCGCCGCGCGGTGCCGCTGGCGCTCGCCGCGAGCGTGGCCGCCGCCGTACTGGGCGGGGTCGCGGTGTGGCAGACCCAGCACGGCGACGACCTCGCGCGGCGGGCCGAGCAGGCCGAGGGGCAGCTCGACGCGGTCAGCGCCGTCCTGGCGGCCCCGGACGCCCGTACCGTGCACGGCAAGGCCGCCAACGGGGCCCTGACCACCGTCGTCGCGTCCGACCGGCAGAACAGGGCCGTCTTCACCGCGGCCGGTCTGCCCGCGCCCGGCGCGGGGAAGACGTACCAGCTGTGGCTCGATCACGACGGCACCATGCTCCCGGCCGGGCTGATCGAGCACGACGGGACCGTCCTGCTCGCCGGGGATCCGGCGGACGCGGGCGCCGTCGGCCTCACCCTCGAACCCGCCGGAGGCTCCCCCCGGCCCACCACCGACCCCCTGCTCCTCCTCGCCCTCCCCGCCTGAGCCGCGCCCAGACAGGTCACCGACCGGCCGCTGTGCGCTCAGGCGTCCGGCGGGCCCACCAGTTCGACCTCGAAGCCGTCCGTGTTCTCCAGGTAGGCCGCGTACGTCCCCGGGCCGCCCGCGTGCGGATGACGGTCGGGGAAGAGCAGGGTCCAGCCGTGCTGCCGGGCCTCGGCGGTGAGGGCATCCAGGGTGGGGCGGTCCTCGATGTGGAAGGCCAGATGGTTCAGGCCGGGGCGGCAGCGGTCGTGGGTGGCGGCGGTGAGGGCCGGGGACTCCTCGACGACCAGGTACGTGGCGCCGAGGCGCCAGCTGCGGCCCCCGTTCCAGCTCTGGTGGAGGGTGTGGCCGAGGGCTTCGAGCAGCCAGCCGAACGACACGACGGCCCGCTCCAGGTCGGGCACCCAGAGCTCGACGTGGTGGAGGGTGCCGGTCACCGGGCGGGCATCGCGGTCGGGCTCCTGGCCCGTGTCCGGGTCCGGGTCCGGGTCCGGGCCCGGCTCCGCGTCCGCCTGGCTCATCGTCCGTACCCCGCTCTCGTGCCGTCCCGGCGGCCGACCACCACCGGTGGGCGCCCGCTCCGCCTCCGGCGACCCTAGCGCGCCCCCGTGACCCCTACCGGCTCCGGCGTCCGTCCCGCCCGATGCGTCAGGTTGATGTACGCGGCCCGTGCCACCGCCACCGGGTTCAGGAAGCCCAGCGGGCCGATCAGGCGCATCGCGAAGCGGTGCATGTGGCGCGCCGACCACGGGTCGCGGACCGCCGCGGAGAACATCAGGCGCTCCATCGCGTTGAACGGCCGGGACGAGGCGAACTCGACGGCGATCTGCTGGTGGGGGCGGAGCTGTCGGCGGTGGGTACGGGCGTAGCGGGCAAGGGCGCGGTCGAGCGGGGCCGGGCCGGCATCGGTCCGGCTCAGGAGGGCGGGGGCGGTCGACTCGGCGAGCCAGGCGGCCGATTGGAAGGCCCAGCCGCAGCCGACGCCCCACAGCGGGTCGCCGGTGAGGGCCGCGTCGCCGATCAGGGCGAGCCCGGGTGCGGTGGGGGCGCGGGTGATGAGGGGGTGGTCGATCATGCCGATGATCTTCGAGACGCGTTCGGCGGAGTCGATGGGCGGCGCCTCCGGCAGGGCGCGGAGGAAGGCGTCGAAGCTGCCTTCCAGGTCCTCACGGAAGGCGGCGAGCCGTGTGCGACGGTCGAGGACGAGGGCGAGGACGGTGATGCCGTCCTCGTTCGGGAAGGCGTACGCCATGTCGGGTTCCAGGAACCAGGTCCGGCCGACCCCGCCCTTGAG
Organism: Streptomyces sp. NPDC090025; assembly: GCF_044748125.1. NCBI lineage: Bacteria > Bacillati > Actinomycetota > Actinomycetes > Kitasatosporales > Streptomycetaceae > Streptomyces > Streptomyces sp. NPDC090025. The sequence continues at coordinate 651,929 of NZ_JBIVFL010000002.1, read as the reverse complement.
CGGCAGGTCGCGGTACTGGGCGAGGTAGCCGAACCGCCGGTTCTCGTGGCGCCGTTCGGCGACCCCGGCGAGTTTCGCCACCGCCGAGTCCTTGCCGTCGGCTCCCACCACCAGGCGGGCCCTGATCTCGACGTCGCCGTCCGGCGTTCCCGCGCTCACCCCCGAGATCCGCCCGGCACCGTCCCTGAGCAGCCCGGTCACCCGGTGCCCTAGCAGCAGGTCGACGCCCTCGGTGGCCGCCGCCCGCGACCTGATCAGCGGGTCGAGGGTGCTGCGCCGCACGTTGTACGCGTACGGCAGCTCGGCCCCGCCCGGCCCGGGGCGCGGTTCGATCCAGCCCCAACGGGTGTACCAGTAAGACGTGTTGCGGACCGCTCCCGCCTCCTCCAGGGCGGCCGCGAGGCCGAGCTCCGCGAGCACCGGATAGGCGGCGGCGTGGATCGAGTGGGTGCACAGCACCTTGTACGCCGCCGGATCGGACCGGCGCTCCAGGAGCGCGACGCGGACCCCGCGCCGGGCGAGGAGGATCGCCGCAGCGCAGCCCGCGAGGCTGGCTCCGGCGATCACGACGTCGTACTCGGGTGCTGTGCCGCGCTCAGGGTCGGTCATGCTCCGGTCGCCCCCCGTGGTGTGTGCTCCTGGTCGGAATGGTGCACAGCCACTGGAAGCCAGGAACTGACCAACTGTCAATACTCGCGGGTAAGTTGGGTCGGGCGAGGGGCGCGATCAGGACGCGACGGGCTGCTGCTGGGTGACGCAGTGGATACCGCCGCCGCCGGTGCCGAGCCGGTCGATGTTCAGCTGCTCGATCACCAGGCCCGGGTACAGCCGGGCCAGCGTCGCCTTCGCCGCCTGGTCGGCGCGGGTGTCGCCGAAGTGGGCGCTGATCACGGCTCCGTTGCAGAGGTAGAAGTTGGCGTAGGAGGCGAGGAAGTCCCGGTTGGTCGACCGGATCTTGTCGTAGTCGGGGCCCTGGAGCTTCATGGCGTCCATCCGCTGCCCGGTGGACGTCGTCGCGCCCGCGAGGGCGTTGAACTGCTGGCGCGCGTCCCGGGCGTAGACGTCGGCGTCCGTGCTCAGCGGCATCTGGGTGAGGGATTCGCCGGGGGCGAGGAAGCGCGAGGTGGCGTCGACGTGGTCGTCGGTGATGTCCTGACCGACGACGCCGTCGAACCAGATGACCTTGGAGGCGCCGTACGCCGCGCACATCGCCGTCTCCAGCTGACGCTCCGTCATTCCGGGGTTCCGGTTGCGGTTCACCAGACTGCTGCGCGTCGCCATCAGCGTTCCGGCGCCGTCCTGTTCGATGGCACCGCCCTCACCGACCAGGGCGGCACGGGTGAACGGCACGCCCGCCCAGGCCGCGACCCGCTCGGCGACCAGGGCGTCCTTGGCGTGGGTCTGCTTGTTGCCCCAGCCGTTGAAGTTGAGGCCGACGACGTCGAGTCCGCCGCCGCCGCCGGTGCGGAACACCGGCCCGGAGTCGCGCATCCAGCAGTCGTCGACCGGGACCGAGCTGATGACGGTGACCGTGGAGCCGCACAGCGAGCGGGCCTTGGCGGCGCTGCCGGAGTTGGCGCACATCACGACCGGCTCGTACTTCGCGATCGTCCGGGCGATCAGCGCGATGTCCGCCTGGACGCCGCTCAGCTTGTTGCCCCAGATCGAGGTGCTGTCCGGCCAGGCCATCCAGGTGCGGGTGTGCCGGGTGTCCTCGACCGGGACGCGGAAGACGCCGGCAGATCCGGCCGCGGTGGCGGCCCGGGCGCTGCCCGGCGTCGTCGTCGCGAGGGCCGCGCCGACGGCGGTGGCACCGGCGGCGAGCAGGAAGCCCCGCCGCTTCATGCCGAGGGGGCCGACACCCGTGGAACCGGGGCCCGTGGAACCGGTGTTCGTCGAACCTGTGCTCATCGAATCTCCTGGGTACGAGTGGGGGTCTGAGTACGAGGGAGGGGCTGGGTACGAGGGAGGGGCTCGGTAGGCGGGACGGTCCGGGCGGACGACAGCTCCTGGCGGGCCGCCGCGATCCGGGCCGGGTCCCAGCCCGGGCGCGGTACGGAGTCCAGGAGCAGCCGGGTGTACGGGTGTTGGGGCGCGGCGAGCACGTCCGCGGTGGCGCCCGACTCCACGACGCGGCCGTGGTGCATGACGAGGACCTCGTCGGTGACGCACCGGACCACGCCGAGATCGTGGGTGATGAACAGATAGCCGATCGGGGTCTGTTCGCGGATGTCCGCGAGCAGGTTGAGGATCTGTGCCTGCACCGACACGTCGAGTGCGGCGACCGCTTCGTCGAGGACGAGCACGGCGGGTTCGACGGCGAGCGCCCGGGCGATGGCGACGCGCTGGCGCTGGCCGCCGGACAGGGCGCGGGGCAGCGCGTCGGCGAAGCGTGTGCCGAGGCCGACCTGGTCGAGGAGTTCGGCGATCCGGGGCGCGGGATCGCGGTCCGGGAAGTGCAGCCGCAGGGTTTCGCGCAGCACCCGTTCGACGCTGGTCCGGGGGTCGAGGGACAGATAGGGGTCCTGGAAGACCATCTGCACCTCGCGGGCCCGGGCCAGGCGGGCCGCCCGGCCCCGGGTCCCGGCCCCGGTGGACCGGGCCCGGCCGCGGAGCCGTACCTCCCCGGCGTCGGCCCGTTCGAGGCCGACGACGATCCGGGCGGTGGTGGTCTTCCCGGAGCCGGAGCCGCCCACGATGCCGAGGGAGCCGCCCTCGCGCAGCGTGAAGGAGACGTCGTCGACGGCCCGGACCTGGCCGAACGCGCGGCTCAGTCCGGCGGCCGCCAGCAGGGGCTCGGCCGGCGGCAGGTCGGACCCCGACGGTTCCGACATCGACAGGTCGGACACCGACGGTTCCACGGGCAGCGGTCCGGCATCCACCGGTTCCGGCTTCGCACGGTCAGACATCGGCGGTCACGTCCTCTCCGGTCGTCCGGTCCGCCAGGACCTCGCTGTGGTGGCAGGCGGTCAGGTGGTCCGGCTCGCCGGGCACCGCCACCGGCTCCGGCGCGGTCTCCCGGCACAGTCCGGTCGCGTACGGGCAGCGGGCCGCGAAGGCGCAGCCGGTCAGCGCGGTGCGCGGGTCCGGTGGCTGCCCGGGGATCGCGGCGAGCCGGCCGCCGGGGGTGGTGAGCCGGGGTGTGGCGGCGAGCAGGGCCTCGGTGTACGGGTGCCGGGGGCGCGCGAACAGGGCCCGGGCGGGGCCGCTCTCTACGATCCGGCCCGCGTACATCACATGGACGCGGTCGCTGATCGCCGCCGCCAGGTCGAGGTCGTGGGTGACGAACAGCAGGGCGGTGCCGAAGCGTTCGCGCAGCCGGGCGAGGAGCGCGATGACCTCGGCCTGGGTGGTGACGTCGAGCGAGGTGGTCGGCTCGTCGGCGAGGAGCAGCACCGGGTCGCCCATCAACGCGGCGGCGATGACGACGCGTTGGAGCATGCCGCCGGACACCTGGCCGGGATATTTGCGCAGCACGGTCTCGTCGAGGCCGACGGCCCGCAGGAGTTCGACCGCGCGGGCGGTGGCGGCGCCGCCGGGGGCCGCACCCGGGCGGCCTGCCGCCAGGGCTCCCTCGGTGAGGAAGTCGCCGATGCGGCGCAGCGGGTTGAGGGTCGCCCTCGGGTCCTGGAAGACCATGGCGACGCTGCCCGCGCGCAGGGCGCGCAGCCGGTCCGCGGGCGCGGTCAGCACGTCCTCGCCGTCGACGAGGACGGCGCCCGCCGTCTCGGCCCCGGGCGGCAGCAGCCCGAGGGCGCTGCGCGAGGTGAGGGACTTGCCGGAGCCGGACTCGCCGACCAGGGCGGCGGTCTCGCCCGCGGCCACGGTGAGGTCGACGCCGTCGAGGACGGCGCGGGCGGCACCCGGCAGCGTGAGGCGCAGGCCCCGTACCTCCAGGGTGGGCGGCGCGGCCCCGTCCGGAGGCGGAGGCGGAGGCGCGACGGAGGCGTCGGGGCGGCGGGCGGGTACGGCTGCGGGGTTCATCGGTCTCTCCTGGCGACACGGTCGGCCCAGCGCTCGCCGACCACGTTGAACGCGACGACGGTGAGCACGACGAGGACGCACGGCAGGATCGCGGAGAGCGGGTAGCCGTGCTGGACGGCGGTCTGGCCGTCGAAGACCATCCGGCCCCAGTCGGGGGTCAGCGGCGGCACGCCGAGGCCGAGGAAGGACAGGCCGGCCAGGTCCATGAGGGCGTATCCGAAGTTGATGGTGGACTGGGCGAGGACGACGGGCGCGATGTTGGGCAGCACGTGCCGCAGACAGATCTGCAGCGCCGAGTGCCCCTGCACCTGGTAGGCGCTCACGTACGGGCGGGCCCGTTCGGCGAGCACCAGGGAGCGGGTGAGCCTGCTGACGTACGGGAGGTAGGCCACGCCCAGCGCCATGACGGGCGCGAGCAGCCCCTCCCCGTACACCGACACCACGAGGATCGCGAGCAGCATCCCCGGGAAGGCGAAGACGAGTTCGGTGGTGCGGGACAGGACGGAGTCGAGCCAGCCGCCGCGCCAGGCGGCGGCGGTGCCGACCGCCACGCCCGCGACGGTGGAGAACACCACGACGCCGAGCGGTCCGAGGAGCGAGGTGCGGGCGCCGAGCAGCAGCCGGGAGAGGGTGTCGCGACCGGCGGTGTCGGCGCCGAGCGGATGGTCGGCCGACGGGCCCGCGAGGGCGGCGCCGAGGTCGACGGCGTCGGGGTCGTGCGGGGCCAGCCAGGGCGCGAACAGCGCGGCCAGCACGACGAGTCCGACGACGACGAGGCAGATCAGGTGCAGCGGGGAACGCCCGGGGCGGCGGGCCGCCTTGGCGAGGCCGCCGAGGCCGGGGCGGCGGGTGAGGACGGCGGTCACAGCGCGGCTCCTCTCGTGCCGAGGGTGATCCGGGGGTCGACGACGGGCAGCAGCAGGTCGACGACGAGGTTCACGGCCATGAACAGGGCCACGATGATCAGCGAGACGGCCTGCACGGTCGGGAAGTCCTTGGTGGTGGTGGCCAGTTCGAGGAGCTGGCCGATGCCGCCGATGCTGAACGCGGTCTCGACGAGGATCGTGCAGACCAGCAGCGTGGAGACGATGAGTCCGCCGGTGGTGAGCACGGTGCCGAGCGAGTTGCGCAGCACATGGCGGCGGATGACGAGGCGTTCGGGGACGCCTCGGCTGCGGGCCACGGTGACGTGTTCGCTGTCGAGGGCTTCGAGCATCGCGGTACGGGTGACCCGGGCGAGCATCCCGATCAGATAGAGCGCGAGGGCGATGGCCGGCAGGGTCAGGTGCCAGAGCCGGTCGAGCAGCCCCTCCCCCGCGCCGCTGCTCGGGAACCAGCCGAGCCGCACGGCGAACAGGCCCTGGAGGAGGACGGCCGCGACGAAGGACGGGGTGCCGACGGCGAGGGTGGTCGCGACGAGCACGGCGGCGTCGGTGCGGCCGCCCCGTACGGCGGCGACCCGGCCCAGCACGAGCCCGACCACGACGACCACGACGAGCGCCATGGCGACCAGCAGCAGGGTGGTCGGCAGCCGGTCGGCGAGCAGCCGCGAGACGTCGGTGCGGTAGGTGAGCGAGCGGCCGAAGTCGCCCTGGAGCAGGTCGCCGAGCCAGTGCAGGTAGCGCACCGCGAACGGGTCGTCGAGGTGGTAGCGGGCGTTGATCGCGGCGAGCGCCTCGGGCGAGGCGGAGCGTCCGGAGAGGAGGAAGCCGGCGGGGCTGCCGGGCGCCAGGTACATGGCGCCGAAGACGGCGAAGGAGGCGACGAGGAGGGTGAGGGCCATCTCGACGGTCCGCCGGGCGGCGAACTTCAGGAAGGGCAGGGCGGTTCGGGCGGTCACGGCGTGCTCCCCTCGGCCGCCGGGGCGGCGCCGATGTCGGCGGCCCACGGGTAGTACATGTAGGCGATGGTGGTCGGGGCCCCGGTGATCCGCTTGTTGAGGAACAGCGCGGTCGGCCACTCGGCGACCGGGATCCACGGCAGCTGGTCGGCGGCCATGCGCTGGAGCTCGCTCGCGATCCGCAGCCGCTGCTCGGTGTCATAGCTGGCGGTGGCCTGCTCGACGAGGGCGTCGTAGCGCTTGTCGCTGAATCCGGCGAAGTTGAGGTACGCGCCGGTCCTGAAGTTGGTCAGGAAGTCGAGCGGGTCGGTGATGGAGTCGTAGTAGGTGAGCGGGAAGGCGTCGATGCCCTCGCGGGCCTCGGGGTCGGTGAACAGGGCCGTGAAGGCGTTGGGGGCGACGGACTTGAGGTCGATCCGCAGCCCGATCTGGGTGCCCGCGGCCTGCACGGCGGTGGCGAGCAGCGAGACGTCCTGGCCGATGGCGCTCGTCGCGACGGTGATGGTCCGGCCGCCGACGCCTGCCTCCTTGACCAGCTCGCGGGCCTTCGCCAGGTCGCGGTCCGGTGCGGGCGTGAGTCCGGCGAAGGCGGTCTTGCGGACCTCGGGCGAGGCGCCCGCCCACGCGGCGCGGGTGGTGAGGGAACCGGTCGCGGCCCCGGCACCGCCGAGGCCCGCCGTCACGAACCCGGTCCGGTCGAGGGCGAGGGACAGCGCGCGGCGGACCCTGACGTCGCCGAGCGGGCCCTTCATGTTCGTGATGCCGAGGTTGACGGTGCTGAGGCCCTCACCGAAGTAGAGGGTGCCGACGCCGCTGTTCTTGAGGCGGCCGTAGCTCTCGGTGGGGATGAGGTAGCCGCCGTCGACCTCGCCGCTGAGCAGCGCGTTGGTGCGGGCGGAGGGGTCGGTGAGGAAGCGGAAGACGACCTTCTTGGCCTTGGCCCCGGCCTGGGCCCCCGCCTGGGCCACTGCCTGGGCTTTGGCCCCGGCCTTGGCCTTGGCCGTACCCCGGTAGTCGTCGAAGCGGTCGAGTTCGAGCGACTGGCCCTTCTTCCATTCGCCGAGGGTGAAGGGGCCCGTGCACGCGAGGCCGCCGGAGGTGCCGTAGTCCTCGCCGGCCGCCTTGATGCCCGCCGCCGAGGCGACGACGCCCGCCGCCGTCGCCATGTACTGGTTGAACTGCGAGTCGGGCTTGGTGAGGGTGACGGTGACCTGGAGCGGTCCGGTGGCGCGGATCGAGGCCACGTTCTGGAAGTTCTGCGCCCAGGCGGCGGCGTTCCCGGGGTCACGCTGCCGTTCCAGGCTGAACACGGCGTCGGCCGCGGTCATGGTCCGGCCGTCGTGGAACCGTACGCCGTCGCGCAGGTCGTACACCCAGGTCAGCGGGTCGGGGTTGGTGGCGCGGCGGGCCAGACCCGGTTCCAGGGTGAGCCCGGGCGTCCACCGCATCAGGCTCTCGCAGACGTTGGAGAGGATCGTGTTCTGCGGGTAGTCGAAGGCCACGGTGTAGTCGAGGGTGGGCGGCTCGGCGTACAGCGCCCACGAGAAGGAGTCGATCTCCCCCCGGGCCTTCGGCGTACCGGCGGAGAGCGCGAACGAGGCACCGACGCCGTCGCCGCCGCCCCGTGGCGGGCCCGCGCAGGCCGTGGCGACGGCCAGGACGGCGGCCGAGGCGAGGGCCGCGAGCGCGGTCCTGACCCGGCGCGCGGCTGGGCCGCGGGCCGGGAGGCGGGGCGGGGGCGGTGCGGTGCTCATCGTCGCGCTCTCTTTCGGTCTTTCGGTACGGCGGAGGGGGAGGAGCAGGGCGGAACCTAGGCGCGGGGGCGGGGACGGGCCGCGGGGAGCTGCTGGGTGATGCAGTGGACCCCCCCGCCGCCGTACGCGATCACCGGGGCGGGCACGCCGACGACCTTGCGGTCCGGGTACGCGGCGGCGATCACCTCAAGGGCGGCGAGGTCCTGCGGCTCCCCCGCCACCGGGACGACGACGCCGCCGTTGGCCACGTAGTAGTTGAGGTACGAGACCTCGACGCGGACGCCCGCGACCTCCCCGTACGCGGTCTGCGGCACGTCGACGATCTCCAGGGCGCGGCCCCGTGCGTCGGTGGAAACCTCCAGGACGGCGCGGTTGGCGCGCATCCGGGCGTGGTCGGGGTGCTCGGGGTCGGCGGGCAGCGAGACGACGACCTTGCCGGGGGCGGCGAAGGCGCAGACGCCGTCGACGTGGCCGTCGGTCTCGGTGTCGAGCAGTCCGCCGTACGGGAGCCAGATCACCTTCTCCACACCGAGGCGGCTCTTCAGCTCGGCCTCGATCTGGTCCCTGGTGAGGCCGGGGTTGCGGTTGGGGTGGAGGAGGCACTGCTCGGTGGTGATGAGGGTGCCCTCGCCGTCGACGGTGATGGCGCCGCCTTCGAGGATCATCTCGGAGGCGATGCGGTCGACGCCGAGGAGGTCGAGCAGCAGGGCGCTGATCCGGTCGTCGGAGTCGTACGGGTGGTGCTTGCGGCCCCAGGCGTTGAAGCGGAAGTCGACCCCGGCCCGGTTCCCGGCCTCGTCGAGCACGAAGAGCGGCGCCGAGTCGCGGAACCAGGAGTCGTCGAGGGGCAGTTCGACGACCTGGACGTCGGCGTCGGCGCAGTGGGCGCGGGCGTCGTCGCCGAAGCCCGGCGGGGCGACCATGGTGACCGGCTCGAACCGGGAGATGGCGCGGGCGACTTCGGCGTACTCCCCCTTCACGGCGTCGAGGACGCCGTCCCACAGGTCGGCGCGGGTGGGCCAGGCCATCAGACAGCCGTCGTGCTCGGACCACTCGGCGGGCATACGGAAACCGGTCATCGGGAGTCTCTTTTCAGTCGTTGGGAGGGATCGTGGCCTTAACTGAATTTTCAGTCAAGACTTTCGACGGACTTCACGGAAAGCCGCGGTGCGTCAAGAGGAGGTCGAGAGGAGGCGAGAGGAGGCGAGGCGAGAAGCGCACGGAGGCGGCGGGTCAGCGACGTCGCGGTGGCCTCACTGTGGCACTGACTGAAATTTCAGTCAATGGCTGGGAGGAGCCGGACCCCCGACCGGAAGGATCCGGATGAGGATCCAGAATCCTGGATCCAGAATCCTGGATCCAGATGACGATCTGGATGAGGACCTGGATCCGGACGCGGAGACAGCGGCCCCGCGAGGCGGCTACGGCTTGCTCAGCCCGGCCAGCTCCACCTCGACGGCGTCGGACAGGAGCCCGCGCGCGTGCGTGATGTCGAGGCCGCCGCTCAGCCAGCGCATGCTCAGGCCCTCCAGGAGCGCGGTGAGGCGTTCGGCGGCCGCGGCGAGGGTGGCGGCGGGCGCGAGCGGCTGCACCTGGCCGAGGAGCGCCGCGACCTCCTGGACCCAGACGAGGGTGGCCCGGGCGAGGTCCTCGCGCAGGACGGAATCGAAGACGGCGCTGGCCCGCAGCTCGCCCCAGGCGGTACTGTTCTCCCGCACCTCGGGGATGTCCTGGAGCTCCAGGAGCAGCACCTGCTCCAGCTCCGCGCGCGGGGTCAGCGGCTCGGCGTCCTCGCCCTCCGCCGCGGTCGTGTAGCGCTCGGCGCGGTCGTTAATGTACTCGAGCGTGTTGCGCAGGATGCCCGTGCGGTCCTTGAAGTGGTAGTAGATCAGGCCGGTGGAGACCCCTGCCTCCTCGGCCAGTTCCTCCACGCGCAGACCGCGCACACCGCGCCGGGCGATCACCCGCGCGGCCGCTTCCAGGATCTGAGTACTGCGAGACGCCATGTCATGAACCCTATCCGGCCCGGCGCGCTGTCCCGCCCGCGATCGCCCTATCCGTCACCACCCCATCCGTCACCGTCCCGCAGCGCCCTGCCCGTCCGTACGGAACTGGCTCACCGCGATCGTCACCGGGCCGCTCCCCGGGGTCGCCGCCACGAGCCGCACCACGGCGATCCGCCCGCCGTCGGAGCTGCGGACGCAGAACGGGCGCTCGTCGGCCAGTTCGCCGAACGCCAGGCGGGTCACCGGCTCCCGGTCGAGGCCGCGCACGCAGTCGGCCGGGCTCAGTTCGTCCCCCGCGCCGACGAAGGCGTCGACGTCGTCGGGCAGTGCGAAGGCGTCCTTGTCGCGGGCGAGGTACCAGGCCGCCGTCCCGGCCGGGGCGACCTTTCCCGTACCGAGGTCGAACTCGTAGCCGTCGTCGGGGAGGGTGAGTTCGACCTCCGGGTAGCCCGCCGGGTGGTCGTCCGTCCGGGCGGCGCCGGAGCCGGGGCGGTCGAACGCCCCGGCCACGAACGCGGCGGCGCCGCCGAGCACGGCGAGCAGGACGAGGGCGCCGAGGGCGAGTGCCGTACGGCGGCGCCCTGGCCGGCTCCGGCGCCCCCGGGGCGCGGTGGCCATCACCTCGGGAACGGCGGCCCGGGTGGGGAGGTCGTGGCGGCCGGGGGCGGGCCCGGCCGGGCGGTCGAGGAGGGTGGGGTCGGCGGTCCGGGGCCGCCCGGTCTCCCCGCCCTGCGCCCCTGGCCCGACCTCTCGTCCGACCTCACGGCCGACCTCACGGCCGACCGCGTCCGGCAGCCAGTCCACGCCGAACTCCAGCGCGGGACCGGCCGCCGGGTGCGCCCGTACGGCGGCGATCAGGGCGCCCGGCGAGGGGCGCAGGGCGGGCTCCTTCGCCAGGCAGCGGGCGAGCAGCTCCCGCAGTTCCGCCGGTACGCGGGAGAGGTCGGCCGGTTCGTGCACCACCCGGTAGAGCGCGGCCGATTCGGGCCCGGTGCCGAAGGGCAGCGCGCCACCGGCCACGTACGCGGCGAGGGCGCCGAGCGCGAAGACGTCGGTCGCGGGGGTGACGGGGTGCCCGAGCGCCTGCTCGGGGGCCATGTAGGCGGCGGTGCCGATCCTGAGTCCGGTGCCGGTGAGGCCGGTGGCGTCGGCCGCGCGGGCGATGCCGAAGTCGATGACGCGCGGGCCGTCGGCGGCGAGCAGCACATTGGCGGGCTTGAGGTCGCGGTGCACGACGCCCGCCCGGTGGATGGCCTGGAGGGCCTCGGCGATCCCGGCGACGAGCAGGAGCACGGTACGGGTCGGCAGCGGGCCGTGCCGTTCGACGGCCTGCTGGAGCGAGGGGCCCGGCACATAGGCGGTGGCGAGCCAGGGGACCGGGTCGTCGGGCCCCGCGTCCACGACCTGCGCGGTGAACAGACCATGGATCCGCCGCGCGCTGGCCACCTCCTGGGCGAACCGGGCGCGGAACTCCGGGTCCGCCGCGAACTCCTCGCGCACCACCTTGAGCGCGAGGGGCCGCCCGCCCGGGGTGCGGGCGAGATGGACGACACCCATGCCGCCCGCGCCCAGTCTCGACTGGATCCGATAGCCCCCGATCACGTACGGGAGGGTCTCGGCCGGGTCCGTCGTGCGGGCCGACGGGCGCCCGGGGAACGGCGTGGGGGACATGGGCTGCTCTTTCGGCGGTGCGGGCAGGACGAGCGGGGTACGGGGAGGCGGTACCGGGAGGACGGACAGGACGTATGGCGCACGCCCACGCCGATCGTGCCTGTTGACTAAAGTTTCAGTCAACATATGCCCTCAGGGGTCTGGCACCAAGCGCCAGGCGCCCGGGACCACGCACCAGGAACCACGCAGCAGGAACAGGAACGGGGAGCTCAGGGGTGAAGGACAGGAAGACGGCGATCCTCGTGGCGGCGGCCCGCGTGATCGCCCGGCACGGGGTCCGCGGGCTCCGCCTCGAAGAGCTGGCGGCCGAGGCCGGGATCTCCAAGGCACTCGTCTACTACCACTTCGGCGACCGGGCCGGGCTGCTCCGGCACACCCTGCGCTTCGTCGGCGAGCGCGCGGAGCGGGCCGCCGCGGGCGGCGGGGGCGCCGGGGACCCGGGGGCGGCCGGTCCGCTCGGTGAGCTCGCGCGGCGCCTCACGCGCGACTTCCACGATCTTCCCGAGGTGCGCGAGAACAGCGCGGTGTGGGGCGAGCTCCGCGCGGGGGCCGTGTTCGACCCGGAGCTGCGGGAGGAGTTGGACCGGGCCGACCGGGAGCGGGTCCGGGAGGTCACGGATCTGCTCGGGCTGCTCGGACCCCGCGCCGCGGCGGCCCCCGGGGCGGCCCTGGTCGCGGCGGCCGAACGGCTCACCGTGCTGGTGGACGGCCTGGCGACCCGCCGCCTCATCGGGATCCTGCCCGCCGCCCACGCGCGGGAGCTGATGCGTGGGGCGATCGCGGCCGAGGCGGCGGCCCTCACGGCCCCGGCCGGGCCTGGCGGACCCGCCGGGGCGCCCGCGCCGGAGCCGTACGCGCCGCGTCTCAGCGCCCCCGCCGGCACCCCGGCCGGTGCCGCCATGGACACCCCCTCCGGCGCCCCGATCAGCGCCGCCGTCATTTGACTGAAAATTCAGTCAGTGCCAGAGTGGCGGCACGGCCACCCCCACCCACGCGCCCGGTCGGCCGCGTCCCGGCCCCCAACCGCGTGAAGCCAAGGCCCGCGAATCCGGTGTCGCGCCGCGTCGCCGCGCCACGCCCAGCGCCCCCGGATACTCTCGCCAGCCCATGAACGGAGCATTCGTGTCCCCACTCCTCCCCTCCCGACGTGCCGCTCTGCGCGCCTTCGCCGCCATCGGCGGCGCCCTGTCCTTGGGAGCCACCGCGTGCGGCCCGAACGAGAACGCGGGCGGCGGCACGACGACCGCCCCGGTCCCGGCCCGCACCAACACCGCGTCGGGCGCCGCGGGCGAGCGCCGTTTCGGTGCCGAGTGGGACAGCCACACCCGTACCTTCATGTCCTGGCCCGCGCTCGCCTCCGTGTGGGAGGACGACCTGCCCTACGTCCGTGAGGACATCGCCAGGATCGCCCGGGCGATCGGCGAGTACGAGGCCGTGGTGATGATGGCCCGGCCGGACCAGGTGGCGGCGGCGCAGCGCGCGTGCGGGCGGCAGGTGGAGGTGATCCCGCTGCCGGTGGACGACCTGTGGGCGCGGGACACCGTGCCGGTGTTCGTCGAGGACGACGGCAAGCTGCTGGGCATCGACTTCAACTTCAACGGGTGGGGCGACAAGCAGGAGCACGGCAACGACGGACAGGTCGGCCGCAAGCTGCTCGCCCGCTACCACATCCCGCGCGAGCAGGCGCCGCTCGTCGCCGAGGGCGGCTCGTTCGAGACGGACGGCGAGGGGACGCTCCTCGTCACCGAGAGCTCGATCGTCAACGACAACCGCAACCGCGGGAAGAGCCGGGACCAGATCGAGGACGAGCTGATCGACACGCTCGGCGTCGAGAAGGTGGTGTGGCTGGCGGGCGTGCGCGGCGAGGACATCACGGACGCGCACGTCGACAGCCTGGTCCGGTTCACCGCTCCCGGTGTCGTCCTGCTCGACCAGGCGTTCCCCGGTTCTCCCCCGGACTCCTGGTCGCGCTCGGCCGACCAGGCCCGTTCGGTGCTCGAGAAGGCGACGGACGCCCGTGGGCGGCGGTTCGAGATCATCGATCTGCCGCAGCCCGATCTGGACCGGATCACCGGCGAGGGCGACGACTTCGTGTCGACGTACATCAACTTCTACATCGCCAACGACTCCGTCTTCCTGCCGAAGTTCGGCGACCGGAAGGCGGACGCGCGGGCCAAGAGCATTCTTCAGGAGCACTTCCCGAAGCGGGACATCGTGCAGTTGCAGATCGACACGATCGCGTCCGGCGGCGGGGGCATCCACTGCTCCACGCACGACCAGCCCGGCAAGCCGGCCGCGTGACCGCGCCCCGTGGCCGTCGCGCCGCGCGTTCGGGACCGGGAACAGGGCCAGAGTCAGGGTCGGGGCCGGGCTCGCGGGGCGGGCTCGTCGGTGTCGTGCTCGTCGTGGCGGCGGTCACGGTGGCGGCGCTGTGCGGTCTCTGGCTGCAGTACGGGGAGCGCCAGGATCTCAACACCCGCTACACCGTGGGTGGTTCGGAGGAGCAGGACCGGATCGACGTCGACGCCGCCGTGCAGCGCGTCGACGCGACCGGGCGCGAGCTGACGCTGCGGATCCTGGTCACCCCGCGCGGCGCACTGGCCGAGGCGGGCGGGCTCTCCCCGACCGGTGATCTGACGCTGCTGACCTCGCCCGCCGTGCGCGGCGACCTCTCGTTCCCGGCGCACCGCCGGATCTCGTCGGTCGATGTGCCGGTGGCCCTGACGGGCGGCCCCATCACGGACTACCCGTTCGACTCGTACGCGACCGAGCCGGAGTTCTCGGCGCTGCTCGGCGGCGAACCGGTGCCGGTGCGGATGACGCTGGTGAACCGGGACGCGCTGTTCTCGCTCGCGGTGGACGCGTCCGAGGAGCGCGGCGCCGCCGTGTTCGCGATGGAGCTGCCGCGCTCGGGCAGCGTGCTGGTGTTCGCCGTGTTCATGATGGTGGCGATGTGGGCCCTGACGGTGGCGGTCCTGCTGGGCGCCTGGTTCCTGGTCCGCCGCCGGACGGGGCTGACCTGGCCGGCCCTCGGCTGGATGGCGGCGACCCTGTTCGCCCTGGTCGCCTTCCGCAACGCGGCGCCCGGCACCCCGCCGATCGGCAGTCTCCTCGACTATCTGGCGTTCTTCTGGGCGGAGACGCTGATCGCGTTCTGTGTGGTCGTGGTGGTGGTGCGTGCGGTACGGGCCGAGGGGCCGCCGCCACCGCCACCGCCACCGCAGGAACCGCCGCCCGGAGCCTGAGCCATCGAGGCCCTGAGCCGCCCGGCTTCTCGCCCGGTGCCGCCGTGTTACGTTCCCCCACCCCCATCGGACGACCGGGAGCGTGTGGTGATGGAAGCAGCGGCACCGGGCGGAAGCATGCCCCGGGAAGGGACCCGAGAAAGGGCCCGAGAAGGGGCCGAGGAAGGAACCCAGGACCGGCCGCGGGTACGGCGGGAGCCTCGGCAGGCGCGCAGCCGGGCGCGGGCCGAGGCGATTCTGGACGCGGCCGACCGGATCCTGTCGCAGGACGGGTTCGAGGCGCTGACCATGCGCCGGGTCGCCGAGGCGGCGGGGGTGCCGGTCGGCAGCATCTACCAGTTCTACCCGGACAAGAGCGCGGTCGTCGACGCGCTCGGGCGGCGCTATCTGGCGGGGTTCGCGACCACGATCGACGCGCTGGTGCGCCGTGCCGTCGAGGGTGAACTCTCCGATCTCGTCGGCACGATGGTCGACGTGTACGCCGAGCTGTTCCGCGCCCAGCCCGGCGGCATGGCGCTGTGGGCGGGGCGGCATCTGAGCCCGGAGCTCGCGCGGGCCGACGACGCGAGCAACGCCCTGGTCGCGGACGGTCTGCGGCGGATCGTGGAGCAGTTGACCGGCCGCCCGGGCGGGGCGCTCGCGGAGCGCGGGACCCGGATGGTGGTGTGGGCGGCGAACGCCGTGCTGCACGAGGTGTTCAAGGGCGGCGGGGAGCCGGACCGGGAGACCGTGGCCGAGCTGAAGCGGATGCTCGACGCGTACTGGGCGGACCTGCGGGAGCGGCTGACGTCCGGCGCGGCAGGGGGATGAGGATCCGTCCGTCCCAGCCATAGAACGTGAACAAGAGTTCATGTTACGTTGCCGCCCGCCGTGGAGGACATCCCGCGCCCCGGATCGACGGAAGGCAGCCGCCCGTGCCCGCCAGCTCACCCGAACTCCCCCGATTCCCGGCCGACTTCGTCTGGGGCGCGTCCACCGCCGCGTACCAGATCGAGGGCGCCGCCGACGAGGACGGCAAGGGCCCGTCGATCTGGGACACCTTCACCCACCGCGCCGGGACCGTGCGGGACGGGCACACCGGGGATGTGGCCTGCGACCACTACCACCGCTTCGACGAGGACGTGGCGCTGATGCGGCGGCTCGGCCTCGACGCGTACCGCTTCTCGGTGTCCTGGCCGCGGATCCTGCCCAGTGGCGCGGGGAAGGTGGAGCCGCGCGGCCTCGACTTCTACGAGCGGCTCGTCGACGCGCTGCTCGACGCCGGGATCGAGCCCACCCCCACCCTGTTCCACTGGGACCTGCCGCAGGCCCTGGAGGACGAGGGCGGCTGGCTGAACCGGGAGACGGCGTACCGGTTCGGCGAGTACGCGGCCGTGGTCGCCGACCGGCTCGGGGACCGGGTGACCCGCTGGATCACCCTCAACGAGCCTTTCGTGCACATGTCCTTCGGCTACGGCTTCGGCGTGCACGCCCCCGGCCGGGCGCTGCTTCTGGACGCGCTGCCGGTCGCCCACCACCAGCTGCTCGGCCACGGTCTGGCGACCGCGGCGCTGCGGGCCGCCGTGCCGGACGCGCAGGTGCTCGTCGCGAACAACTGCACCCCGGTACGGCTCCGCCAGGACGCCCGGGGCGAAGCGGACACGGCGGCGGCCGACGCGTACGACATCCTGCACAACCGGCTGTTCAACGACCCGCTGCTGCACGGGCGTTACCCCGACCTGTCCGCGTACGGGATGCCGGACCCGGCCTGGGGCGGGGTGGTCAGGGACGGTGATCTCACGTCGATCGGCGCGCCGTTGGACGGGCTCGGCATCAACTACTACAACCCGAGCTGGATCACAGCGCCGAGGGATCCGGCGGCGGGGCTGCCGTTCGATCTCGCCGAGCCGGCGGAACCGTACCTGCGGACGTCCTTCGACTGGCCGGTGGTGCCGGACGGGCTGACCGAACTCCTCACCGGACTCAAGGCCCGCTACGGCGCCGACCTCCCGCCGGTCTGGATCACCGAGAACGGCTGCTCCCAGCCCGAGGGCAGCCACGATCCGGCGCGGATCGACTACCTGGCCGGACATCTGGGCGCGGTCGCCGACGCGATGGCCCAAGGGGTCGACGTGCGCGGCTACTTCACCTGGTCGCTGCTCGACAACTTCGAGTGGGCCGAGGGGTACCACCAGCGGTTCGGCCTGGTCGAGGTCGACTTCGCCACCGGCGCCCGCACGCCCCGCGCCAGCTTCGACTGGTACCGCGACCTGATCGCCGCGCAGCGGCCGTAGCGGAGGAGGGAGAGGAAGGCCATGACCGATCCCCCCGCGAGAGACGCCGCGCTGCCCCGGGCGGGCGGCGGTCCCGAGGTGCCCGACGTGCACGCCGAGCCCACCGCCCGGGTCGGCGCCGGCTGGACGGCGAGTCTGTCGCTCGCCACGCTCGCCGTCTTCATGGCGTTCATGACGCCGATCCAGATCCTGCTGCCGCTCCAGCTGGAGCGCATCGACCCGCACGGCAAGAGCGACGCGCTGTCCCTGGTCACCGGGCTCGGCGCGCTCGTCGCCGTGGTGACGAACCCGCTCGCGGGCGCCTGGTCGGACCGTACGACGAGCCGGTTCGGGCGCCGTCGGCCGTGGATCGTGGGCGGGGCGGCGGCGGGCGCGGCGGGGCTCGCGTTCACCGCGGCGCAGCACACGGTGGCCGGGGTGGCCGTGGGCTGGTGCCTCGCGCAGGCCGGTCTGAACGCGATGCTGGCCGGGGTCACCACCCCCATCGCCGACCGGGTGCCGGTCGCCCAGCGCGCCCAGGTCTCCGGTTGGACCGGGCTCATGCAGTCGGTCGGTCTGGTCCTCGGCGCGCTGATCACGACGCTCCTGGTCACCGGGGTCGGCTCCGGTTACGGCACGCTCGCGCTGCTCACCGTCGCCCTCGCCCTGCCGTTCGTGCTGCTGCACGGCGAGCCGCCGCTGCCCCGCGAGCCGGGGCCGCGCGGGCCGAGGCCCAGGGGCGGGGACGGCCGCACGTCCGGCATCCGCACGTCGGGCATCCGTGCGTCCGAGATCCGCGCGTCCGACGTCCGCGCGTTCGCGCGGTCGTTCTGGGTGAGCCCCCGGCGGCACCCGGACTTCGGCTGGGCCTGGCTCACCCGGTTCCTGATCAACCTCGGCAACGCCCTCGGCACCCTCTACCTCTTCTACTTCCTCGCCGACGCCGTGCATTACGGCGACCCCGGCACCGGCGTGCTGATCCTCACCGTGGTGTACACGCTGTGCGCGGCGGCGACCGCCATCCCGTTCGGGGTGCTCTCGGACCGGGTCGGGCGCCGCAAGACCTTCGTCGTGCTCTGCTCGCTGGTCATGGCCGCCGCCGCGCTGCTGCTCGCCCTGGTGCACACCTGGCCGGCGGCGATCGCCGCGGCCGCGGTCCTCGGTGCCGGGTTCGGGATCTATCTCGCGGTCGACCAGGCCCTGGTCACCCAGGTGCTGCCGGAGGCCGCGGACCGCGCCAAGGACCTCGGCGTCATCAACATCGCCAACTCGGGGCCGCAGGTGCTCGCCCCGGCCCTGGCCGCCCCGGTCATCGCCCACCTCGGCGGCTACACCGGCCTCTACACGGCCGCCGCCGTGGTCACCCTGGCGGGCGGGCTGCTGGTGCGGCGGATCAGGAGCGTGGCCTGACGGGCGTGCGGTCCGAGGTCCACACGGTGCCACGGGCCTCGTACTCCAGCATCTCCTCCAGGCCGAGCGCCGTGTCGGGGCCGAGTTCGCGGCGGGCCAGCCACAGCGAGAGTTCGAGCCCCGAGGTGACGCCACCGGCCGTGACGAGGTCCCCGTCGTCGACGACCCGGGCGTTCTTCAACAGACCGCCGCGCCGCTCCAGTTCGTCCTTGGCCTTGTGGTGGGTGGTGCACGGACGGCCCTTCGTCAGGCCCGCGGCGGCGACCAGGATGACGCCGGTGCACAGCGCGCTCACGGTGAGCCCGGGGCGTACGGCGTCGGCGAGCGCGCGGGGCAGGATCCCCCGGTCGATCTCGGCCCAGACGCCGGGCCGGTCGCGGCGCGCGTAGCCACCGCCGGGGACGACGAGCAGATCGGCGTCCTCGGGCGCCCAGGGCTTGATGCCGTGCACCCGGGTGCCGAAGGCGGCGGTGACCGAGCGGGCGCCGGTGGCCGACACGTACCGCACCTCGACGGGGCGCGGGCTGAAGTACCCGGCGGCGGACAGCACTTCGTACGGCGCGGCGAAGTCGAGGTCCTCGACGCCGTCGTACATCACGAGGTGGACGCGCAGCGGCCGTTCGGACGGCTTCGGGGCGGCGGCGCCCGACGTCGCGGCGGCGGTCGGTGTCACGGCTGCGGTCGGCGTCGGGGCAGCGGCATTCGCGGTGGTGCTCGTCGTGGCGGCGAGGGCGCCACCGACTCCGAGGGCGGTGGTGGTGCGGAGTAACTCCCTGCGGTTCATGGCGACTCCCGTGGTTCCTGGTGCGTGGGGAACTGACGGGAAAGGGGTCGGCGGGCGCCTCCCACGGGTTCCCGGCGGCTGCCGGAATGTTCTGGTGCGGTCGCGCGGGAACCCCGGGCCGCCGCCGTCCGACTCCTCCCCCGCCACCGGCACGGCGCCGGTCCGGCGCGGACGCGGGACGGGGAGGAAGACGGGGCATGGGCGGACTGGACATACGGCTGCGCGGGGTCGGCTGCCGGCACGGGCGCACCGAGGCCGTCGTCGGGGTCGATCTGGAGATCGCCGCCGGCGAACGGGTCGCCCTGACCGGGACCAACGGCTCCGGCAAGACCACCCTGCTCCGGGCACTGCTCGGGCTGCACGCGCGCCCCACCGGCACCATCGAGGTCGGCGGCCGTGAGGCCCGGTCGGCCGCCGAGTGGGCGTGGCGGCGGCGGGCCTGCGCGTGGATCCCGCAGAAGCCCGCGGCGGGCCGCTTTCCGCTGCGCGGCTCCGAACTCCTCGCCAGCGGCGGCCCGTCGGCGGTCCCGGCGGCGACCGAGGCGGCCTCACGGCTCGGCGTCGGCGCGCTGACCGCACGACCGGTGGACACCCTGTCCGGCGGGCAGTTGCAGCGCATGTATCTGGCCCGGGCGATCGGCTGCGTGGCGGCCGGGGCACAGGTGCTGCTCGCCGACGAACCCACGGCCGCTCTCGACTTCGACGGCCAGGAGGAGGCGGCCGACGTGCTGACGTCGCTGCCCGTCACGCTCGTCGTCGTCACCCACGACCGAGCGCTCGCCGAACGCTGCGACCGGGTCCTGGAGATGGCCGCCGGACGCCTGCGGGAGGTGCGGTGAACACCCTCGCGGCCGGTGGCCGCTTCGCCACCGGAGTCGATCTCGCCCCCGGAATCGATCTCGCCTCCGGGGTGCATCTCGCCGCCGGTGCCGACCTCGGCGCCATGCTGCAACTGCTGCCCGTCCAGCGCGCCGGGTTCGCGCTGCTGCTCGCCGCCGTCGCCCTGCCGGTGATCGGTGTGGTCATCGTCGGTCTCGACATCATGCCGGTGCGGTTCGCGATGATGCACGTGGCGCTGCTCGGCATCGCGGTCGGGCTGCTCACCGGTCTCGACCCGATGCTGTGCGCGCTGGTCGCGTGCGCGCTGTCCGGGGCCGGGGTCGCGCCGCTCGCCAGGACGCCCGGCGGGCTGTCCGGGGCGATGGGCCTGCTGATGAGCCTGGCCATCGCCGCCGCGCTGCTCCTGCTCGCCGTCTCGGGCGTCAACGCCTCCGGCGCGTTCGCGCTGCTCTGGGGCTCGGTGCTGTCCGTCGGCACCGCCGACCTCGTCGTGCTGGGCGCGCTCGCCGTGGCCGTACCGGCGCTGTTCTGGTGGCGGCGGCGGGACGTGGCGCTGCTCCTGTACGACCGGGAGCTCGCCCAGTGCTCCGGCGTCCCGGTGCGGTTCCTGACCACGGCGCTGCTGGTCCTGGTGGCGGTGGCCGTCGCCGGGGCGATCAAACTGACCGGCGCGCTGCTCGTCGACGCGCTGACGCTGCTGCCCGCGCTGGCCGCGCGGCGGCTCGGCCGGTCGCTGGTGTCGATCACGCTGTGGGCGGTCGGCATCGGCGTCACCGTCAACCTCACCGGGTTCCTGCTCGCCCTCCGGCTCGACTGGCCGCCCGGTCCTGTCCTGGTCCTCACGGCGGGGGCCGTCGTCCTCGCCGCGCATCTCGTCCCCGAACGGAGAAACCGCTCATGGCGCGCACCCGCGTCCGTACCGCAGTCCCCCGCCTCCTCCTCCGCCCCCGCGGCCCCGTCCTGGCACTGAGCGCGGCCGCGCTGTCGCTGCTCATCGCCGGGTGCGGGAGCACCGACGGCGCCACCACCGGCGCGTCGGCCGCGCCGGGCGGGTCCGGGTCCGGGTCGGCCGGGTCCGGCAAACCGGTCGTGGTGGTGACGACGACGTGGGAGGGCGCGTTCGCGAAGGCCGCGGGGGCCGAGGACATCACGGTGATCGTGCCGCAGTCGGTGCACCACGCCCCGGACTACGACCCGAAGCCGTCGGACCTCGCGGCCGTCGCGAAGGCGGACTTCGTGCTGTACGCGCCCTTCGAGCCGTACGCGGCGAAGATCAAGGAGGCCGCCGGTTCGAAGGCGAAGCTGGTCGAGGTGAACCTGGACAACGACCCGGCGAAAGCTGGGGCCGAAGTCCTGCGTCTGGGCGGCCTGTTCGGTACGAAGGACGCCGCCGCACGCTGGAAGACCGGGCTCGACGGCGAGGTCGGCAAGCTGAACGGCGAGCTCAAGTCGGCCTGGCCCGGCGGCAGGAGCCCGAACGTCGTCGCGCAGGCGTTCACCGGCTGGGCGGCGGGCCTCGCCGGGGCCACCCAGGTCGGCTCGTACGGCCCCGAGCCGGTCACCCCGTCCCAACTCGCCACGCTGTCCGCGAAGAAGCCCGCCCTCGTCCTCGACAACGCGCACATGACGACGGGCCCGGTCCTGCCGGACTCGGGCGCGAAGCAGGTCGAGATCGTCAACTACCCGGGCGAGGACCTTGACCTGCTGAAGGTGTACCGGGACGCGGCGGCCGAGCTGAAGAAGGCGATGGGCGCCGCCGGGTAGCAGGACCACCGCGAGGCAGGAGGGGGGAGGGCGCCGTTCGACGCCCTCCCCCCTTCCCTCCTTCCGTCCTTCCGTCCTTCCGTCCCAGCCGCTCCGCGCTACACCTCGGCGGGCACGAACCGCAGCCGCAGCGCGGCCCGGTCCGGCTTCCCGGCCGCCGTGAGCGGCAGCTCCGGCAGGATCAGGACGTGCTCGGGGTGCTTGTGCCGGTCGAGACCGCGTTCCGTCAGATACGCGCCGAGCCCGGCGACGTCGGGGACCCGCGCACCGGCACGCGGCACCACACAGGCGGCGAGCCGCTCCCCCATCAGCGGGTCCGGCACGCCGACGCACACCGCGTCGCGCACCCCGGGGTGGGCCACGAGGGCGCGTTCGACCTCGGCGGGACTGATGTTGGCGCCGCCCCTGATCACCACGTCCTTGAGCCGGCCGACGACGTGCAGGGCCCCCTCGTCGTCGAGGAACCCCAGGTCCCCGGTGCGCACCCAGCCCCCGGGGGTGCGGTAACGGGCGTCGAGTTCGGGCGAGGCCACGTAGCAGAGCGGGGTCATCGGGCCCCGCGAGACGATCTCGCCGATCCTGCCGTCCGGCAGCGGTGCGTGGGTGTCCGGGTCGGCGATCCGGATCTCGGCGACCCGCGGGTCCGGGACGCCGACGACGACGTCCGCGGTAAAGACGTCCGCGGTCACGGCGGCCGCGACGGCGGCCGAAGCGGTGGCCGGTGCGGGCTTGCGCTGCCCGGGGAGCCCGGTGTGGCAGTTGACGCCGTCGGCGGACCCGTACAGGTTCACCACCGGACAGCCGAACGCCTCGGCCGCCGCCCGCGCGGTCCGCTCGTCCAGCGGCGCGCCGCCGAGGACCAGCGCGGTGGGCGCGGGCAGCGCCCCCGGCCCCTCGTCGGCCGACTCCCCGGCCGCTTCGAGGTGTTCGAGCATCATCCGGATCATCGTCGGCACGCCGAGGACGTGGGTGGGCGCGTGCTCCCGTACGGCGGCGAGCGCGGCCTCGGGCGTGAAGTGGTCGAGCAGGACGAGCGTGCCGCCGTGCCGGGCGAGGGTGACGGCGGTGCCGTTGGAGCCGAAGGCCGAGGCGAGGGGCACCAGGAAGAGCGAGCGGGGCGGGGTGCCGTCGGTGATCAGGGAGGCCAGGAAGTTCCCCCGGCCACCGGCGAGGGCGTTGTGGGAGTACGCGATCATCTTCGGCTCCGCCTCGGAGCCGGAGGAGACCAGGATGCGGGCGGCGCTGTCGGGGTCGGGCCTGGCGGGCACGAAGGCCGCCGGGTCGGCGCGGAGGAGTTCGCGCAGCGGGATCGCCCGCGCGGGGACCGGGCCGGGCGCGGGCGCGGGGCCGGGGGCGGGGGAACCTCCCACAGAGGCGCCGTCCCCACCTGTCCCGCCTGTCCCACCCGGCCCCGCCGCGATCACGTGCCGCAGGGCCGGCAGCGCCGGGGCGAGGTCGAGCAGGTCGGCCGCGTGGGTCTTGCCCCGGTGCTCGGTGACCGCGATGACCGCGACCGCCGCCGCGCGCCGCAGCAGGCACTCGGCCTCCAGGGCGCCGCGCCCGACCGGGAACGGCAGCGCCACCGCGCCGAGCGCGGCGATCGCCAGGTCGGCGACGACGGCGTCGCGCCGGTTGGGGAGCTGGACGGCGACGACGTCGCCGGTGCCGATGCCGAGCCCGCGCAGGCCCTGGGCCAGGGCGCGGACCTTGCGGTCGAGCGCGGTGTAACAGAGCGGGCCCTTGGCGTCGATGACCGCCGTACGGTGCGGGTCGGCGATCTGGCGGGCTCTGAACAGGCTGTAGAGGTCGAGGTCGGGGCAGGTTCCGTCGACCGCCCAGGAGCGGCGCAGCGACGAGGGCACGAGGTCGGTGAGGGGGACGTTCACGCGAAGCTCCAGGGGTCGGGAACGGCGGGTGCGCCGTGCGCGTCGCGGCTGATCGAGCCGGACAGGCGCGGGTCGTCGTGGAGGTCGGACAGATCGGTGGTGACGGCGGTCGCGGTCAGGCCGAGGGCGCGCAGCCGGTCGAGGGCGTCCTCGGTGCACAGCCCGCCGAGCGCGTACGCGGCGGCCGCCCCGGCGTCGGTGTCGCTCGGCGCGATCCAGCCGTCGGCGGTGCGCAGCGGGCGCCGGAACCCGGCGGGCGGGCGCGGGTCGAGGCCCTGCCGCACCCGGTCGAGGGCCGGGGCGAGCAGCGTGTCGGCAGCGCCGAGCAGGGACGACTCCACCCGTACGCCGTGCCCGGTGCGCTCGCGCAGCAGCAGGGCGGCGAGCACGGCCTCGGTGCCGTGCAGACCGCCGAGCAGGTCGAGCAGGGTCAGCAGGGACGGTACGGGCGGCTCGTCGGCCGGATGGACGGCCTCGCCCGTGCCGGTGCGGGCCTGCACCATGAAGTCGGTGCCCATCGGGGCGTCGGCGACGCGGCCCGCCCAGCCGCCGGTGTACGCGTGGACCAGGGCCGGGTTCACGGCGGCCAGGTGCTCGGCGTCGAGTTCGAGCTCGGCGGCCTTGCCCGGTGCCCAGTTGTGCAGGAACACATCGGCTTCGGCGACGAGTTCGCGCAGCCTGCGGCGGTCGGCGGGCGCCTTGATGTCGATCTCGACGGCCTCCTTGCCCCGGTTGAGCGCGAGCCAGCGGGCCGAGATCCCGTCGCAGGCGGGCGGCATCCCGCGCAGCGGGTCGCCGCCCGGCGGCTCGACCCGGATCACCCGGGCGCCGAGCAGCCCCAACAGATGGGCGGCGAGCGGCGCTTGGATACGGCGGCCGGCTTCGAGGACGGTGAGGCCGGAGAGCGGGCCTCCGGCACGCGGGGCGGCGGGGGCCGGGGCCGGGGCGGTCTCCGGGGCCGCGCCGCCCAGGCGCGCGAAGGTCCACGGGTCGGGGACGGGGCCGTCCGCCGCGTCCTTTGCCGCCCGTTCGGAGAGGGTGTGCAGGCGGCACACCTGAGCCCCTGAGCGCCCGGCGGCCTGCTGGACCCGCGCCCAGTCGTGGCGGCGGGCGACCTGGTGCAGGACCTCGGGGAAGGGCGCGCAGGCGGTGGCGTAGCGGAACTGGAAGGGCCGCCAGCCGGCCCGGACGGCCTCGGCGGGTGCGTCGAGAGCTCGCCAGAACGCGGCCCAGTCGCCCGGGTCGAGGGTCTCCAGCTCGAAGACGGTCCCGTCGGCGGTGGTGAACGGCGGGCCTCCGGCGGCGAGTTCGACGGCCTCCGGCTCATCGGCGCCGGACGCGGCCAGATACTGGGAGACGGTGAGGAGTCCGGCGCGGTCGGCCGTGGTGAAGACACGGGTGCCGCCGGGGGTCGCGGTGCCGGGCGTCACGGTGCCGCGGGCCTGGCCGATGAGGTCGGCGAGCAGTGCCTGCACGGTCAGGACGCCGGTGGCGGTGGCGAGGTAGTCGACACCGAGGCCGCGCGGGCCGCCGTGGCGGCGCCCGTGGACGGCCATGACCCCGGTGGCGGCTTGGGCGGTGACCTCGTCCTCGATGCCCGAACCGGGCGCGCCCCAGGCGACGGTGCCGGTGACGGGGACGAACCCGGCGCCGCCGAGCACGATCGTCCCCGGCCGCTCCGTCGCGCCCCCGCCCCCGGTGCCGGTACCGGCACCGGCACCGGTACCGGCCCCGAGCCGGGTCAGGTGGTCGGCGACGACCCGGGTGAGGGCCGGGGAACCGGTGATCTCGCAGCGCAGCCCGTCGAGCGGACGCCGGACCCCGGCGTCCCGCCGGGCCACGCGCCCGCCGTCACCCGCTCCTCCTCTTCCGGTGCCCGTACTGCCGTTGCCGTTGCCGTACGTACTCGCGCTGTCGGTCGTCAGGGGCGACGCCATGCCTCTCCTCTCCCGGCACGGCCGCGGCCACCGTCGCGGGGACGGCGGCCGCTGTCGCGTGCGGTCACGTGTGGTGCCACTGGGACGGGAACCGACGGGCGGTGTCGCCCGACCAATCCCTCGGGCAGACAGTCGGACGCGTGTTCTGGCGAGTTCCCGGTGGAGGGGAAAAACAGTGATCGATCGTGACGTAACGGATGATTCCGATCCGCTACGGCAGCGGCTCGCCGGGTTCGTCCGCGAACGGGTGTTCCCGTACGAAGCACAGCTCGACGCCGGAGAGCCCGGGGCCCGCGAGATCCGGCGGCGCCTGCGCGCCGAGGCGCGCGAGGCGGGACTCTGGGCGCTGCCCCTGCCCGCCGAACTCGGCGGCGGAGGCGTGCCGTTGAGCCGGTACGCGGCGCTCGCCGAGGCGGAGGGCGCCAGCGACCACGGGCCCGTGGCGGTCGGTTCGGCGTCGCTCCTGGACGTGACGATGCTCGCCCGGCACGGTTCGGCGCGGATCCGGGAGACGTACCTCGGCGGGCTCGTCTCCGGTGAGCTGCGGGCCTGTTACGCGATGACGGAGCCCGACACACCCGGCACCGAGCCCGCGCTGACCGCCACCCGGGCGGAGCGGCGGGCCGACGGCGGCTGGACGCTCGACGGGCGCAAGTGGTTCGTGTCGTACGCGGCGGACGCCGACCTGGTGACCGTCCTGGCCCGCACCTCCGGCGCCGCCGGGGACCGGGACGGCCTCTCGCTCTTCCTCGTCCCGACCGGCTCCCCCGGCTTCCGGGTGGTCCGCGAACTGCCGGTGCTCGGCGCGACCGGACAGTACGAGATCGCCTTCGACCAGGTCGAGATCGCCGCCGACCAGCTCGTCGGCCCGGCGGGCCAGGCCCTGGCCGTCGCGGGCGAACGGCTCCAACTGGGCCGGACCCTGCGGGCGTTGCGCTGGATCGGACAGGCCCAGCGGGCCTTCGACCTGCTCTGCGAGCGGGCGGTGACCCGACGCGGGGCGCGGGGCCCGCTCGGTGACCGGCAGCTCGTCCAGCAGCATGTCTTCGAGGCCCTGCTCGCGCTGCGGACGACCAGACCCGTCGTGTACGAGGCGATGGCCCTGGTCGCGGCCGGGCGCGACGCCTCCGTGGAGGTCGGCCTGGCCAAGACGGCGGCGGCCCGTACCCTCCAGGACGTGGCCGACCGCGCCGTCCAGGTCTTCGGCGCGGCCGGTCTCGGCCCGGACACCCCGCTCGCCGCGCTGCTGCGCACCGGCCGCACGGCCCGGATCCTCGACGGCCCCGACGAGCAGCACATCGCGTCGGTGGCCCGGCGGGTGCTGCGGGGCGTCACACCCGGGTGAGGTCGACCCGGCCGGCCGGGCCTGTCGGGCCTGTCGGGTCTGTCGGGTCCGCCGGGTCGAGCAGCGCGGCGAGGCCGAGCGCCAGGAAGAAGTCGCCCCACACCAGTTCGTGCCGGACGGCGGTCCCTGCCCGGGCGTCGAGGCAGCCGTCGAGCAGCATGCCCGGCGGCTGACCGGCGCCGCCCCGACCGGCACCCGGGGCGTCCCCGGGGCCGGGTCCGCAGCGGGTCAGGTGGTGGTCCACCAGCCGCCGCAGCACGTCCCGCCCCCGCGCCCGCACGGCGGTCGCCGCCCACGGGGCGCCGGGGACCCGGGCGAGCTTGAGCAGGGCGACGGCGGCGATCGCGGCGGCCGAGGTGTCCAGCGGACCGAGGTCGGCACCCGGGACGAGCGCCTGCCCGGCCTCGGCGGGCGGGACGAGCGGCCCGGTGAGGAACTGCCCCTGATCGAGGAGCAGTTCCGCGGCCTCGACGAGCCGCCGCTCGGGCACCGCCGCCGGATTCCGGCCCCCGGCACCCGCCCTCGCCCCCGTCCTCGCCCCCGTCCCCGTCCCCGTCCCCGTCCCCGTCCCCGTCCCCAGCAGAGCGTCGGCGACGGCGAGCAGCAGCCATGCCTCGCCCCTGCTCCAGCCGGGTGCCGGGTCCGGGTCCATCACCCAGGTGCCCTCCGGCTCGGCGTACCGCCAGGCCGGGAGAGGGCGTGGCGCGGGCGGGCCCGGCAGGCAGAGCGCGAGGTGGCGGGCCAGATGGGCGTCGGCGGCGGCCCGTCCGGCGGGGCCCGCGGCGGCAAGGAGCGGAACGAGGCCGGGCACGGCGTCGGCGCGGGCGCGGAGCCGGTCGCCGCCGAAGGCCGTGCCCCAGGGGACCAGGCCGAGCGCCGGGTCCCAGGCGGCGAGCGCCGCCTCGGCCGCGCGGGCGCGCAGCTCGTGGGCGGCGGCGTCGGCCGGGGCGAGCGCCGTGCCGTACCAGAGGATCAGACCGCGGGTGGCGGTGTCGGCGTCGGCCCAGGGGGCGAGCCGGGCGGTGACGGCCGCGGCCTCGGCGCGGTGGGCGGCGCTGCCGGTGCGGCGGGCCCGCAGCCAGAGCAGCCCGGCCCAGAAGCCGCCGGTCCATGAACCGCGCCGGGTGGTCGTCCAGCGCCCGTCGGCGGGGTCGGCGTACAGCGGGAAGCGCACGCCCACCTGGCCGAGGGTGTCGGTGACCCGCTGGAGGACGAGGTCGAGTGCGACCGCCGCCCACTCCGTACCGTCACGGCCGTCGGCCCGGCCGCCGCTCACGCGGCCGTCTCCTTCCGTGCCGCCGCCGGGGCTCCCGCCGACGTGTCCGGTGCCGACGTGTCCGGTGCCGACGTGTCCGGTCCGCCGGTACGGCCCCGGTCCCGCACCGCCCAGATCACGGCGACGCCCGCGGCGAGCGCGAACTCGGCGGCGACCAGGGCCCAGCCGGTGCCGTACCGGCCCCGTTCGGCGAGGAGGCCGAAGAGCGGCGGGCCGACGGCGAACCCGGCGAAGAAGCCCGCCGCGACCCACGCGGAGTCCTGTCCGGCCCGGCCGGGCGCCGAGCGCTGCATGACGAGGACCATCGAGACCGCGTTGCCCGAGACGGCGAACACCCCCACGGCCACGGCGGCGAGCCAGGCGACGGGTGCGACACGGACGGCGAGGACGAGGAGCAGCGCGGCGCCGACGGCCGCTGCGGCAAGGAGTCCCGGCAGCCAGGGGGCCCGTGCGGGGGTCGCGGCGCGGGACCAGCCGATCCGGCCGCCGATCCCGGCGACGCCGAGGACGGCGACCAGCGCGCCCGCCGACGCGGGCCCCAGACCGAGGCGTTGGGTGCCGAACAGGGCGAGATAGGTGTTGACGGAGGCGATCCCGGCGCCGAGGAACAGCGAGAAGGCGGCCAGCCACGGGACGGGTCCCGGGTGCCCGGCCGGTGAAGTGAGCCGTGTGGTGCGGCCGTTGGCGGTCCCCGGGACGGGCCGTCGCGGCGCGTCGGCGGGGAGCGCCCGCCAGGCCCAGAGCGCGGCGAGCAGCGCGGCTCCGGAACCGATCCACACGGCACCGCGCCAGCCGAGCAGCCCGGCCGCCGTCGCGAGCGGCAACCCGGCCGCGAACGCGCCGAGTTGGACGCCCGACTGCTTGGCCCCGGTCACCGCGCCCCGCCGGGCGGCGGGTACGGCGGCCAGGATCATCTTGTTGGTGGCCGGGTTGGCGAGCGCCTGCGGCACTCCGCCGAGCGCGACGGCCCCGAGCAGCAGCCCGGGGCCGGGGGCCGCGCCGATGAGGGCGAGGGCGAGCGCGGCCAGGGCGAGCAGGGCGACGAGCGCCCGGCGCGGCCCGATCCGGTCGACAAGCCGGCCGCCGAGGGGCGACAGGACGGCGGCGGTGCCGAAGCCGACGGTGGTGGTCAGGCCGAGCACCGTGGCCGTGACACCGGCCGGTCCGAGGTCGGCGAGCAGCCGGGGCCCGAGGGCGCCGATGAGGAACAGCTGGAGCATCGAGAAGGCCATGGCCGTGGTCAGCAGCGCGGTCGACGCGCGGCCCTCGGCACCCGCACCCGTACCCGTGCCCGCGCCCGCACCGCCGCCCGCACCGCCGGGTGTCCCACCGGGCGCGTCACCGGTCGCCGCATCCGTGCTCCGCACCTTGCGTCCCCCTCCGCTCGCGGCCAAGGCCGGGCCCCGCGCCCGCCGCCACGTCCAGAAGTCGTCACAAGCGGGCCGGAAGTTCCCGAGGCCCCCTTGTGGGGCCGACCACACTCGCGTACTCATGTCCCGACGGGCCGAGGGGGACCGAACACGGCATCGAGCGTGGGCGACGAGGGGCGGGAGGCGACCGTGGACGGCCGTACTCGTACGCGCGCCCGCGCCCGCGCCGCCCCCCGATTCCGCCCCCGTCTCCGCACCCGCACCCGCATGCGCACCCCTGTGCGCATCCGCGCCGACCGCGCGGGTACGGGGTGCGAGGATGGGCGCGCCATGACACCAGGCCGATGTGCGCGAGGGGTGCGGGCCGCGATGTTCGCGGCCGTCTGCGTGCTGCTCGCGGCCACCGGTCACCTCCTCATGTCCGAGCAGGAAGTGCCCCGTTGGACGCTGCTGTGCGCGTTCGCCGGGACGGCCGCGGTCGCCTGGCTGCTCGCGGGGCGCGAACGCGGCCTGCTCGCCGTGACGTTCGCGGCGATGTGCGTCCAGGGCACGCTGCACACGCTGTTCTCGGCCACCGCACCGAACGGGACCGGCCATTCTTCCGCCACGGGCGGCACGGGCGGCGCGACCGGCATGAGTGACATGACTGACATGGGCGGTATGGGCGGCGCGGAGCACCTGGCCGCCATGGCGGGGATGGACCCCGCCACGCACACCGAACACCTGGCCCGGATGGCGCACCTCGCGCCCCTGACACCCGCGTCCGGTCATGACATGAGCGGGATGGCCCCTTCCCTGGGGATGGTCTCCGCGCACGTCCTCGCCGCGCTGCTCAGCGGGTTGTGGCTGGCGCACGGCGAACGGTCGGTGTTCCGGCTGCTGCGGGCGCTGCCGCTCGGCCCCGGTCTCGGCCTGCTCCGGCAACCGCGGCTGCTGCTGCGGCTGCTCCGCGCGGCCTTCGTCACGCCCCGCACCCCGCGTCGGCCGCGCGTGCGGCCGGTGCGCGCCGAGGACGAACGGGCGCCACGCCCGCTCC
The DNA here is from genome assembly GCF_044748125.1 of Streptomyces sp. NPDC090025. Taxonomy (NCBI): domain Bacteria; kingdom Bacillati; phylum Actinomycetota; class Actinomycetes; order Kitasatosporales; family Streptomycetaceae; genus Streptomyces; species Streptomyces sp. NPDC090025. Next base: position 621,529 of record NZ_JBIVFL010000002.1, on the reverse strand, counting down.
TCCTGGCCCATGTCGTCGTCTCCCGGGGTCCGCCGCCGGTCCTCGCTGTCAGCTGACAGCCGGCACCCCGGCCGACGACCGCAGACCGGTCCGTCGCCCGGGCCACGGCACCGCCTTCGCGGTGGCCGTACCCCTCACCGGCGACGCCGCCGATCCCGATCGCGATCCCGATCCCGGTCCGCGAGCGCCGCCGGATTCCCTTGCCTCTAAGGACCTTTGGCGATGACTCCTGCCCTCGTCACCCCGGTGACCCAGGTGACCGACGTGCGCTGTCCCGACGACAAGCCGCGCACCGCTCCCGATTCCGACACCCACACCCACACCCACACCCACACCCACACCGATACCTGTACCGCTGCCGATACCGATACCGATACCGACGACCTTCGGGCCCTCCCCCAGGTTCCGACGAGAGCGGTCCGGTCCGGATACACCCCCGACGCCGACACCGACGCGGAGACCACCCGGCTCGCGCTCGCGGCCAGGGACGGGGATCCGGTGATGGTGGACCGGTTCGTGCGCGCGCTGCACCGTGACGTGTGGCGGTACGTGGCCTACCTGAGCGCCGACCGGCAGGCGGCCGACGACCTCACCCAGGAGGTGTTCCTGCGCGCGCTGGCCGGGCTGCCGCGCTTCCAGGGGCGTTCCTCGGCGCGTACCTGGCTGCTGTCGATAGCCCGCAGGACCGTGGTGGACAGCCTGCGGCACGCGGCGGCGCGGCCCCGGCTCGCCGACCGCGAGGACTGGCAGCTGCAGGCGGAGCGCGCCCAGCCCAGGGACCTGCCCGGGTTCGACGACCGGGTCGCGCTGGCCGAGCTGATGTCGTCGATCTCCGAGGAGCGGCGGGACGCGTTCGTGCTGACGCAGTTGCTCGGACTGCCGTACGCGGAGGCGGCCGAGGCCATCGGCTGCCCGGTCGGCACCGTGCGCTCCCGGGTCGCCCGGGCCCGGGCGTCCCTGGTCGCCCTGCTGCGGGGCGAGGAGGAAGGCACGCCCTCCGAGGCGGGAGCGGCGGCGGCCGGAACGGCGGTCGGGACGGTGGCCGGGGCCGTGACCAGGGAGGTCACCGGCGCGGTGGCCATCGGGGCACCGGCCTCCGGCCCGGTACCCGGCGGCGGCCCCACCGCCGCCCGCAGGCCCAAAGCGGCGCCGAGGAGCTTCACCCGGGCCCTCGCCCTCGCCTGATCCCGTGGCCTTGTGATCCCGGGATCCCACGACCCCGGGATCCCGACCTGCCTTCGGGATCCCGACCTGCCTCCGGGGGAACCGGACCGCCCGCCGGTCCGACTCCTCCGGAGGCGCCGCCGGACAGCGGGCCGCACACAACATGCGGCACCCGGCGGGCGAAAGGCAGGTGGGATCACCGTGAGCGGGAGAGGCAGCGCCATGCGCGGCGGCGACAAGACCCGGAGCGGCGGCGGGAACGGCTTCGCGCCGCGTACGGTCGTGCTCGGTTTCCTGCTCCTCCTGGCGCTGGTGTTCGCCGGTTCGTACGCGCTCGGCGCGGCGGTCGGCCCCCTCGGCCCCGGCCCGGACAGCCACGACACCCGGGACGCCCCGGGCCCGCCCTCCGGAACCGCCCCCACCCCCGGCACGGGGCACGAGCACCACCCCGCCGGGTAGCCGCCGCTCAGCCGCCGGCGGCGGTGGTCGCCAGGGCCGTCGCCGCGCTGTCGAGCAGCATCTCCAGGGCCGTCGGATAGGCGCTGTGCGTCATCCGGGCGATCAGATGCGGGGCCGTGGCCGCGATGTGCGGGTGGGTGGTGGCGGGGAGGCGGGCGTACGTGGCCTGCCAGACGGCCTCGTCGGCGGCGCGGGCGGTGTGCGGCAGGGCGAGGGCCGCCGCGTCGAGGGCGGCGAACGCGAGGGTCTGGTCGATGAACGCGTGGTAGATCCGGGCGGCCTCGGCGTCCCCGAGCCCGGCCGAGCGCAGCACGCCGATGATCGTCTCGTCGGCGTCGATCTCGTGGGCGCGCCCGCTGACCCGGCTCGCGGTGAGGATCGCCGCCTGGGGGTGGGCGAGATAGGCGGAGTGGATGCGCAGGCCGAGTTCCCGCAGGTCGGCGCGCCAGTCGCCGCTCGCGGTCCAGCCGCGCAGGGCGCGGCCGATGAGTTCGTCGCCGACGGCGAGGAGGAGGTCGTCCGTACCCCGGAAGTAGCGGTAGAGGCTGCTGGGGTCGGCGTCGAGGGCGGTGCCGAGACGTCGTACCGACAGACCGTCCCTGCCGTGCTCCTGGAGCATCCGCAGCGCGGTCTCGATGTAGCGGCGCTCGGAGAGCACCGCTCCGGCCTTGCCCGGCTTTCTGCGTCTGCGGGCCGACTCGGGCACCACTTCCTTAGGCATGAAGGCTCCTTCCGCGCCTCCTTCCCAGGTTATGCCAACGCCGTTGACCCGGACGGGCTGGCCGGACTTTCATGGGGCCACCCATGGGACCGACCCCGGCACAAGCACCTGAAAGGTGTGATTCCGTCATGCGCGTACTCCTCGTCGGCGCGGGTGGGGTGGGCACCGCGATCACCCGCATCGCGGCCCGCCGTTCCTTCTTCGACCACATGGTGGTCGCCGACCACGACCTGTCCCGGGCCGAGGCGGCCGTCGCCGCGGTCCAGGACGCCGAGTCCGGCACCGGGTCCGGCACCGAGACCACCGAGTCCGCCGTCAGCAGCGGCGCCGCAACCCGCTTCAGCGCGGTGCGCGTCGACGCGTCCGACCGGGCCGCCGTCGCCGAACTGCTCCGCAGCGGCGGCTGCGACGTGCTGCTCAACGCCACCGACCCGCGGTTCGTGATGCCGCTGTTCGAGGCGGCGCTCGACGCCGGGTCCCACTACCTCGACATGGCGATGTCGCTGTCCCGTCCGCATCCGGACCGGCCGCACGAGGAGTGCGGGGTGAAGCTGGGCGACACGCAGTTCGAGCGCGCCGGGGAGTGGGAGAAGGCGGACCGGCTGGCGCTCGTCGGGCTCGGGGTCGAGCCCGGTCTCTCCGACGTCTTCGCGCGCTACGCCGCCGACGAACTCTTCGACGAGATCGAGGAGATCGGCGTCCGCGACGGCGCGAACCTGACCGTCGACGGCTACGACTTCGCGCCCTCCTTCTCGATCTGGACGACCATCGAGGAGTGCCTGAACCCGCCGGTGGTGTGGGAGAAGGAGCGCGGCTGGTTCACCACGCCGCCGTTCAGCGAGCCCGAGGTGTTCGACTTCCCCGAGGGCATCGGCCCGGTGGAGTGCGTGAACGTCGAGCACGAGGAGGTGCTGCTGATCCCCCGCTGGGTGGACGCGCGCCGGGTCACCTTCAAGTACGGCCTGGGCGACGAGTTCATCGAGACCCTGAAGACCCTCCACAAGCTGGGCCTCGACCGTACGGAGCCGGTGACGGTCGCGGGCGGGGCGCGGGTGTCGCCGCGCGACGTGGTCGCCGCCTGTCTGCCCGACCCGGCGACGCTCGGCGACCGGATGCGCGGCAAGACCTGCGCGGGGACCTGGGTGAAGGGCACCAAGGACGGCGCGCCGCGCGAGGTGTACCTCTACCACGTGGTCGACAACCAGTGGTCGATGCGGGAGTACGGCTCGCAGGCCGTCGTCTGGCAGACGGCGATCAACCCGGTCGTCGCCCTCGAACTCCTCGCCACCGGCGTCTGGTCCGGCAACGGTGTGCTCGGGGCCGAGGCGTTCGCACCGCGCCCGTTCCTGGACCTGCTCACGGAGTACGGCTCGCCGTGGGGGCTGCGCGAGCAGTGAGCGGGCGCGCCGGGGACACCCCGTACGCCACGCCCCACACCCCGTACCCCACGCTCGAAAAACACCACCGCTGTGACCTGGGACACATTCCGTCACGTGTCCCAGGGGGCCGGTGTCTTGTGGTCGAACCCCTGGGACAAGGACAGGGGCATGAGGCACAGGAGACCGACCATGAGCGAGCAGCCCACCACCCACGTCGTCGTCATCGGCGGAGGCTACGCCGGAGTGATGGCCGCCAACCGGCTGACCGGGCGCGCCGACGTCGCCGTGACGCTCGTCAACGCCCGTCCGGTCTTCGTCCCCCGGCTCCGGCTGCACCAGGTGGCGGCCGGTACGCACGAGGGCACGGTCGACATGCGCGAGGTGCTCGCCGACCGGGTCCGGCTCGTCGTCGACGAGGTGACGGCCATCGACACGGCCGGCCGTTCGGTGCTCCTGGGCGAGGGCGAGCCGCTCGCCTACGACCACCTGGTGTACGCGGTGGGCAGCGGCTCCGGGAGCGCGCCGGGCAGCCCCGCGGCCGGTGCGGCGGCCGTGCCGGGCGCGGTCGGGCACACCTACTCGGTGGACACCCTGGAGTCGGCCCGCGAGCTGCGCGCGGTGCTCGCGCGGACGCCCGCCGACGCGCCCCTGACGGTGGTCGGCGGCGGCCCCACCGGCATCGAGACGGCGGCCGAACTGGCCGAGCGGGGCGGCCGGGTGACCCTGCTGTGCGGCGGGGTCCTCGGCGCGTACCTGCACCCGAGGACCCGGCGCGCGGCGGCCCGTCGGCTCGCCCGGCTCGGGGTGACCGTGCTCGACGGTCCCGACTCGCGGGTGACGGCCGTGACGGCCGACTCCGTGCGCCTCGCGGACGGGCGGACGCTGCCGAGCCGGGTCACCGTCTGGGCGGTCGGCTTCACGGTGCCGGACCTGGCCGCGCGCAGCGGTCTGCGCACCGACGCGGCCGGCCGGCTGCTCACCGACGAGACGCTGACCAGCATCGACGACGAGCGGATCGTCGCGGCCGGGGACGCGGCGGCGCCGTCGGGACAGCCGTACCGGATGAGCGCCTTCATCTCGTACTCGCTGGGCGCGCACGCCGCCGACACGGTGCTGCGCCGCATCGCGCGGGACCGGCCCGAACCGGCCGACCTGGCCTTCCTCGCCATGTGCGTCAGCATCGGCCGGCAGGCCGCCGTGTTCCAGATCGGCCGCAAGGACGACACCGCGACGCCGTTCCACGTGGGCGGCCGGGCGGGCGCCAGGCTGAAGGAGATCGCCTGCGAGGCGGGCCTCAAGCACCTGGCCACGGAGGCCAGGAAGCCGGGCTCGCACCACTGGCCCAAGGGCGGCGAGCAGCGCCGGATGCGGCTGGCGGCCGCGCGGCCGGAGGCGGCGGAGGCGGTACCGTCCGCCCGTACCTCATGATCGACTCGATCACGGGGGCGGGAGAGGACGACGGGGGAGCAGAGATGGACGCGGCACGGTCGACGAGACGGCAGGACGCGGCGGGCGGCCTTCCGGGCGCGGATCCGGCCACCCAGGTGTTCCTCGCCCACCGCAACCTCCTCTTCACCGTCGCCTACGAGATGCTCGGCTCGGCCGCCGACGCCGAGGACGTGCTCCAGGAGACGTGGCTGCGCTGGGTCAAGGTCGACCTGACCGGTGTCGAGGACCGGCGGGCGTACCTGGTCCGGATCACCACCCGGCAGGCCCTGAACCGGCTGCGCGCCCTCAAACGGCGCCGGGAGTCGTACGTCGGACCGTGGCTGCCCGAGCCGCTGCTCACCGCGCCCGACGTGGCCGAGGACGTCGAGCTGGCCGAGCGCACCTCGATGGCGATGATGCTGGTCCTGGAGACCCTCGCGCCCACCGAGCGGGCGGTGTTCGTGCTGCGCGAGGTCTTCGAGGTCCCGTACGAGGAGATCGCCACGGCCCTGGACAGGACCCCGGCGGCGGTCCGGCAGATCGCCATGCGGGCCCGGCGGCACGTCGACGCGCGCCGCCCCCGGGCCACCGTCCCGCCGGACCGGGCGCGGGCGGTGCTCGACTCGTTCCGGGCCGCCCTGGACGCGCGGGACCCGCAGCGCTTCCTGGACGTCCTCGCGCCGCACGTGGTGCTCCTGAGCGACGGCGGCGGTGTGAAGCAGGCGGCGCTGCGGCCGGTGCTCGGCGCCGACAAGTTCGTCCGGTTCACGCTCGGCGGCATCGCCAAGAAGCACGTCTCGATCGAGGCCGAGCCCACCGAGCTCAACGGCGGTCCGGCGCTCACCATGTACGTGGACGGCGAGCTGGACGGGGTGATGGCGTTCCGGATCGAGGACGAGCTGATCACCGGCGTCTACTACGTCCGCAATCCCGAGAAGCTGACCCGGCTGGCCGCCGAGACCCCGCTGACCCTGCGCTGACCCGGGCACGGTGCCCGGCCTCGCACCCGGACAGGTGCCCGCCGCGACCGAAGTCGCGCCGGGCACCGTCCCGTTGTCCGCCGGGACCGGCTCCCGGCGGTACGCCCTACGCGATCGTCCAGCGCTGGGTCGCTCCCCCGCCGTCCGGCTGCTGGGTGACCTGTGCGCCGTTCGCCGTGGACGCGGTGGTCAGGAGCAGGCCGCTGCCGACCGAGGCCACGGTGTACGTGCCGTCCGGCTGCCTGGTGGCGGTCCAGCGCTGGTTGGGGCCGCCGTGGCAGGTCCACTGGATGACCCGGGCGCCCGCGCTCGTCGAACCGCCCTCGATGTCGGCGCACTTGCCCGAGGAGCCGTTCCTGATCTCGTAACTGCCGTCGGCCTGCCGGGTGAACGTCCACTTCTGGTTGGCGCCGCCGTTGGGGGTCCAGGTGACCAGCTGGGTGCCGTTGGCGGAGCTGCTGTCGGGGTCGTCGAGGGCCTTGCCGCCGGTGGTGAGGGTGCGGACGCCGTCGAGCGAGCCGGTGGGGGCGTCGCCGGTGACGGTGAGGCCCAGGGTCTGTTCGGCCGCGGTGCGGCCCGCGCCGACCGGGCTGCCCGAGGTGTCGGTCCAGCTGCGCTGCGGGGTGGTCTCGGCGAGCCGCCCGGCGGCGGACGACAGGCCGAGCACGAGCCCGCTGTAGCGGTTGACCAGCTTGTACGTGCCGGTGGGGGTGTTGTCGGAAGCGGTGGCCCCGCGGATCACCCACCACTCCTGGCCGACGGTGGAGCCGCCGGGACCGGCCGCGGTGACGGTCGGCTTCGTGCCCCAGGCGCGGGTGGCGGGCGCGGTGGCGGCGACGCCGAGGAGCTGTCCGGTGGCGGCGTTGGCGATGCGGTAGGAGCCGTCGCCCTTCGCCGTGAAGATCCACGATTCGAGCGTCGAGCCGGTGGCGGCGGCGAGCGAGGTGGTGGCCGGTCCGCCCTGGACCTGGGCGAGGACGCGGCTGCCCGCGCCACCGCCCGCGCTGCCGATCCGATAGGTCTTGCCGGTGTCCACGGGTGCGGCGGCGGGCGTGCTGCTGTCGAGGGTCAGGTTGACGTACTCGCTGCTGGCTCCGCCCGAACAGCCGAAGGAGCAGTACGAGCGGAACGAGCGGCCGACGATGCCGGACGCGGTGCGGTTGGCCGGGTCGAGGAACCAGCGGTACCAGGAGGCGTTCTTGTAGGCGCTGCCGGTGTCGCCGAGCTTGAACCACTTCTGTGTCGTGAGGTCGGCGGTGGCGTACAGCTCCTGCGGCGCGTTGCCGCTCTGGTCGACGGCCTGCGGCTCGCCGATGTAGAGCCCGAGGTGGGCGTTGTAGGTGATGTCCATGACGAACAGCGGGGAGGTCGCCGGGGTCAGCCCGGCCGCGACCTGCTGGCTGACGGTGCCGGCGTTGGCGGGGTCGTACTCCTTGTTCGTCGGCACATAGCCGGTGGTGCTGCCCGCGCCGACCGGGACCATGGTGCTCTCCCGGCCGCCGACACCGGGCTGGGTCCAGGCGCCGCCGTACCACTTGCGCCATGAACTCGGCGCCATCTTCTCGGCGATCGGGGCGCGGGCCACGTGCCCGTAGAAGGCGGCCCAGCCGCCGCCCTTGTTCACGATGCGGGAGCCGTAGAAGGCGTAGAAGTAGCCGGACGCGGTGTCGACGAAGAGCCGGGGGTCGCCGGTGCCGTAGTGGTACGTCTGCTGCGGGAAGGCGGCGCTGTCGCCGCGCGCGGTGCTGTACGGCGAGGTGATGACGTGGTCCTTGACGGTCCAGGTACGGCCCTGGTCCCGGGACACCGCGTAGTCGACGCCGTCGTAGTGGATGCCGTCGCCGAAGGGCTGCGGGGTGAACTCGTTGTGCACCAGGCCGTACCAGTCGCCGGTGTCGGGATCGACCCACATGCCGGTCAGATCGCAGTAGTTGCGGTGCGCGTAGCCGCTGCCGGCCGGGGCCTGGGTGGACGTGACACCGGTCGGGCTGTTGTTGCAGCGCCATGTGGTGTCGTTGTTGCGGTCGTTGGAGTTCGCCGGGTTGACGGCGTCGCTGATCGCGCCGGACCGGGTGGCGGTGTCGAGGTCGGTCCCGGTGAAGAAGTTCCACTGCCGGGAGTCGCTCGCGCCGTAGAGGGCGTGCGCCTGCTGGAAGTAGAAGGTGCCGTCCTTGTCGACGTAGGGACTGGCCGGGGTGTCGTCGGGGTGGGTCCAGGAACCCTTGGCGCCGACGGTGACGGTGTACGTGGCGGCGGGGGCGGCGGCGGTGGCGGTGGCGGTGCCCTGGGTACGGGCGGCGGCCGGGGCGGGTGCCCCCGGCGGGGTCGCGGCGAGCGCGGTGCCGCCGGTGACGGCGAGGGCCGCGGCGGCGAGCACGCTCAGCAGTCTGCTGCGCGGAGGTGTCACGAGTACTCCCTGGGGTGAGGAGCGGTGCCGGGACGGGGCATGAGACATCAGACATGAGGCATGACTGATCCTGACGTGGCGTCAGAACAGTGCGGTGGGGCGGCTGGTGGCACGGACCCTAGGGGTTCTTTGACCGGTAAAACAAGGGCCGTGAACCGGCCGGATTCCGGTCCCCGAGGCCCGCTTGACCGGGGCGGGCGCCCCGGCTACGGTGCGACCCTCACGCGATCGGCGCGCCGGATCCGCCGGGCGCGCGGGCTTCGCGGGGTGCGCGGGGGCCGGGGACGAGGGCCGGGGACGAGCGTCGTCGGGGGACGAGGGGCGGGCACCATGGTGACCATGCGGGAGGTGGCGGAGCGCGCCGGAGTCACCAAGCAGACCGTCTCCAACGTCGTCACCGGACGGGTCGCCGTCCGCCCGGCCACCGAGGCGCGGGTGCGCGCCGCGATCGACGAACTCGGGTACGTGCCCAACCTGGTGGCCCGTTCCCTCGCCACGGGCAGCACCCGCACGGTCGGCCTGTTCGTGCCGACGGTGTCGGCGCCGTTCTACGCGGAGGTGGTCGAGGAGGTCGAGGACGCCCTCGACGAGCACGGCTACCACCTGCTGCTCTGCACCACCCGGCTCGACGGCGAGCGGGCCCGGCGCCATCTCGCCGGGCTCACCAGCCGCTCGGTCGACGCCCTGCTCATCGCGGGCGACCAGGGTCTCACCGGCCATCTGCCGCTGCTCGCGGACGCCCGCTTCCCGGTGGTCCTGTGCGCGTGGGAGGCGGCCCTGCCGGCCGGATTCCCGGTCGTCACGGTCGACTACGAGCACGGCGGGCGGCTCGCCGGACGCCATCTGCGCGCGCTCGGCCACACGCAGGTCGCGGTGCTCGCGAGTCCGGCCCACACGGTACGGGTCGAGGGCTTCCGCCGGGCCTTTCGCGAGGACGGCGTCCCGGTCCCGGACGCGGCGGTCCACCTGGCCGCCGAGCCGACGTTCCGCAGCGGCGTCGACACGGCCCTCGCCGCCCTGCGCGCGGACCCTACGGTCACCGCGCTCTTCGCCACCCACGACGTGCTCGCGGCGGCGGCCGTCGAGGCGGCCCGGGCCACCGGCCGTTCGGTCCCCGGCGACCTGTCCGTCGTCGCGCACGACGACACCCCCGAGGGCCTGCTGGCCCGCTCCCCGCTGACCAGCGTGGTGCTGCCGAAGCGGGCGATGGCCCGCCAGGCCGTCGAACTCGCCCTCCAGGCCCTCGCGTCGGGCCCGCACCCGGCGCCCGGCGCCGTACCGCGGCCCCGGCTGCTGCTCCCCGAGCTGGTGGTCGGCGCGAGCACGGCGGCCCCGGCCGCCGCGCCCGATCACGCCCCTGCCGATCACGCCCCTGACGGTCACTCCGCCGTCGATCACTCCGCCGTCGGTGTCGAGCCCGCCGGCCAGTAGCGGGCGAGGGCGCCCTCGCGGTACGGGGCGGGACTCACGCTGAGTTCGCCCGCGAAGGGCCGGTCGAGGACGACGACCAGGAGCAGGCTGAAGCCGATGAGGGCGGAGACCGAGGCGACGAAGAGCAACTGCACGCGCAGCTTGCGCATCCCGTACAGGAAAGTCAGCGGGATCAGGACGAGCGCACCGCCGAACGCCAGGACCTGGAGCAGCGGCGGGAGTTGCTGCTCGGCCATGGTGAGCCGGGCGCGGCGCTGTCCGGCGACGTCGTTGAGGTGGCCGACCGCCGCCTCGTAGAACACCTCCTCGCGCGACGACTTCGGCTCGTACGCCTGGAGCACGTCGTAGGCGTCCTGCAGTTTGACCGAGGTGGCGCCGTAACTGGGCCTGCCCGCCCGCATCCTGGGCCACTGGTCCTCGACGACGGCGTGGACATAGCCGCCGAGCGCGGTGTCGAGGTCGGCGCGGACGTGCGGCGGGAAGGCACCGCTGTCGCGGGCGATCAGGGCGACGTCGGTGGCCTCGCTGGCGACGATGGTCTGGGTGCTCTCCAACTGCGTCCAGAGGGTGACGATGACGAAGGCGAGGATGATCCCGTAGATCGCGCCGAACATCCCGAGCGTCACCCCGACCATGTCGTTGTGCTCGCCGCGCGCGAGCGACGGATACCTGCGGCGCAGCAGCAGACTTCCGGCCACGGCGGCGAGGACGGTGCCGCCGACGGTGACGAGGGCGAGGGTGACGGTGCTGAAGTGGTTGAGCAGCCAGAGCGACATGTGCGGGGAGTCTAAGGACGCGCCGGGGGACGCCCTGACGGACCGTTTCGCCGCGCGGGCGGGGGTGTTCCGCTCCCCCGCTGGTGGATCACGGCCCCGGCGTGGGCGGACCGCACGGGAGTCCACCCGTTCGAGTGAGGGGCGCATTCGGCCTGAATACGCCCCTCACCGGGCGGGCCCGCGTCAGCGCCCCCCGGGCGGCGGTCGCGGGCGTGCAGGGCCGCCAGATAGGCGTTGTACGCGGCCAGCGGGTCGTTCGCGTCGCCGCGGTCGATCCGGCGGTCGACGCGCCGCGCCTCCCGGGCGTCCGAGCGCACCCACTGCACGGCCAGGATGATCAGCAGGCCGGTCAGCAGGAAGTGCACCAGCATGGCCAGGTGCCCGAGGTGACTGCTCATCAGGGTCGGGAAGAGGGAGGTGAAGTAGACCGCGAAGGCGCTGCCGATGAAGAGGACGCTCGCCACCACCGGATGCGAGATCACCTTCACCCAGCGGCTGTGCAGGAGACCGAGGAGCAGTTCGCGGGGTCCTGAGCCGCCGCCCTCGGGCGCCTTGGGCAGGGCGCGCAGGGCGAGCGTCGCGGGCGCGCCGAGCACGAGCAGGATCGGCACGGTCATGGCGAGCAGCATGTGCTGGCCCATGTGCACGCTGAACAGCACTTTCCCGTAGACCGAGAGCCCGCTCATGGTGCCGACCACGGTCACCGCGAGGCCCAGGAACCAGGCGACCGTGCGGCCGGGCGGCCAGCGGTCGCCGCGCCGGGCGAGGGTGCGGACCCCGGCGGCGTACAGGAGTCCGGCGGCCGCCGTGCCGAACGCGAACAGCGGGTCGAAGCGCCACTCGGTGAACAGCGGCGTCCAGGGGAAGTCCCCGAGCGGGCGTGGCAGGGCGAAGCCGAGCGACTGCTCAGCCGGGGAGAGCCCGGTGCCGGTGCCCGTGCCGCTGCCGGTGGCGCTGGTGGTGTTGGTGGGTGGCGGGGTGCGGGAGAGGCCGACGGCGAGGCCGGTGGCGGCGGCCATCAGGAGCAGCTCGACGGCGGCGAGCCGTACGAACGCCCGCCGGGCCGTGCCGATCCCGCCTGCCCTGCCCCCGTTCCGGGCCGCTCCGCCGTCGGCATGGCCGCGCAGGGCGGGCAGCGTACGGCGCCGGTGCCACGCGCCGCACAGGCCGACGGCGCCGAGTGCGGCGGCCTTGCCGAGCAGCAGCCAGCCGTAGCGGCTGGTGAACAGCTCGCCGAAGCCATCGAGCCGGACGGTGGCGCCCGTGACCCCGCTGGCCGCGACGGCGAGCAGGGCCCAACCCGCGAGTGGGCTGAACCGGCCTACCACGACAGCCAGTTGGCCCCCGGTCACCGTGGCCCCGGCCGTCTTCCTCGGCGCGGCCACGAGCAGGACGAACAGCAGTCCCCCGGCCCAGACGGCGACGCCGGTCAGGTGCAGGGCGAGCGAGACCACCGCCGTGTCGTGCTGCGCGGCGGCGGCCGGGTGCCCGGTGAACGCGGGCGGCAGCAGTCCGGCCACCGCCAGCAGCAGCGCGCCGCGCGCCCACCGGATCGTCCCGGTGCCGAGGCACACGGTCGCGAGCACGGCGACGACGGCGACGACGGTCGCGTACGAGCGCCCCTGCGGGTCCGTGACGACGAAGTCGGCGACGACGGCCGGGGCGAGCATCCGGCCGACCGGCCGCGCGAACAGGTCGGAGAGGGTGAACAGGAGCGTGGCGGCGGCCCCCAGCGCCCAGCAGGCCGCCGCGACCGCCGCCCACCCGACGTACCGCGCCTGGACCCGGCTCAACCGGCCCCGGCCCTCGCCACCGCCGGGCAGCAGGACCACGACGAGGAGCAGCGCGCCGACGGTCGTCACGCCCGCCGCGTCCATCAGGGTGCGGGCGACGGGCAGTCCCCAACGGGTCACCGCCCCGGCGTCGACGATCCCGGGCACGGCGACGGCGCCGCCGCGCCCGGTGCGGAAGGCGACGACGAGCGTGGCCAGGGCGGTGGCGGCGGCCGTAGCGAGCAGGACGGAGGGGCGCCGCAGGGCCCGCCGTACGGCGTTCACGCGCGCCCCTTCCGGACCCGGCGGATCACGACGACGCAGCCTCCGGCGACGAGCAGGAGCCCGGCCGCGCCCGCGAGCGCGACCGGGGTCCCGTCGGACGTGGGCCTGGGACTGGGACTGGGGGCGGCACTGGGAGTCGGACGGGCAGTCGGACGGGGAGTCGGACTCGGACTGCTCGGGGCCGCGGCCCGGACGGTGAAGGTGTACGAGCCGGAGACCGGGTGCCCGTCGGCGGACACGACCCGGTATCCGACGGTGTACGTGCCCGGCCGCGCCGCTCCTTCCCTCAGGGGTACGGAGACCTTCGCACCGGCCACCTGGGGCGCGCCGCTCGTGAGCGCGGCCCCGTCGGCGGTGGTCACGGCGACCTGGGCGTACTTCGGGTCCATCGGGTCGCTGAAGGTGAGCGTCACGGACCGGGGCGGGCCGGACAGGACGGTGTTCGGGGTCGGGTCGGCGGAGGTGAGGCCGGTGTGGGCGGCGGCCGGCGGTGCGGCGGCGAGGAGCGCGGCGAGTGCGCCGAGCACGGTGGCGGGCAGCGCGGTGGCGGGCAGGGCGACGGCGCGGCGCGAACGGACGTTCATGCGGGGAATGCCTTCTGTCGGACGCCCCTGGCGCCGCGCGAGGACGGCCGGTCGGCCTGCCGCGCGGGCCGCCCGTCAGGGCGTGCGCGGGCGCGGTCCGCCGACCGGCGTCACCAGGGCGCGGAGCGGGGCGAGGAACTCGGTCACGGGGAAGGAGACGCGGGACCCGTCGACAGGAGGTGCCCGGCCGGGCTTCAGCCGGGTGAGGACGGCGCCGGTGAGCCGCCGGGTGCGGTCGGGGCCGCGCCGTACCGGCCCCGGGCCGTGGGGTGCGGGGGCGAGCGCGCACAGCCGGAGCCACAGCGCGCGCAGCAGCCGCCGCAGTCCCGCGTCGAGCACGGATCGGCCCTGCCACAGCAGGCGTTCGGTGACCCCGAGGACGCGGGCGGCGATGAGCAGCGTGACGAGGTGTCCGGCGAGCACGACGGTCGGCGGCGGCCCGGCGGCGGCGCCGTGTTCGAGCCAGAACGGCAGTCCGGCGCCCGTCGGCCGGCCGCTGCCGGGGAACGCGTACGCCAGATGGAAGGTGGTCTGGGAGGCGCCGAGCACCAGGGCGACCTGGGCGTCGGTGAGCCGCCGCCGGGTGAGTACGAGCGCCGACGGCACGGCGACGGCCGCGACCACGGCGACGATGACGGCGTCGGGCGCGTGACACCACGCAAGGAGGTGCCCGCCCCACGGCAGCAGCACACACAGCACCGCGAGCACCCCGGCCCGCAGCCCGCGCAGCACCCCGGCGTCGGGGTCCTGCCGGACGGTGCGGTGCGGGAGCATGGGCGGGGCGGGCCTTCGTCGGTACGGGTGCGGGTGCGGTGCACGTGAGCGTACCCAGGGTGGCCCCGCCCGCCGTAACCGGCCCGTACGTCCGTCGTTGGGCCGCCCATGAAGAAGATGATCACCGCCACCGCGCTCACGCTCGCCGCCCTCACCCTTGCGGCCCCGGCCCACGCCGACAACGACAGCGACTTCGGCGGCGGCGTCAACGCCGCCAACAACTGGAACTTCACCGCCGCCGCGGTCTGCATGCAGGAGGTCGCCGTGGTCCCGGTCCTCGGCGACTGGGTCGGCGACCACGCCAACAACTGCTCGAACGGCAACGTGATCGACCACAGCGGCCGCTGAGGCAGGATGGGCCTCCTCGACCACCGAGGAGGCCCACAGTGGGCTACAGCCTGCACGCACTGATCGCGGACGTCGCCTTGCTGCGCACCGTCGCGCGCGAACTCCCGGCCGCCCACGTGGCCCCGCTCCTCCAGGGCCCCGCACCGCGCCGGTGACCAGGCCCCGACCTCGGCTCAGCGCGGCGCGCTCGTCGACGCGTACGGCAGCAGCGCCATCTCCCGCGCGTTCTTGATCGCCGTGGCGACCGCGCGCTGCTGCTGGGCCGTCACGCGGGTGACCCGGCGGCTGCGGATCTTGCCGCGGTCGGAGAGGAACTTCCGCAGCAGGTCGGTGTCCTTGTAGTCGACGTACGTGATCCCGGCCGCGTCCAGCGGGTTGGGGCGGGACTTGGCGGGCTTGCGGGTGGCGGCTTCGGGGCGCCGGGGCATGGGTTCTCCTCGGGTGAGTGTTCGCGGGTGAGGGGACGGGGGGACGAGGGTGGCGGGGGCCGCCGCCTCAGGCGGCGTCGAGCAGCGGCCCGAACGCGGCCGGCAGCCGCCGCCAGGACTCGGGCCCCGCCCCGTACTCCGCGTCCGTCAGGAGGCAGGAGTCGAGCAGCTGCTCAAGCCCCTCCCGGTCGAGGCCGGGGGACGTGAAGACGAGGTGCTGGCAGCAGTCGCCGTGGTCCGGGTGCCAGTCGAGCGCCGCCGCGGCCCGCCGGACCGGCGGCACCAGCTCCCAGGCCGCGTCCGGCAGCGAGGCCAGCCAGGGGCCCGCGCTCTCGACGCACAGCGCGCCGCCGGCCGCCTCCCAGGCGAGCAGTGTGTCGGGCCGGTCGGCCAGCCAGAAGCGGCCTCGGCTGCGGGCCGCCGCACAGCACAGGTCCTCGAGGGCCGCGTACAGCCGCTCGGGGTGGAAGGGCCGCCTGCGGTGCCAGACCAGGGTGGCGACCCCGGACTCGTCCGGGTCGGTGTCCTGCGGCAGCAGCGCGCACGCGGGATGCTGCGCGGCGGCCGCCGCCTCGACGTCGAAGCCCGCGAACGCGGCCCGCGCGAGATCGCCCGATCCGGCGCCCACCCGCCGTGCCGTGGGGTGCAGTTGGGCGAGCAGCGCCCGCCCCTCGGCCTCGTCGTCCGCCGCGCCCTCGTCGCTGTCGACGAGGGCGAGCACGGGCGCGTACTCCAGTTGCCGGGCCCAGGTGTCGCCGACGGTCCGCTGGTCGGTGGGGGCGGCGGCGAGCCCGGCCTCGGCGAGGTCGTCGCCGTTGCCGAGGTAGGCGAGGACGAGCGCGGGGTCCACGGCGGTGATCACGGCGCTGACGGCGAGCGTGTCGCCGCCGCACGCGGCGATCACCTCGGCCATGGCCTTCGGCTCGACGGAG
The DNA here is from genome assembly GCF_044748125.1 of Streptomyces sp. NPDC090025. Lineage (NCBI taxonomy): Bacteria > Bacillati > Actinomycetota > Actinomycetes > Kitasatosporales > Streptomycetaceae > Streptomyces > Streptomyces sp. NPDC090025. The sequence continues at coordinate 605,661 of NZ_JBIVFL010000002.1, read as the reverse complement.
TCCCAGAGTTCGACGACGGCGAGCCGGGTCAGCCCGCCGTCGTCCGCGAGCCGGGTCAGCTCGGGGACCAGGTCCTCGCGCAGCGCGCAGCAGGCACAGTCGTTGACCAGCGGCGTCTCGCCACTGGAGACGGGTCCCGTGGCGTCGCGGACGGTACGGAGCACGGTGCCGTGCCGGGCCCCGGCGAGGTCGTGGTGGAGCGCCACGCTGCCGGGGACGGCGCGCAGCAGACGTTCGACGACCTCGCGGCGGGCGTCGGAGTGCAGCCCGGCGACGATCGCGACGGGGAGCTGGTTCCGCGGCCTGTCGCCCGTCATCGGCGGGCTCCGTAGCGGCGCTCGAAGCGTTCGACGCGTCCGGCGGTGTCGAGGACGCGCGCGGTGCCGGTGTAGAAGGGGTGGCTCGCGGCGGAGATCTCGACGTCGACGACGGGGTACGTCTGTCCGTCCGACCAGTCGATCGTCTTCTCGCTGGTCATGGTGGACCGGGTGAGGAACGCGGTGCCGGAGGCGAGGTCGCGGAACACGACGGGCCCGTACGGCGGGTGGATTCCGGGCTTCATGGCAGGGGCTGTCCTTCGTCGGGATACGGGTTGGTCAGGGGGCCTGGGCCTGGGCCTGGGCCTGGGCCGGGGCCGGGGCTCAGCGCTCCTCGCGGAAGTCGACGTGCCGGCCGACGACCGGGTCGTACTTGCGCAGCACCAGGCGGTCCGGGTCGTTGCGGCGGTTCTTCCGCGTCACATAGGTGAATCCGGTGCCCGCGGTGGAGCGGAGCTTGATGACAGGGCGGATCTCGTTGCGTGCCATGAGGCTAGTATATGGCAATGGTTTTCATTACCGATAACCGGTACTGATGTCCGTGACCGACGACCCTCGACCGAGGAAGGTGGCCCGTACCATGTCCGCCCACTGCCAACTGACCGGCGCCAAGCCGGGATTCGGCAACTCCATCTCCCACTCCCACCGGCGCACCTCGCGCCGCTTCGACCCGAACGTGCAGCGCAAGCGCTACTGGCTGCCCAGCGAGGGACGGCACGTCCGGCTGACCCTGAGCGCCCGCGCGATCAGGACCGTGGACACCCTCGGCATCGAGGCCGCGGTGGCGCGGATCCGCGCCCGGGGAGGGAAGGTCTGATGGCGAAGAAGAGCAAGATCGCGCGGAACGAGCGCCGCAAGCTGGTCGTCGAGCGGTACGCCGCCCGCCGGGCGGAGCTCAAGGAGCTCGTCCGCCGCCCGGCCACCCCGCCCGCCGACCGCGCCGCCGCCCTCGCCGAGCTGCGCCGCCAGCCGCGCGACGCCAGCGCCACCCGGGTCCGCAACCGCGACAGCGTCGACGGCCGCCCGCGCGGCTATCTGCGCCGCTTCGGCCTCTCCCGGGTCCGCACCCGGGAGCAGGCGCACGCCGGGTACCTGCCGGGGGTCACCAAGTCCTCCTGGTGAGCAGTGCGCCCGAGGGGTGCGCGAGCGAGGTACAAAAGAGGCCCGGCGTCATCGACGCCGGGCCTCTTCGTCAGCTTGTGCGGATCAGACCAGGTCTGAAAAGCGGCAAGGGGGTAAACCCTCTCCTCGCCACTATCAATGTATAGCGCAAGGGGGGCCTTGCGGCAAGGCCCCCCTCGTACCGCACAATCAACGGCCTACCCCCGGAACCTGCGTAAATGGGAGTTCTCACCTCGTGCGAACCAGTTCGTCCGCCTCGTCCTCCTCGTCGTCGTCCTCGTCCTCGTCGTCGTCCTCGTCCTCGTCGTCGTCCTCGTCCTCGTCGCCGTACTCGTCGGCGTCCGCACCCTCGTCGGCGTTCCACCTGTCCGACCGCCTCTCCGCCAAGGCCGACCCGACACTGATCGCCGCCGACGAGCAGCACTTCGCGGCGGTCGGCGCGAGCCTGGAGCAGACCGTCGCCGAGCTCTCCACCCGCCTCGACGCGGTGCGCAGGGAGCCCGGCGGCATGGGCCGGGAGGCCATGGAGCGCGATGCCGAGATCCACCGGCTGAGCTCCAGGATCCGTACGCTGCGCCGGTTCGGGCTCGACCTGTGCCTGGGCCGAATCGTTCCGGCGGGTGCGTCCGAGCCGGTCTACATCGGCCGCCTCGGCCTCACCGACAGCGAGGGGCGCCGACTGCTCGTCGACTGGCGCTCCCCCGTCGCCGAACCCTTCTTCGCCGCGACCCACGCCACCCCGATGGGCCTGGCCAGCCGCCGCCGCTACCAGTGGCACGACGGTCTGATCAGCGACTACTGGGACGAGGTCTTCACCGCCGAGGGCCTCGACGGGCACTCCGTCGCCCTCGACGACCAGTCCGCCTTCATCGCCAGCCTGGGCGGCAACCGCTCGGAGCGGATGCGGGACGTCCTCGCCACCATCCAGGCCGACCAGGACGCCATCATCCGGGCCGGCTCGCGCGGCGCGCTCGTCGTCGACGGCGGCCCCGGCACCGGAAAGACCGTGGTCGCGCTGCACCGCACCGCGCACCTGCTGTACTCCGACCCGCGGCTCGGCCACCGGCGCGGCGGCGTGCTGTTCGTCGGCCCGCACCAGCCGTACCTCGCGTACGTCTCCGACGTGCTGCCCAGCCTCGGCGAGGAGGGCGTGCAGACCTGCACCGTGCGCGACCTCCTCCCGGAGGGCGCGGCGGCGCGGCCCGAGGCCGACCCGGCCGTGGCGCGTCTGAAGGAGACCGCGGCGATGGTGCGGTCGGTCGAGCTGGCCGTACGGTTCTACGAGGAGCCGCCGACCCGTACCGTCACCGTCAGCACCCCCTGGGCGGACGTCCGGGTGACCGCCGAGGACTGGACGGAGTCGTTCGAGGCCGTCGAGGGCGTCCCGCACAACGAGGCGCGCGAGCGCATCTGGGAGGAGCTCGGCAACATCCTCCTGGAGCGGATCGTCGAGGCCGACCCCGACGCGGCGGTCCCCGAGGACCCGTTCCGCCGGATGCTGCGCAAGGACCGGGAGCTGGCCGACGCCCTGCACTCGGCGTGGCCCGTCCTGGAGCCGGGTGACGTGGTCGGTGACCTGTGGACCGTACCGGCGTATCTGCGGCTGTGCGCGCCGTGGCTCGGCGCGGACGAGGTGCGGCTGCTCCAGCGCGCCGAGCCGGACGCCTGGACGCTGTCCGACCTGCCGATCCTCGACGCGGCACGGCAGCGGCTCGGCGACCCCCGGTCGGCCGCGCGGCTGCGCCGCTACACCGAGGAACTGGCCTCGCAGCGCCAGGAGATGTCGCGAGTGGTCGACAACCTGATCTCGGCGGTGCGGGACTCCGGTTCCGACGGCGACGAGGGCCAGGGCCTGGTGCGGATGCTGAGCGGCGAGGACGCGAAGGTCAGCCTGGTCAACGAGTCGGTGCTGCCGGGCGCGGACCGTGATCTGCTGGCGGGCCCGTTCGCGCACGTCGTCGTCGACGAGGCGCAGGAACTCACCGACGCCGAGTGGCAGATGCTGCTGCTTCGCTGCCCGTCGCGCTCGTTCACGGTGGTCGGCGACCGGGCGCAGGCGCGGCACGGCTTCACCGAGTCGTGGCAGGAACGCCTGGAGCGGGTCGGCTTCGACCGGATCGAGCAGGCGTCGCTGAGCATCAACTACCGTACGCCGGAAGAGGTGATGAAGGAGGCCGAGCCCGCCATCCGCGCCGAGCTCCCGGACGCCAACGTCCCCACCTCCGTCCGCAGCAGCGGTGTCCCGGTCCGGCACGGCTCGGCCGACGAGCTGGAATCGGTCGTCGACGCCTGGCTGGCCGAGCACGCGGAGGGCGTCGCCTGCGTCATCGGCGCCCCGGACTTCCCGGCCCGCGAGCGGGTCAGCTCGCTCACGCCCGAACTGTCCAAGGGCCTGGAGTTCGACCTGGTGGTGCTGGTCGACCCGGAGAAGTTCGGCACGGGCATCGAGGGCGCGGTCGACCGCTATGTGGCGATGACGCGCGCGACCCGGCAGCTGGTGATCCTCAGCAGCTGACCACGGACGCCGTACGGGTGCCCCGCGCCCGGGGCGCCTCCGTCGCGGGCCCTACGACCGGTCGCCGACCGGTTCTAGGGCCCGCGGCCGTTACGGCGGACGGGGCGGCCCGCCTAGCGTCGGTCCATGGACAGGGACAGGGACAGCGACGCTGAGACGGACATGGGTACGGGGGCGGGTACGGGTACGGGGGTGGGGATCCCGCCGGGGGTGGCGGCCGCCGACCCCGACCCGACCGGTGTTCTCGACGAGGCGCTGGAGCAGCTGCACGCCGCCGGGCCCGAGCGCCTGGGGCGGCTCACCAATCACGCGCCGATGGCGGTGGAGGCGCTGGCCGCGCGGGGCCTGGCCGGGTCGGTGCACCGGTGGGTGGACCGGTACGCGCCGCGGCTCGAGGACTTCCCCGCCCCGGTCGCACCGGTCACCGCCGCCAACTGGCACGAGGCGCTCGGCGAGCCGCGGCGGGCCGCCGACTGGATCGGGTTCTTCGCACGGGAACTGGCCGCCCGCCCCTGGCGGGACGTGCTCGCCGAGTGGTGGCCACGGCTGCTGCCCGGGCTGTACGGGGGTTCCACGCATCCCGTCATCCGGGTCGGCCACGCCGTACGGACCCTGCTCGCGAGCGACCCGACCGCTCCCCGGCTCGCCGAACTCGGCCACGGGCTCGGCTACTGGGCCGCCCGGCACCGGCCGGTCGCCGAGCCGGCCCCGCTGCCGGGCGCGGCGGCGGCGGCCGACGCACTGGCGGCGGTGCCGCCGATCGACCGCCAGGACGGCGGCTTCCCCGACCGGCTCGCCCGGGTCGACCGGCTGCCGGTGTGGGCGGCGGCAGCGGGCGCGACCGCGCCGGAGGAGGCGTACGGGCACCTCACCGCGCTGGTCAAGGCGGCGACCCACCGCTACGCAAGCCACGGGCACGGCGACGAGACGATGCTGGTGCACGCGGCCACCGCGCCCAACGCCGTGCTGCGCGCGCTGCCCGCGCTCCCCCGCGCCCTGTGGGTGCCGAGCCTGCGGGCCGCGTGGACCGCGTCGGCCGCCGTGACGGCGATGTACTCCCCCACGACCGGGATCGAACCGGCGCCGGCCGCCGACGGCCTCACCGGCGAGGAGGTCTTCGCCCTGGCGCTCGCCCACGGCGACGAGCACGTCATCAAGTTCACCGACACCGCCCTGGACTTCCCTGACCCGCGCTCCCTGGCCGCCGCGCTGCGCGCGATCGAGCTGAGCACTCCGCTGACGTAGCCGGAGACGGGAGACCGGTGGCCGATGACCGGTAGCCGGTGGCCCGGAAGCCGTTCGAGTGGCGGATCGCGCGTCCGGCGCCTTCGTCCGATCATGGTGACACCGCAGGACGGCAGGACGGGCAGGACGAGGCGACGGGCGGAGGTCACGGCGGGATGAGTCGGGGACGCGCGGGTGTCACGGGATCGCCGGGAGCGAGCGGGCACGACGGTCACGGTGGTCGCGGTGAAGGAGTCGGGGGCGGCGGCCGAAACCGCGACTCCGGAGGGAACGGGGGCGGGCCGCAGGTCCGGCAGCTCGCCCTGAACAGTTCCGGCGGGGCGGTCACCCGCTGCCGCGACTTCACCGCCGCCGCCCTCACCGACTGGGGCTGGCTGCCCGCCGCGACCACCGAGGACCAGGAACGGGCGGACGACGTCCTCCTCATGGTCTCGGAGCTGGTCACGAACGCCTGTCTGCACACGGACGGCCCCGAGCGGCTGGTCCTCCGTCACACCCCGGCCACCGGCCTCTTCCGGGCCGAGGTCCACGACCCCAGCCCCACGCACCCCCGGGCCAAGACCTCCCGCTCCCCGGCGCTGCCGGGCGGCCACGGCCTCATGGTGCTCGGCCGGCTCGCCGGAGCGTGGGGTTCCGAGGCGAAGCCCGACGGCGCCCCGGGCAAGGTGGTGTGGCTGTAGGTGAAACACCCCTAAGGCGTTTCACGCCGACCTGGCCGGAACACGCTGCCGCAAACGGGAACCGCCGACGCGGTTTGGCACTCATGATCGGTGAACGAGTCGTCCGGAACGTCCGGGACGACCGCATCGAACGAGAAGTCGAGGCATTCCGTGCTCCGTTCGCCGCACCGGCAGCCGCACCACGAGTCGCACACCCACCACCTCCCCCACCGGCCCAGCCGCCTGGCCGTGGGCGCGACGCTGATCGCCGCCCTCGCCGGAGCCGTCCTCCCGGCCGCCGGTGCCTCCGCCGCGCCCGCGCACACCCCTGCGGGCGCGCCCGCCACTGCCCGTACGGCCCCCGCGCCCACCCCGGCACCCACCCCCGCGCCCGACATGGCCGGGGTCGAGGCCGCGCTCAACGCCGCCATGGCGAACGGCGCGCCCGGTGCCATGGCCCGGTTCACGGGCCCCGACGGCGTGCAGAGCCGTACGGTCGGTGTGATGGACCGGGTCGCGGGCACGCCGATGGACGTGAACGCGCGCTTCCGGATCGGCAGCGTCAGCAAGACCTTCTCCTCGGTGGTGCTGCTCCAGCTGGTGCAGGAGAAGCGGCTGGAACTCGACGCTCCCGTCAACCGCTACCTCCCCGGTCTCCTCCCGGACGACCGCATCACCGTGCGCCACCTGATGACCCACCGCAGCGGTCTCGCCGACTACACGGACGCGATGTTCAACCAGACCGTGCCCGGCTTCGAGGCCGTACGGAACAAGGTCTTCACGTACCAGGAGCTGGTCGCGCTCTCGCTCGCCGAGCCGCGCACCACCGAGCCCGGGGTCTCGTACAAGTACTCCAACACCAACTTCGTGGTCGGCGGCATGCTGATCGAGAAGCTGACCGGCCGTCCGGTGGCCGACGCGTACCAGCGCCGGATCTTCAAGCCGCTGAAGCTGAAGGGGACCTCGTACGTCCACCCCGACACCAAGATCAAGGGGCTGCACGCGCGCGGCTACCTGCACCCGGACGAGGAGGGCGCGCCGCTGGTCGACTCCACCGAGCAGACCGTGTCCTGGGCGCAGTCCGCGGGTGCGGTGATCTCGACCCCGGCGGACCTCAACACCTTCATGAGCGCGCTGATGAAGGGCCGTCTGCTGTCCCCGGCGATGCTCGACGCGATGCGGACGGTGACGCCGACGGACACCACCAACACCCGTTTCTACGGGCTCGGTCTGCGCCGTTACGACCTGTCGTGCGGCACGCAGGTGTACGGCCACACGGGCACGGTGCAGGGCTTCTACACGTACGCCTTCTCGACGAAGGACGGCCGTCGCAGCCTGTCCGCCCTCGCGAACACGTCGAACCACGGCGCGGCGAACACCGCTCTCGGCGGCACCCTTGAGGCGGCCTTCTGCGGTCCGAAGAAGCCGGCCGCGGCCGCCACCGGCAAGACGGCCTCGCCGTCGGCGCGTTCGGCGGAGTCGGCCCCGTCGGCATCCGCCTCCGTCTCCCCGTCGGCGCCGAGCGCGACCGACCACGCGGCGGAGCGCGACCTGCCCGAGCACCACTGACGCCACTGACGCCACCGACGTCACTGACGTCACTGACATCCCTGACGCACCCCGGCGCGCCTTAAGGGCCCGTAAGGCCCGTACGCCCGTAAGGCCCGTCCCTCGACGATTTCTTCCACTTTCGTTCGAGGGGCGGGCCTTTCCGCCACCTCCGGTTCATTCGGTCAACCACCGTGCGCCACCTGGATCTCATCGGGGCCGCCCAGCATCCCGGCCATGACCTCCGTCTCTCGCGCGCGTCGTGCCGCGTACACCGCCGCCGTGCTGCCGCTGTCCGCCGCGCTCGCCCTGACCGTGGCCGTCTGGCCCGCCGGGGCCGCGCCCGCCGCGCGCCACGACCACGGCCACGGACACGACCACTCGCACGACTCCGCGCCCGCCCGTGTGGTGTCCACGGCCACGCTGCCCGACATCCCGCTGGCCGCGTTCAGCAACAAGCTGCTGCCCGGCACCGTCGCCGACGACCGCGGGGTCGACCTCGGCGGCATCGGCAGCGACCTGTACCCGGCCGAGCGGCGCGGCGAGTACTGGACGGTCACCGACCGCGGCCCGAACGGCCAGATCTCCGTCGGCAAGGACAAGCGGCGCACCTTCCCGGTGCCCGGGTTCGACCCGGCCATCGTGAAGATCCGGACCGTCGGCGACCGGATCGAGGTGCTCAAGTCGATCCCGCTGACCACCACCTCGGGCAAGCCGGTGACCGGCCTGTCGAACCAGCCGGGCCGCGACGAGGCGCCGTACACCTACGACGCCGGGACCCCGCTCTCGTACGACCCGAACGGCCTGGACACCGAGGGCCTGGTGCGCGACCCGCGGGACGGCAGCTTCTGGCTGGTGGACGAGTACGGCCCGTCGCTCCTGCACGTCTCCGCGCGCGGCCGGGTGCTCGCCCGGCACGTGCCCAAGGGCCTGAACCTGACCGGCGCCGACTACCCGGTGATCGAGTCGCTGCCGTCGATCTACCTCACCCGCAAGATCAACCGGGGCTTCGAGGGCCTCGCGCTGCTGCCCGACGGCGACCTGGTGCTGGCGCTGCAGAGCCCGCTGCTCAACCCCGACAAGAACAGCGGCGAGGACTCGCGCACCACCCGGCTGCTGCGCTTCTCGCCGCGCAAGGCCAAGGTCACCGCCGAGTACGCGTACCGCTTCGACCCGGTGGGCGAGGTCGAGCCCGGCCAGACGAAGACCTCCGAGCTGAAGATCTCGGCGATCGTCGCGCTCGGCGGCGACCGTCTCCTCGTCCAGGAGCGCACCGACAAGGCCGCGCGCCTCTACGAGATCCGGCTGCGCCGCGGTTCGGACATCCTGGGCTCCGCCTGGGACTCGACGGCGACCAGCCCGTCCCTTGAGCAGCTCGCCGACCCGGCCGCGTCCGGCGTGCCGGTCCCGGCCAAGCGGCTGGTCGTGGACCTGGGCAAGGTGGAGGGCGTGCCCGGCAAGATCGAGGGCGTGGCGGTCGAGGGCTCGCGCACCCTGGTGCTGCTCAACGACAACGACTTCGGCATGACGGACGGCCCGGGCGCCTTCGACGCGAACGGCCGGCTCGTCGACAGCGGCATCGAGACCCGGCTGGTGCGGGTGCGGCTGGACCGCCCGCTGCGCTGACCCCGGCGGTTCCGGCAGGACGTGCGACGCGCGCGGCGGGTTTCCCGCCGCGCGCGTCGGCGTTCCCGCACATGCGACCCCAACATCCGCGCCAGACAGGGGCATTGACCGGGACGCGGGTTGCTTCTAACTTCTCGGTAACCCCCCTGATAGTCCAGAAAGGACTATGGGGGTGGGCGTGAGCCGTCCGGACGTTTCGGAGGGCTCGGAGAGGAGGAGGCGCGATGTCACGCACCGACACCCCGGGCCGCCGGGAGGTCCGCCCGGGGAGCGGGACGGAGGCCGCCCGCACAGGGGCCCGGACAGGGGGCCGGACAGGGGGCCTCGCGGGGGCCCGCCCGGGAATCCGCTCAGGGGTCCGCCCCGGGATCAGGCCCGGGGTCAGGCCGGGAGGGCGTCTGCCGGAATCCCGGCCGGGGGTCCCGTGGGGGCGGGTCGCCGCGATCGCGGTGACGGTCGTCTGCGTCGGCTACGCGCCGATCGCCTTCACCGAACTGTGGCCGTACGCCCGCCCCGGCGCGCCCGCACTCGGCGAGTGGCTGCTCGGCAGGTCGGTCTCGCCGGAGTACGTGGCGGCCGCGGTCCGGGACCGGATGGACCCGTACACCCGCAGTCTGCTGCCGTTGATCGTGCACTCGGTGCTCGGCGGGACGCTGATGCTGCTCGGCCCGCTGCAACTGCTCTCGGCGGTCCGGCGGCGGATCCGGCTGCACCGCGCGCTCGGCATCGGGTACGCGGTGGTCGTGTACGTGTCGATGGGCGGCGCGGCCGTCTATCTGGCCCGCACCGCGCCCGAACGGGCCTTCAGCGGCGCCGCGTTCTGGATCGTCCTTGCGACGGTCCTGGTCGGCACGGTCTTCGCGGTCACCTTCGGGGTGCTCACGGCCGTGACCGGGCTGCCCGAACTGCACCAGCGGTGGATGCTGCTCTGCTACGGCTATCTGATGACCGCGCCGCTGCTGCGCCTGGAGTGGGGCGCGCTGCCCGCGCTCTACCCGGGGCTCGGGCTCCAGGACGTCAACCGGGTCGCGATCATGCACCTCGGCCTCCTCGTGGTGTTCGGCGCGCTGCTCGCCTCCCGCGCGATGGACCGGCGCACCGACCACCCGCTGGTGACCGGCGGTTGGTTCCCGTGGCCGGTGACGGCCGCCGGGTACGCGGCCGCCGCGACGGGCCTCGCCCTGCTCACGTACGGCTTCCTCGGCCATGGCACCGAGGGCCGGCGGCTGCTGCTCGGCTACCTCGTGCCGTACGTGCTCGTCGTCGGCGTGCTCCAGCTGCGCGCCTCACGGGCAGCGCGGCGCGGGCACGTCTGGGCCCGCGAGGAGTGGCGGCTGCACCTGCTCGCGATGTGTCTGGCGCCCGGTCTTTCGGCGGGCGCGGCGCTGGTGTTCGAGCGGGTGATGCACCTCGACCCGCTGACCGCGCTCGTGGCGGGGGCGGGCATCGGCTGCGGCTTCCTGGCCTTCGCCGCGAACCTGCTGCTGAGCCTGCGGGTGCTGTACGGGCGCGAGGCGGCGCGCCGCGGGTCCCGTGTCGTCGGCGTCGACGCCGATGCCGACGCCGTGGCGAGGACAGGAGAGTCCGTATGAGCCGCGCCGAGCAAGAGCAAGAGCAAGAGACGAAGACGGAGATGGAGATGGAGACGGTGGGGATGCGGGACCGGGACGGGCAGTCCCGGCCCGCGTCGGACGGACCGGCGGGTCCCCCCGGTGCCGCCGGCCTGTCCCACCCGTCCCACCTGTCCGGCGGGCGGGAACTCGCGCCCGGGATCGTCGTGTTGAGCACGGCTGTGGCCCTGATCAGCCTCGGGGTCGGTGGTCTCCTGCTGGTCGCGAGTCTGACCGGGCGGGCGGCCGGGCCGTGGGTGTCGCCGGAGGCGTTGAGTCCGGGGCTGCTCGGGGCGGCGATGGCGGGGACCGCGCCCGCGCTGCTCACGGTCGGCCGGGCGGGGACCTGGGAGGAGGCGCGGACCCTGGTGTGGCCGCTCGCGGTGGTCCTGACCGGCCTGTTCGCCGTGTCGCTCCTGAACGCAGGGCAGCTGCGGATCGCCACCGGCGGCCCGCTGTTCCTGGCCCTGTTCAGCCTGGGCTGGGTGGCGACCCTGGCGCTGCTCGCGGTGGCCGCCGTGGTGTGCCTGACGCTGCAGTACCGCAGACCGCCCGGGGTGCGGCCCGCGCCGGTGGCGCCGCTGCCGGGCTGGTCGAAGCCGCTCCTCGCGGTGCTCGGCGCGGGCTGGTTCGGGGTGGGCACGGGGCTGTTGGTGGCGCCGGAGTTCTGGGGCGCGCTGGTGCCGTGGCAGGTGAGCCGGGCGGACGCACAGGGGCTCGGGGTCTGGGCGGTGGCGCTCGGGGTCGGCGTCCTCGGGTCGCTCGCCGAGGACGACCTGGCCCGGATCCGGCCCGCGCTGCTGGCCGTGCCGGTGGTCGCGGTCGCCTTCGGGGTGCTGCTCGCGGTGCGCGCGTCGGCGGTGGACTGGGGCTCGGGCGCGGCGTTGTGCCTGGTCGGTCTGGTGGCCGGGCTGCTCGTGACCGGGGTGTCGGGCCGCCTGTTGTGGAGCCGGCGGGGCTGACGGCCGGGCGGGGGAGGCTGGGCAGGCGCTGCTGGGCGGGGGCGGGCGGCCGGGGGCCGTGTACGGTCACCGCATGTCTGAAGTCCGGTTGACCACGCCCTCGTTCCTGGTGCTCGGCATCATCGACAAGCTCGGCGAGGCCAGCCCGTACGACGTGAAGGTGGAGGCGGCCCGGACGGTGGCCCCGTTCTGGCAGGTGCCGCACGCCCAGGTGTACGCGCAGTGCGACCGGCTCCTGGAGGCCGGGCTGCTCACGGTGGTCCGCCGCGAGGGCGGCCGCAACCGGCGCACCCTGCGGCTGACCGACGCGGGCACGGCGGCGCTGCGCGGCTGGCTGGACGACCCCGCGTTCGTCCCCGTGGAGGCGCGCGAACGCGGCATCCTCAAACTCTGGTTCGGCGCCAGCCCCCGCCTCCACGCCCCGGTCCAGGTCACCGCGCACACGGGGACCCTGGCGGAGTACGAGCGGCTCGCCGACGAGGTCGGTGAGCTGCTCACACGGGGCCAGCGGGAGGCCCTGGAGTTCGGCATCCGCTACGAACGGATGATGGTCGACTTCTGGCACTGGGTCGCGAACCGCGAACCGGAGCAGGGGCCGGGGGCGGAGCGGGAACCGGAGCCGGAGCCGGGGCCGGGGCCGGGTCCGGGGCTGGAGCCGGGGCCGGGGCTGGAGCCGGGGCCGGGGCTGGAGCCGGGGCCGGGAGCGTGACCGGGGTGCGGCACTAGCGCTGGGTGTCGGCCGCATCGGCGGCCTCGGCGGCATCGGCGAGGAGGCGGGCGAGCTCGCGGGGCCGGGTGGCCATCGGCCAGTGGCCCGAGTCGATGTCGACGTACGAGAGATGGGCGGCGCGGGAGAGTTCGGGGACCTCTCCCTCGGCGATCCACTTCTTCGCCTGGTCCGGGCTGAACTCGGGGCACACCAGGACGACGGGCACCTCGTACCGCCGCTCGTCCGTCAGCCGCACCACTCCCCTGGCGACCCCCTCGGGCACCGGATGGGCCGCGGCGGCGATCCGCTCGCGGGTGGGCCCGTCCAGGTCGGCGGCGTCGGGCCCTTCGAACGGTGCCCAGCCGGGGAACGCCATGACGCCGTCCTCGATCGGGAAGAGCTCCGCGTACGTCCCGCCGTCCTGGGTCGGGATGCCGCCGATCAGCACGACCCCGGCCACCTGCTCCGGCCGCCGGTCGGCCGCCAGCCAGGCGAGGCTCGCGGCGGCGGAGTGCCCCACGACCAGCGGCTTCCCCGCCGCCTTGTCGACGGCTTCGACGACGACCGCCACCTGCTCGTCGAGCGTCGCGGCCACCGCCCCGTCCCCCTGCCCCGGCAGCGTCGGCGCCACCGGCCGGTGCCCGAGCGCGACCAGCTCGGGCACCACGTCGTCCCAGGCGGACCCGTCCAACCACAGACCACCGATGAGCAGGATGTCCACGGCGCATCTCCTCGCATGTGTCGCATGTGTCGCATGCGTCTATCAGGGTTCGGCCGTCGGAACCGACCGTGCTCCGCACGCTATCGGGAGGGTCTGACAACGAGGACGCGAGCCCGACGGCCGCCGCGGACGGACGGGGCGCCGCGGGACGGTCAGGCCGTCCTGGCCGCCGTGACGAAGGCGCGGATGCGGGCGTGGTCCTTGACGCCCGGGGCGGATTCGACGCCGCTGGAGACGTCGACGCCCCAGGGGCGGGCCTGGGCGATCGCCTCGGCGACGTTGTCGGGGGCGAGACCACCGGCGAGGAGCCAGTGGCCTTCGGGGCGGGCATCGGTGAGCAGGGAGAGGTCCCAGCGGGCGCCGGAGCCCGCGCGGGGCGAGTCGAGGAGGAGGACGTCCTCGCCGTACGCGCCGACGCGGGTGTCCGGACGCTCCTTGAGGGAGGTGGCGCGCCACAGCCGGGGGAAGACGGCGGCGGCGGAGGCGAAGGCTTCCTCGGGGTAGGCGGGGCCGTGCAACTGGAGTGCGTCGACGTCGAGTTCGCGGGCGAGGCGGGCGGCCTCGGCGGCGGGGGTGTCGTTGACGACGAGGACGGAGAGCACCCGCTCGGGGGTGTGGGAGCGGGCGTGGGCGGCGAGGGTGGCGGCCCGGTCGCGGTCCAGGCCGCGGACGCTGGTGCCGCTGATGACGAGGCCGATCGCGTCGGCCCCGGCGTCGACGGCCACGTCGATGTCGGCGGTCGTGGCGAGCCCGCACACCTTGACGAACATGCTCCGCCCCTCCGGTCTTTCCGCTGTTCCCACGATCACGCCGCCGCTCCGGCGCTCGGCGCCCGATTCTATGGCCCCGCCCGGCCCCGGCCCTCGGCTCAGTCGAGGAGGCGGCGGGCGAGCAGATCGAGCGCGGCGGTGACCTCGCCGAGGCTGTCGGGGTCGTCGGTGCCGAGTGCCGCGGCGAGTTGGCGTTCGATGCTGGTGGCGCGCACCTCGGCGACGCGGGTCGAGACCTCGCCCGCCTGCCGGACCAGGGTGCGGCGACGGTCGGCGGGGTCGGGGGCCGTCTCGACCGAGCCCGCCTCCTTCAGCCGGGCGACGGCGGTGGAGACCTGGCTCTGCGGCAGGCCGGTGCGGGTGGCGATCTCGCCGACGGTGGTGTCCCGGTGGGCCGCGATGTCGCTGGCGACGACGAGGACGACGCGGTTGCTGCCGGGCTGGCGGGCGGCGCCGTCGCCCGGCGGCTCGGGGAGCGCCTCCTCGCCCAGCTTCATCAGGGCGCGGCCGAGGAGGAAGAGCTGGACTCCGTTCATGGGCGGGACCCTACCCCGACCCCATCGGCCTCGATACATCTCCCCCGATGCAGCCTCTTCGATATATCATCCTCAATACATCTAGACAGATGCATCGAGTTCGATGCATCATGGAGGCACAGGCCGCCGGGGACCCCCGTCGGCCGTGACAAAGGGGGAATCACCATGAACGCCGTCATGAGCGCCGCCAGGACCACCGGAACCGCCACGACCAGCCTCCGCACCACCCGCCACACCCTCGCCGTCCCCGGCGGCGCGCTGCACTACCAGCTCACCGGCTCCGGTCCGCTGCTGCTCATCGCGCAGAGCGGCGAGGGCGACGCCGACCGCACGGTGGACCTGGTGGCCGGGCTCGCCGACACCTACACCGTCGTCACCTACGACCGGCGCGGACTCTCCCGCAGCCGACCGGCGGGCGCGGAGCACGGGGCGAGCCTCACCGACCACGCCGACGACGTCGCCCGGCTGCTGCGCGCGCTCACCGACTCGCCCGTCCTGATGCTCGGTTGCAGCCTGGGCGCGCTGATCGGACTGCACACGGCGGTGCGCCACCCGGGGCTCATCGGCACCCTGATCGCCCATGAGCCGGTGGCGCCGCGGCTGCTCCCGGCGGCCGACCGGGCGCGGCACCAGGCCGAGCTGGTCCACCTGCGGGAGTTGTACGCGAGCGACGGCCTGGCTCCGGTGTTCCGCGAGATCGCCCGGACCCTGGGGATCGACACCTCGGGCAAGGACAGCGAGCCGGGCCTGACCCCGCAGCCGATGGACGCCCGGCGGATCGCCAACTTCGACCGATTCCTCCGCCACGACCTGACCGCGATCGTCCAGGACCCCCTCGACCCGACGCTGCTACGGGACTGCGGCACCCGGATCCTGCCGGCCGTCGGCGCCGGCACGCCGAGCGGGGTGTTCGACGTGGCCTGCGTCCGCGCCCTCGCCGAGCTGCTCGGCACCGAGGTCCATGTCTTCCCCGGCGGCCACAACGGCAACACGAGCCACCCGCGCGCCTACGCGGCCCGGATGCGCGAGCTGTTCGCCGAGGCGGCGTGACCGGTGTGACCGCCGTGACCACCGGGCGCCACACCCGTCACGCAGGCCACACCCGTCACGCAGGCCACGCAGGCCACAAGTGCCCTGCGTGCTGCCCGCGCTACGCGCCCTCGGGTTCCTCGGCGGGTTCGTCCTCGGGGGTGTCGGCGGCGTAGGGGTGGACGTAGCGGTCCGCGCCGTAGGGGGTGAACCAGGTGCCGAAGCCGAGCGGGTCCGGGGCCTCGTCGGCGGGGGTGCCGTCGGCGGCGTGGACGTGGGCGCGGAAGCGTTCGAGGGCGGTCTCGACGTCGTCGTCCAGGAGTCCGTAGAGGTCGAGGGCGACCCTGGCCTGGTCGAGGAGGAAGCGCAGGACGAGTTCCTCGGCGAGGCAGCCGAGGTGGTGGAAGCCGCCGTCGGTGAAGCGGGTGGTGAGGGCGACGGCGGTGACGAGGAAGCGGCGGGCGAAGGGTTCGTCGTAGTGGGCCGCGTGCCGGGCGGGCAGCCGGTCCAGGTGCCAGAGGTGGCTCTGGCAGGCGGCCACGTCGGTGTCCTCGTCGGCGAGCGTCTGCACGTCGTCGTACAGCTCGTCGATCAGCACCTCGGCGGCGTGCACCAGGGCTCCGGCGGCGAGTTCGGCGGTGTCGGGGCTGGCGCCGAAGGCCGCCGGGGGGAAGGAGCGGAGGCGGCCGGCCATGGCGCGGATCTCGGTCTCCGGGTCGGGGGCGTCCTCGCCGATCTCCGACCAGGTCCCGTCGTCGTGGTCGTCCGGGCCGCCGGGCCGGGCGGCGGTGTGCCGGGCGCGGCGGGCGGCCGGGTCGCTCGGTGGGGCGTCCGGGCCGTCGGCGGCGGCCAGGCTCTCCTGGACCCGCTCGGGCTGCAGCCGGACCTCGCTGGTCACCACCAGCCAGCCGGTCAGTTGCTCGGCCCGGTCGAGCACCTCCTGTGCGACCGCGCCGACCGCGTCCTCGGCCGCTTCGAGAGCGGGCGCGAGCACGGTCACGGTCACCTCGGCGCCGCGCGGGCGGGCGGCCACCACCACGTCGAGGACGTCCACCTCGACGCCGTCGGGCCCTTCGGCCCCGGCCACGGAGCCGAAGCCCCGCTCGATGAGCACGACGGCCCCGAACCGGCCCAGCGCGTCGAGGTCGGGGGCGTCGTCGGGTATGCAGGTCTCCACAGTCACGACGTACGTCACCCCGCAAGGGTGCCAGGCCGAGCGGGGCGGTTTCGAAGGGATTGCGGAAACCGGTCCTGCCTGGTGGTGCGGTTTCCTCCGTCCCGGGCCCGGGACGGAGCCCCGCCGAGGTCACGAGGAGGGGGGACGTGGTCAGGGAAACAGGTCGGAAAGGAGGAAGGAACCGAGGCATGGGTCGAGAGGGGATCGAGGTCGGAATCGAGGTCGGAATCGAGGTGAGGGACGAGAACGCGCCAAGGGGGCCGGGCGGGGCATCAGAAGTACGTCAGAGTGTGACCGGGGCGCTGCCCTCCGTGCACCCGGCGGGCATAGCTTCGGAGCAGGTCCCGGCGCGAACGACGCCGGGCGGGCTGCCTGCCAGGAGGAACCCCCATGACCCTCGCCCTGTACGGAGACGACGCCGAGCCCGCTGAACAGGTGCCGGACGGCCGGTCGCCGCTCTGCGTGCCCGTCCGGACGGTCGCGGGTGGCTGTGCGGCGCGGTTGTTCCGTACGCCGCACGGAGCCCGTACCGCCGTCGCGTTCACCAGCCCGGAGCGGCTGCGGGCGGCGCTCGGCGCGGAGCAGGCGTGGACGCCGTTGGCGGAGTCCGCGCTCTGGGCCCTCGTCAGGCCGCTCGGGGTCGGCACGCTGACCGTCGACCCGACGCTGACCCCCGCGCCACCTCGCCCGTGCGGAGGGCGGCCGCCCCGGCCCGTTGCGGTCCGCTGAAGGGGGGCGCGGCGATGACGCTCGCACCGTTGCCCCCGCTGGGCACCGGCACCGGGACCGGTATCGGGCCCGGGTCCGTGTGGCCCGCGTCGGCCGTGGAGGAGCCGCACGGGCGGCTGCTCGTCGGCGGGGTGGCGCTCGACGAGATCGCCGAGAGCCATGGCACCCCCGTGTACGTCCTGGACGAGGACGAGGTCCGGCGGCGCTGCCGGGCCTACCGGAAGGCGTTCCCGGAGGCCGAGGTGCACTACGCGGCCAAGGCGTTCCTGTGCCGGGCGCTGGCCCGCTGGGTCGAGGAGGAGGGGCTCGGGCTGGATGTGTGTTCCGCCGGGGAGCTGGAGCTGGCCGTCACCGCCGGGTTCCCGCCGGAGCGGATCCTGCTGCACGGCAACGCCAAGTCGCCGCAGGATCTGCGGGCCGCACTGCGGCTGGGAGTCGGGCGGATCGTCATCGACGGTCCGGCGGAGATCGCCCGGATCGCGGCGGCGGTCGGCCCGCACGAGCGGCAGCGGGTGATGCTGCGGGTGACGCCCGGGATCGGCGCGGGCGGTCATCCGAAGGTCAGGACCGGGGACGACGGCCAGAAGTTCGGGCTGTCGCTGCGGGACGGGCACGCGCAGCACGCCGTCGCCCGGGTGCTGGACCAGCCGCGGCTCGAACTGACCGGTCTGCACTGCCATCTGGGTTCACAGATCACCGAGGTGAAGCCGTATCTGGTGGCGGTGCGGCGGCTGGTCGGGCTGATGGCCCGCACCCGGGACGCGCACGGGGTGGTGCTCCGGGAGCTCGACCTCGGCGGTGGGCACGGCATCGCGTACCGGCCGGGCGATCCGGCGCTCGACGTCGCCGGGCTCGCCCGGCGGGTGCGGGCGGCGCTCGTCGACAGCTGTGCGAGCGCGGGCCTGCCGGTGCCCCGGCTGCTGGTCGAGCCGGGCCGCGCGGTCGTCGGCCCGGCCGGGGTCGCCGTCTACCGGGTGCTGGCGGTGAAGGCGACGGCGGAGCGGGTGTTCGTCGCCGTCGACGGCGGGATGAGCGACAACCCGCGCCCGGCGCTGTACGGGGTGCGGTACGCGCCCCGGCTGATCGGCCGCCGGTCGGGGGCCGATCAGCGCCGGACGACGGTGGTGGGCCGGCACTGCGAGGCCGGGGACGTGCTCGCCGAGGGCGTTCCGCTGCCCGCCGACGTGCGCCCCGGCGACCTGCTCGCGCTGCCGGTGGCGGGGGCGTACCAGTTGTCGATGGCGTCGACGTACAACCTGGTGGGCCGCCCGCCGGTGGTCGCGGTGGCGGCGGGCGGCAGCCGCCTGCTGGTCCGCCGGGAGACCCTGGCGGACCTGCGGGCGCGGGACGTCGGCCGGTAGGGGGCGGCCGACGGGCCGGGTCGGTTCAGGAGGCCAGGGCGGCGAGGACGCCCTGGCCGACGGCCTCGTCGCCGAGCAGCGCGTTGTGGTCGAGGCAGCCGGCCGGGCGGTTCGTGGCGCCGGTCAGCGGGACGCTGTCGTCCGGGTTGATCACCTCGTCGCAGTTGGACCAGAAGGTGGTGTAGGAGACGGCGCCGGGGGTCTCGTCGCCCTCGGCCAGGCGCTTCTGCACGTAGCTGCCGGGGGTCATGTCACGGCACGCCTGGTCCCACAGGGCGCAGGCCCAGGCGACGCTGGTGCCGTGGTTGGGTCCGGCGAGCGAGACCCAGTGGGCGACGGTGGCGGTGCCGCCGCCGAACTTCACGTACCAGCGGGTGGGCAGGCTGCCGAAGGAGTGGGCGACGATGTCGACCCGGTCGGCGCCGGTGGTGCGGCGCACCTCGTCGACGTACGCGGCGAAGCGTCCGCCCAGGGTCTCGTTGACGGAGACGTGGGTGTCGTAGCCCCAGCGGAAGATCTCGCCGTCGGTGTATCCGGCGGCTCTGAGGCGGCTGTCCAGGCTGCCCCAGACTCCGGGGTCGGCGTTGTAGCCGTGGACGAGGATCACCGGCCGGTGGGCGGCGGCCCGCGGGGTGGTCTGGGCCTGGGCAGCGGCGGTGGGCCCGGCGAGGACGGCGGCCAGGGCGGTGAGGACGGTGAGGAGCACGGGCAGGGGGCGGCGACGCATCGACGGACCTCCGGGGCGAGTGGCGCGACGGACGGTGAGGGAGAGTCAGATGGTGCGGCCGCGATGTTACCGCCGGGAACCCCCCACCACACCCCCCGTGTCGGGAACCACAGGAGGGCCCCCTGCCGCCCACCTGAAGGGTCGGGTTAGCATATGAGCACCGCCTAGCTCGAAAGATGCACTGTGACTGTCAACGAGGACTCGTTCACAAACTGGAAAAACCGCGAGGAGATCGCGGAATCCATGATTCCGATCATCGGGAAGCTGCACCGCGAGCAGGACGTCACGGTCCTCGTTCACAGCCGCTCCCTGGTGAACAAGTCGGTGGTCAGCATTCTCAAGACCCACCGATTCGCCCGCCAGATCGACGGCGAGGAGCTCTCGGTCACCGAGACCCTGCCGTTCCTTCAGGCACTGACGACGCTGGACCTGGGCCCGTCCCAGATCGACATCGGCATGCTGGCCGCGGAGTACAAGGCCGACGACCGGGGTCTCCCGGTGGCCGAGTTCACCGCCGAGGCCGTCGCCGGTGCCTGTGGCGCCAACAAGATCGAGCGCGGTGTCGGCCGCGATGTCGTCCTGTACGGCTTCGGCCGCATCGGCCGGCTCGTCGCCCGCCTGCTCATCGAGAAGGCCGGGTCCGGCAACGGCCTGCGGCTGCGCGCCATCGTGGTGCGCGGCGGCGGCGAGCGTGCCGCCGAGGACATCGTGAAGCGTGCCTCGCTGCTGCGCCGCGACTCCATCCACGGCCAGTTCCAGGGCACCATCACCGTCGACGAGGCGAACGGCACCATCGTCGCCAACGGCAACACGATCAAGATGATCTACGCCAACGACCCCTCCGAGGTCGACTACACGGCGTACGGCATCGACAACGCCATCCTCATCGACAACACCGGCAAGTGGCGTGACCGCGAGGGGCTCTCGAAGCACCTGCGTCCCGGCATCGACAAGGTGGTGCTGACCGCGCCCGGCAAGGGCGACGTGCCGAACATCGTGCACGGCGTCAACCACCACACGGTCAAGCCGGACGAGCGGGTGCTGTCCTGCGCGTCCTGCACCACCAACGCGATCGTCCCGCCGCTGAAGGCGATGGACGACGAGTACGGGGTGCTGCGCGGTCACGTGGAGACGGTCCACTCGTTCACGAACGACCAGAACCTGCTCGACAATTACCACAAGGCGGACCGCCGGGGCCGTTCCGCGCCGCTGAACATGGTCATCACGGAGACGGGCGCCGCCTCCGCCGTGGCCAAGGCGCTGCCCGACCTGAAGGCTCCGATCACCGGCAGCTCCATCCGGGTGCCGGTGCCGGACGTCTCGATCGCGATCCTGAGCCTGCGGCTCGGCCGTGAGACGACCCGCGAGGAGGTGCTCGAGTACCTCCGTGACGTCTCGCTGCACTCCCCGCTGAAGCGTCAGATCGACTTCACCACCGCCCCCGACGCCGTCTCGATGGACTTCGTCGGCTCCCGCCACGCGTCGATCGTGGACGCGGGCGCGACCAAGGTCGACGGCGACAATGCGATCCTGTACCTGTGGTACGACAACGAGTTCGGCTACTCCTGCCAGGTCATCCGGGTCGTCCAGCACGTCTCGGGCGTCGAGTACCCGACCTTCCCGGCACCGGCGGTCTGACCTCCGGTCCCGCGCGGGACACACACGCACACGCCGGACGGCGGTGGGGCAGCTGCCCCACCGCCGTCCGGCGTTTTCCGTGCCCGGGCGTGGTCCGGGCGCGCCCCGGGAACTCGGGGCGGGACTGCTACGTTCTACACAGTCGTAGAAGTTACCGACCTCTGGAGTGCTTGCACCATGGCCCTGTGGGACCGCATCAAGGAGTCCGCATCGACGATGCAGACCCAGCTGACCGCCAAGAAGAACGACCTCAAGAGCGGCGCCTTCCGGGACGCGAGCATGGCGATGTGCGCCCTTGTCGCCGCCGCGGACGGCACCGTCGACCCCGCCGAGCGCCGCCGGGTCGCCCAACTCATCGCGAGCAACGAGGTGTTGCAGAACTTCGACGCGACCGACCTGCAGCGCAGGTTCGACGCCAACCTGGACCGGCTGACCGCCGACTTCGACTTCGGCAAGGTGAGCGTCCTCCAGGAGATCGCCAAGGCCAAGAAGAAGCCGGCCGAGGCCCGCGCGGTCATCCAGATCGGCATCGTCATCGGCGGCGCCGACGGCGACTTCGACAAGACCGAGCAGGGTGTGGTGCGCGAGGCGTGCTACGCGCTCGACCTGCCGCCGCACGAGTTCGACCTGTAGGACGCACGGACCGGACCCGGCCCCGGTCTCACATCGGGGTCGCCGCCCTGAGCACCAGGAACAGGGTCACCGCCGAGTTGGCGGAGGACAGTGCCGACACCACGGCGCCGACCGCCGCCGACCAGACGGCGAGGCCCACCGCGGTGCTCAGCGGCGGCCAGGCGAGCCCCGCGGGCTCGGGCCGGAGCAGCGCCGCGACCCGGCGCGGCACCGGCCCCGGCTCCGCTCCCCCGCCGCCCGGACCCGCGACCGGGCCGGGGGCCGCCCCCGTACCCCCGCCGGACAGCTGACCCAGGGTGGCGAGGCCGGACACCGGGCGGGCCACCAGGGCGGCGCGCCCGATCGCGCGGGCCACCGCGCGGCGGCTGCCGACCGCGCGAGCTGCCTCCTCGTCGGCCCAGCGTTCGGCGGTGTAGCCGACGGCGGTGCGCAGCGGGCGCAGGAACGGGTTGGCCCGGGCGGCGAGTTGGACGCCGAGCAGATAGCGGTGGTGACGGCTGGTCAGATGGGCGCGTTCGTGGGCGAACAGCGCCCGGCGCTCGGCCGGGCCGAGCGCGTCGAGCATCCCGGTGCTGACCACCACCCGGTCGTGCCGCCGACGGCGGGGCCGGGCGAGCGCGGGTCCGCCGGGCAGCGCGTAGGCGTACGGCTCGGGGTCGGGCAGCACCGCGACCGTGCGCCGTCCGGGCAGCCCGGCCAGCGCGCGTTCGGCCCTGCGCCGCAGCCGCAGATGACCGGCGAGGCTGTGCAGACAGCCCGCGACGACGGCCACCAGGGCGGGGATCGCGGCGCGGCCGGCGATCTCGTCGTACGGCACCGCGGCCCGCACCTCCGGGTCGGACCAGCCGTCGGGCAGCGGATTGCCCGGGAGCTGGGCGGTGCCGACCACCATCAGCAGGGCCAGGCACAGCGTGCTGCACACGGCGAGGACCACGGCGAAGGCGGTGAGCAGCCGGGTCGCGGCGCGCGGGTGCAGCCGGTGCGCGGCGAGCCGGGCGACCGGCCAGGCGCTGAGCGGGAGCAGCAGCGGAAGGAAGACGAAGACTCCCATGCCCGCTAGTCTCCGCCCTCCTCGCTGTCCTCCGGTCTGTCTTCGCCCTCCTCGGCGAGGAGTTCACGCAGGAGTCGCTCGTCGTTCGGCGGCAGCGCGGTGACGAAGGAGGCGAGGACGGCCTTGCGGTCGGCGCCCGCGTCGAGGGCCTTGCGCATCCGCAGCGCGGCGAGTCCGGCCGCGTCCGCGACGGCGGTCCAGACGAAGGAGCGTCCGGCGCGTTCGCGGGCGACGGCACCCTTGCCATGGAGGCGGGTGAGGATGGTGATGACGGTGGTGTAGGCGAGGCTGCCGCCGAGGTGCTGGCGCACCCAGGCGACCGGGACCGGGCCCGGGGCGTCCTTGAGCACGGCGAGCACCTGGGCCTCCAGTTCGCCCTGTGCGCGCCTGGGCGCGGCGGGCTGTGCCGCCCCGTCGCCGCCGCTGTCCCTCACACCCGTGCCCTTCGCCGTTCCCGCGCCCGTACCCCGCGCTCTCCGGGCGGTCTTCCATCGTAACGAGCGGCGGCGCGGGCGGCGGTACGGGTGGGGAGGGTGGTGCCACGGCTCACCCACCGGCTCCTGAGCCCGGTCGGGGGTGTGGGTCCGGGGAGAGACGGGTGGGCCGTGACACCGGTTCGGGGCGGCGCGTCGCCGCGCCGCGGGGTGGAGCGGATCGCCGGGTGGAGCCCGCCGGTCGGCCCCGTCGGTCAGCTCCGTCGGGTCAGTTCGCGAGGCCCGGGTTGAGGCCGGGCGTGGTGCCGAGCGCGGGTAACGCGGCGGCGCCCTCGGGTTCGCCGGGGTCGGCGCAGGCCAGCGCGGTGGCCTGGCGCAGGGTCTCGGCGAGGTTCTCCCAGTCGAGGGCGGGCCGGTCGTCGCCGCGGGCGGAGACCAGCGAGGCGTTCCAGCGCATCCGGGGCACGCCCGGCAGCGGGCGCAGTCCGCCGGCCTCGCGCGGGGAGGTGGCCAGGGCCATCGGGAGCATGGCGCAGCCGAGTCCGGACTGGGCGGCGGCGCGGACCCCGGCCATGGAGCCGAGTTCATGGATCTCGGGCGGTCCGTCGGAGCGCAGCCGCAGGAACTCGGGCAGCCAGCGCTGGGAGGGGCAGTCGGGGTCGGCGATGACGACCTGGCGGCCGGGGGCGGCCGCCCCACGCATCCGGGACACTCCGGTGACGGGCACGAACTCGACCTCCTGGAGCCGGACTTCGGTGAGGTCGTCGGGCCGGTCGGCGCGCAGCGGGTCGGTCAGCGCGCCGGGCAGCGCGGCCGGGTCGTCGGCGTCGACGACGGTCAGCACGAGCGCGCCGTCGATGGTCCCGGCCCGGAAGGCGTCGTGGACCTCGCCGGTGCCCATCACCCGCAGCGCGAGCTGGACCCCGGAGAGGAGCCTGCGGCCGAGGTGGGTGAGCCGGGCGAGCTGCTGCCCGTACGCGAGCGCGGGCACCACGCCGACGGTCATCCGGGGCGGGTTGGCCGCCGGGCGGCGCAGCGCGACCTCCATCTCGCCGACGAGGTTGAGGATCTGGCGGGCGTAGTCGCACAGCACGGTTCCCGTGCGCGTGAGCCGTACGCCGCTGGGCAGTCGTTCGAAGACGGGCTCGCCCACCTGCCGCTCCAGGGCGCGCATCTGCGCCGTGACACTGCTCTGCGAGTACCCGAGGCGGCGTGCCGCCTGGGTGAAGGACCCGGTCAGGGTCACCTCGCGGAACGTCCTCAGGGTTCTTGCGTCGATGTCCACGTGTTCAACCCCCTCGCCGCCCCACCGGCGGCAGCTGGCACTCGGGTGGCCGGTCACGCCACCCGCTCGATCGCCCCAGTCGGTCGCACCACCGGGGTGCCGGACGCGCGTTCGATCCCGGCACCCCTGGACGGCCGCGAAGGACTTTACTCGGCGAGCTGCGCCGGGACCAACGGAAAGTCCAACTCCGGTTGCGCAACGTGATTGAAGAAGTTCGACAGCACGTTGAGCGCGACGTGGCCGACGATCTCGGCCAGTTCGCCGTCGGTGACGCCGGCGGTGCGGGCGTCGGCGAGGGCGGCGTCGCTGATCCGGCCGCCGCTCTCCATGATCGCGCCGGTGATCCGCAGCACCTGGTCCATGTGCGGGTCGCCGGAGTCGTGGCCCTGGCGGGTGGCGAGCAGTTCCTGCTCGCTGAGGCCGACCTTGCCGCCGCGCATGGTGTGCGCGGAGACGCAGTAGGTGCAGTCGTTGCGCTGGGCGATGTAGAGCGCCAGCTGCTCACGCTGCCGGGCACTGAAGCTGCCGCCGACCAGGGCCTCGCGCATGGCGAGGTAACCGCGCAGGGCGGCGGGGCCGTTGGCGAGGGCGGCGTACAGGTTGGGCAGCTTGCCGAGCTGCTTGAGGGTGCCTTCGAGCAGCTCGCGCTGCTCCTCGTTGGCGGTCTCGACGGTCAGTTGGGGCAGGCGGGACATGGAGCTCTCCTTGAGCCGGACCAAGACGGAACTGATCGGTACCATCACGACGGTACCGATCGGTTCCATCCCGCGCAACGGGAGGCGGGCACTCCGTTCCCCTGTTCGGAACCGAGTGGTACCGTTTGGCATGGCCACGAACGCGAAAGAACGGCTCCTCAGCGCCGCGGAGCGTCTTTTCTACGAAGAGGGCATCCGGGCGGTCGGGATCGAGCGGATCCTGTCCGAGTCCGGAGTCGGCCGCGCCTCCTTCTACCGGCACTTCCCCAGCAAGGACGACGTGGTCGTCGAGGTGCTGCGGCGCCGCGACGGCATGTGGCGGGCCTGGCTCGACGGCCGGATCGAGGCGAGCGCCCGCGACCCCGAGGAACTGCCGCTCGCGCTCTTCGACGGCCTCGCCGAACGGTTCGCGGCGGCGGACTTCCGCGGCTGCGCCTTCATCAACACCATGGTCGAGACCGCCGACCCGGAGAGCCCCGCGCACCATGTGGCCGCCGAGCACAAGGAGAAGGTCATCGCGCGGCTCGACGGACTGCTCACCCAGGCCGGGTACCGCGACCACGAGACCCTGGCCCGGCAGCTCGCCCTGCTCGGCGACGGCGCCATCGTGACCGCCCTGCGCGAGGGCACCACGGAGGCCGCGGTCCGCGCCCGCGCGGTCGCCACGGTCCTGCTGTCCGCGTCCGAGCGCGCCCCCGAGGACCCGCCCGAGCACGGCTCCGCTCCCGGTCCCGGCCGCCGGCCGGCCGCCGTACCCGCCGCCGGTACGGCCTGAGGCACCCGACACCCGGCGCCCGCGAGTCGCGGCAGCGCGTCGCGCCGGGAAGGACCGAAGTCCCGGAACGGCCGAAGTCCCGGAAACGGCCGGGGCCCCGCCCGAAGGCGGGGCCCCTGGCGCGCGACTCGGCTACAACACCCCGCCATCCGGGCGGAGTTCGCCGCGCCTGACCTTGCCCGAGCGGGTGCGCGGCAGCCGGTCCACCAGGCCGACGCCCTTCGGGACGAAGACCGGGGCCAGGCGGCGCGCCGCGAGCTCGATCAACTCCCGCTCAAGGACGGCGGGTTCGCAGGGCCCCACGGTCTCCACCACGGCGTACGGGGCGAGTCCGCCCCGCTCGTCCCGGCACGGGACGACGGCCGCGTCCGCGACCGCCGGGTGGCCGCGCAGCACCGCCTCGATCTCCATGGGCGAGATCCGGTGCCCGTACGACTTGAACACCTCGTCGATCCGGCCGAGCAGCCGGATCGAGCCGTCCGCGCGGCGCTCGCCCCGGTCGCCGGTCCGGTAGAGGCCGTCCGCGAACGCCTCGGCGGTCCGGTCCTGCCGGTCGGACACGTCGGCGTAGCCGCGCATCAGGCCAGGCGGACGGTCCGTCAGATCGACGCACACCTCGCCCTGTTCGCCGAGTTCGCCGGTCTCCGGGTCGCGCAGCACGATCCGCCAGCCCGGCAGCGGGTGGCCGAGCGGCGCGAGCGGCGCCGGGGTGTCCGGGGCGCGGCCGATCAGGGCGGTGGCCTCGGTCTGGCCGTAGCCGTCGCGGACCCGTACCCCCCAGGCCGCCTCGATGCGGTCGGTGACCTCGGCGGTCAGCGGCTCCCCCGCCGCCGTCGCCTCCCGCAGCCGGGGCGCGCCCCGGCCCGCCGTGACGTGCGGAAGCATCGCCCGCCAGGCACTGGGCGGGGCGCACAGGCTGCTGATCCGCTGGGTGGCGAGCACCCCGGGCAGCAGCTCGGGCGGCAGCCCGCCGTCCGGCGGGGCGACGACGGTGGCGCCGGCCGTCCACGGCACGAAGAAGCTGGACCAGGAGTGCTTGGCCCAGCCGGGCGCGGACAGGTTGAGGTGCCGGTCGCCGGGGCGCAGGCCGCTCCAGTACAGGCTGGAGAGGTGGCCGACGGCGTATCCGGCGTGCGAGTGCTCGACCAGCTTGGGCAGCGAGGTGGTGCCGGAGGTGAAGTAGCAGAAGGACGGGTCGGCGCTGGTGGTCGGCCCGTCCGGGGTGAACGGGCGGCGGGTGCGCGGATCGCGGGTGTCCGGGTACGGCAGCCAGCCGGGCACCCCCGCGGCGCCCGGTGCCATCCGGATCCCGGGCACGGCCGCGTCGCCGGTCAGGCCGCCGACGAGGCGGACGAGCCCGGGCGCGCAGATCACGTGCCGGATGCGGCCGCGGACGATCCGGTCGGCGGCCTCGTCGCGGGTGAGGTCCTGGTAGCCGGGGACCACCACCGCGCCGAGCTTGACGCAGCCGAGCAGGGTCTCCCACAGTTCGGCGCGGGTGCCGAGCAGGATCAGCACCCGGTCGCCCCGGCCGACCCCGGCAGCGGCCAGGGTCACCGCCAACTCGTCGGAACGGGCGGACAGTTCGGCGAAGCTCACCCGGTCGACGACCGGCACGGAGCCGTCCGGCGCGGGGGCGCCGAGGATCTCCAGGGCGGTGCGCCGATTGCCCTCGGCGACCACGTCGAACCATTCCAGCGCCCAGTTGAAGTGCTCGGCCCTGGGCCACCGGAACGCGGCCGTGGCCGCCTCCCGGTCGCCGCGCAGCCGCAGCAGCAGGTCCCGGGCCGCCCGGTACTCCTCGTGGGCGGCCGTCCTGCGGTGCGCGAAGCGCCCGGTGGGCCCGGCCTCCCCCGCGTAACCCTCGTGGCCCGCGCGGCCGCCGTGGTCGTCCTCCTCATGGCCGTCGCGCGGCCTGGGCACGGTCGCCGTCATCCCGCCGCCCCCACCAGGGCCTCGGCGATCGCGTCGGCGTCCTTGGTGAACGACCCCCAGGGGCCCGGCCTGCCGCTGCCCACCTGGGTGAACCAGCGGGTGTGCTCGCTCGGGATGCCGAGCACATGGACCGTGGGGTCCGGGGCGCCGTCCGTGCCGACCGGGTGGAACGGCGCGGCCGTGCAGTCCATCCCGCCGGTGCGGAACTCGCCGCCCCTGGCGGTGGACCCGTCGGCGTTCACGAACGGGCGGACCAGGCCGTCCGCGTACAGCCCGCGGATCAGCGGGTCGCGGTCGGCGGTGATGTCGGTGCTCGGCAGCCGGGCGTCCACCAGGACGTCCAGCTCCGCCCACGAGTTCTCCACCTGCGCCGACTCGACGGTGAACCGGCCCGCGACCGGGTCGGTGCCGAACCGGACGCCGGGGCCCACCGGGTCGAGCACCCCGGCGGCGAGCAGTGCGAGGAACTGCTCGGAGCGCAGCTGCGGCGGTCCGGTCGACACCATGGCGGCGACCGGGCCGAACTCGGCGAGGAACCAGCGGTGCGACTCGGGAGTGAGCCCGCCGAAGTCCACCACGTTGCGGATGGTCTGCCGGACGTCGCGGAGCACGTCCGCCGCCGCCTTCATCGGCCCGTCGGCGTTGCCGAGCCGGGCGTCGCCGAGGTCGGCGCGCAGCCATTCGCACAGCACCTTGTGGAACTCGGCCGGTGAGCCGAAGCGCCGGTCGTGGAACGGCCGGGCGAGCACGCCGAGCCGGGTGAGCGGCTGCGGGTCGACGCGGTAGCCCGCGGCGAGTCCGCGCAGCACGTCGAGGTCCGGCGCGAGGGCCAGTGCCTCCTCGGCCCGCTCGGTGAACTCCCGTGCCGCGTCCGGGCCGTGGACCTGCCGGATCCGGGTGGCGAGCAGCACCAGGTTGACCTCGGCGAGCACCCAGGGCAGCACCAGCCGTTCGAAGTCGAGCGGCGCGTGCTCGGCGCGGGTCCTGGCCATCCGCTCGGGGGTGAACAGGACGGGCCGGTAGCGGTGTTCGGGGCCCTTCTGGTTCACGCCGCGGGTGAGCAGCGGCACCCCGGCCCGGGAACCGGCAAGGATCCGCGGCTCCTTGCCGCTGGGCAGGTACAGCAGGCCGTCGCCGCCGTCGGTGAAGGTGCCGCCGCGGCCGAGGGTCAGTTCGGCGACGATGTCGTAGAAGGTGAGGCCCATGCCGATGACGCCGACCCGGGCCCCGGCCGGGATGTCGGCGAGCGGCATCTCCAGGGCCGAGCCGCCCGCCACGTACCGCAGCGGCCGGGCCGGGGTGGTGTGGTCGCGGGCGAAGGCCCGCCACTCCTCCTGCTGCCGGTCGAGTTCGTTGTCGGGGTGTCCGGTGGCGAGCAGCACCCGGTCGGCGGTGAGCACGTCGCCGCGGTCGAGCCGCAGCCGGTGGGCGTCGCCGCCCTCGGCGCGGTCGGCGCAGATCACCCGGGCCGGGACCCGGTGCACGGTGAGGCACGGCGGCAGGGTCTCCTCGATCCGCCGCATCACATGGGCCAGGTAGCGGCCGTAGACCGCGCGCGGCGCGTAGCCCTGCGGCTCGGCGCGATCGGGGTCGTCCGCGGCCCACCACTCGCCGAGGGTGGGGCCCGCGCCGGGTCGGTGCGGGCCGTCGTCGGCGGGCCCGGAGAACATCGTCACCTCCTGGGCGGGGGTGTTCATCAGGAACCAGGGCGACTGGTCCGTACGCCAGATGCGGCCCGCGCCCGGTTCGTGCGGGTCGATCGCGAACACCTCGATGCGGCGGGCCGGGGGGCGTTCGGCGCAGCGGGCGGCGAGCCGTTCCAGGACGGACAGGCCACGCGGGCCCATGCCGACCAGGGCGATCCGCAGCGGGTCGGCGGCCGGGTCGGCCAGGCACCGGGGGGTGGCGAGCGGCGCCGGGTCGGGCGGCGGCGCGGTCTCGGCCGCCGCGTCGTGCTCGCGGGAGACCCGGCCGAGCATGCCGGACAGCTGGCGCGAGGTCATCGGGGTGGTCCTCCGGCTGGTGGTGAGCAGCGGCAGCGACCCCAGATCGGTCCACTGCAGCCGGCCGTCCGGGGCGACCGTCGACCGCACGTCGCCCCGGTTGTCGGGGTGGAGGCAGAACGGCACGTCGAGCAGGCCGCGGTCGAACGCCTTCAGGAGCGCGAGCCCGAGGTCGTCGGCGAGCGCGAGGACCGCGGTCACCAGCGCCCTGGCCTCGGCCAGGATCTCCTCGGTGTCGCCGCCGGCCGGCCCGCCCGGGCCGGCGCCCGGCACCGGGCGCGGCCGGGCGCGGGCGCCGCGCGCCGCGTCGGCGGCGACGGACAGGGCGGTGAGGTTCTCGGCGACCGTCGGGATCCGGTGGGCCTCCACCTCGGTCTTCACGATGAGCCGCTGCGCGCCGCCGTGCACGGCGAGTTCGGCGCTGCGGCGCAGCAGCAGCCGGGCACCGGGCACGGTGCGCGGATAGACGCCCATGTACGTGTAGAGCACGATGTGCCGGTCGACGGTGGGCGGCAGCAGTTCGTCGGCGAGGATCCGCAGCGCGGCGAGCGCGCCCACGTCCTGGGCGGCGTGGGTCTGCTGCGCGTACGACAGGGACACGCTCCGGGCGCCGTTCTGGACGAAGAACAGGCACTCCAGGACGGAGACCGCGACCAGCATCGACGGCGGGCACAGCTGTCCGAGCAGGCAGCCGCCGAAGGACTCCAGATGGGCCCGGCGGCCGTGCGCGCGGCTCTCCTCGGTGAGGAACTGCACCGAGTCGCGCCAGGCGGCGACGGATTCGGCGAGCGGGGTGCGGCCGTAGGGCAGGCAGTACGAGACCGGGCCGCCCTCGCTGGCGGTGAGCCCGGCGGCGACCATGGTGCGGAAGATCGCCATCGGGTCGGCGGAGCCGTGCCGGACCTGCACCGGGGTGCGGCGGCCCGCGGCGGCCGCGGTGCGGGCGGCGATCCTGGGGCCGTGGCTGACGATCGGGAAGCCGTTGAGCGGCCGCCCGGTGCGCAGCGCGGCGGTGGCGGCGGCGTGGTCGCCGACGCGGGTGTAGCTGTCGATGGTGAGGGTCGCCACGGTGCGCTCGGGGAGCGCGGCGACGGCGGCGACACCGGCGGCCATCTCCTCCGGCGACACCATGCCCATCCGGGGCTGGACCACCAACTCGCCCGCTGCGGCGGCCTCCTGGACGAAGGTGCCGAGGTCCGCGGTGGTGACCGTGGACACCGCCGACACCGACGACACCGACGACGCCTTCGGGGACGTCGGGTGCGGTGCGGGCGGGCGGGACGACGGGCGCGGGTGCGGGGACGGCGACGGGTGCTGTCCGGAGAGCGTCACGCCGCGGCCCGCCCGGTACACGCGCCTCTCGCCTCGGCACGTTCCTCGACGACCGCTTCGAGCCGGCCGAGGTGGCGAAGGAGCGCGGTGGGTTCGGTGCCGTCGGAGTAGACGGCGTCGTAGCCCGCCGCGAGGAGTTCGGCGGTGCGCTCCTCGGCGCCCTCGGGCGAGATGCCGAGCAGGCCGCCGATCACCATGGGGATGCCCCGGGTGTCCTCGTCCTGGTGCAGCGCCCGCGCGGCCCGCAGTCCGTCCTGGTGTCCGTGGCCGTTGACGGAGGAGACCACGACGAGGTCGGGGCTGGTCATCCGGGCAGTGTCCACAAGCAGCCGCTCGGGCACGCAGGGCCCGAGGTTGAGCACGGAGTGCCCGTGCTCCTCCAGGAAGAGCTGGAGGAAGACCAGGTTCCAGGTGTGCGCGTCCGAGGAGCCGGTGGTGAGCAGCACCCGACGGGACGGCTCGGTACTGGGCAAGCTGTGCATGGCAGGCATGGCGGGTCTCCAGTGACGGTGCGGATGCGAAGGTGTGCGGGCCACGGGGCTGCGGCGCCGGCCCGTCGGGCGCGGGTCGGCGGGCCGTGACCGGTGGGCCGGGCGGGCCGTGGGACGAGCGGTGCGGGTGGGGCGCGGTGCGGTGGGCGCGCCCGTACGGCGGTACGGAGGCTTCGCATACGCCGGTACGGGGCGGCGCGGGGCACGTACGGACGCGACGCGGCGGCCCGTACGGTACGCGGGCCCCTCGGAAGGGTGCACGGGGTGTCGCGGAGGTGCGGGGTGCCGCGGCGGACCGGCCCTTCGGGCGGGGGCGGCCCGCTCACGCGGGGTGGTGGCGGTGGCGGCCCGGTGGCCGCGGTCGTACCCGGCGCCCGGCGCCTGGCCCGACGGCGGCAGGCCGCCGGGGCGCCGGTCCGGGAGGCCCTGACGCACTCCCGGACCGGGCCTCGGTTCCGGCGCCGTCAGGCCGCCGGGGCCGGGTCGGCGAGGCCCGCGCCGACGCCGGTGGTGATCTCACCGGCTTCGGGGGTACGGGCGGACGCCGGGCGGGCGCGCACGGCGAGCACCGTGCAGCCCGTCTCGCTGGACATCTGATGGCGGGTGCCGGGCTCCTCGATCACCAGGTCGCCCCGGTGGAAGCGGCGCCCGTCGCTGTGGTCGAGGGTGCCGTCGAGGACCAGCATCAGCTCGTGGCCCAGGTGTTCGTGGAAGTCGCCGTGCGCGCCGGGCGGGAAGCGGAGGAGCAGGCTCGCCGAGTCCTCCTCGCCCGCGTCGCCGGGGCCCCACAGGACGACGAACTCGACGCCCACGCGGCCGGGTTCGGTCCACGGCACCCACGGCAGGTCGGTCTGCTCGAAGCCGTTGCGCAGCACATCGCGGAAGACGGTGACGTCAGGCACGGGCGGTGACCTCCGATGACGTGCGCTGCGGCACGATGGACGGGATGGGATCGGGGCCCCACCGCTCGGGGCCCTTGACGATCGGGGCGCCGATCAGGGAGCCGAACTCCCGCCAGGCGCCGTCGTAGTTGCGGACGTCGGTGAGACCGAGCAGCTCGTGCAGCACGAACCAGCTGTGCGCGGAGCGCCAGCCGACCCGGCAGTACACGACGGTCGGCACCTCGGCGTCGAGCCCGCCGTACGCGGCCCGCAGCTCCGCCTCGGTGCGGAAGGTGCCGTCGGCGTCGATGGCGGTGTGCCAGGGGATGTGCTCGGCGGACAGGGCGTGGCCGCAGCGCACCCCGATGTCGTCGGGGACGCCCGGCGGGGTGTTGGTGTGCCCGAGGTACTCCTCGACGGACCGCACGTCGAGCAGGGTGCGGCGGCCGATGTGGTCGAGCATGTCCTCGCGGCGGGCCCGGATGGACTCGTCGGCACCGGCGGGCACCGGATAGTCGGTCGCGGTGCGGACCGGCGCGTCGGTGTCGAGCGCCCCGCCGATGGCCTCCCAGCGGGCGCGCCCGCCGTCGAGGAGGCGCAGCTCCCGGTGTCCGTACAGCCGGAACTGCCAGTATCCGGCCGCCGCCCACCAGTTGTTGTTGCCGCTGTAGAAGACGACGGTGTGGTCGGCGGTGATGCCGTGCCGGCCGAGCAGGGCGGCGAACGCCTCGGGGCCGATGACATCGCGCCGTACCGGGTCCTGGAGGTCGCCGGACCAGTCGAGGCGGACGGCGCCGGGGATGCGGCCGGGGCGGCCGCCGCCGTCGTTGCCGCCGTCGGTGATCTCGACGAGGACGAGCGTGGGGTCGGCGGCCGGGTCCTTCAGGTGCTCCTGGATCCGGTCGGCGCCGACGAGCAGCGTATCGCGGTCGGTCGGGTTCATCGGTCTCCTCACCACCAGTAGGTCGGGTACTTGGCGATCGCACCGGCCTTGGAGGCGATCAGGCCGATCAGGACGAGCAGGACGCTGCCGATGGCGAGGAGCACCAGGAAGCGGACCGGCTGGGGGTCGGTGAGGACCGCCAGGACGGCGGTGGCGGCGGCCGGGGCGTGCACGGCCCGCAGCAGCAGCATCAGGCCGACGCTGAGGCCCGCGGCGACCGCGGCGGTCCACAGCGAGTGCCCGAACAGGGCGACGGCGATCAGGCCGAGGGCGCCGGAGCCGAGCTGGCCGAGGACCACGCCGCGGGGCTGCGCGGGCGGCAGCGCCGGGGTGGAGCAGATGATCATCGCCGTGGCGGCCAGCGGGGCGATCATCAGGATGTGCCCGGTGGCCTTGCCGAGCGCCACGAGGACGAGCAGCGAGACGACGGTGGTGAGGGTGCCGAGCAGGGCGGGCCTGGGGCCGGGGAAGGGCGGCGCGCCGCTGCCGCCCTTCGGCGCGCTGGGCGCCGGGGTCTGGGTCGGGGTCTGGTTGCTCACGCTGTCGCTCCTCGGTCCTCAGTGCGCGCCGTTGAAGTAGCACATGGCCTGGCGGTGGACGACCTTGCCGATCTTGTGGCCCATCTCGATGCCGGGCTCGTTGTCGAAGCTCCAGTGCATGCCGCCGTACACCCGGGAGATGCCGGCCTGGTGGGCGGCCTCGCTGAAGGTGGACCAGGTCAGGACGACATCGGTGTGCGGGGTCAGGCCGGGCTCGACGGTGGAGGTGCCGGCCTTGAAGCGGTACGAGTCGCCGAAGGCGTCGGTGCCGGTGAAACGGCGCAGGAACTCGGAGGCGGCGCCGGAGAAGGTGCTGTGCCCGGAGACGGTCGCCGGGAACGGCGGGACCGCCACGTACGCCTGCCAGTCGACGCCGTCCATGGTGACGGTGCCGTGGCCGGGGCCGCCCCAGGAGCGGACCTGCTGGCCGCGCCGGTCGTACGGGATGAGGGTGGAGGGACGGGCGAAGTCGTAGTCCCGCTTGACGGCCCAGGAGCCGATGGCGGCGTCGCACTCGGCCATGTTGAGGCCGAAGAACAGCTTGGCGTCCTCGTCGATGTCGTAGCCGTCGCGGGCGGAGACGAAGCGGCCCCACATCTGCTGGGCGCCGGGCGGGGTGACGTCGTCGTTGAGCCAGAACTCGGCGATGCACTTCTGCTCGTCGGTCAGGGCGGCGGAGATCGCGAGGAGCTCCTCGACGGCGGCGGTCATCCGGACCGAGGGGTACGCGGGCGGCGCGGCGACCGTGAACTGGTCGGGGCGGCGCAGCGCGAACGGCTTCATCACGGCGAACTGCGGGGTGAGGTACTTCTGCAGCTTGCCGCCGACGACGAGCGGCGCCCAGTGCTCGGGCGCGACCACGATCGAGGGGTCGTAGGCCCCGGCGATCTGCGGCGGGTTCTTGGGCACGTAGCCGGTGGTGTCGGCGTACGGCGGGGTGCCGAGCTGGTTGGCGCCGTCGCCGTGCCGGTAGTCGAGGACGGCCTGCGCGGTGCGGCGGCCTATCCACGCGGGGGTGCCCCGGCGCGGGGCGGTGAGGTCGGGGTCGTAGCCGAGGCTGCGCAGCATCGAGTCGATGGCGACCTTGTACTCCGGGAAGAACTCCAGGAGGGCGAGGTGGGCGGCGTAGCTGACGGCCTCGTTCTTGTGGTCGAGGGTGCGCTCGGCGCGCGGGCGGCGCAGCGAGCCGCCGAACCGGGTGCCGGAGGCGACGCGGTCGTAGCAGGCCCAGGCGTCGTAGACGCAGTTGTGGACGATGGCGAGGATGCGGGCGTTGACGGTGGCGGGGCCGAAGCGGTTCCCGGCGGCCTGGTAGCGGCCGAGGATCGCGTCCATCGTCGCCTGGTTCCAGCGCACGACGACGCTGGGCTCGCCCGCGGCGCCGGGGGCGCGGCGGCCGGTGCGGGTCTCCGCCTCGAACTGGTGGGTGGGCGCGGCCCAGGCGGTGCCGCCGGCGGAGGCGAGCGCGAAGGCGCCGGCCGCGGCGGCGGAGGCGGTGAGCACCCGGCGCCGGGTGGGCGCGGCGGGGCTGGTGAGGGCGGGTGAGGCGGGTCGCAGAGACATCCCTGGTTTCCTTCGCGGGGTCGCGTGCCGTGCGCGGCTATGCCTGGCGTGGCCGGAGCGGATCAAACAGAAGCTCGAACTGCCCTCACACTGGCGAGAATTGATCGCGCGGGGCAACGCCCGATCGGCTTCTTCCATCGGAGTCATGCAAGGAAGCGATGGGCGTGGGCCGGGGCGGCGGCGCCCGGTTAACGTGGCCCCACCGACCACCTCCCCCGCCCACGCCCCGCAGGCCGACCTGCGGGACCCGGCCCGGCCGTGCCTGCCCGAGGCGCGGGGCGGCGCGGGGGCGGCGGGAGCCGCCGTACCGCCCGTGGACGGCCGGTCGGCCGGGGCCGTACGGCCGGGGGCCGCGGCCCGCACCCCGCGGGAGCCGCGGGCCCGCCCCCGCACACCACCACCACGGCCGCGGGACGGTCAGGGCACTCGGCCACGGCAGCACCGAGTACCCGAACCGGCCCCACGGCCGGCCGGGGCCGACGTCGGTCGGCCCCGGTGCCCCGGCCCGGGTTCCCGGCCCGCACCCGGGCCGGGGCACCCCAGCGAGCACGGGACCGGGTCCGGCCCCGCCGGGTCCGGTGTCCCGTACGTCAGCGCCAGCGCACCGCCGACCCGAGGACTCGGGTCCGCCCGGTCATCCCGGCCACCCTGTCGCGCCCGGTCCCCCGGGCGGGCGACACGGGCCGCCGGCCGCCGGACCGGTGATCGCACCCCTCGTCCGGCAAGACCTCACCGATCACGCACCGATCCGTTTGGAGTGGCCGCGCATGTCCGTTTCCTCGCACGTGAGACCGCCTCGTACGACCCCCTCGTCCCCCGCGCCCCGGTTCGACGGGCTCTTCGACCGACTGGCCCCCCGGCTGCACCGCTACGGCCTGCTGCTGCTGCGCGGCGGGCTCGGCGGCGTGTTCGTCTGGTTCGGGGTCCTGAAGGCGATCGGGCTGAGCCCGGCGGCGCGGCTCGTGGTGGACGTGATGCCGTTCGACACCGGCGGCTGGTTCGTCCCCGCGCTCGGCTGGGCGGAGATCGCGCTCGGCGCCTGGCTGCTCTCGGGCCGCGCCCAGGGCGCGCTGCTCCCGGTGCTCGGCGGCCATCTGCTCGGCACCTTCGCGGTGCTTGTGCTCACCCCGCACGCCGCCTTCGACCACGCGAACCCGCTGCTCCTGACGATGGTCGGGGAGTTCGT
Organism: Streptomyces sp. NPDC090025; assembly: GCF_044748125.1. NCBI lineage: Bacteria > Bacillati > Actinomycetota > Actinomycetes > Kitasatosporales > Streptomycetaceae > Streptomyces > Streptomyces sp. NPDC090025. The sequence goes on along the minus strand of NZ_JBIVFL010000002.1, from coordinate 568,914 downwards.
GGTGAAGAACGTGGTGCTGCTCGCGGCGGCCGTGGTGGTGACCACGCGGCCGCGTGGCGGAGCGCGCTAGCGGGGGTTCCCGGCCGAGCAGCCCGGACGTCCTCGTGGAGGGTCGTCCGGGCCGCTCGGCGTGACCACTAGCGCCTGTGGCACTGAGTGTGTTTTGCTGAGGGTACTCAGTGCCACATCATGCTAGGGGAGCTCCGAACCATGGCCCACGACGCCAAGGACTTCGATCTGTACCGCCCGTCCGAGGAGCACGACATGCTCCGCGAGTCGGTGCGCGCGCTCGCGGAGGCGAAGATCGCCCCGTTCGCGGCGGAGGTGGACGAGGAGGGCCGCTTCCCGCGCGAGGCGCTCGACGCGCTGGTCGCCAACGACCTGCACGCGGTGCACGTGCCGGAGACCTACGGCGGCGCCGGGGCCGACGCGCTCGCCACCGTGATCGTGATCGAGGAGGTCGCCCGGGTCTGCGGCTCCTCCTCCCTCATCCCCGCCGTGAACAAGCTCGGCTCGCTCCCGGTGATCCTGTCCGGCTCCGAGGAGCTCAAGCACAAGTACCTGGCGCCGCTCGCCGCGGGCGACGGGATGTTCTCGTACTGCCTGTCCGAGCCGGACGCCGGTTCCGACGCCGCCGGCATGAAGACCCGCGCGGTGCGCGACGGCGACTTCTGGATCCTCAACGGCGTGAAGCGCTGGATCACCAACGCCGGTGAGTCCGAGTACTACACCGTCATGGCGGTCACCGACCCGGAGAAGCGCTCGAAGGGCATCAGCGCCTTCGTCGTGGAGAAGTCCGACGAGGGCGTCTCCTTCGGCGCGCCGGAGAAGAAGCTCGGCATCAAGGGCTCGCCGACCCGCGAGGTCTACCTCGACAACGTGCGGATCCCCGCCGACCGCATGATCGGCGCCGAGGGCACCGGCTTCGCCACCGCGATGAAGACCCTCGACCACACCCGCGTCACCATCGCCGCCCAGGCCATCGGTATCGCGCAGGGCGCCCTCGACTACGCCAAGGGCTACGTCAAGGAGCGCAAGCAGTTCGGCAAGCCGATCGCCGACTTCCAGGGCGTCCAGTTCATGCTCGCCGACATGGCGATGAAGCTGGAGGCGGCCCGTCAGCTGACCTACGCCGCCGCCGCCAAGTCCGAGCGGGTCGACGGCGACCTCACCTTCTTCGGCGCCGCCGCCAAGTGCTTCGCGTCCGACGTCGCCATGGAGGTCACCATCGACGCCGTCCAGCTGCTCGGCGGCTACGGCTACACCCGTGACTACCCGGTCGAGCGCATGATGCGCGACGCCAAGATCACCCAGATCTACGAGGGCACGAACCAGGTCCAGCGCATCGTGATGGCCCGCAACCTGCCGTAACCCCCGCTCCACCCGAATCACCGGCTCCACCCGTCCCACCGCCCTACCAACCCGTCTCACCCGCGTCGCCGCACCCGTCGCAGCCGCTCCACTCACCCTTGCTCGCCATCCCTTGGAAGGAGACAGGCCGTGACCCTGAGGATCGCCGTCTGTGTGAAGCACGTTCCCGACGCGTCCGGCGACCGCGGATTCGCCGACGACCTCACCGTGGACCGCGAGGAGGTCGACGGCCTGCTCTCCGAGCTCGACGAGTACGCGGTCGAGCAGGCGCTGCTGATCGCCGGGACGACCGAGGGTGCCGAGGTCACCGTGGTGACGGTCGGCCCCGAGGACGCCGTGGCGGCGCTGCGCAAGGCGCTGGCGATGGGCGCCGACAAGGGCGTCCACGTCAGCGACGACGCCATCCACGGCACCGACGTGATGGGCACCTCGGCGATCCTCGCCAAGGCCCTTGAGCGCACCGGGTTCGACCTGGTGATCTGCGGCATGGCGTCCACCGACGGCACCATGGGCGTGCTCCCGGCGCTGCTCGCCGAGCGGCTGGCGCTGCCGCAGCTGACCCTGCTGTCCGAGGTCGCCGTGGCGGACGGCGAGGTCACCGGACGCCGCGACGGCGACGCGGCGAGCGAGCGGCTGCGGGCTCCGCTGCCCGCCGTGGTGTCGGTCACCGACCAGTCGGGCGAGGCCCGTTACCCCTCCTTCAAGGGGATCCTGGCCGCCAAGAAGAAGCCGGTCGAGAAGCTCGGCCTGGACGCCCTCGGCATCGACGCCGACACGGTCGGGCTCGACGGCTCGTGGACCCTGGTCGACTCCGCGACGGCGCGCCCGGCCCGTACCCAGGGCGAGGTCGTCACGGACGAGGGCGACGGCGGCAAGCGGCTCGCCGCGTTCCTGTCCGGCCAGAAGTTCATCTGACCCACCGTCAACCCACTTCAGGAGCGAGGAATCATGACGGAGATCCTGGTTCTCGTGGACCACGCCGACGGTGCGGTCCGCAAGCCTGCCCTCGAACTGCTCACCCTGGCCCGCCGGATCGGCGAGCCCACCGCGGTCGTGCTCGGCGCGGGCGGGGCGGCGGCCTCGATCGCGGCGAAGGCCGGCGAGTACGGCGCGGCGACCGTGTACGTCGCGGACGCGCCGGAGTTCACCGAGCGGTCGGTGGTGCCGAAGGTCGACGCGCTCACCCAGATCGCCCGGGACAAGGGGGTCGCCGCGGTCCTGGTGACGTCCTCCGGCGAGGGCAAGGAGGTCGCGGCGCGGGTGGCGCTGCGGCTCGGCTCCGGTCTGATCACGGACGCGGTGGAGCTGGAGGCCGGGGAGAGCGGCCCGATCGCCACCCAGTCGGTGTTCGCCGCCTCGTACCAGGTGCGCTCGACCGTCTCGCGCGGCGTGCCGGTCATCACCGTCAAGCCCAACTCGGCGGCCCCGGAGGCCGCTCCGGCCGCGGGCGCGGTCGAGGAGGTGACCGTGGCCTTCACCGGCAACGCGGCCACGGTCGTCGCCCGCACCCCGCGGGTCGCCACCGGGCGCCCGGAGCTGACCGAATCGGCGATCGTCGTCTCCGGCGGCCGCGGCGTCGGTGCCGCCGAGGGCTTCGCGGTCGTCGAGCGGCTGGCCGACTCGCTCGGCGCGGCCGTCGGCGCCTCGCGGGCCGCGGTGGACGCGGGCTGGTACCCGCACGCCAACCAGGTGGGCCAGACCGGCAAGCAGGTGTCGCCGCAGCTGTACATCGCGGCGGGCATCTCGGGCGCGATCCAGCACCGGGCGGGCATGCAGACCTCGAAGACGATCGTCGCGGTCAACAAGGACCCGGAGGCCCCGATCTTCGACCTGGTGGACTACGGCGTGGTCGGCGACCTGTTCCAGGTGCTGCCGCAGCTGACCGAGGAGATCGGCACCCGCTGACCGGTGGGCGTGCGGTGCCAGGGGTGCGGTGACAGGGGTGCGGTGACAGGGGTGCGCGGCACCATGGGGCCGCGGTGACAGGAGGGGCTTGTGGCACGGAGTGCCACAAGCCCCTCCTGTCACGCGCGCTCAGAACCAGCCGTCGAGCACGGCCTGCTCGCACAGCCGCACGGTCGGCCGGCCGTCCCGCCCCGCGCCGTCGTCGGCCAGCCTGACCTTGAGTCCGGGGCGCACCGCGTGCGGCGGCCCCTCGACCCGGCAGCGGACCACGAAGCCCTCGGCCATGTGCACCGGCCAGAGGTCGGCCTGGGCCGCCGTGAAGGCCCGGCGCACCGAGATCACGCCCTCGCCCGCGCTGAGTTCGGCGTGCAGATCGGTCGATCCGCAGGTGGGGCAGAGCAGGCGCTGGAAGGTGGTCGTCGCGCACCAGCGGCAGCTCTGGTAGTGGAGTACGGGCTCGACGGCCGGCTCGTCGGCCAGGGCGGTACCGGCCGCGTGACGCAGGCCGGTGGATCCGGTGGGGAACACGATGCTTCTCCTTGCACTCGGCGGCTCGACCGTGCGTCGACCGTGCGTCGACCCGTGCAGGGAGAACATATGGCACTGAGTGCCAGTAAATAAAGACCCGAGTTCCCTCATTTGACGATACTGAGATCCCTGGAGGTCTCTCAGCCGTCGCCGAGGCTCGCCTCCACCTCGCGCACCACCCGCCACATCGGGGTGGACCGCTTGGCGATGACCACCACGACGTCGTCCGGCTCGTCCGGCTCCCCCGCCGCCCCGGCCGGAGCCGCGTCCGGGTGCCAGGTCCCGCGGACGAACTCGAGCGCCCGGTCCACCTCGGCCAGCGGGTCGCCCTCGCCGCCGGAGCGCAGCCAGTGGCGCAGCGCGTGGTTGTGCGCGGCGACCACGGCCGCGGCCACCACGTTGGCCCGCAGGGTGCCGTCGCGGCGGTCGGCGAACCGGGTGCGGAGATAGTCGCCGAGGGTCTTCTCGTACCGCCAGACGACCGAGAGCTCGTACGTGCGCAGCCCGGTGACCTCGCGGGTGAGGCGGTAGCGCTGGACCGAGAAGGTGGGGTTCTCGGCGTACATCCGCATCACCAGCCGGGCCGCGTCGCAGACCCGGACCAGCGGGTCGTCGGTGTCGGCGCTCGCGGCCAGGAACTCGGTCATGTCGGCGAGGCACTGCTCGTGGTCGGGGAAGACCACGTCCTCCTTGGACGGGAAGTACCGGAAGAAGGACCGCCGGCCGACCCCCGCGGTGCGGACGATGTCGTCGATCGTCGTCTGCTCGTAGCCGCGCTCCAGGAAGAGCTGGAAGGCCGCCGCGACGAGGGAGTCGCGCATCGAGGGCTTGGCGGGGTGGGCGCTCATCCCCCGAACCTAGCACCCCTTTGCACTCCGGTCCCTCCCACGACGGCACTAGGTGCCATGCGGGCGGGGTACGGGCTGTCGCCCCCGCCCGCCCCGGCTCAGCGGGCGGCCATCCGCAGCGCGCCGTCCATCCGGATGGTCTCGCCGTTGAGGTAGTCGTGCTCCGCGATCATCGTGACCAGGCGGGCGTACTCCTCCGGGCGGGCGAGCCGCTGCGGGAAGGTGACGGTGGCGGCGAGCCCGGCGCGCACCTCCTCGCCGAATCCGGCCATCATCGGGGTGTCCACGATGCCCGGGGCGACGGTGACCACGCGGATGCCGAACTGGGCGAGGTCACGGGCGGCGGTCACGGTCATCCCGGCGACGCCCGCCTTGGAGGCGGCGTACGCGATCTGCCCGACCTGGCCCTCGAAGGCGGCGATGGAGGCGGTGTTGACGACGAGACCGCGCTGGCCGTGCTCGTCGGCCTCCTGCCGGGCGATCACCTCGGCGGCCAGCCGCATCACATTGAAGGTGCCGAGCAGATTGACGTTCAGGACGGTACGGAACAGCTCCAGGTCGTGCGGGCCCTTGCGGCCCAGGATCCGGGCGGAGGGCGCGATCCCGGCGCAGTTGACCGCGAGCCGCAGCGCGCCGCCGTCCGCCTCGATCCGGGCCAGCGCCGCCGCCACCTGCTCCTCGTCGGTGACGTCGGCGGCCAGCAGGGTGACCCCGGCCGGGGGTGCGCCGGCCCCGGCGACGGCCTTGTCCAGGTCGAGCCCGTAGACCGTGGCACCCCGGGCGGCGAGCGCGGCGGCGGTGGCGGCACCGAGCCCGGAAGCGGCCCCGGTGACGAGGGCGGCGGATCCGGCGATGTCCATGGAACTCCTCATTCGTGTGGGTACGGCCGTGCGGTGGCGCTCCGGGCGGTGGTCCTCCGGGCGGGGATCCCGCCCTACGCGTCCGCCTGGGTGAGCTGGCGGCTGATGACGAGCCGCTGGATCTGGTTGGTGCCCTCGAAGATCTGCATGATCTTGGCCTCGCGCATGTAGCGCTCGACCGGGAAGTCCCGGGTGTAGCCGTAGCCGCCGAGGACCTGGACGGCGTCCGTGGTGACCTTCATGGCGGCGTCGGTGGCGATCAGCTTGGCCGCGCTCGCCTGGCGGCTGAACGGGCGGCCGAGGTCGCGGCGGCGGGCCGCGTCCAGACAGGTGGCACGGGCCGCGTCCACGGCGGCGGCCATGTCGGCCAGCAGGAAGCCGAGGCCCTGGTGGTCGATGATCTTCCGGCCGAAGGTGGTGCGCTGGTTGGCGTAGTCGACGGCGGAGTTCAGGGCGGCCTGGGCGAGGCCGGTCGCGCAGGCGGCGATGCCGAGGCGGCCGGAGTCGAGGGCGCTGAAGGCGATCTGCAGGCCCTGCCCCTCCGCGCCGATCAGCCGGTCGGCTTCGAGCACGGCGCCGTCCCAGTGCGCGGAGGTGGTGGGCACGGCCTGCAGACCCATCTTCCGCTCGGGCTTGCCGAAGCTCAGGCCCTCGGTCTCGCCGGGTGCGAGGAAGCAGGAGATGCCGTGGCTGCCGGGGCCGGTGCGGGCGAAGAGGGAGTAGAAGCCGGCCTTGCCGCCGTGGGTGATCCACGCCTTGTTCCCGGTGACCCGGTAGTCGCCGTCCTCGGTGCGCTCGGCCTTGCAGGAGAGCGCGGCGGCGTCGGAGCCCGCCTGCGGCTCGGAGAGGCTGTAGCCGCCGATCACGCGGCCCTCCAGCATGTCGGGCAGCCAGCGCTCCTGCTGGGCGGCGGTGCCGAAGGAGTGCAGCGGGTGGCAGGCCAGGGTGTGCACGCTGGTGGCGACCGCGACGGCGGCCCAGCGGGTGGCCAGCTCCTCCAGGACCTGGAGGTAGACCTCGTACGGCTGACCGCCGCCGCCGTGCTCCTCGGGGTACGGCAGACCGAGCAGCCCGGCCTCGCCGAGCGTCGCGAAGAGCCCCTCGGGGTACGTCTCGGCGGCCTCGTGCCGGTCGACCCGGGGCGCCAGCTCCTTGTCGGCGATCTCCCGCACGAGGGCGATGAGGTCGGCTGCCTCGGGGGTGGGAAGCAGGCGGTCGACATCCATGGCGACTCCATCAGGACACAGGCGATGCTGTGGGCAGGTCCGTGAAACGGTACTGCGAGGGGTACCGCAGTACCGGTTAGCGTAGCGGAACGGGGTGTGAGCACAACCCCGCGCAGGAGTGCACCGGCATACTGTTCAGGTGATCGAAACCTCCACCGACGTCCCCCGCCACACGGGCCGCGGCGCCGCACGGCGCTCCGAGCTCTTCGAGGACCTGGTGGCGCTCCTGGTCGGCGAGGGCTTCGCCCAGCTGACCCTGGACGACCTCGCCGCCCGGCTGCGCTGCTCCAAGCGCACCCTGTACGGCCTCGCGGGCAGCAAGGAGCAGCTGGTCAGGGCGGCGGTGGTGCACTTCTTCCGGCGCGCCACCGGCCGGGTCGAGGCGGTCCTCGCCGCCGCCACCGGACCCGCCGAGCGGCTGGCCGCCTATCTGCGCGCGGTCGCCGCCGAACTGGCCCCGGTCTCCCCGCAGTTCTTCGACGACGTGGCGGCCTTCGAGCCCGCCGCCGAGGTGTACGAGCGCAACACCAGGGCCGCCGCGGGACGGGTCCAGCAGCTCATCGAGGAGGGTGTGGCGGCCGGGGTCTTCCGCGAGGTGCACGTGGCCTTCGCCGCCGATGTCATCGCCTCGGTGATGGTGCGGATCCAGCGCCGCCAGGTCGCCGGGGCGACCGGACTCGCCGACGCCGCCGCGTACGAACAGCTCGCGGAGCTGCTGCTGCACGGGCTGCGGAGGACCGAGCAGCCCGCCTGAGCCGCGACGGGGGCGCGGACCGGTGCCCCGGGGGGCGTCCGCGCGGGCCGATTGGCCGATTCACGCCGGGGTGCGGTCACCGTGAGCGAGCGATCCACTACCGTGTGCCGCGCATCGACCCACCCGTACCCCGCAAGGAGACCTCCGCGTGGAGCGCAGCCGTACCGCCCTCAGGATCCGGGCCGTCCTCGCCGGCCTCGGCGTCACCGCCGCCCTGACCGCCGCACCCGCCGTCGCCGCCCCGGCCACGGCCTCGGCCTCGGCCTCGGTCACGATCGAGGCCGGGCACGAACAGTGCACCGGCGAGTACCACGGCGACAAGCGGCTCGGCCCGAAGTTCCTGCCGAAGAAGTGGGAGCGGCCGGTCGGCCCGCTGGTCAACCACTACCACCGCACCGGCGGCCTCTCCCCCGCCGCCTTCCTGGCGAAGTACTGGGAGGGCCCGGCGGACACCGGCGGCTGGAAGTACCCGCCGAACGACGGCTTCGCCGAGGTCAACGGCGAGGTCGACAAGTCGCCCGAGCTGCTCGCCGAGGGCGAACTGCTCGACCGCTTCGGCTCCGAGTACGGCGGCTACCTGGCCCCGGCCGGCGACTCCTACGCGAAGCGGGCGCTGCCGCCGCAGAACCTCAACACCCGTGACGCGGCCTTCCCTTGCGACTACCACCTGTACGAGGTGACCCGGCGCTTCGTCGTCTGGGAGGGGTCCATCGCGCCCTGGTTCGAGCAGCCCGGCGGCGGCCGTCAGATCAAGCTCGACGCGGTCTTCCTGAACCCGGGCGAGGGGCAGCGGCTCAACGTCAAGTGGCTCCTCGACAACGGCTACTTGGCGCGCGTCCCCGCGTGACCGCCGGGGTGACACCGCCCGCCGGTGCCGTGCCGGAACGCGAACTGCTCGCCGCGGCACTCCGGGAGGCCGGAGTGCCGGACGAGCAGTACTGGATCGAGGGCGTCCATGAACCGGCGCCCACACCACCGGACTTCGTCTATCTGCGCCGGGCGCCGGACGGCACCGGCTGGGAGACCGGGGTGTACGAGCGGGGCGCGCACCACCCGGCCGGTACGGACCCGACGGAGGCGGCGGCCTGCGCCCGGCTGCGTGGTCTCGCGCTCTGAACAGAGGTGTCGGGCCCGGGGAGTTCAGGCCACGGAGCCGATCCGGCCGAGCGGTTCGCGGGGGCCGTCGTGGTGGATCGGGGTGTGGGCGCCGGTCAGCGAGGTGCCGGTGCCGCCGCGGCGGTTGGCGACGATCTCCGCGCCGATCGACAGGGCGGTCTCCTCCGGGGTGCGGGCGCCGAGGTCGAGACCGATCGGCGAGCGCAGCCGGGTGAGTTCGATCTCGGTGACGCCGACCTCGCGGAGCCGCTTGTTGCGGTCCTCGTGGGTGCGGCGGGAGCCCATCGCGCCGATGTAGGCGACGGGAAGCTTGAGGGCGGCCTGGATCAGCGGCACGTCGAACTTGGCGTCGTGGGTGAGCACGCACAGCACGGTCCGGCCGTCGAGGCGGTCCGCGTCGGCCTCGGCGGCGAGGTAGCGGTGCGGCCAGCCGACGACGATGTCGTCGGCCTCGGGGAAGCGGGCCTTGGTGGCGAACACCGGCCGGGCGTCGCAGACGGTGACGTGGTAGCCGAGGAACTTGCCGACCCGGACGAGGGCGGCGGCGAAGTCGATGGCGCCGAAGACGATCATGCGGGGGGCGGGGACCGAGGACTCGACGAGCAGGCTGATCGGCTGTCCGCAGCGGCTGCCGTCGGCGCCGATCTCCACGGTGCCGGTGCGTCCGGCGTCGAGCATGGCGCGGGCCTCGCCGGCCGCGGTGCGGTCCAGCTCGGGGTGGCCGCCGAGCCCGCCCTCGTACGAGCCGTCGGGGTGGACCAGGAGGGCCCGGCCCAGCAGGTCGTCGGGGCCTTCGACGATCCGGGCCAGGGCGGCCGCCTCGCCGGAGACGGCGGCGGCGAGCGCGGCGGGGAAGACCCCGCCGCGGACCGGGGTGACGAGGATGTCGATGATGCCGCCGCAGGTCAGACCGACCGCGAAGGCGTCCTCGTCGCTGTAGCCGAAGCGCTCGACGACCGTACGGCCGTCTTCGAGGGCCTGTTGGCACAGTTCGTACACCGCGCCCTCCACACATCCGCCGGAGACGGATCCGATCGCCGTGCCGTCGCTGTCGACGGCGAGCGCGGCGCCCGGCTGCCGGGGCGCGCTGCCGCCGACGGCCACCACGGTGGCCACGGCGAAGTCGCGTCCCTGCTCGACCCACCGGTGCAGCTCTTCGGCGATGTCCAGCATCTCGAACTCCCTGAGGATGTGTGGAGAGCGCGGTTCAGGGTCGGCCTCAGCCGACGCCGAGCCAGCTCTCGATCGGGTGGATGGCGAAGTAGACGACGAAGACCACGGTCAGGGCCCACATGAAGCCGCCGACCTCCCTCGCCTTGCCCTGCGCGGTCTTGATCACCGCGTAGGAGATCACACCCGCCGCGACACCGGTGGTGATGGTGTACGTGAAGGGCATCAGGACCACGGTGAGGAACACCGGGATCGCGACGGAGCGGTCGCTCCAGTCGACGTGCTTGGCGTTCTGCATCATCATCGAGCCGATGACGACCAGGGCCGCGGCGGCGACCTCCTGCGGCACGATCGCTGTCAGCGGCGTGAAGAAGAGGCAGAGGGCGAAGAAGCCGCCGGTGACGACCGAGGCGAGGCCGGTGCGGGCGCCTTCGCCGACGCCGGTGGCGGACTCGACGAAGACCGTCTGGCCGGAGGCGCCGCCGGCGCCGCCGAGGATGCCGCCCGCGCCGTCGATGAACAGCGCCTTGGACAGGCCGGGCATCCGGCCCTTGTCGTCGGCGAGCTTGGCCTCGGTGCCGACGCCCAGGATGGTGGCCATGGCGTCGAAGAAGCCGGCGAGCACCAGGGTGAAGACGATCATGGTGACGGTGATGTAGCCGACGTCGCCCCAGCCGCTGAAGGACACATGCCCGATGAGGCTGAAGTCCGGGGCGGAGACGGCGCTGCCGTGCAGCTCGGGGGCGCCGGAGAACCACGCCTTGGCCGGGATGTCGGCGACCGCGTTGAGGATGGCGGCGATGACGGTGCCGGTGACGATGCCGATGAGGATCGCGCCGGGGATGTTGCGCGACTGCAGGGCGAAGATCAGCAGCAGGGTGACCGCGAAGATCAGTACGGGCCAGCCTTCGAGCTCACCGGCCGGGCCGAGGGCCACGGGGCCGCCGCCGGGGGCGGGGTTCTCGTGGACGAAGCCGGCCTTCACGAAGCCGATGATGGCGATGAAGAGGCCGATGCCGATGGTGATGGCGTGCTTGAGCGCGAGGGGGATCGCGTTCATGATCATCTCTCGCAGGCCGGTGACGACCAGGAGACAGATCACGGCGCCGTAGGCGACCGACATGCCCATGGCCTGCGGCCAGGTCATGACGGGGACGACCTGGGAGGCCATCACGCCGGAGACGCTGAGCCCCGCGGCGAGGGCCAGCGGCACCTTGCCCCAGAAGCCCATCAGCAGGGTGGTGGCCGCCGCGCAGAGCGCGGTGGCGGTGATCAGCGCGGGCTGGCTGAGGACGTTGCCGTCCACATCCTTGCCGGAGAGGATCAGGGGGTTGAGCAGGAGAATGTACGCCATCGCCATGAAGGTGGTGACGCCGCCGCGGATCTCCGTCGCGACGGTGGATCCTCTCTCGGAGATGTGAAAGTACCGGTCGAGCCAAGATCTGCCGGCGGGGTTGCGCGAGCCGTTGCCCGCGTCCTCGGCCGTGGTCTTGGGCTCCACAGACGACTGGGTCATGGGGCCTACTCCCAAGGTTCAAAGGGGCACCCGCATGGATCACTGGGACTGCGGGATTTGGGAACTCTGTTTGGCTGCACGACCCGGGGGACGGCCCGAGACGAACGGGTGAATCGATACTGCGTGTGCGGTACTGCCATGTTTCTGGTGGTGCTTGTGTTTCTGGTGTTTCTGGTGGTGCTCCGTACTGCTGGTGGTGCCGATATTGCTGGTGGTGCATGGGGGGGGTTCCCGGACGGTGCGGGCAGCGGAACCCGCACCGTCCGGGGAGGTCCTACAGGGTGCCGGTGAGCGCCTCGGGGCGGACCGGCGTCTTGTTGAGCTCCAGGCCCGTCGCCGCCCGGATCGCCGCGAGGACGGCCGGGGTGGACGAGAGGGTCGGGGCCTCGCCGAGTCCCCGCAGGCCGTACGGCGCCTTGGGGTCGGCGAGTTCGAGCACGTCGACCGGGATGGTCGGGGTGTCGAGGATCGTGGGGATCAGGTAGTCCGTGAAGGAGGGGTTGCGCACCTTCGCGGTCTTCGGGTCGACGATGATCTCTTCCATCACCGCGACGCCGAGGCCCTGGGTGGTGCCGCCCTGGATCTGGCCGACCACCGAGAGCGGGTTCAGCGCCTTGCCGACGTCCTGGGCGGTGGCCAGCTCGACGACCTTGACGAGGCCGAGCTCGGTGTCCACCTCGACCACCGCGCGGTGCGCGGCGAACGTGTACTGGACGTGGCCGTCGCCCTGACCCGTACGCAGGTCGAACGGGACGGTCGGACGGTGGCGGAACTCGAGCTCGATGTCGACCGGCTCCTCGCCCTCCAGGATGTCGGCCAGCTCGGCCAGCACCTCGCCGCCGTCGGTCACGACCTTGCCGCCCTCCAGGAGCAGCTCGGCGGTGGCCCAGGCGGGGTGGTACGAGCCGTTCTTGCGGCGGCCGATCTCCAGGACCCGCTCGCGGACGGCCTCACAGGTGTTCTTCACCGCGCCACCGGTCATGTACGTCTGCCGGGAGGCGGACGTCGAACCGGCGGAGCCGACCTGGGTGTCGGCCGGGTGGATGGTCACCTGGGTGACGCCGAGCTCCGTGCGGGCGATCTGGGCGTGCACGGTGACACCGCCCTGGCCGACCTCGGCCATGGCCGTGTGGACCATGGCGACCGGCTCGCCGTTGATGACCTGGAGCACCACGCGGGCGGTGGAGTAGTCGTCGAAGCCCTCGGAGAAGCCGACGTTCTTGATGCCGACCGCGTAGCCGACGCCGCGGACGACGCCCTCGCCGTGGGTGGTGTTCGACAGACCGCCGGGCAGCGCGCGGACGTCCGCGCTCTCACCGGCGCTCTCCCACTGGCGCTCCGGCGGCATCGGACGGGCCTTGACCCGGCGCAGCAGCTCGGCGACCGGCGCGGGCGAGTCCACGACCTGGCCCGTGGGCATCAGGGTGCCCTGCTCCATGGCGTTGATCTGGCGGAACTCCACCGGGTCCATGCCCAGCTTGGCCGCCAGCTTGTCCATCTGCGCCTCGTACGCGAAGCACGCCTGGACCGCGCCGAAGCCGCGCATCGCGCCGCAGGGCGGGTTGTTGGTGTAGAGCGCGACCGCCTCGATCTCGACGTCGTCGACCACGTAGGGGCCGGCGCCGAGCGAGGAGGCGTTGCCGACGACGGCGGGCGAGGCGGAGGCGTAGGCGCCGCCGTCCAGCACGATCCGCGCCTTGAGGTGGGTGAGCTTGCCGTCCTTGGTGGCGCCGTGCTCGTAGTGCAGCTTCGCCGGGTGGCGGTGCACATGGCCGAAGAAGGACTCGAAGCGGTTGTAGACGATCTTGACCGGCTTGCCGGTGCGCAGCGCGAGCAGGCAGGCGTGGATCTGCATCGAGATGTCCTCGCGGCCGCCGAAGGCACCGCCGACGCCGGAGAGCGTCATCCGGACCTTCTCCTCGGGCAGGCCGAGGACCGGGGCGATCTGCTTGAGGTCCGAGTGCAGCCACTGGGTGGCGACGTAGAGGTCGACACCGCCGTCCTCGGCGGGCACCGCGAGTCCGGACTCCGGGCCGAGGAACGCCTGGTCCTGCATGCCGAAGACGTACTCGCCCTCGACGATGACGTCGGCGCGCTTGCGGGCCTCGTCCACGTTGCCGCGGAAGATCGGCTGGCGGTGCACGATGTTCGGGTGCGGTACGTGACCGGCGTGGTGGTCGTCGCGGCCCTCGTGGATCAGCGGCGCGTCCGGGGCGAGCGCGGACGCCTCGTCGGTGACGACGGGCAGCTCGCGGTACTCGATCTTGATCTTGGCGGCGGCGCGGCGGGCGGTCTCCGGGTGGTCGGCGGCGACCAGCGCCACCGGCTCGCCGTGGTGGCGGACCTTGCCGTTGGCCAGGACCGGGGTGTCCTGGATCTCCAGACCGTAGTTCTTCACCTCGGTCGGCAGGTCGTCGTAGGTCAGCACGGCGTAGACGCCGGACATCGCGACGGCCTCGGAGATGTCCATGGAGACGATCTCGGCGTGGGCGACGGTGGACCGCAGGGTCTGGCCCCACAGCATGTCCTCGTGCCACATGTCCGAGGAGTAGGCGAACTCGCCGGTCACCTTGAGGGTGCCGTCGGGGCGCAGCGTGGACGCGCCGATGCCGCCCTGGTTGTGGTTCTGGGTGACGTTGGTCGGGGTGCCCGCCGGAACGGTGCGCGTGTTCTGGGCCATCGTCAGACCGCCTCTTCCTGACGATCCTGGCGAGCGGCCGCGAGGCGGACCGCGTCGAGGATCTTCTCGTAGCCCGTGCAGCGGCAGAGGTTGCCGGAGAGGGCCTCGCGGATGTCCTGGTCGGACGGGTCGCCGTTGCGCTCCAGGAGCTCGTCGGCGGCGATCAGCAGTCCGGGGGTGCAGAAGCCGCACTGGACGGCGCCCGCGTCGATGAACGCCTGCTGGATGGAGGAGAGTTCGACACCCTCGCCGGTCTGCGAGTCCTGGCCGGGCTTGGCCTGCCAGCGCTTCGCGGCGTCGAGGGTGGTGCCGCCGCCGCAGGCGCCGGTGCCGCACGCGCCGCCGTGGCCGTGCTCCTCGCGCTGCTTGGCGAAGTCGGCGAGACCCTCGACGGTGACGACGTCGCGGCCCTCGACCTGACCGGCCGCGACCAGACAGGAACAGACCGGCACGCCGTCGAGACGGACCGTGCAGGAGCCGCACTCGCCCTGCTCGCAGGCGTTCTTGGAGCCGGGCAGGCCCATCCGCTCACGCAGCACGTAGAGGAGCGACTCGCCCTCCCAGACGTCGTCGGCTTCCTGCGGACGACCGTTGACCGTGAAATTGACGCGCATGGTTATGCAGCTCCCTCAAGCGTGCGGCCGGTGCCGCGGTACTGCTCCCAGGTCCAGCCGAGCTGGCGGCGAGCCATGATGCCGACCGCGTGGCGGCGGTACTTGGCGGTGCCCCGGACGTCGTCGATGGGGTTCGCGGCGCCCGAGCAGAGGTCGGCGAACTGCTTCGCGATCGACGGGGTGATGATCTTGCCGCTCTCCCAGAAACCGCCCTCTTCCAGGGCCGCGTTCAAGAACGCCTCGGCCTCCTTGGCGCGGATCGGGGTGGGGGCGGCGGAGCCGATGCCGGTCCGCACGGTGCGGGTCTCCGGGTGCAGCGCCAGACCGAACGCGCAGACCGCGATGACCATCGCGTTGCGGGTGCCGACCTTGGAGTACTGCTGCGGGCCGTCCGCCTTCTTCACGTGGACGGTCTTGATCAGCTCGTCGGGCTCCAGCGCGTTGCGCTTCACGCCCTTGTAGAACTCGTCGATCGGGATGAGCCGGCTGCCGCGCACGGACTCGACCTCGACCTCGGCGCCCGCCGCGAGCAGCGCGGGGTGGGCGTCACCGGCCGGGGACGCGGTGCCCAGGTTGCCGCCGACACCGCCGCGGTTGCGGATCTGCGGGGAGGCCACGGTGTGCGACGCGAGCGCCAGACCGGGCAGCTCGGCGCGCAGGTTCTCCATGATCTGGGTGTACGGGACGGAGGCGCCGAGCCGGACGCTCTCCTCACCGATCTCCCAGTCGCGCAGCAGCTCGACGCGGTTCAGGTCCAGCAGGTACTCGGGACGCCGGTGGTCGAAGTTGATCTCGACCATGATGTCCGTACCGCCGGCGATCGGCACGGCCGTGGGGTGCTCGGCCTTGGCGGCGAGCGCCTCCTCCCAGCTGGCGGGGCGAAGGAAGTCCATGGTGGCTCTCTTCTTGTGCTTCGGGTGATCAGGGGTGATCAGGGGTCGTTCGTACGGGCCAAAGGGGGCGGACGGCCCTCGACGATCTCTTCATGTGCTGTTAACGCGGTGTGTGTGGCCTAGTACACAAGCCCGGATGGTCCCGGTGCAGTCACCGAAAACATGAAGGAGTTGGCTGGCGGCCATCGTCGTCTTGTAGATTCGAACGAAAGACGGGGAACACGCACCTCTCCGTTTTCCCCTGGAAACGGTGGCACCACGCCACCGACCACAACGCGACACCTTTAGAGAAGGAACGGCGGCGAGATCATGCGGCTGCGCGCACTGCTGGAGAACGACGCGCTCGGGCTGCGCCTGCTCGGCGGCGACGACGAGCTGGACCGCACCGTCCGTGGCGTGATGACCACGGACCTGAAGGACCCGAGCCGCTATCTGTCGGGCGGCGAGCTGGTTCTCACCGGCCTGGCGTGGCTGCGCGAACCGGCCGACGCGGAGCCGTTCGTCCGCATCCTGGCGACGGCGGGAGTGGCCGCCCTGGCGGCCGGCGAGGCCGAGCTCGGCGACATCCCGGACGATCTCGTACAGGCGTGTTCTCGCCATCGGCTGCCCCTCTTCGCGGTCAACGAGTCCGTTGCATTCGCGACGATCACCGAACATGTTGTTCGACAGGTGTCCGGTGAGCGAGCGGGCGACCTGGCCGCCGTCGTCGACCGCCACCGGCGTCTGATGACCTCGGGCCCGGCGGGCGGCGGCCCCGAGGTCGTCCTCGACCTGCTCGGCTCCGACCTGGACCTTCGGGCCTGGGTGCTCTCCCCCACCGGTCGCCGGATCGCCGGGGCCGGCGACCCCCTGGAGCCCTCCCTCGCGGCCTCCCTGGCGGGTGAGCACCTCGCCGCCACCCGCACCGGCCGCCGCGGCCCGCACCGGGTCTCGCTCGGTGGAACCACCTACTCCCTGTTCCCGATCCGCAACACCGGCCGCGGCACCCCGCCCGCGACCCGCGACGTCCGCGAGACCGTGCTCTCCGACTGGCTGCTCGCCGTCGAGGCCGACGCCGGGGACTGGCCCGCCGCCCGGCTCGACCTGCTCCAGGGCGTCACCCAGCTGATCGCCGTCGAACGCGACCGGCGCGACGCCGCCCGTACGGTACGGCGCAGACTTGCCCAGGAGGTCCTGGAGCTGGTCCAGACGGGCGCCGCGCCCGCCGAGATCGCCGCCCGCCTGCGGGTCGCCGCACCGGTCCTGCTGCCCGGCCTCGGCACCGCCCCGCACTGGCAGGTCGTCGTCGCCCGGGTCGAGTGGGAGCAGGAGCCCGGCCAGCACGCCGTCGACAGCGGCCCCGTCGCCCAGGCCCTCCTGGAGGAGATCCTGGTCGACCCCGCCGCCTCCGGGGCCGAGTCCGCCGACCGGATCGCCGTCGCCCACAGCGGCGACGAGGCCATCGCGCTCGTCCCGCTCGCCGCCACCGCGCCGCTGCCCGACAGCGAGGACGAGACCCCGACCGTCGCGCTCGGCCTGCACGCCGACGCGCTGCTCGGCACCGTCCGCTCCCCGCTCTCCGCGGGCCTCGCCGAGGACGGCAGGCTCACCCTCGGCGTCAGCGCCGCCGTGCACTCCGCCGAGGGGCTGCGCGGCGCCCTGGAGGAGGCCCGGCACGCCCGCCGGGTCGCCGCCGCCCGGCCCGGCCGGGTCGCCGCCGCCGGACACCACGAGCTGGCCTCGCACGTCCTGCTGCTGCCCTTCGTGCCCGACGACGTCCGGCGCGCCTTCACCGCCCGGCTGCTCGACCCGCTGCGCGACTACGACCGGCGGCACCGGGCGGAGCTCATCCCGACCCTGGAGGCGTTCCTCGACTGCGACGGCTCCTGGACCCGCTGCGCGACCCGGCTGCACCTGCACGTGAACACGCTGCGGTACCGGGTGGGGCGGATCGAGCAGCTGACGGCGCGGGACCTGTCCCGGCTGGAGGACAAGCTCGACTTCTTCCTGGCGCTGCGGATGAGCTGAGCGCTCGGAAGCGGCGCGTCCGCGGATGAGCTGATCGGGTGACGCGGGAAGAACGCGCACGTCGTTCATCTCAACGGGTGATCACGTGAGCTGACGGGGCGGCAGGCGACTGCCGCCCCTTCGCCTTGCCACCGCCCGCCGCCGCGTGATTCCGGGCCCGTTCCCGGACCTCGTGCTTTGTGAAAACTTTCACCCGACCCCTTGGCCGCCCCGTGCGCTTCGTGCTGAGATGCCGTCCTACTCACAGCTCGATGGCGCGCTCGGGGAGGGCAATGTGGCGTACGGCCGGGGAACCCCACTGGAGACCGCGGTGTGGAGGCTTCGCTCCCGCGGCTGCTGGACGGACGCCGCCGAACTCCTCACCCCCACCGCGGCGGACCCGGCGGCGGCCCTGGAACGGGCGGCCCTGCTGATCGAACGCTGCCTGTACACCGAGCAGGGCTGGGCCGAGGCCGAGGAGTCGCTGCGGGCCGCGGAGGCGGCCGCCCGGACCGACGAGGAGCGCGGCGCGGCGGCCTGCGAGCGGGGCTATCTCGCTTACGCCTCCACCCTGTTGGGCGTCCGCGACCGCGCCGACGAGGCCCGCGCGGCGCTCGGCCGGGCGGCCGCGCTGCTCGGCCCCGACACACCGGCCCGGGCCCTGCTCGACTACCGGCGGGGTCTCATCGCGCAGAACCTGGGCGCCTCGCCGCAGGCCGCGCGGGCCGCGTACCGGCGGGCGCACGCGGGGGCGACGGCCCACGAGGACGCGCTGCTGCTTTCGTCGACGTGGCGACATCTGGCCGGACTGGCGCTGCGGGAGGGCGAGTTGGCGGAGGCCCGGCACGGGTTCGCCGAATCGCTGCGGATCCGGGAGGAGTTGGGCTACCTGGTGGGTACGGCTCCGGCGCTCGCGTCGCTCGCGGAGGCGGAGACGGAGCCGGAGGCGGGGCGGTTGCGGGCGGAGGCGGGGCGGTTGTTCCGGCTGCTCGGGGGTGTGCCGACGTGGCTGGGGCGGCAGTTGACGCCGCGGCCCGCGGTGTAGGCCGCCGCCCGCCGTGCAGGCGGAGGGCCGCCGCCGTCAGGACCGGAGGGTCAGCGCGAGCAGGGCCTCCTCCAGGCCCAGGAACAGCGTGCCGTCCGGGGACACCGTGACCGCGCGCACCGGGGGGCCCGGGCGGAAGGCGCGGGATGCGGACTGTTCGACGCGGTGGAGTTCGACCGTACCGTCGGCCCACGCCGCCGCCAGGACCGGGCCGTGCGGGGTCTCCGTCGCCGCCAGGGACACCACGGGGGAGCGGCGCTCGGTCAGCGGGGCCGGGTCGGCGTCCTGGCCGGGGGTCCAGAGCCGGACGGCTCCGTCGGCGCCGCCGCTGCACACGAACGGGGTCGCCGAGTCGACGGCGGCCACCGCCGTCACCCGGCCGCTGTGCAGGGCCGCCTGGTGCAGCCCGGTCAGGCCGAAGGCGTGGACCGAGCCCAGCCGGTCGCCGACCACGACCGAGCCCGCGATGGCCGCCAGGGCCGTGCCCGGGTGCCGGGAGAGCGTCGCCGAGACGGCCTCGGTGAGCCGCTGGAGGTAGGGCGGGCGCGGATCCCGGCCCCGTACGGTGTGCAGCCTGCCGCGCTCGTCGAGGAGCAGCACCGTGCCGTCGGGGGCGGGCGCCAGGGCGGTGACCCGGCCGGTGACCGGGTGGTCGAGAACGCCCAGCGGGCGGGCGTCGGACGCGGCGAGCAGCCGTACGGTGCCCCCGAGGTCGGCCACCAGCAGGGTGCCGCCCTGGGCGGCGAGGGCGGCCACCGGGCCGGGCCAGGGCGGGGCGACGTCCCCGGTGACCCGGCTCCAGCGGACCCGCCAGGGGGCCGGGGCGGCGAGGGCGTCGAGCGCGGGGCCCAGGCGGGGGTCGGCGGCGTCGCCGAGGACCGCGCGGAGCAGCAGGGCCCGTTCGGCGGGGCTTCCGGCGGCGCACAGGGCCTGGCCCGCGCGGAGCCAGGCGGTGCGCAGCCCGCCGTGGTCGTCCGGGTCGGTGACATAGCCCGTGGTGACGGCGACCGGGTCCGCCGCGCAGACCTCGGCGGGGTCGGCGAGCTGGAGGGCGGGCGGCCGCGGCGAGGCGGCGGGGGTCCCGGTCTCCTCGGCCTCCTCGGCTTCCTCGACGAGGGCGACCCGGCCCTCCGCGAGCAGTTCGTGCTCCGGGGTGTCCGGGATCGTCTCGACCACCACCCGGACCCGGCCGAGCGCGGCCAGGTCCTTCAGGAGGCGGGCGACCGCCGCGGGCTCGGCCGCCTCGTGGAGGGCCGGGAGCAGCAGCACGGTGCGGCCCGCGCGGCCCGTCTCGCTGGTGGCGAGGGCCCGGACCAGGTCGTCGGCGGACCCGGCGACCACGCCGAGGTGGTCCGCGACGGCCCAGGCGGTGCCGAGCGCGCTGCGGCCGGTGAGCGGGACCAGGGCGCGGGTGGAGCGGTGCCGGCCCGCGGCGCGGGGGCCGTGGGCGGCCAGCCAGCCGAGCAGGCCGGGGGCTCCGGTGACGAGGCAGAGCCGGGGGGCTTCGGGGTCGGTGAGCCAGCCGAGCAGGGCCGCGGCCCCGGGGCGCTCCGCGCGGACGGACGGCATGGACACCTCTCGGGCGGCGCGGACGGTTCGGTGGTGCGGGGGTGACGCCGGACCGACCCTATCGGTCAGTCCTGCGCCCCGGTGAAGTGCTCCCGTACGAGTGACGACACGACCGCGAGATCCTGGGCGGCCAGCGCGTCGAGCAGGGCCGTGTGTTCGGCGGCGTCGGCGACGAGGACGCCGTGCCGGGTGGCCGGGGCGCTCATCAGGGGCCACTGGGAACGGCGGTGGAGGTCGTCGGCGACGAGCAGGAGCTGTTCGTTGCCCGCGAGGGCGAGGACCGCGCGGTGGAAGGCGCGGTCGGCCTCGGCGTAGTGGGCGCGGTCGCCGCGGGCGGCGGCGGTCGCGGTGGCCTCGGCGAGCGGGCGGAGCGCGTCCCAGCGTTCGGCGGGGACCGTGCGGGCGAGCCGCAGCATCACGGGGACCTCGATGAGGGCCCGCACCTCGGCGAGTTCGGCGAGTTCGCGCGGGGTGCGTTCGGTGACGCGGAAGCCCCGGTTGGGGACGACCTCGACGGCGCCCTCGGTGGCGAGCTGCTGCATGGCCTCGCGGACCGGGGTGGCGGAGACCCCGAAGCGTTCGCCGAGGGCCGGGGCGGAGTAGACCTCGCCGGGCACCAGTTCGCCGCCGACCAGGGCGGTGCGCAGGGCTTCGAGGATCTGGCCGCGGACGGAGTGGCGGCGCACGGTGCGAGGGGCGAGGCCGGGGGCCGGGTCCTCGCCGTGGGTGTGCTCGCCGGGCGCGTCGTACGGGCGGGCCTGGCCCGGGACCCGGACGGCACCGTCGCCGTGCGTCGCGGGGGCGGACCGTTCGGTCGTCCGTCCTCGCGTGCTGCCCTGCTCCACCCGGGTCCTCCTGCGCCTTCGTGCTCGGGCCCGGCTCGCGGCGCCGGGGTCCCCCGTGCACGATAGGCGGACGGCGTCGCAGTTCAAACACCACATCGATCGGGTAAGGTAAGGCTAACCTGCTAACGATCGTGATTCGGTGGTCTCCCATGGCCGTGCCCGCTCCGCTGCTGTCGCCCTCGCCCGTCGCGGCGTCCTACGCCCGGCTCGCCGAGGTGTTCACGGGTCTCGGCGTGGACGAACGGGGTGCCGACGAAGCGTTGCCGACCGGGGCGGGCTGGGTGGGCGCCGCGCAGCTCGGGGCGGGCGGCGCGGCCCTGGACGACTTCCTCACCTGGGACGACGCCCAGGTGAAGCGGGACTACGGGCGGGCGGCCCGGCCCGACGTGGTGGCGAGCTTCGCGCTGCACCGTTATGCCTGGCCGGTGTGTCTGCTGGTGACGGTGCCCTGGTTCCTGCACCGCCGGGTGCCGCTGCTCGCCGCCCGTGACGTCTCCTTCCATCGCGCCCGGGGGCGGGTCGCGGTGCGGGTGACCGGGTTCGCCTGTCTGCCGGACGATCCGGCGGCCGGGCTGCCGGGGGCCCGGGTGGTGGCCGACGAGGAGGCGCTGCGGGCCGAGGTGCGGGCCTCGCTGGCGGAGCACTTCGAGGTGGTCCTCGCGGGGTTCGGGCCCCGGATGCGGCGGGGCCGCCGGGCACTGTGGGGCATGATCACGGACGAGATCGTCGAGGGCCTCTGGTACATCGCCGAGCTGTTCGGCGAGGAGCGCCGGGCGCTCGGCGAGCTGGAGCGGCTGATGCCGGGCACCGCGAAGCCGTACGCGGGGGCGGCGGGCTTCCGGGAGCTGCCGGGCACCACCACGGAATGCGGAACGACTCGCTCCACGCGGGACCGGGTGACCTGCTGCTTCTTCTACACACTGCGCCCCGAGGACACCTGTCTGACCTGTCCGCGGACCGCCGATCCGGAGCGGGTACGGCGACTGGCCGCCGCCGTCTGACCCTCCCGTGGTGTCACACCACCCGGAAGAGTGGCCCTGATGCGAACGCAACTCCTGCCGTTCGTGCGGTAGTTCGAGCAGATCGCACCTATTCGTATGCCGTACGGACCCGATGGCGTGCTCTTGTCCCGAAACCCCGTGCCCGCGCCACCGGGTCGGCCAGTATGGGCGGCCGTATCGCCCGCCTCTCGCGAGGCATCAATGCGACGGCAAGGGACACCCGCATGAGACTGACCGACATATCGCTGGACTGGCTGCTTCCGGGCGGCGTGATGGTGGCGGGGGTCGTGACGGCGGTGGCGGTCCTGGTCCGCGGCAGGCGCACCGGCGACCAGGCCGCGGCCGACGACTCCTGGGAGCGCAGCGAGGAACGCCGCCGCCGCAAGGAGGCCGTCTACGGCACCGCCTCCTACGTCCTGCTCTTCTGCTGCGCCGCGGTCGCGGCGGCGCTCTCGTTCCACGGTCTGGTCGGCTTCGGCCGGCAGAACCTGAATCTCTCCGACGGCTGGGAGTACCTGGTCCCGTTCGGCCTCGACGGCGCCGCGATGTTCTGTTCGGTGCTCGCCGTCCGGGAGGCCAGTCACGGCGACGCCGCGCTCGGCTCCCGGCTCCTGGTGTGGACCTTCGCGGGCGCCGCGGCCTGGTTCAACTGGGTGCACGCGCCGCGCGGCATGGGCCACGCGGGCGCCCCGCAGTTCTTCGCCGGGATGTCGCTGTCGGCCGCGGTCCTCTTCGACCGGGCGCTGAAGCAGACCAGGCGCGCGGCGCTGCGCGAACAGGGCCTGATCCCAAGGCCGTTGCCGCAGATCCGGATGGTCCGCTGGCTGCGGGCGCCCCGCGAGACCTTCGGCGCCTGGTCGCTGATGCTCCTGGAGGGCGTACGGACCCTGGACGAGGCCGTCGACGAGGTGCGCGAGGACCGGCGGGAGCGGGAGCAGAACAAGCTCCGCCGCCGGGAGCAGGCGAAGCTGGACCGGGCGCGGCTCAAGGCGCTCAACCGGCAGCACCGCGCGTTCGGGCGGAGCGGCCGGCAGGTCGACATGGCACTCGGAACCGCCGCCGGTGCGGGCTCCGCGACGGGGCCCGTGCAGGCCGCCGTCGCGGAGCCCGCCATAGCGGACCCCGGACAACTGCCGCTTCGCTCCCGGCCCTCCCTGCAAGCCGTGAGGGGCACTGAGCCCCGCACCGGCGAGTCCCGGACGGTGGACCTCACCGCCGAGGACGACACCCAGACACTGCCGCGCCTCGACTCACTGGAACGCAAACTCGCGGATCTTGAGCAGCAGTTCGGCTGAGACCGCCGCAGCGCTTGGGTCCCGCCCGGAGGGCGGGGCCTAAGCCGCTTCGCCGTTGAGTTCGAACCAGACGACCTTGCCCACGCCGTGGTTCTCCACTCCCCAGGAGTCGGCGAGGGCCTGCACCAGGACCAGGCCGCGGCCGTGCGTACCGTCGTCGGCGTGCGGTACGCGCGGGCGGGCCAGTCCGGTGACGAAGTCCCGTACCTCGACCCGGAGTTGCGCCGGGTCGACGGTGGCGGTGACGACCGCCCCGTGGTCGGTGTGGATCAGCGCGTTGGTCACCAGCTCACTGGTGAGCAGCTCGGCGACGTCGGTGGCGCCCGGTCGGCCCCAGCTCCCCAGCATCGCGCGCAAAGCATGTCTCACCTCCGGCACGGCGGCGAGATCCGCGCATCCCACCTTCCTCAGCAGCCCCGTAGGCTGTGTCGCCTCCCCGGCCATAACCCCCACCCCGTCGTCGGATCGAACAGGCTCACGGGGATGCATGCCCCACCTCGGGGCCCGCATTCATGAACGCCCACCGACGGGTGACGCCGGGGTTGACGGCTGGTCGGACGACTCGTCGGACCGGCGGTCAGGGCCGGGGCACGTTGCGCAGGTTGGACCGGGCCATCTGGAGCATCCGGCCCACTCCCCCGTCCAGCACGATCTTGCTGGCGGAGAGCGCGAAGCCGGTCACCATCTCGGTGCTGATCTTCGGCGGGATGGACAGCGCGTTCGGGTCGGTGACCACGTCGACGAGGGCCGGGCCCTTGTGCTTGAAGGCGTCCTTCAGGGCGCCCGCGAGCTGCTTGGGCTTCTCGACCCGGACCCCGTAGGCCCCGGCGGCCCGGGCGATCGCGCCGAAGTCGGGGTTCTTGTTGGTGGTGCCGTACGAGGGCAGTCCGGCGACCAGCATCTCCAGCTCGACCATGCCGAGCGAGGAGTTGTTGAAGACGATCACCTTCACCGGCAGGTCGTGCTGGACCAGGGTGAGGAAGTCGCCCATCAGCATGGTGAAGCCGCCGTCCCCGGACATCGACACCACCTGCCGGTTCCGGTCGGTGAACTGCGCGCCGATGGCCTGCGGCAGCGCGTTCGCCATGGAGCCGTGGCTGAAGGAACCGATGATGCGGCGGCGCCCGTTGGGGGTCAGATAGCGGGCGGCCCAGACGTTGCACATGCCGGTGTCGACGGTGAACACGGCGTCGTCGTCGGCGAGTTCGTCGAGCACCGAGGCCACGTACTCGGGGTGGATGGGGACGTGCTTCTCGACCTTGCGGGTGTACGCCTTGACCACCCCCTCCAGGGCGTCGGCGTGCTTCTTCAGCATCTTGTCCAGGAACCGCCGGTCGGTCTTGGCCCGCACCCTCGGAATCAGGCACCGCAGGGTCTCCCGGACGTCGCCCCAGACCGCGAGGTCGAGCCGGGAGCGGCGGCCGAGGTGCTCGGGCCGTACGTCGATCTGCACGATCTTCACGTCGTCGGGCAGGAAGGCGTTGTACGGGAAGTCGGTGCCGAGCAGGATCAGCAGGTCGCACTCGTGGGTGGCCTCGTAGGCGGCGCCGTAGCCGAGCAGTCCGCTCATGCCGACGTCGTACGGGTTGTCGTACTGGATCCATTCCTTGCCGCGCAGGGCGTGGCCGACCGGCGACTTCACCCGCTCCGCGAATTGCATCACCTCGGCGTGCGCCCCCGCCGTACCGCTGCCGCAGAACAGCGTCACCCGTTCGGCGGAGTCGATCAGCCGCACCAGGTCGTCGAGCTCGCCGTCACCGGGCCGCACGGTGGGCCGCGAGGTGACCAGGGCGGTCTCCGCGCTCTTCTCGGGTGCGGGCTCGGACGCGATGTCGCCGGGCAGCGTGACCACGCTGACGCCGCCCTGGCCGATGGCGTGCTGGATGGCGGTGTGCAGCAGCCGGGGCATCTGGCGCGGGTTGGAGATCATCTCGCTGTAGTGGCTGCACTCGCGGAACAGCTGGTCGGGGTGGGTCTCCTGGAAATAGGAGAGACCGATCTCGCTGGACGGGATGTGCGAGGCGAGCGCCAGCACCGGGGCCATCGAACGGTGGGCGTCGTACAGTCCGTTGATCAGATGGAGGTTGCCCGGTCCGCAGGATCCGGCGCAGGCGGCGAGCCGGCCGGTGATCTGGGCCTCGGCGCCCGCCGCGAAGGCGGCGACCTCCTCGTGCCGCACCTGGATCCAGTCGATGGCGGAATTGCGGCGGATCGCGTCGACGACGGGGTTCAGGCTGTCGCCGACCACTCCGTACAGGCGCTGGACGCCCGCGCGGACGAGGATGTCGACGAACTGTTCTGCGACATTCTGTTTGGCCATGGGTCCATCAACCCATGAGCCGGAAGGTTACGCCTCCCAGACGGCCACCCCCGTACGGTCGTCGGCGTACCCGGTCACCCGCAGCTGGGTGTCGGCGAGGAAGGCGGCGAGGCCGGGCGGTTCGGCGCCCGCCCAGCGGGCGGCCAGCTCGCGGGCGAGGGCCGGTTCGCCGCGCATCGGCTCGGCCAGACCGTGCGAGGCGAGCAGCAGGGTGTCGCCGGGGCGGGCGACGGAGGCCCGGAAGCGGAAGGGTTCGGCGGGCGGCGGCAGCGGGTCCTCGACGAACGGCCGGCCCGGCGCGTCGGCGACGCCGAGCCGCATGGTCGCCCGGTCCCCCTCGGCGTCGGCCTCGGGCAGGTCCGCGAGGGCGGCGAGCGCCTCGCGCGGGTCCACCGGGGCTCCCGCCGGGGGCGGCGGCGCGGGCGGGCGGTGCGAGCCGTAGCCGACGACCGGGGCGCCGGTGGTGGCGGCCGGTTCGGGGAGCAGCGGTTCGATGTCCTGCCAGGCGCCGTCGCGGAGCCGGAACAGGCCGCCGGGGCCGATGCCGAAGAACACCCGGGTGCGGCAGCCGGGGTCGGCGGACAGCAGCAGGCAGCGCAGTCCCGCGGTGTACTCGTCGGGGTCGTGGCCGCGTTCCGTGGCCCGGGCGCGCAGCTTGCCGTAGGTGCGGGCGGTGAGCCGGTGCAGTCCTGACTTGAGGTCGCCGCGGCGGCCGGCCCTGATGTCCTCGGAGAGCCGGGCGTGGCTGCGGCCGACGGACTCGGCGATCCAGCGGCAGACGTCGGCGGCGGCCAGGTGGCTGGGGGCGTCGGCGCGCCGTCCGGCGGCCACGGCGACCAGGACCATGGCGGCGTCGCCGTGACCGAAGCGGGCGGTGAGCAGGGCGTCGCGGCGGGGTTCGCCGCGGAACCGGGCGGAGTCGCCGCGGACGGAGGCGGCGCGCAGGGTGTAGGCGCCGTAGCGGGCGCCGTCGAGGACGGTGTCGGCGACGAGGTCGTCGAGTTCACCGGGCCGGGCGGCGGGCAGGGCGGTGGGTTCGGCCTCGTAGGTGGGCGGCCGGGGGCCGATGTGTCCGGTACGGGGCCGGGGCGCGGGCACCTGGACGGTGGGCGTCCGGTCCACCGCGACCGGGTCGGGAACGGGATCCGGGTCGGGGTCCGGTACGGGATCCGGGCCGAGGCCGAAGTCGAGGTCCGGGGCCGGGTCGGCGGCCGGGGCGGGCTCCGTGAAGGTGTCCGGGGCGGGCTCCGGGGCCGGGAGCTGGGTCGTGGTCGCCGCGGCGGAGTCGTAGCGCTCGTCGAGGCTGTCGTGGGTCGGCGCGGGCGCGGTGTCCTCGGCCGCGCCGTCGTACAGCTTGTCCCACCAGTTGGTGTCCCCCTGCTGAGTCATGCCCTTATTGTCCACCGGACAGGGCGTCGGGGAACGGGACATCGGCAAAAGGGGACGTACGTGTCTCGCCGGAGAATCGGCGGAGACCCGACGGAGAACCGACGGAGAAGTGATCCGCCGGGCGGCCCCACCCCCCACGGGAAGGACGCCCGGCGGACCGGCGTGATCAGCGCACGTCGTAGGCGCGGACCACGGTCTGGGTGACGGAGTTGCCGTTGGCGTCCGTCAGTTGGGTCTTCAGGGTGACCTGCTTGCCGGTGGCGCCCGCGTGGTTCACGGTCGCGGTCCAGGCGTCGCCCTTGCGGGAGACCCGCGCCTCGGTCCAGGTGTCACCCTCGTCGTACGAGTACGACAAGGTGACCGTGGTGAGCCGGGCGGGGGTGTAGCCCGCGTGACCCGTCACGCCGAGGCCGATGTGCTGGCCGTCGGTCGCCGCGAGGGTCTTGAGTCCGTCCTCCGGAAGGTCGTACCGGGGGAACAGAATCGGGATGCCCTGAGAATAGACGTTCTCGTCGAGCCGGGAGGTGAATTTCCAGGCGGAACTGACGGCTGTGGAGCGGGCCCACACCCGGCTGCCGATCTTCGTGGTGTTCTGCTCCAGGGTGTACGTGCCGGGCTCGGCCGGGACCTCGAACACCCCGGACGGCCATCCGGTTTCGCCGAGCGGCTCGCCGTCCTTGCTGAGCCGCAGGCTGCCGATGTCGCCGAAGGAGCCGGGCTCGGCGTGGTGGGTGCGGTCGCCCCACATGGCGTCGGCGAAGCCGATGAGGTTGCCCTGCCGTTCGGCGGCGAGCACCGGCTTGCCGGTGGTGTCGCGCGGGGCGGTGGGGGCGATGACGCCGTCGTACCAGTTCTCGGTGCGGCGCTCCCCGGTGCGGTAGGCGTGCGGGGTGCCGATCATGAGCTCGCCGAACGGGAAGCTGCTGCCGACGAGTTGCTGCCAGGCGGTGTCACCGGCCGAGTAGTACTCGGTGCGGTTGCCGGGGGCGGCGACGGACTCCAGGGAGCCGAAGGCGACGCTGGTGCCGTCGGGGCGCTGGGCGACCGGGAACTCCATGAAGTCGGTGGCGATGCCGGCGGATCCGTAGCGGGAGTCGGTACGGCCCAGGCGGCGGTCCTCCGGCCGGTAGGTACGGTCGGAGCGGAGCTGGCCGGTCTCGGGGAAGGCCAGGGTGTAGACGTACGGCGGCTTGGCGGTGGCCCGCCAGCGCAGCGAGACCTCACCGGCGGCGAGCTTGCCGAGCAGTCGCCCGGCCTCGTCGGCGGGGACGGCGACGACCGGCAGCGCGGTGGCGCCGAAGCCGCCGCTGGGGTACCAGCGGGCGGCCGACCGGTGGTGGGTGACCACGGCGACGGCTCCGGCGGCCTTGGCGTCACGGGCGACGGTGCCGACGAACTCGTCGTCGTCGCCGAGGAGTACGAGTGCGATACGGCCCTTGACCTGGGCGGCGGCGAGTTCGGCGGGGGTGCCGGTGCCCGCGTCGACGAGCCGGGCGGAGCCGGTGCCGTCGAGGTTGTCGGAGCCGAGGGACGCGGTCACCGGGTGCAGCCGCAGTCCGTCCGTGGTGGCGAACTCGCTGATCTGCGGAGTGGTGGCCCGCCAGTAGCTGCCGAACTCGAAGTCGCCGTCGTCGGCGCGGCCTTCGACCGAGGCGTAGTAGCCGCGGACGGTGCGCGGGGCGGCGGCGGTTCCGGCGTGCAGCCAGGTGTCGTCCCAGGAGCGGGTGAACGCGAGGGTGGCGCCGCGGAGTTCGGACGGCTGCTGGGTGCGCAGGTCGAGGCGGTGGGCCTTGCGGGCGTCGAGCACGACGGTGGTGTCGCGGGTGAGGTCGAGCTGCGGCCTGGCCAGGTAGCTGACCGAGTCGTTGAGGGTGGCGTCCGCGCCCTGGTCGGGGGTGGTGACGAAGGAGGAGAGGAAGTAGCTTCCGGCGCGCAGCCGGTAGACCTGGTCGGCGGCGCCCTCGTTGAAGCGGCGCGAGCCGCGGGCGTCGTCGGTGCCGATGACGTCGAGCGAGGAGGCGCCGTCGGCGGGCTTGCCCTGACGGTCGATCAGCTTGACCCGCAGGGTGACCGTCTCGGGCTCCACATGGAGCCCGAACGGGGTGGAGACGTGCACGCCGCCGGGGGCGGTGGCGAGGATCCGGCCGGTGACGTCGCCGTACTGGGCGCGGTCGAGGCGGGCGGCCGGGTCGACGGCGAGCGGCACCTGGACGGTGGCTCCGGCCGGGACGGTGACGGTGCGGGCGCCGAGCCGGGCGACGGCGGAGCGGACGGCGGAGCCGTCGTTGCCGGTGACCTTCGCGAGGGCGAGGGTCAGCGTGACGGGCTTGGTGCCGGTGTTGGTGTAGGGGACGGCGACGGTGGTGCGGTCGCTGCGGTCCTGCGGCCAGTTGAAGGTGCCGGCCTGGACGGCGGGGGCGCCGAGCACGGTCTGGTCGATGGCGGCCTTGACGTCGAGCCTGCCGCCGCCGGTCTCGCGGGCGTCGCCGGGTATGCCGCTCGCGGCGGAGGACACCAGGGCGGCCTTGATCTGCCGGGCGGTCCAGTCGGGGTGGCGCTGCTTGACGATGGCGGCGGCGCCCGCGACGTGCGGGGTGGCCATCGAGGTGCCGGACATCGACTGGTAGGCGTAGACGCCCCGGCCACCGGCCGCGGCGGCGGAGATGCCGACACCGGGCGCGGCGATCTCCGGCTTGAGGGTGTGGGCGGCGTCGGAGGCCGGGCCGCGGCTGGAGAACGGCGCGGTGCTGTCGTCGCGGTCGGTGGCGCCGACGGTGAGGACGCTCGGCGCGCAGCCGGGCGAGGAGACGGTGTCGCTCGCGGGGCCGGAGTTCCCGGCCGCGATCACGAACAAGGTGCCCTGGTTCTGGGCGAGTTGTTCGGTGGCGACGCTCATCGGGTCGGTGCAGTCGGTCTCGTCGGGGTTGCCGAGGCTCATCGAGACGACGTCGGCGCCCTGCGCGACGGCCCACTCCATGCCCGCGATGATCCAGGAAGTGGCGCCGGAACCCGAGTCGTTGAGGACCTTGCCGTTGAGCAGGGCCGCGCCGGGCGCGACACCCTTCTTCTTGCCGCCGCTGGCGGCGCCGCTGCCGCCGACGGTGGAGATGGTGTGGGTGCCGTGGCCCTGCCGGTCGCCGGTGGTGTCGGAGTCGGTGAAGTTCTCCTGGGCGACGATCCGGCCCTTGAGGTCGGGGTGTTCGGCGTCGGCGCCGGTGTCGAGGACGGCGACCTTGGTGCCGGTGCCGTCGTAGCCCGCGGCCCACGCCTCGGGGGCGTGCACCTGGGCGGTGGAGCGGTCGAGGGTGGCGCTGACCTTGCGGTCGAGCCACAGCTTCTTCAGGCCGCCGCCCGCCGCGCGCGCGGTGCTCGCGCCGGGCGCGGTGACGTCGGCCCAGAAGGTGGCGGCCTGCTTCTTGTCGGCCTTGAGCGCGACGGCGTCGACGGTCCGCAGCAGGGCGCCGCGGGTGGCGCCGCGCGGGGCGGCGGGCAGCGAGCGGGCGGTCGCCAGGTCGGCGCCGTAGACGGCGATCAGCGGCAGGGTGCCGGTGGCCCGGTCGTCGTAGCCCTGCCGGACCAGGCCGGTGACGTTGAAGAGTTCCTCGTCGACCCGGTCGGCGGCGAGCGCGGCGGTGGCGCCCTCCGGGTACACGTACAGGTCCTGGCCGGAGCGGCGGGTCTGGACGAAGGGCACGGTCCCGTCCGGGCGCGGCAGCGCGACGGCGGCCGGGTTCCCTGCGGCGTCCCGGGTCAGCTGGACCCGGTCGCCGGTGACCAGGGTGACGGTGGCGGTGGTGGCTCCGGTACGGGCGGCTGCCTCGCCGCCGACCAGCGGGCGCTTGCCGGTCGCCTGGGCGTCCTGCGGCGCTGCGGCCGCGGACGCCGCGACCGCGGTGACGGCAAGGACGGCGGCGGTCGCCGCCCCCAGGGCCGTACGCGAAATCGGGCGCATCGCTCTCCCCATCTGAATCCGGAAAAAGGGACAGAAGTCCCCCGTGTCCGGAGGCTGTTGGTGCTGCGGTGGCGCCACATTGGCAGAGGTGAGGGCGGTGCAGGCAGGATGGGCGAGGCGGGAAAGCGCCGTGGCCGATTCCCGCCAGCGCACCAACGGAACCATGACGTCCGGTGACCGCCAGGGAAATGTCCCTGGTCGTCCGGGACGTCCGCACGAGGGGTGGGAGCGGCGACGATGCTGACAGCGATAGGACTCGACGAACGACAGGAGTCCGCCTACCGCGCCCTGGTGTCGCTGGGCGCGGCGGAGGTCACCGACCTGGCCCACCGGCTCGCCCTGCCGGAGGCGGACACCGAACGCGCGCTGCGCCGCCTGGAGTCCCAGGGTCTCGCCGCCCAGTCGTCGGCGCGCACCGGCCGCTGGGTCGCCGCCCCGCCCGGGGTGGCGCTCGGCGCGCTGCTCACCCAGCAGCGGCACGAGCTGGAGCAGGCGGAGCGGGCGGCGGCGCTGCTCGCCCAGGAGTACCGCGCGGAGGCCACCGAGCAGGCGGTGCACGACCTGGTGGAGGTGGTGACCGGCGCGAGCGCCGTCACCCACCGCTTCCTCCAGCTCCAGCTCGGCGCCACCGAGGAGGTGTGCGCCCTGGTGACGGGCAAGCCGATCGCGGTCTCCGGGATGGAGAACGACGCCGAGGCGCTGGCCGCCGAACGCGGGGTGCGCTACCGGGTGGTGGTGGAGCGCGAGGTGCTCGGCCTGCCGACCGGACTGATGGAGCTGTCGGCGGCGCTGGGCCGCCATGAGCGGATCCGGGTGGCGGACCGGGTGCCGACCAAGCTGGTGGTGGCCGACCGTTCGCTCGCGATGGTG
The DNA here is from genome assembly GCF_044748125.1 of Streptomyces sp. NPDC090025. Lineage (NCBI taxonomy): Bacteria > Bacillati > Actinomycetota > Actinomycetes > Kitasatosporales > Streptomycetaceae > Streptomyces > Streptomyces sp. NPDC090025. Next base: position 537,161 of record NZ_JBIVFL010000002.1, on the reverse strand, counting down.
CCGCTGACCGGCCGGGGCGCCGAACCGGCCGCGCTCGTCGTGCACGCCAGCGGGCTCCTGGAGTCCCTGATGGGCCTGTTCGAGTCGGTGTGGCGGGAGGCGCTGCCGCTGCGGCTCGGCGCGGGCGCCCGGCTGACGGAGGACGAGGTCGCGGGCCCGGACCCGACGGATCTGGAGATCCTCAGCCTGCTGCTCGCCGGGATGACCGACGCGAGCGTGGCGAAGCAGCTGGACCTGGGCCTGCGGACCGTACAGCGCCGGGTGAAGGGCCTGATGGAGCTGACCGGGGTGACCACCCGGCTGCAGCTGGGCTGGCACGCGTACGAAAGGGGGTGGGTGGCCCGTCGGTGAGCGGAGCCCGTATGGCAAGGTGAGCGACCGTTCCGCCGCCCCCACGTCGCGGAACTCCTGCCACCGTTTTCCCCCTTTTCACCCTTGTGGAGCACTGCCATGAACGGACGGCGCCGCCGTGCCCTGCTGGCCACCGTCACCCCGATGCTGGAGCCCGGTGAGCGGGTCGAGGTGACCTCGCTGATCAATCTGAGCACCCCGACGGTGGGCCGGACCGCCGCGTTCGGGGTCGCCTCGGCGATCCTGAGCGCCGGGACGGTGAGCGTGATCCCCGTACCGGTCCCGATGTACCTGGCGATGACCGACCGGCGGCTGCTGATCTTCCGGGCGGACCCGACGTTCGCGAAGCCGCGGGAGCACGCGATGACGATCCGCCGCGAGGGCCTGTTCCGCTCCGAGGTGCGGGGCCGGCTGCTCAACGCCTCGTTCACGCTGTCCTCGCCGTACAGCGAGACCACCCTGAAGCTGGTTTTCCCGGGGCTCGAACGCAAGGCGCGCGAGGTGGTGGCGGCGGCGCTGCCGCTGGCCGTGCACCAGCCCGCACCCCCTTCGGCCCCGCGGGCCTGACCTGCGAGGACGCCCGGTCTCCGGCACCCTGGGCAAATGGGTGTGTGGCAGCTCCTGCTGATCGCGATGGTGATGCTGCTCGGCCTGTTCGGGGTCCTGACGCCCGGCGTGCCGGGCACGTGGCTGGTGTGGGCGGCGATGCTGTGGTGGGCGCTGCACGAACAGACCGGCCTCGCCTGGATCCTGCTGGTCTCCGCGACCGGGCTGCTGCTGCTCACCCAGGTGGTCGTGTGGCAGCTGCCACCGCGCAGGTTCCGGGGCGTCGCGATCACCCGGCGGATGGTGGCGTACGCGGGCGGCGGCGCGTTCCTGGGGTTCGTGCTGGTCCCGGTGGTCGGCGCGATCCCCGGCTTCGTCGGCGGGATCTACCTGTCGGAGCGGCTGCGCCTCGGCGGCCACGGCCAGGCCCGCGCGGCCACCCGGCAGGTGATGCGGGCGGCGGGCACGAGCGTGCTGGTGGAGCTGTTCGCGTGCCTGCTGATCGTGGGGGCGTGGGCGGGGGCGGTGATCTGGGGCTGAGGCCCCGGGGGCGGGCGCCGAAGCGGTGGGCCGAGGCGTTGGGCCGAGGCGTTGGGGCCGAAGCGGTGGGTCCGGTTCAGGGCCCGGGACTTGCGGACCAGGACCTGCGGCCGATCCGCCGGAGGTACGGTTCCGGCCATCCTGGGGCCATGAGGGATTTCGACGGTTTCACCGAGGCCGAGCGCGCCTATCTGGCGACGCAGCGGCTCGGCCGGCTGGCCACGGTCGACCCGGACGGCCAGCCGCAGGCCAACCCGGTGGGGTTCTTCCCCCGGGACGACGGCACGGTCCTGGTCGGCGGCGCCGCCCTCGGCCGTACGAAGAAATGGCGCAACCTGCGCACCAACCCGCTGCTCGCGCTCGTCGTGGACGACCTGGCGAGCACGCACCCCTGGCGGGTGCGGGGCGTGGAGATCCGCGGCGAGGCGGAGCTGCTGACGGGCCCGCACGACCTGGGCGCGTACTTCAGCGAGGAGGTGATCCGGATCCGGCCGCGCCGGATCCACAGCTGGGGGCTCGACTAGAGGGTGCCCCGCAGATAACGGGTGGCGTAGGAGCGCCAGGGGCGGCGGCCGGGGTGGGCGGTGCCTTCCGGGTGGGCCGGGTCGACGTCCGGGTCCGCGAGGGCGCGCATCCGGATGACGGCGACGGCCTCGGGGGTCACGCCGGGCACGGCGGCCAGGGCGGCGGCCGAGGCGTCGCGGTCGGCGCCCGGGTCGAGCCGGACGGTGCCGTCGGCGAGCGCGGTGGCCAGTGGCCCGGCGACCGGGTGGCCGGTCAGCGCGGCCGGGGCGGGGAAGACCTGGGTGAGGGTGCCGCAGGGGGCGTCCAGCGGGGTGCCGTACCGCTCGACGAGCCGTACCGCCTCGTCCCGCCCGACCAGCGTCCGTACCGCGAACTCCTCCGGTTCGGCGGCGCCCGGGGACCGCACCCCGGGGCGGGCCGCGACCTCGGCGGCGAGCACCGGGTCGGTGCCGAGCCGTTCGGCGACCGCGTACGGGTCGGCGTCCAGGTCGAACAGGCGGCGCAGCCGCTGGACGGCGGTGGTGAGGTCGCGCAGCTCGGTGAGGTGGATCCGGGCGTTCAGCCAGTGGCCGCCGCCGGGGGTGCGCTCGTCGACGGAGACGATGCCGGTGCCGTACGGGAGGCGCAGGGTGCGCCGGTAGGTGCGGGCGCCGGGGGTGCCGACGACCTCCTCGATGCCCGGCAGCGCCTCGGCGGCGAGCAGGTCGAAGACCTCGCCGGTCGCGTACGGGCCGCGGTGCGCGAGGCGCAGCGGGACCCCGGCGGCGAGCGCGGTGCCGGAGGTGCCAGAGGGGCCGGAGGGGCCGGGGGGCCGCTTGCCTGTCTCCTCGCGGAGACCGGTGGGGGTGCGGGCGTAGACGGCCCGGATGGTCTCGTTGAACTGCCGGACGCTGGCGAAGCCGGACGCGAAGGCGATCTCGGTGACCGGCAGCGCGGTGGTCTGGAGCAGCAGCCGCGCGGTGTGGGCGCGCTGGGCGCGGGCGAGCGCGACCGGTCCCGCGCCGAGCTCGGCGGTGAGCTGGCGCTGTACCTGGCGGGCGCTGTAGCCGAGGCGTCCGGCGAGTCCCGGCACGCCCTCGCGGTCCACGACGCCGTCGCCGATCATGCGCATGGCGCGGCCGACGACGTCGGCCCGGACGTTCCACTCGGCGGAGCCGGGCACGGCGTCGGGGCGGCAGCGGCGGCAGGCCCGGTAGCCGTGGCCCTGGGCGGCCGCGGCGGTGGGGTAGAAGCTGACGTTGCCGCGCTTGGGGGTGACGGCGGGGCAGCTGGGGCGGCAGTAGATGCCGGTGGTGGACACCGCGAAGAAGAACACGCCGTCGAACCGGGCGTCGCGGCTGCTGACCGCCCGGTAGCGGGTGTCCTCGTCGAGTGGCGCGCCGAGGGTCGGCGTGCCGGTCCTCGGCTCCGTGAACCCCGTGGTCCCCGTGGTCTCCGTGTCCGTCATGCCTCCAGTGTGCGGGAGCGGGCGGCTCCCGACTGGCGGTATTCGGACACGGAGATCCGGGGCTCGGTGGTGGACCGGTGGTGGACCGATGGCGGTGCGGCGGAGGGGTGCGGATTACCGGACCCGGCCGCCCCGCTTGGCCTCATAGGCCGCGCGGCCCTCGGCGCCCTTGCGCTTCCAGTCCTTGAGGATCTCGGACCGGAGGCGGGCGTCGGTCTTGGCGACGAGCCGCTGGTTCTCGCGGAGCAGCTTGCGGTAGCTGTCGAGGCGGCGCTCCGGCAGCGAACCGTCCTCGATGGCGGCGGTGACGGCGCAGCCCGGCTCGGTCTCGTGGGCGCAGTCCTGGAAGCGGCAGTCCGCGGCCAGTTCCTCGATCTCGGCGAAGACCTGGCCGACGCCCGCCTCGGCGTCCCACAGTCCGACACCGCGCAGCCCCGGGGTGTCGATGAGGACGCCGCCGCCGGGGAGCGCGAGCAGGTTGCGGGTGGTGGTGGTGTGGCGGCCCTTGCCGTCGGCGTCCCTGGTGGCCTGGACGTCCATGACGTCCGCGCCGGTCAGGGCGTTGGCGAGGGTGGACTTGCCCGCGCCGGAGACGCCGAGGAGCACGGTGGTGCCCCCGGCGGTGATGGCCTTGAACACGTCGAGGCCCTCTCCGGTGTGGGAGCTGACGGGCAGCACCTGGACACCGGGGGCGACGGTCTCGACGTCCTCGACGAGGTAGGACAGACCGGTCGCGTCGGGCACCAGGTCCGCCTTGCTGAGCACGACGATCGGCTGCGCGCCGGATTCCCAGGAGTCCGCCGACGTACGCAGCAGTGCCTCGCCGCTCGAACTGGACATCGCGAGCGCGAGGAACCGTTCGATCCGCCCGAGGTCGAGTTCGACCGCGAGCGACACACAGATGACGATGTGATCGATGTTAGTGGCCAGCACCTGACCCTCGGACCGCTTGGACGACGTCGACCGAACGAACGCGGTCCGCCGAGGCAGGATCGTCCGCGCGTATCGCGGATCGCCGCCCTCGGGGTCGACGGCGACCCAGTCCCCCGTGCACACGACCTTCATCGGGTCACGGGGAACAACGAACGCGGTGTCGGCACGGACGACGCCGTCAGGGGTCGCCACATCACACTGACCGCGATCGACCCGGACGACCCGGCCCGGGACCAGGCCCTGGGCGGCGTACGGGGCGAACTCGGCCTCCCAGCCCTCGTCCCAGCCATAGACGGCGAGCGGGTGCTGGACAGCGGCAGAGGAAAACGGGTGGAGCGGAGCGTTGAACAAGGGGAGACCCTTCGAAGGGTGGCCCCGGCGGCGCGCTCCGAGCGCGCGGAAGTCGAGTGGGTGTCAGCCGGAGACCACAGGGGTGGGAACGATGAACTCCTGAATGCGGGCAGAGCCCGTCACCGTGACAGTCATCAATGTCCTCACCTCCTGCTTCTTCTCAACGAACCAACACCGTGCCCTGGGCAGCGACACAGCCGCGCCCTGGAACGAGCAGAACCATAGCCCCACCCCAGGACGCGACACCACCGATTAGATTCGGGGCCTCCCCTGCGCAACGCCGGCAACCAGCCGACCGGCGTCACGCCGCAAGTCGTACAGCGTCTTGGGCGAGGACCTGGGGCCTGCCGACCTCAACGATCGGCCGCCTGTAGCTCACGGCGATCCCGGAGCGTGTGGTGAATTCCACCAGTTCGTACCGCAGTACGCCCCCGACCGGAACAGCAGCCGCGTCCAATGCGGCAGCCAACGCGGGCAGCTCGGCAGCGAGCTCCCATGAAGTCGATACGAGGGAGAACACACCCAGCTCGGGAAGGTCCGCCAGCCGGAAGCCGATCCGGACCTCCGGCGTCGGCCCGCGACCCGCCTGGGCTGCCGCCTTCCGGTCAGACAGGCTCGCCGGACAACCACACAGCGATCCCCGTGCGCCCGCTGGCTCCAGGAACCGAGTTCCATCGCAGACATGGAAGGTCTCGCCAGCTCCGCGCATCACCATGCGAAGCGAGACGGCCCCGCGGCCACTCAGCAAGACACGGATGTGATCACGGCGAGTCAGGACCTCGAGGACATGCTCATCGCCGGTGTCCAACAGCTGCGGCACACCTCCATAGAGCCCACCCACAGCGTCAGCAACGGCATGGTCCTCCGTCGTAACGCGCCACGCCGACACCGCAATGGGCGTTCCGTCTCGCTGTCGTGCCACATGGAATCGGCCCACGGGATCCGACGGGGATACGCACGACCGATCCGCCCTCGCGTCGTCGAGCTTCTGATCCCGACTCGGGCTGTAATGGGGGTAAGGAGCCATGGTCTTCCTCCGGCAACGCGGTGTTCAGAGGCTCCAAGGTTCCAATGCCCTCGCCGGTTGGCGTAGCCGGAATTCACCTGTAGAGAGATGCTGGCTCGCACGTCACGAGGTCCGAGCCAGGTCTGATCAGGTCCACCAGCACCAGAACCTCAGCGGCGCCCCGACCTCGCACCAACGCATTACGAGACCACGAGTGATGGTGCTGACTGGTGCCTCGCCGCCCCAAGCACCCCTTCGCTGGCATTCCGGCACCCCTCACCGGCACGAAGACCTGCCAACGCAGACGGGGGTCCCACACCAGCATCGTCGTCGTGCGAGGACAACGATGGTCGCGAGGAAAACATCCCGCCTCAGGCGGGGTGCCGGTGGCATCCTGTGCCGGTGGACGTAACCCTTCCCGACCAACTGGGCACAGTTGAACGAGACTCCCGTGCTGCTGCGCGAGCAGTGATCCAAAGGCTGAATCTCTCCGCGCCTCCTGGGCAGACCACGGGACAGCACGAAGTCGCCTTCGTGCCAGTGACCCGCGCGCAATGGAAATCAGTGTTGAGGGACGCCGGCCTGCCCGGGCTTCAGCGGGAGACCGACGAGAAGGTTGCGGAGATCCTGCGCCTGCGGACCGCTTCTGGCCGAACCATCGGGAAGCAGCTTCCGGAGTTGTTGCGGCATCTCCATGCATCGGTTGTCGCCTTGGGTGTTGTCGCAGAAGAGGTGTCCCGGTTCAGTCCGTCCCGCACCAGCGCGGCAGAACAGCGGTCGGCGGCTGACCTGGCGCGGGCGAATCGGAGCGAGGCTCAAGCGCTGTTCGCCTGTCTGGAACAGGGATGGGCGGAGTCCGCTTGGTCTGCAGTACGGAGGAATGCCCTCGCGGCCCAAGCAGCCGGGCGAAATCTGGAGGCTGCCGCCAGAACTGATCACGACGGCCTTCCTGACGAGGACGTCTACCAGCGAACGCTCGGGATGTCGGCCGAGCGACTGCGCCCCGGGGCGGGTGTGGCGTCACGGGCCCGCCTGCTGGCAGCTTGGACGGAAGCCCCGAAGACACTGGACCGTCGGCTGCGCAGGAGCATGAGACATCTGATCGATGACTCGCTACCACTAACAGTGATACTTCTCCACCACCTTGCCGTCCTCGCGCTGTCCGATCGGCCTTTGATGACACACCGCGCTGCCCTCCTGGGACGTGGTCTGGTGACGTCCCAGCTGAAGGCCAAACCGGAGCTGACATGTTCAGTGATGGCACGCCACGTCGCTCGAGAACCGGAGATGGTGTCCTCCCATCGCGGGCAGATCGCCTATCTTGACGCCTACTACCAGGCGGAATACAAGGAAGAAAAGGCGCGAGCGGTCACGGACCTACACCGGGCCGTGCTGGAAGCAGACGTCAGGCGCACGGCTGTTGTGGTGTTGGAACTATTAGGAAGGACGGTCCCGCAGGGGGCCTCGCTCGCCACCGTCCGGGATCTGCTGGCAGCTGAAGACAATCAGCCGCTGTGCAAGCTCCTTGCTTCGACGATCCGCTCTGAGTGGCGCAACGCGAACGCACACGAGGACTTTCACTGGGACCCCGAAAACAACACACTCCTCTTGAGCGGACGGCCAGCCGATCTCGAAGAGGTGCTGGATGCAGCAATCCGCGCTCGCGCCATTTGCCGCGGATTCGAGCACGGTGTCGCCGTGGCCTACGCACAGAACGCATCGCTGGTCATCCGGGGCACGGAGGACTCGACCTACGTCGGCCGAGACCTCTCGATACTCCAAGCAGCCGGAGAAGCCAGACTCCCGGTACTGGACATCCGACGCCATGGCAGTCTCGTGCGGCTGGACGTGCCCGACATCTCCATTGAGAGCCTGAGAGAGGCGCTTCGCGCCATCCTCAGGGCCGCCATCACGGACCCCAGCGTCGAGCGCTGGGAACTACGTCAGACCTCTCCTGACCGACCGCTACTGCACGTGGACCGTGCTGGAACCCATGCCGGCCTGCAGGTCGCGGAGCCCCTCTGGGACATTGCCGACCCCCTCCCTTTCGCCGCTCTCCCCCTGCTGGCGAATGCCATGACCAATGCGGGAGAACCCGCCGCGACAGCAGCTTCAACAGTTCTCTGCTTGGCGGCTGTCCATGTCGTCGGAGAACGAGACCGCTTGTCGCCGGTCCTTGCACACGGTGATCCGGCTGCCAAGGACGAGTTGATCAACACCGCGAAGCTGATCAGCGACGGCACCAAGGCAGCAGCGCATCTTCTGGAGGGCCCAGCCCAACGCAAGTTGTCGGCCTTCGCTGAAGTTCTTGCCGGAGAATGCCACCGGCTGAGGAGCGCTCCCCCCTTCAAACTAGTTCGCGAGTTCTTGCCGGCGGATCGGGCCCTGCGGAGACATGCGCCACCTCGCCTTCCATGGATAACAGGACTCCACGACTCTGCCGTCTGAGCTCCCCGACATGGTCAGGCTCAGATCACGCTTCACAACCCAGTGCGTGTGCGAGATGGCCTACACGCCAATCATCCGGGCCGGGAATCACGACTGTTGGGAGTCCTTCGTAGCGCGAGGGTTCGGAACAGAACCCTGGTCCGCGGCCTTCCCCTTTCCGTCCAGCCCCAGGGACTGCTTGATGTTCTCGAAGTCGACGACCGGGGTGCCGATCCTGCCCACCGTGTGCCCGTGCGAGGTCAACATGGCCTCGGCGAACGGGCTGTCCAGCGTGGCGACACGGGTCCACGAGCGGACCTCTGCCAACGGAGCAGACTGAACGATCTCGAAGTCGACCAGCAGGTCGGGGATGTCAAGGTACTTGGGCAGAATCCGGTAACGGGCGTTGTTGTCGCGGAACATCTCCAGAGCCGCGTTCCGTTCCCGGCTCCCCTTGACGGGGGATCCGGCCTCGATCCAACGAGCGATCAGCGGTGCTTCGTTCAACGGAACCGCCTTGGCGAGACGCACGTACTCGGCCTTGGCCGTACGATTTCCACCGCTGGGCAAATCCTCGTAGAGGTCGCAGGCAGGCGTGAGGACGACCCACCAGCCGTCCTGGGGGTCCCGCAGAAGGTCGGCCGCAGTCACGTGCTTGGTGACCGGCGGCATCAGGTACATCCGGGCGGTCGACGCGTGCCCCATCACGCGGTCCTCGGAGGAACCGAGCACGGCTCCGAGGGCCTCGGCTGCGTTCTCCTTCAGCCAGGCCGCCAAGCGGTGCACGAGGACAGGGGCGATCTGGCTACGGTCGACAGTCTCAAGCCGGTCCCAATTCGGGGCGATCTCGTCCCGGAGGAATCCGCGCACGTGCTCATCCACGAGGGCGGTGATGTGCCGGGTGAGAACCGGGACACCGGACTCAAGGCCCTCCCGTATCGCGGCGACGGCGTCGTCCAGCCGGTTCTTCGGGACCACCTGGATGAGCGGTGGCTGCGCCAGGTCGCTCACCTGCTCCGCGAGGCCGGTGCAGAAGACGACCGGCACCCAGCGGGTCTTGGCGATCCGGTCGTACAGTTCCCGGCCCTGCAGGTTGGGGTGCGCGGTGGAGCCACGTCGTGTCCCGTCCCTGACGTCCAGAACAACCAGATCGAACGCCTGGGTCTCCAGCAGGCGTTCGGCTTCGTCGAAATCGTTCTCGACGTAGATGTCGAGCGTTCCGAGGTCCGAGAGTTCCTCCACGAGCATCTCGGACAGTTCCTCCGCGATGTCCACCTCGTCCTCGACAATCAAGACCCGGTACACCGCGCCCCCGTCCGTCACCCAACTCTCCTTCGCAGTCTTGCTCTGAACGTGGCTCCGGCAAGGGGCCCTGGCGTCACCAGGGATAGGGAGCCGTCATAGAAGTCCTTCACGACGCTGCCGGCGATGCTGAGGCCCAGCCCGATGCCGTCCTCCTTGTCGCTGAAGTACGTATCGAAGATCATCTCTTGGATCTCCTCACGTACTCCGGGGCCGCTGTCGCTCACATCGATGTCGACCTCGTCCTCGGGCGTCCGCCTCGTCTCGATGAGGATGGTGCGCTCCTTCCCCTCGGGCAGGGTGGAGAGCCAGTAGATCGAGTTCCCTACGAGGTTGTGGACCACCTGGGAGATGTCACCGGGGTCAGCCGTCACTGTCACGTCCTCGCCGCTGACGGTGACGGTGATGCCGTGCTTCTTCAGCGTGCCCTCGTGGACCGAGACAGCCTCGTCGATCGCGGCTTGGAGGGACAGAGCACGGGGCCGGCCTCGCCGCCGGCCGCTCAGCGGCTCGACGCGGGTGAAGAGCCGGTCCAGAGCCTGTTCCTGCGCAGTGAGGTCGACATGCATCTTCGTGAGAGCAGAGGCGAGCTGTTCGTCCTCGTCACGCTTACGGCCCGCCAGCTTGTTCAACCGACGGAGGACATAGGCGATCCGGGTCAGTGCCGTTCGACCGTCGTGCAGTACGACGTCGACCAGCGCTCCCAGAGTCGCGAGGCGGGAGAACTGCGAGAGGACCTCCTGGACCTTCTCGACACTCTCGTCAATCGTTTCCTGAGCCTGCTCCAGTGCACGGCTCAGCTCGGTATCGTCCGGGTACTTCGCGTTGACGACGTCCCGGACGGGAGAAAGATTGAAGTTCTGGAACAGGCCGTGACGGTCGCTTCCGGCACCGGAGGGGGTGTCCACCGTGATCGGACCCCGCCTGCGGCTCTCTCCCGTCGGACGGCGCAGCCCGTAGCGCCAGGTCTCGAGTCGACTCGCGGCCTCTCTCAGGACACCCTTCAGGTCCTCGTACTCGGGGGAGTCGATAAGCCCTTCCCGGTGCGACCGGTCCCGGAGCCCGGGGTTACCGTCCGCCGATATGTACACGAAGCCCGCGACCTGGTTGTTGGAGAACCGCATGGTGGGGTTGTTCACGCGGCGGAGGTCGAAGCCAAGCCAGTCGAAGTCGACCTCACCGAAGGGCTGCACCCGGAAGCCGTCCCGGTAGAGGGCGACACCACTGTTGCCCTTGATCAGCTTACGGACCTCGGTGATGTTGCGGGCCCCGAGGTCGATGTCGAGCATCTCCTTGAGGGAGGCCGAGTCGAGGTCCCAGGTACGGAGGTCGAGTTTCAGGGGTCCGCACCTGGGCGCCTTCCCGTGCGACGGGAAGAGGTACTGGTTCAGGGTCTCCGACTGCCCGGACGTCAGGTGGGTCATGGTCAGGTCGGCGAGACCGTTTGTGTCGATGGTCCCGATGAGGCGGTAGTGCGGATGCGCCAGAGCCTCGCTGGCCCCGACGAAGCCGGTGTGGTGGTGCAACGGCCCAGCCGGAAGCGAGAGGTAGATCGCGAACTCCGGCTGGTCGGGTACGTCCAGCTCCGCAGGAGGAAGAGGAGGCAGGAGTCGGGACAGGGACCGCTTCAGGCTCTCCACCGACTCGGCGCCCCAGTCCTGCCGAAGCCCTTCGAGCCGGACGAGGGTGCCGTGAGAGCCCGTCCAGGCGGGCTGTTTCTCCCTTGCACGGAAAGCACTTGTCACCTCATCGAAGAGGCGTCGCGCTTGGCCGTTGTCGGCGAACACCTCGGGAGCGCCCACGTTCCACTGGACCGGCACTTCGTCGAGGTAGGCGTTCTCCGCGGCGAAGTCACTCCAGTCGAGCCGGATGTTCACCTCCGGGGCGCCGGCCTTGCGACTCGTGATCGCGGTCACGGCGCCGAGTCGGGCTGCGGAGAAGCGCCCGATCCCCTTTGCACCAAGAACCCGTCGCCCGGACTGTTCGCTACGCGGAGCACGGTGTCGGAACGGTGTGGCAATCTCCATCCAGGTGTCCCGGACGGTCTCAGGGGACATTCCGTGCCCGTCGTCCCACACCTCGATGGAACCGTAGCCCTCTTCCAACGGCCCGTTGAACCTGATCACAACCAGGCTGGCATCGGCGTCGTAGGCGTTCTTGACCAGCTCGGTGAGCGCCACCCGCTCGTTGCTGATCAGTTCCTCACCGAGTGTGCTCATCAGGCGTGCGCGGGGACGTAGGAACGTCTGTGTGTTCTCGGAGTCCACGCTCGCCCCTCTAACCGCTCAGTACCGCTCCCCCCACCCGAGGAGCACCGGTTGCGATCTTAACGGCGGGGAGGGCTCCGGAAGCGCCGCTCAGAAGATTTGGGCAGCATGTGTGGCAGCGGCGACTCACGGTGACGGCAGCACCCGACGGAGGGGCCCGGTCCCGTGATCGAACGTGTCTTCCAGTCCGGGGGTTCGTTGGGACAGGTGACGTTCGTAGACGTATCGCATCACAGAACGGGGTGGACGCGAGGAGTAGCCCAGAGATGTCCACTAACATGGGGTGGCTCAGGAGTAGAACACTGCTTCAAGTCACCAATAGGACACGGTGAGTGAACAGCGGTGTTCGCCAGGCAGGTCACCCGCGTGACAGTCGAGGCTTTGCGGCGGTGTGGACCGGCCGGGAACCTTGCCTTCGTAGCGCCGTACGTGATCTCCTGGAGGTCATTCAGGTCGGCAGGTACGGAGGAGTGGGTCGTGGCGAAGGAGAAGGGGGCAAAAAACACGTACGGCGTGCCCCTGGAGCGAAGCGACTACCTCAAACCGGATAAGCACAGGCACCACTGCGAGCCGGATGATTTCACGAAATGGGTCCAGTCCGGTTACGGAAAAGGCAAGCGCCTGGCCGTAGACCTTTTCTCGGGTGCTGGCGGGCTGAGCCTGGGCCTTGAGCGGGCCGGATGGACCACCGCAGCAGCCGTGGACTTCGACGAGCGGGCCCGCGAGACGCATGCAGCAAACTTCCCTGGAATGAGTCTTTGCGTAGACCTCGGGGACGACCTCCAGCGAGGCGAATTCATCCAGCGAATCGTGGACTCCGGCGCCGATATCGACCTTGTGGCGGGAGGCCCCCCCTGCCAGCCGTTCAGTCGCGCCGGCCGTAGCAAGATCCGGCATTTGGTCGAGTACCACAACCGCGACCCGCACGATCTCCGCAAGGAACTCTGGCGCGCTTATGTCGATGTGGTGGAGCGGCTCCTGCCACGCGCTGTCCTCATGGAGAACGTTCCTGACATGGGGCTCGGCGATGACTTCAGCGTGATACGCGTCATCGAGGCAAAGCTGGAGAGCCTTGGGTACGTAACCCAGGTACGGCTCGTGGATGCGTGGAACTATCGCGTGCCGCAGCACAGGAAGCGCCTGATCCTGCTCGCACGGAGAGACGGTGGCGGCTTCGTGTGGGGTAGGCCGAAGAAACAGACCACCCTTCGGGATGCCATCGGCGACCTTCCTGCGCTCAATCCTCAGCCCTTGGAACCGGTAGGTTCCCGAGTCTGCGACTACGACGAGCAGCAGGAGTCACTTTCTTCCTTCGCCAAGGAGATGCGCAAAAGGGCGGATAAGGGCGTAATTCACGACCACATGACACGGCGAGTCCGTAAAGACGACTTCAGAATCTTCACGGTCATGGATTCCAAAACCCTCTACTCCGAGCTAGACGAGAAGCTGGAAGAGGACGAGAAGGACTTCCAGAGGTACGACGCGGAGCAGTTCACCGACAAGTACAAGAAGCTGGACTGGGAGGAATTGAGCCGGACCATCACTGCCCACATTGCCAAGGACGGTTACTGGTACATCCATCCTGAAGAGCCGCGAACGCTGACCGTGCGTGAAGCTGCGAGGATCCAGACCTTCCCGGACCGCTTTCGGTTCGCAGGCACGCGGAGTGACGCCTTCCGACAGATTGGCAACGCGGTTCCCCCACTGTTGGGCGAGGCCGCAGCCCGGGTCCTCCTGCCGCAGGACGTTCCCGCCGGGGACGAGGACGCGGACAAGTGGCCGAAGGTACGTGAGGAGTTGACCCGCTGGGCCAAGGAGCAGCGCGCGGGTAGGCAGTGGTACCAGTTCCCCAGTGGCCGGAAGATGAAGCCGCTCGGGGCTCTCGTCATGGCGGTGCTCTCGGGAAGCAAGCTGCACCCGAAGCACCTCTCTCACGTGATGGACGATGTCGCTGGGCACAAGGAACTGACACAGGACGTCTACCTCGCCCTCGTGAACGCGGCACCGACAGCAGCAGTCCGCAAGCGCCTGGAAGACCGGCTCGGTCCGGTCGTCGACAAGCCCGAGGTCTGGGTGGACGCGGATTCGGTTCTTGATCACAGCAAGGTGATGGGGCTAAAGCCGGCTGAGCTCGCATTGTTCAGGCTGCTGGCCGGCGGCGACATCATGCTGGTCAGCCAGAGCGCGTTGCGGGTAGCTGCGAGGGTGCAACAGAACGAATCGCACCTGACCAACCGACTGACCGAGGGGCGGCTCAACCTCATCAAGCTGCTCGGCGCCGGCCGTGATGCACCGGTGCGCATGGCCGCCATCAGGTTCATCGGCGACAACCTGTGCCGGGACAAGCAGCCGGTTTGTGGAAGCTGCCCGCTGAGCGACTACTGTCCGACGCGTCCGCAGGAGGACGAGGGCGCCGAAACCACCTTGGATGCTGCGCTGACCGCAGGCTGACAGGGCGCTCCCGAGAGAACAGGGACGCCGTGGTGTGCGGCGTCGGCGACGCGCTGGGCGGCCCGCCCGACGTCAGTCCTGACCTCACACTCCCAGATGCGCACCACGGTCCATCCGGCGTCTCTCGCCGCTGCGGTGTTCCTGGCGTCCCTCTCCATGTTGGCCGTGATCTTGGCCTCCCAGCGGGAGGCGTTCGGCCCGCGGAACTGCCGTGTGCTGTGGGAGGGGCAGCCGTGCCAGAAGCAGCCGTCGACGAAGACCGCGACGGAGTACCGGGGCAGTACGAAGTCCGCCGTGCAGCGAGGAGCGACCTTACGGTGCAGCCGAAAACGGAGCCCGAGGGCGTGGACGGCGCTCCTGAGGGTCTTCTCCGGTTCGGTGTCCCGTACGCGGCGGCCTCGGAGCTGTGCACTCCAAGGCGTGCTCACCCATCCTTCGTGTGTGCTCACGAGGCCATGCTCCCACCTTGGGCGGCCTCGCCGTGGGCGTGCTCCGGGTGGCAGACTGACCTAGATGATCCGAGAACCCGCAGAACTCAACGTCGACGAGGCAGGCCGTGTGGAGCTCCCGCTCGGGATCCTCGCCGAAGCAGGCATCAGCCTGGGGACCAAGCTGCTCGTGTTCAGTGACGGGGACGGGCGCATCGTGCTGAGGCGTGCAGAAGACGCGATCAACGACCTGCTGCACGAGGGAACCCTCTAGCGGCAGCCCCGACTGTCCAGGGCTGCCTCTCTCACGCGGTCTCGAGGTCGACGGGCACGGGGTGGAATCCATGCCGCAGGGCCTCTTCGTAAACCTCCATCGCCTGCCTGGCCTGGGTCCCGGTAACCCGTCGCCCCTGGGACAGACGCTGCGCCACACGGTCGGCGAGCTGCCTGTCCACGGCGCGCAGGACCCGGCCTTCGCGGGCCCAGTCCGCGAGAGCCTGCCACTCCTCGCTGGGGATGTCCTCGACGGCGGCTTCGGCCTCGTCCGACTCGGTGCTCTCGGGGGAGGCGATCTCGAAGGGCTCGGCCGTGAGCTCGGCGGCCAGTGTGTCGGGGAGCGTCCACGGGATGCGGGATACCTCGTCCCAGCAGTCGGGCTTCTTCGCCCACTCCGACACGTGCCGGTCGCCGGAGATCACCGTCTCCATGATCAAGGGACAGAGTTCGTCGAGGGCGTCCCTCAGGGCGTCCGTGGTGCCCTGCTCGTTCCAGATCCTGTCGAGGTCGATCCGCTTCTTGGCGGCGAACGAAAGCCGGGCGACCGTGTAGGTCGTGATCAGCCGTTTGTGGCTGCCGGCCGAGTGCGTACGGGCGATCCGGTCGGCAGCCTGGAAGAGGAGGGCCGTGGCTATGGCGCGCTTGCAGTACTGCACGTCCACTACGGGATCGGACTTCTCGATCCGCTCCATGAAGTGGGCGAAGTTCTTCTGGGCGCCGCGGCTCACCCAGTACGGGAGCTGTTCCCAAGAGTGCACGAAGGTGGCCAGGTCGGACTTGCTGAATCTCTGCCGGCTCGGCGTGATCAGCTTGAACTTGCGCTGGGCGGCGCGGGTCTCGTGCTCGGCGGCCTTGTCGGTGTACTGGCCCCGTGCCCGCTCGTAGAACCATCGCGTCTCCTGACCGCTGCCGTCGGTCGCTGGAGCCCACAGGCTGCGGGAGACACGCTCGAAGGCGACGTGGAACTCGTGGTTCGAGCTGAAGTCGACCAACGTCACCTTGTTCTGGGTGTTGGAGTACTGGGAGATCCTCGGAACGATCTCGGACAGGTACGCGGGATCGACGATCGTGAGTTTCATCTGCACATGGACCCCCTCCAAGTCCCGCTTGTCATGAGTCAGGACGTAGTGCAGCGAGGCGGTGGTCTGGCCGCCGTTGACGATCTGGAGGCCGGTCATACTCCTGATGGCGACGGGACTGCCGTCCTCGTCGGTCTCGAAGTCCACGTCCGAGGCGGTGGCGGTCACGCCGTTGTTGTAGGCGAGGAAGCGGCTCGGATCCTTCAGCAAGGTGTCGCGGATGCCCTTGTTCACGCCACCACGGGTCTGGAGGAAGGACCGGACGTTGAGTTCGAGCAGCCGGGTCCGGTGCTCCTTGTACAGCTCGGCCAACTGTCGGCCGGGAATCACGGCCAGGACGACCGAGTAGTTCGGTTCGTCGCTGTGAGCCGCCAGACAGGGAAGGGGACGCTCGAAGGTGACCTTGATGGGCTCGCCGATACTCCCGGAGGTCTCGTGCCTGTGGAGCCGCGCGAGGTCCCAGAGCTCGTAGGCGACCGGGATTCCCTCGAACTCCGTGGGCTCCGGGGCGCTCGTCGTGCTGACCCGGTTGCTGAGCAGGAAGAGGCGGATCTTCGGAACGTTCGACAACGCCTTCTCCACACCGACGCACATGTCATGCACGTCGGTGTTGTCCTCCTGGTTGGGGCGGATGGCCCCGTGCTTGCCCAGGAACGCGAACAGCCTCCGGAAGAGTCTGTCGGACTCGGCCTTGGTCAGCTTGCTGCTCGACGGGGTCAGGTTGAAGTCCGTTGTGTACAGGTCGAGGCTGGACCCGTCCTCGGGCAGGCCGTAGCCGTAAATCTCCAGTCCGCGGGAGGAGTGGTACGCGAGTGCCGCGTCGGTGACGACACCAGCTTCCTCAAGGATCTCGAGCACGTGCTGGGTGAACGTGTTCGGGATTGAGCCGCCCTCGGCGTCCGCCAGCGCCTGGATGTCGGTGACCAGCGCGCGGGAGTACTCGTGCAGGTCATGCTCAGCCATGGATTCCTCGGATCAGGTCGACCAGTGTTTCGGCGGTCACGCTGTGGGTGGCCAGGGCCGACACGTCGATGGTGTAGGTGCAGTTACCGACCCCGGGCGGCAGTTCGGCTTCGACGATCCGGGGAAAACCCTCCCCGACCATCCAGAACTCGCTGCGACGTAGGGTGTAGCGATCATGATCGTAGAGGTCCCGTTGGTTCGGCAGATAGCCGGCCTGGACCAGCAGGCTCTCGAAACGCTGCGAGGCGGACGGCGAGGTCAGACGGGCCCGTATCTCGTCCACCAAGGTGTTCAGGCTTTTGCCGAGCCCCCGCTGCCGGTCGTCGAGGACGACATGGGCCAGTACAAGAGGCGTCGAGTCGGCTGTGTCCAGCTGTCGCTCGCTCGCTATCTGGACCTGCCGGGGAGCGCGGGCTGTGGTCGCCTTCACCTCGACTGCGGCGCCGGGCAGCTGGAAGTCCTGGTTCGTCTGCTGTGGACCGGTCCAGGAGCTGACGGCCGTGTGCTGGTCCACAGCCGGAAGCACGTACTCCAGGAGGAAGTGGAGTTCGCCGAAGAGGCCGCACCGAGCCTGTCGGGACAGACCGTCGCGCGACACGGAGCGCAGCAGCTGCTGCCAACGGACGTAGCGGCGAACCGCGGCCTCCGCCGCCGTCTCGGTGGTCGGTGCGTCCCGCACAACCTCTGCGATGTCGGATACGAGCGGGGTGAACACCTCCGTGAGTTCGTCGTCGGTGAGCATGACCTGGAGCTCGTAGTGGTTGCCGGACACCGACGACAGGTTCAGCTGCAGTCCACGGGTGGCCGGCAGTTCATGGATCTCCTGACGTACGGTGTCGGCGGTCCTGGCGTCGGTGCCGAGCAGCAGCATGCGCCGGAGGGCGGGGTGCGTCACCGACACCTGGATGTCGTGCGGGGAGTCGGGGTGGAGCCGCCGGGTGGACCTGCCCGGGGTCTGCTGGTGGGCCTCCAGCTCCTGCCACACACTCTCGTCGATCACTCTTCGTCCTCGAAGTCGTCGAACTCCATGTCCTGCTTGAACCAGATGTCGTTCACCACGTACTCGGTCTTCAACTGGTGACGGGAGAACGGGAAGCTGATGGCGAACCCGACCAGCGGAGCGACCGGCTCAGGGTTTCCCGACGACTTGGCCACCTCGGCAGGGCTGAGGGGATACAGCAGAAGCAACGGCTGGTCAGAGCGACGTTGGTGACGCAGAGGCCGGCCGCGGGGGGTGTCCGGATCGAGCGGTTCACCCTTCCGGTTGAGCTTCCCCTTCGCAGCCTCCTTCGTGTCCTTCAGCGCACGGTCCTTCTGCTCACGGGTCAGGTCACAGAGTTCGTCGGCAGGGCTGAGGACGCGCTTGATCGTGTAGCGGCCGGGAACCACCTCCGAGGACTTGGAGTGGCTGCGCGTGATGAGGCCGATGGAATGGCCCGCGAGCTCGACCGGCGCACCCTCGGGCAGTCGGCTGGCGAGGCGGATCGTCCAGTTACCCAGCTCACCCTGCCTGGCACACTGGCGCACGTACTCCGCGATGAAGGCTGGCCGCACCCGCTGAGCCTGCCGGTCAGTGAGGTAGGAGTCGAGGAAACCCTCGGTGACGTCCGAGGCCGCGACGCCACTCCAGGTGATGCTCCCGCTCCGCTCGTCCACCTTCCCTGCGGAGAGCGCATCGAGGCGCGCGACGAACGACTCGAGGAGCTCGTGGTTGTTACGAACCACCTTCTCGGAGAGGTCGAAGATGGTCGTCTCGGGAAGCTCACCGGAGTAGCTGAGGCGGACACGCGTGCCCTGCCTCATCTTGTTGGAGGCCGTGATGCCCAGGCCGAGCGACGAGGTCCTGACCTTGAGACCGTATTCGCGGGGGGTCAGCCCCACCGCGGACATCTCCTCAACGTCGCGACGGAGTTCGTCGGTGGCCGCGGTGATCTCCGCGTACTGGCGCTGCAGCGTACGTGTCGTGTACAGCCTGCACAGGTCCTCGTAGCGGGGACGGTAGCCGAACCAACGGCCCATCTGCAGCAGGGTGTCGTATGTCTTGGAGGCACGCAGGTAGTAGCTGACCGACAACCCCTCGAGGGTCAGACCACGGGAGAGCTTCTCGCCACCTACGGCGATGACAGACAGGCCAGTCTCCCGGCGCTCGTAGTACTGGAGGGCGTCCTTCGCCGCACCGTTTACGGCCATGACGGTGATCTTCGCGAGGGCGGCGTGGAGATGGGGTTCGACGTCCTCCCAGTCAAGCCTGTCCCCGGCCATGTCCTCGGTACAGGGGACGAAGTCCTCCTCCCAGAGCTGCCGCAGGTCTTCCTCGAGTTCTTCACGGGCACTGCTGAACCGGTCCTGGAGGACGTCGAGGAGCAGACGCGTGTGCGCGTCGATCTGGTCGCAGACCTGCTGCTGCACGGCCGTGAAGCGGGTCACGTGCACCAGCATGGAGTTGTGCACGGCGACCTGCCCCCGCGCTCGACGTGCCGCACAGGTCAGGACGAAGGACCGAATGGCCCGCTGCAGCGACTCGGGCAGGAAGTCTGGAACCTGATGGTAGGACTTGTGCTTGTCCGGCACCCAGAGGTCTGTGTCCTTGATGTGCCTTATCAGTGGCAGCGGCTCGATGTCCTCCTCGTCGCCGTCAGTCTGTAGACCGAATAGACGCTCGGGACCGAGATAGTTGGACGGTGCCCGCAAGGTGCGGATGAAACTCTCCGGGAAGAGGTCGGGGCCCAGCTCGTCGTGGTCCGTGTCGGGGCTGATGTAGATGTTCGCGAAGGGGGTCGCGGTGTAGCCGACGTAGGACGCCTTCGTGAAGCTGTTGACCAACCGTCTGATGGCCTTGTTGATCGCCGACGGGTTGGTGTCGGGGTCCTTGGAGGTGTTCACCCCGGCGTTGTCGGCTTCGTCGTCGATCACGAACAAGGGGAGGTCGGGAACAACCATCCTGCCGGTCTCCGGGTCCTCCACGCCGTGGTTGTCGATCACCCAGTCCCGCAGGTTGTCGATGATCCGCCGGTTCTTCTTGACCACCAGGACCACCGGGACACTGCCCACCGGCACGTTCGCGGAGACCGCCGTCTTGCGGGCGAAGTCCCCCTTCTCGTGGCTGGTGGTCAGTGACGCGGCCTTCAGCCGCTTGCCGTGATGCGACATCGCGCCAACACCGATATGACGATGCGCGTCGTCGTCCGAGCGGAACTGGTACTGGGTGTCGAACCCGAGGAGCCCTTCGTCGATACGCAGCTGTGTCTGGCTGCGCAGGTCGTTGTGGATCCCTGCGAACACCACGATGAGCCGGTAGCCGGCGTCGGCTGCCTTCGCGGCAAGCCCGATGAACTGCCCCGTCTTGCCGGACTGGACCTGTCCGATCACGAGCCCGGTCCGGCGCCAGGCGCCTGCCCGCTGAGGATCTTCCAGCTCACCAAGAACGTCGTCGGTGCTCTGGTCGAGGCGACGCACGACCTGAGTCGGGAGCTTGGACACGCTCAGCAGGTAGCGCCGGTAGCGGTCCCAGAACTCCCACTTCCGGTCTGCCTTCGCGTCGGCGAGCCATGGCACGTGGCCCTCGTCGTTCGTCATCGCGGAGGAATCAGCCTGGAACACGGAAGCACGCGCCTCGAGCACCTTCCGCACCTGGTCCCGCTCCACGCTGATCCCCTGGGCAGCGAGGATGCTGACCGCGGTGTTCACGGCGAAGTCCACCTCGGCCGGCGTTGCCTGGCGGTCACCTGGCAGGAGCAGCAACGCGGTCTGCTCGGCCTTCTCGAGACTGTCTTCGAGGGCGGTGCTCACAGCGACCTCCAGCGGCCGTGTCGGTTGGGAGTGGGGACTACCAGGTGGGTCAGGAGTTCCAGAAACCCTGTTGCTCGTCGAACGGAGGCATGGAACTGAGTACTCCCCGGGCATCCTCAGGAGAGCGGCCCTGTCCAAGGAGTGCTTCATACACCCGGCGGGCGATGTCGACGGTCTCCGGGGTGGCCGGCCCCGGACCACCGAAGGGTTCGGGGTCGTCGACCGTGTCGGTCTCGTGGAGCATGCGGAGTGCCGTGACCGGGACCGTCTCCTCAAGGAGGCGGATCAACGAGCGGACAACGTCAGGATTGCCGCCCTGGCCGTCCATCGCTGCCTTCACCAAGGGGTGCTTTCTGTTGATGCGCAGAACGATCCGGCCGTCGTGGCGCTTCACGTTCCAGGCGAACTTCAGCGGGTCACCGTGCACCCGAGACACCACCTGGCCACGCTGTCGTGCGGAACGCGAGGCCGCCTCGCGGGTGTATCTGGCGATCCTCTCCAGGTGACGACGCAAGGAGACGGGGGGAACCACACTCGCCTTGCGCACGTCCACGCCCCAGTCGGTGTCGGCCTCCGCAGGGATGTCCACGGCGATCCGCGCGAGGTTGTACTTCTCCTCGCGCCGCAGGCCGCGGATCCCCAGCCAGTCACCGGCCAGGATCAGGCGGTCACGGCGGTAGACGTAGAACCCCTGCTGCCCCAGCCAGCCCCTCTGCCCGGCAGCCGACTCGTACTCGGCATCCGAGAGACGCTGTGCCGTCGGGAGGACGAAAGGCTCCACGCGCACCGACTCCGACCCCAGCGGCAGAGGCTCCCAGGGGATCCGCTGTACCGACGGGTGCATGGACAGGAACGGGTCCCACGGGGAGAGGTCAGAGCCGCGCACCCGGATGCGGCACCGGGCCGGACGCTTCAGAAAGCGGGCGAAGACCATCGAGAGGTGAGCTTCGGTACGTTCCGCCTCTGCGTAGAACTGGGCCTGCGTCTTCTCGTCGTCGTGGGTCACGGCGGTGTTGTGGTAGCCGGAGAGCTGCTCCCAAAGGACGACGGTCCCGTGCTGCATGCTTCCCGCGATCCGGTGCAGGAGGGACATTGTCATGTCGCCGGGGTCGCGGAGGAGCCGCCACTGCTTGTAGAGCTCCACGACACCGAGGTCCCACGTCCGCACGTGCCAGAATCCGTCCTTGACGGTGGCTACGGTGAGCTTGCGGCACTGGGAGAAGGAGGCAGACTTCAGCCCCACACCGAAACGGCCGAGATCCGTGGCAGTCCGCTCGGCGGACGGGCCGCGGGCGGCTACCGTCATGGCGGTCACCAGCTCGGGCTCTGTCATCCCCTTGCCGTCGTCCATCACTGCGATCCAGGAACTCTGCCCGTCCCACGTGAAGTCGACGTCGATGTTCTTGGCCTCTGCAGAGACGCTGTTGTCCACGAGATCTGCGACCGCGGCGGGAAGCGAGTAACCGAGCGAACTGAGCGACGCCACCATGCCGGCAGGGTCGGGAGCGGCGACGTCGAAGTCCATCTTCACGCTCCGTACCCGGCGTACCCGGTCAGTCCTGTGCGGTCGATTCGCCTGTGTGCTCCGCAGAGCGGTGTGGGCAGGACTTCTCGGGTCTCGTGCGATGAGTGCGCCGCTACTCGTCCCACGACAGCCGAAAACCCCCGTTCGGAGCATGTTACCGAAAGGGACTCGTATGGCGTAGGTGATCTCTGTGGAGGGCTGACCGCCCGCTGCGCGAGGCACAACACGTACGCCGGCTTGGCCACCTGGCCGCAGCACGCGAAGATCCCCCTCTCGCCCACCATCAAGCAAGACGTATGGACCTTGAACCTGGTAGCGCCAGAGCACACCGACCGTGCTGTCCACAAACTCCTCGGCGTCCGCAGCGACTCAGCGGACCTGGGGCGCGTGCAGGGCTCTCGATCCTCGGGTTCGCCTTCCCCTTCGTGGGCGGTGAAGATGGCGGTCAGGAAGCCGGATCCGACCTTCAACTCACCCATGTGCTGTGGACAACGTGGGCTGGCTTCAGGAGCTCCGTCCCCGTGGTCAGGCCCGCCTCCCCGTACAGCTCACGTGCGACGTCTCGTGACGGCTCCGCCGGGTTGGCTCCTGCCCCCAGGAAGGCCGCGACGTACCAACGAGGTGTCACGCACAGACGTCCACTGGAATACCCGCACGCTGGATTCGCTTGCTCCTCCTGTAGTGATCACGGAGGGGGCGCTGGTGGCCGAGCTGATGCTGTTCCGGCAGGACGCGGACGGACGGGATGTCGAGCTGTCCGGTTCGACGGTGGCGCTGGAGCTGGAGCTGCAGCGGCGGGTCGAGGCTGGGCTGGAGCAGATGCTCGGGATCCGGTTCCTGGCGTCGGAGTATGCGACCGGGCCGTGGCATCGGGGGCGGATCGATACGCTCGGGCTGGATGAGAACGGCAGTCCGGTGGTGATCGAGTTCAAGAAGGGCTCCGACAGCGGGGTGCTGTCGCAGGCGGTCTCGTACATGGCGTGGCTGGAGTCGGCGCAGCTCGAGTTCGAGGCGCTCGTCCGGAAGGTGCTGGGCGCGGAGGCGGCCGAGTCCGTCGACTGGCGGCGTCCGCGGATGGTCTGCATCGCGGCCGGTTTCTCGCACCACGACCGGGTGGCCGTCCAGAGGGTGCCCGAGCGGATCGACCTGGTGCGTTACCGGGTCTTCGAGGGCGGGCTGCTGAGCCTGCTGCTGGTGGACTCCTCGCCCGGCGTGCCGAGCGCGGCGCCCCGGCGGAGCCGCGCGCGGGACGCGGGGGCCGAGGACGCTGCGGTGGCCCCGGCGGTTCCGGCGCCGGCGGGCGCCGGTCTTGTTCCGGATTGCCTTCGGGATCTGTTCGCGGAGGTGGACGAGGCGCTGACGGCGTGGGGCGAGGTCGAGGTGGTGCCCCTCAAGCACTACGTCGCCTACCGGCGGCTGGTGAACGTGGCCTCGGTCCTGTTCCGTCCGAAGCACGAGGTGATCCTGGTCTATCTCAGACTCGACCCGGACTCGGTCGTGCTGGAGGAGGGCTTTACCCGGGACATGCGCGGTATCGGGCATCTCGGGACGGGGGACCTGGAGGTGCGGATCGGCTCGGCGGCGGACCTGGAGAAGGCGGCGCCGTTGATCCGGCGGGCGTTCGAGGCTGCCTGAGACGAGCGGAAGGGCGGCTGGAGCATCGGTTCTCGATGTTCCAGCCGCCCTTCGGCGTCTGTGGTCCGCCGGCCCCGGCTTCTCGTTTCTCATGATCAGTTCTCCGGTCCGGCGAGGGTGAAGTCGTCCTGTTCCAGCTCGGCGCGCAGGCGCTGTTCGGCGACGTCGGCGTAGTGCGGGGAGAGTTCGACGCCGACGAAGTTCCGGCCTTCCCGGAGGGCGGCGACGCCGGTGGAGCCGCTGCCGGTGAAGGGGTCGAGGACGGTGCCGCCCTCGGGGCAGACCTGTACGAGCTGCCGCATGATCTCGACGGGCTTCTGGGTGATGTGGACCCGGCCCTTGCGGGGCTGGGAGGCGATGTAGTGCCCGGGGAGGTAGAGGTCGCGGGTGTGGTCGAGGGATCCCTTGACGCCCCAGACGATGAACTCGGAGTCCTGCTTCGGCCCGCCCTTGCGGGGCCGGCTGGCAGGCTTGATCCACGGAAGGGTGCCGCTCCAGGTCCAGCCCGCCATCTGCAGGGCGTCGGTCGTGGTCGGCTCCTGGCGCCAGTCGGTGAAGACCATCGCGACCGCGTGCTCGGTGGAGGCCCGGTACGCCTCGGTGAGCAGTTCGGTCAGCCAGGAGCGGTAGGAGCGCTGGTCACGGTTCTCGCCGGGGAAGTTGGCGAGGTCGTGCGCCGAATTACTGGTGACGTACTTGGCCCGCGCGGTGCGTCCGGTGCGTTCCGAACTCGTCCGGCCGCCGGAGTTGTACGGGGGGTCGGTGATTACGGCGTTGACGCTCTCGTCCGGGAGGGACTTCAGGACGGTCAGGGCGTCGCCTCGGTGCAGCGTGTAGCTCATGGGAGGGCCTCTCTTCGGGGGCGCGGAGGGTCGTGGAACCCATGCCGGACGGCGCTCAACGTCGCTCGCTTCTGGCGGGGTTGTGCCGGAGGTTAGCCGTGGATTCCGGCCGGACCTAACGAGGCGGCGGCGGCTCGGGGCCGGTGCCGGGGGTCGTTTGGCGCGGCCGGAATCGCGGTCTACTGTCTCGCCGTGTCGCCGGGAAGGAGCCCCACTCCACCCCCGCTGACCTGTGCTTATCCGTGCTGTCTCGTCCAATCGAGCCAGTAGGAACGCACGTTGCCCACGCGTTTCCCGATGCCGTCCGGAGGCCCTTGTGTACCGCCTGAGATTACGAGCGCGGCTGGCTGCCGCGCGTGACCTGAGACCGGCGTCCGGGAGCTGCTAACTCCTCTGACCCCGGGCCCGCCCGAGCGGCGGATGCACATCGGCGCGGTGCCGGCGGCTTTGCACGAGAAGCCGGCACCGCGTCGCCTACGAAGACCGAGGAGCCGCTGCGATGCAGCATGTCCTGATACCCCCGCGCCCCGACCCGACGCCGTCACCCGGCCGGCCCCGCCGCCCCGGCGAACGGCGGCGGCGATGAAGAGGACCACCAAGGGCGTCGTCGACCTGTTCGCGGCGGGCTCGATGCTGCTGGTCGTGCCGGTCCTTGCCTTCGGCGCCGGGACCGCTTCGGCCGCCTGCCCGACCGACGGCGCGCAGTCCGTGGACACCGCGGCGGTCGCCGATCAGGTGAAGGCCATCCTGGCAGGGGGCGGCACGGCGTCGGTCTCCATGCCCGGTCTGGACAACCCGGCCGAGCAGATCCCCTTCGCCAAGACGATCCAGGCCACCGGCGTCGCGATGAACATCCCGGCCCGCGGGCAGGTCGTGGCCCTGGCCACCGCCCTGCAGGAGAGCGGCCTGCGGAACCTGACCTGGGGCGACCGCGACTCGCTGGGACTGTTCCAGCAGCGGCCGTCGATGGGCTGGGGCACGGCGAACGAGATCCTCGACCCGGTACACGCCTCGACGAAGTTCTACGAGGGACTCCGGCAGGTCTCGGGCTGGCAGTCCCTGTCCGTCACGCAGGCCGCCCAGGCGGTGCAGCGGTCGGGCTTCCCCGAGGCGTACGCCAAGTGGGAGCCGCTGGCCACGGCCTTGCAGAAGGCCATCGAGCCCCTGCTGCCGAAAACCGGTGGTGGCGGCGGTGGTGCGTCACCGCCGCCGGTTCCAGACGGTCCTGCGCCCGGCGCCACGGGTGGCTGTGCCGCCGCCGACGGGGACGGAACCGACTTCGGCACCATCCCGGCCGGCGCGCTCCCCAAGGAGTACAGCATCCCCGCCACCGCTCCGCGGGAGGTCCAGACGGCGATCCGGTGGGCGCTCGGCCAGCTCGGCACGCCGTACCAGTGGGGCGGGACCTGCACCGACTCCCACGGTGACACGGCGATGCGCCGGTGCGACTGCTCCTCCCTGATGCAGCAGGCGTACAAGGCCGCCGGGGTCACCCTGACGCGGACGACGTACACGCAGGTCAAGGAGGGCAAGCCGGTCTCGGCCGATGCCCTTCGGCCGGGTGACCTGATCTTCACCGAGGGCACGGCCGCCGTCCCCGAGCACGTCGGCATGGCCATCGGTCAGGGCCTGGTCGTGCACGCACCGCGCACCGGCGACGTCGTCCGCATCACGACCGTCGCCGCCTGGAAGTCCGGGATTCTCGCGGTCCGCCGAGTCGTCTGACCGGCGCCTCTCCCCCTCTCCCCTTTCTCGCACCGCCGCTCCACCCCTCATGGGCTTCGGCGTGCCTTCATTCGAACTGGAGTTCCCATGTACCTCGCCGAACAGGTCATACAGCTCGCCTACGACCCCGGAATCAAGCCGAACGAGGGCGGGCTGCCGGGCCTGAACGTCCTCAAGCAGGTGATGGGCTCCATCAACCTCTTCGGTCTCATCGCCGTGGTCGGCGCCCTCGCCGTCAGCGCGGGCGTGTGGGCCTGGGGCCACCACTCCGGCGGCCACCAGGCCGAAGCCAACGGCAAAAAGGGCGTCCTGGTGTCCGCCGGCGCGGCCCTCCTGCTCGGCGCCGCGAACGGCGTGGTCGCGTTCTTCAGCACGCTGGGGACGCAGGTCCACTGATGCCTTCCCACTCCTCCAACCCCGGCGGCGCATCTCGCGTGCGCCGCCGGGCGCTGCTCGGCACCGTCGTCCTGGCGGTGCTCGTCGCTCTCGCCGGCCTGGCCGCCTACCTCACCCGCGACGGCAGGACACCCACCAAGGCCCCGGCCCCGCCTCCGAGTTCGCCCCCGCCTTCCTCCTCGGCCGCCTTGCCGTCCGGGCCGCCCACGGTGATCACCCGTCCCCGCTCCCTGCCGGTTCCGCCGAGGACCACCGACCCGATCGCCTTCGGGAAGGCAGCCGCAGCGGCGCTGTGGTCGTACGACACCCGCGCGTACCCGCAGGCCGAGCTGAGGCGCGCTCTGCACGCGTGGCTGACTGCGGAGGCCAAGTACGCCGACGCGGCCTCCGTCGACCGGGGTATCCCCTCGGCGGTGCTGTGGAAGGAGATGGCCACCAACGGCCAGTTCGCCACGGCCACCGTGAACGAGGGGCACTTCCCGAACGCCTTCACCCAGGCCCTTCAGGAGAACCCCGGCGCGATCACCCAGGCGTACATCTACGCCGTCACGGTCTCGGGGAAGCAGACGATCGCCTGGAAGGGCTCGCCCGCCGGCGGCGCGGAGAGCCGCTCCACCACCCTCGCGGTCCAGTGCCGCCCCGGCCAGCCCTGCGCCCTGGCCGGCGTCATGCCGTCCGTCGCACCCTGACCCCCGCTCACGAAAGGAGGTACTCCCGTGGACGTCTGCGGCCTTCCGATGATGGACAAGGTATGCACCGCCGTCGACTTCGCCACCAACCCGGCCGGGGCCGTCACCGACGGCATCGGCGCGTGGATCGCGAAGTCGGCCGGCGAACTGGCGGCCAGCGCGGCGGACCTCGCCGCCAAGGCCGTCAACGAGACGACCGCCATCGACCTCAACGCCGGCTGGTTCCGGGACAACTACCAGCTTCTGCTGCCCATCGGTCTCGCCCTGACCGTCGGCATCTTCTGCATTCAGCTCATGTTCGCGGCCTGGCGGCGTGACGAGCGGGCCCTGGCCCAGGCCGCGTTCGGCACCATGACCGGCGTCCTGTTCAGCTTCTCCGCCATCGCCTTCACCACCGTCGCCATCACCGTGGTCGACGCCCTGTCCGACGGCCTGTTCCAAGCCGCCAACACCTCGGTCGACGACGCGATCCGCCGCGTCGTGAAGATCAACCAACTCGGTGCGATGTACGGCCTGGGCTGGGGAGTTCCCGCCCTGGTCGCCTTCGGGTGCGCGATCGGCGCCTTCCTGTACTGGGGTGTCATGGTCGCCCGGAAGGTCGGCGTCCTGATCATGGTCGCCCTCGCCGTGTTCGCCGGGGCCGGCGGCGGCTGGGAGGTCGCCAAGCGCTGGCGCCGGGGCTGGATCGAGGCCACCGCCACCCTGATCGTCTCGAAACTCCTGATGACCATCGTCTTCTTGATCGGCGTCTCCGCCATGGGCAAGAGCGACGCCAACGACGGGCTGTCGGCCCTGTCGGACGCGATGGCCGGCATCGTCGTTATGGTCCTGGTGCTGCTCTGCCCGTATGCGACGTACAAGTTCGTGCACTGGGCGAGTGACGGCGGCGGCCACGACGACCTGCACCGCACCGGCGCCGCGGGCATGGCCATCGCCACCGGCGCGGCGAAGACCGCCGGCAGCCTGGCGATGCGCGTCGGGACCGGAACCCCCGCCCCCCAGGGACCGAGCCAGGTTCCCGGCGCGGGCGCCGACGGTGTCGCCTCCGGCATCAACCCCGCCGGCGGCAACGTCAGCAAGGAGGGCATCGACGCCGGCCCGCCCAAGCCGCAGACCCGCTTCCGGTACGGCGAGGACCCGAACGCGACCGGCGACAAGGGCCGGGCCCTGATCCAGCGCCCCGGCATCCCGCCGCTCATCACCCGGCCCGGCGAAGAGGAAACGGAAGGTTCCCAGCCGGGTGTCCAGGCCGTCAGCGGCAGCTCCGGGCACCCCATCAGCACGTCGGCTCCGGGCAGCGGCGTGAGCCACATCGGCACCACGCCGCCCGCCGGGCCCTCGGCGGCAGCCACCGGCTCGCCGACGCCGACGACCTGGGTGTTCCCCACCCAGCCGCCCGAGGGTTCCTGACCCTTCCCCACCGGGGGCGGGCTGCCCCTCCGCAGCCCGCCCCCTCCCGATTCGACCGTCGAAGGAGCCCCGCCGTGTCCTCCAGAAGAGCGCCGCCCGCTCCGTCCCTCGTTCGCCTCCACCGTCTGGAATCCTCATGTCCGGTAAGCACCAGGCCGAAGTCCCCTCGGCCACCGTGAAGTTCCCCCACCGCAGCAGGCGCGGCGTCCTGCTCGGCCTGACCGCCCCGCAGCTCCTCGCCGCCGGACTCACCGGCCTTCTCCTGCTCGCCGTGATCCTCGCCCGCGGCGTGGTCGGGGCCCTCGTGCTCATCCCCCTGTGGGCCGTCATCGCCCTGTTCGTCTTCGTCCGCCACCGGGGCCGTGCCCTGGCCGACTGGACCCCGGTCGTCGTCCGGTACGCCCTGCGCCGGATGCGCGGCCAGCTTGTCTGGCTCACCCGGCCCTCCCGGCGGCCGACCCGCGAGGGACTGCTCCACCTGCCCGGCACCGCCGCCAGCCTGCGCGTGGCCACCGCCCCCGACGGCCGATACGGCGCGGTCCACGACCCCCACAGCGGCACGCTGACGGCCGTGGTGAAGGTCTCCTCCCGCGCCTACGCCCTGCTCGACCCAGGCACCCAGCACGCCAACGTCTCGGGCTGGGGACGGGCCCTGGCCGCGCTCGCCCGAACCGGGCAGATCGCCCGCATCCAGGTGATCGAGCGCACCGTTCCGGACTCCGGTGACAGCCTGCGCCGCTACTGGGAGGAGCACGGCCGCCCCGACGTCCCGGTGGCCGGCGCGATCTACAACGAGTTGATCCAGAGCGCCGGCCCGGCCGCCGCCCCGCACGAGGCGTACGTCGCGCTGTCGCTGGACACCAAGGCCGCACGCCGGCTGATCAACCAGGCCGGCGGCGGCCTGACCGGGGCCTTCAGCGTCCTGGCCCAGCTGACCTCGACCTTCGAGCAGGCCGCGCGGACCGCCGGCCTCAACCCGGCCGGCTGGCTCACCGCCCGCGAGATCGCGGCCGTCGTCCGCACCGCCTACGACCCCAAGGCGCTCACGGCGCTGGACCGGTGGTCGGCCACCGGCCGTCCCGAGACCGACGCTGCCGCCGCCGGTCCGGTGGTGGTCGTGGAGAAGGCGGACCACATCGCGACCGACTCCGCCGTCCACGCCACGTACTGGGTGGAGAACTGGCCGAGGACCGAAACCAGCGCCGGCTTCCTGCACCAGCTCCTGTTCACGGGCGGCGTCCGGCGCACGCTCTCACTCTCCTACGAACCGAAGGGACTGGACGCCGCCCTGCGCGACGTCCAGCGCAAGAAGGCGTCGGTCATCGCCGATGCCGCCGAGCGCGCCCGGCGCGGGCAGGTCGACTCCGAGGCGGACTCGATCGAGTACCAGGACATCAAGGCACGCGAGCGCCAGCTCATCGCCGGCCACGCAGACGTCGCCCTGACCGGTCTGCTGACCGTCTCGGCCGACTCCGAGGACGAGCTGCGGTCCGCGTGCGCGGTCGTGGAGACCGCCGCCGTCGGCGCCCAGCTCGACCTCCGGCCCCTGACCTGGCAGCAGGCCGAGGCGTTCACCGCCGCCGCCCTGCCACTCGCCCTCGCCGCGTAGCCCCGGCACTCCCCCTCGCTGAAAGAGCACTCCCGTGTCCCGCACCCCCAGCACCACCGCGCAGGACTTCGTGCCCTTCGCCACCGCCGCGCTCGACTTCCACCGCGCGCTCAACCTCCCCGGCGGCCCGCTCGTCACCACCCGCGCCGAGCTGGACGCCCTTCACTCCCATCTCCTCTCGCTGTACGGGCTGCTCGATGCCCACGCCGTCCGCGTCGGCCGGCTCCTGCCGGCGGAGGGCGACCACCTGCGGGCCGCCCGCACCCGGATCTGGCAGGCCGCCGACCACCTCCACGCCGCCTACCACGCAGCGCCCCGCCCGGACTCCGGCGAGGTGCCCGAGCGCGAGGCGTGCCGGACCGGCCTGCCCGAAGGGGCGCCGGAGCTGACCGTCTGCCAGCGCCATCAGCGCACCGCACGACTGGTACGCCGCCGGACGACCCCGGCCGACCTGCACTCCCCGTTCACCGGCCTCACCCGCCGCTGACCCGCTATACCCCCGTTCGGAGAAACGTTCATGCCCCGTACCCGCGCCAGCGCCTCCCACCTGTTCGTGCCCCACAAGGCATCGCGTACCCAGCGACGGGCCGCCCGAGCCGGCTTCGCCGACGCCCACCGCCAGGCCCGCCGCGCCGAAGCGCCCCCGAGGCACCGTGCCCAGGAGACCGCCGATCCGGAACTGCGGCCGGTCTACCCGCCGGCCGGGCGGCCCGGACCGGCCTCGGCCCGCGGCGGCAAGCTCCGCCTGCCCGCTCATCGGATGACCACCGCCACCGCCTCCGGCGCCTATCCGTTCGTCGCCGAGGGCGGCCTGGGGGCGGAGGGCGTCTTCATCGGCCGCGACGTCCACGCCGAGGCCGCCTTCTGCTTCGACCCGTTCTCGCTGTACGGCAGCGGCCGGATCGAGGGCTTCACGAACCCCAACGCCGTCCTGGCGGGGATCATCGGCATGGGCAAGTCCGCGCTGGCGAAGTCCATCGCCACCCGGTCGATCGCCCACGGCTACCGGATCTACATCCCCTGTGATCCGAAGGGCGAGTGGACCGGCGTCGCGCAGGCCCTCGGCGGCTACAGCATCGCGCTGGGCCCCGGCCTGCCGGGCAGGCTGAACCCGCTGGACGCCCCGGCCCGGCCAGCCTCGGTCAGCGAGGACGACTGGGCGAGCGAGGTCCGAAAGCGGCGCCTGCTGCTCCTGGCCGGCCTGGCGCGCACCGTCCTGAAGCGCGATCTGCTGCCGATGGAGCACACCGCCCTGGACCTCGCCCTCGACCTGGTCGTCGCCGAGGCCGCCGCTCGTGGCACGGTGCCGCTGCTCGGCGAGATTGCCTACGTCCTCGGCTCGCCCCAGCTCCTCGACCAGGCCCTCGGTAACTCCTCCGGGCACCTGGGGACGGCCGCCCAGGACGTCGCGCACGCCCTGCGCCGTCTCGTCCACGGCGACCTGAGCGGCATGTTCGACGCTCCTTCGACGGTCGCGTTCGACCCGACCGCGCCGATGCTGTCCATCGACCTCTCCCGCCTCGGCGGCGCCGGCGACGACACCGCTCTGGTCCTCGCCATGACGTGCGCGAGCGCGTGGATGGAGTCCGCCCTCGCCGACCCCGCCGGCGGCCGGCGCTGGGTGATCTACGACGAGGCGTGGCGGGTGATGCGACACGTCGGCCTGCTGGAGCGGATGCAGTCCCAGTGGAAGCTGAGCCGTGGTCTCGGCATCGCGAACCTGATGGTCATCCACCGGCTCAGCGACCTACTCTCGGCGGGCGACGCGGGCTCGCGCGGCCGGGTCCTGGCCGAGGGCCTCCTGGCCGACTGCTCCACGCGCATCATCTACCGGCAGGAGCCCGACCAGCTCGACGCCGCCGCGTCCCTGCTCGGCCTGACCGGAGTCGAGACCCAGGCAGTATCCGCGCTGACCAAGGGCCGGGGCCTGTGGAAGGTCGCGGGCCGGTCCTTCATCACGCAGCACATCCTGCATCCGGCCGAACGCGAACTGTTCGACACCGACGCCCGGATGGCGGCCTAGACCATGGCCGGAGGAACGATCATGTCCGTTTCCCCCAGTTCTCCCGCCCCTACCGAGAACCCGCCGGCGGCCACCGAGGACCTGGCGTGGCGGAAGCACATCCCGGCGCTGACTGCTGCCGTCGCCGGGATCCGGGAGGCGTCCCACGCCTGGGACGCGGTCTCGGACTCCTTCTGCGACACCGACGGCTGGCCCGTCGACGAGCAGGGGTACGAGGACGGCAAGGTGAAGCGCGACGCCGAGGCGTGGCGGCACGTCGAGATCTTCCTCGACCACGGCCCCGAGGTCCTGGCCGGCGTCCGCGCGACCGCCCGGAGCGCCGACTACGCCGAGGGACCCCTCAGCGAAGACCTCCGCTGGCTGCGCGGCATCGACGCCACCCTGGAACACGCGGGCCAGCTCCAGCACGAGTGGGACCAGATCCTGGCCCTCATGGACGCCTCCATGCCCGGTTCACGGAAGCTCTACGAGGACCAGGCGAAGGAAGAACGGAACGCCGACGGCTGGCACTACGCCGACGAGCTGGCCATCCGCGGACCCGCCCTCGTCCGGGCCGCCGACCACCTGGCCCGCCGGGCGGACGCCGAGCACTCCGCGTACACGACGCGGGCGCGGGCGGCTCTCGCCCGCTCCGCCTCCGGCCTTCGCGGAACCCTGCCCGCCTCGCCCCCAGCGCCGCCGACACCCGGCGCACCGGTCCCGGGCCGCTCCCGCTGACACCCGTAGCACCGAGTCACGGCCGGACCAAACCGCCCGATCACCAGATCCTCGTGCACCACCGCCCGCCCCACACGGTCCGGTCTGCGCTCACCGCAGCACCAGCCGCCGGGACGTCTCACCACGGAGAAGACCCATGAACCCAGACCACCCCCTGGTCACCGCACGGACCAGCTCCTTCTCGCCCCTCGTCGACGCGGATCCGAAGCGGGATCGCGGGTACGGCTACCTCACCGGTCCCCTCCGCCAGAGGGGTCTTGAGGTCACCGTCGAGTACGGCCTGAGCGACTACGTCGTCGACATCGCCCTCCCCGACGACAGTTCGATGATCATCTCTCCGCCGCAGGAACCGCCTTCCGAGAACCCCGACTTCCCCGAGAGCTGGACAGTGGTCCGCCACCGGGAGGTCGGACCCCCGGTGTACGAGGTGATCTACGACTCCGAGCCCGACGGTCCGGACGCCCGGCACGGCGGCAGCGTCTCAAGCCTGCTCGCCGCCGTCGACGCACGCCTGGACCAGCTCGGCGTACCGCCGCGCCCCGAGCAGTACCGCTCCTCACAGGAGCACGCCGCCGAGACCGTTCCACCCCGGGTGAGCGCTGCTCTCTCACCGTCCCCGTCGGCCGGATCGCGCACGGTCCGCACACCTCTGGCGCCGGAATCACCCGCTCGCGCCGCGCTGCCACCCGCGCGCTCGTCCACCACCCCTGGTCGCTGACCTCTTCCCGTCTCGGAGCACGCCGTATGCCTCACACCAGCAGAACCGTTCCGGCCCTCGCTCTCTCCCGCCATCGAGCCCGCACCGGATGGATCAGCCGTGTTGCCCAACTCCGCCGAAGAACTGCTCGCCGACGTCACCGTCGGCCGCCACCCCGATCACGGCATCGTCGCCGCGAACCCCAAGAACCTCCCCGCCGGCACCTGGATGCTGGAACGGCTCGACTTCCGCCCCGTCCCGGGCGAGCCAACCCTGTACGCCCTGACCGACCAGCACCGTAACGGGCAGGGCCGCGCCACCCGGGCCGTCGCCCTGCTGCGCAACGCCGACTTCCGGGTCGACGCGGACGCCGTGTTCGAGCCCTCCCTCTCACGCGGGCCTCGCCCCGTCCCGAGCCGAGTCCCGCTCGGCGAGCCCGAGGTCGCCTTCGCCGAGCATCCGCAGCTCGGCATCGTCGCGGCCCTCGACGATCACGCCTCCGGACTCACCGGACTCGCC
The DNA here is from genome assembly GCF_044748125.1 of Streptomyces sp. NPDC090025. Taxonomy (NCBI): domain Bacteria; kingdom Bacillati; phylum Actinomycetota; class Actinomycetes; order Kitasatosporales; family Streptomycetaceae; genus Streptomyces; species Streptomyces sp. NPDC090025. Next base: position 502,693 of record NZ_JBIVFL010000002.1, on the reverse strand, counting down.
CTGCTCGACCACGGCTGGCGGCACGACCCCAGCCTGGACATCTACACACTGCCCGCCTCCACCAGCCGAGACGAGGCCCTGGGGAAGGTCGCCGGCGCCACGCTGGACCTGTACCGATCGGATGTCCGGGTCGCGGTGCACCCCCGCCTCGCCCAAGAGCTCGCGAACCGCCGCGCCGCACCCGCCCCGGCCTCGGACCGCGACCAAAGTGCCGGCGCCCGCCGTTCTCCGATCAGCGCCGCCGCGCTCGCCTCCAGTCCAGCCGTCGCCGGCCTCCCGGGCAAGCGACCGGTGGCCGCGCCCGCCACCCCCGTCACGGCGGCCCAGCCTGTCGATCCGCGCATCGCCTTCTCCCGCAACCGATGACCCAACTCCCCTAAGGAATAAGCCCCATGGCTGTGAAGACCATCTGGCCGATCGATCACTCCTGCGGCCATCACTCCGACCGTGACCTGTCCGGTCGGCCGGCCGACCGTCGCGCGGGCTTCGCCGAGTGGCTCGCCACACAGGAGTGCACCGCCTGCTGGCGTGCCTCCAAGGAAGCCAACGAGCAGGACAAGGCAGCCTGGTTGGAGACCAAGCGGGCTGACGAGCAGGCCGAGTCCGAAGCCTGGTCGCAGCAGTACCGGATGCCTCCGCTGGAGGGAACCGAACGGGCCGTCTCCTGGGGCGTGCGCTGCCGCCACCAGATCCTGGCCGCCGCCTACACCGCCCTGGTCGTCGAAGGCGACACCAGCGAGGTCGACTGGGAGGCCATCGAGGAGTCCGCACGCACGATCACCCGCGCCGGCTGGTGGATCGACCAGCGCCCCTCCGAGCCCGACGACCTCCCCGAGCTGCTCCAGGCCGCCACCGACGCCGACCGCCCCACCGAGAACCCTTACTTCTAGCCGTCCGGTGCCCCGCTGCGACGGGGCACCGGTCTCTCGCTTCCCATCGCCCGAGGGAGGCCCCGGTGCGGCTCTCGGTCTCTATCAGCGATCCCCGGCCGGGCCAAATCACGGATTCTGCGGATCCTCTCCCCTGTCGATCCGATTCCCCACGCCCAGGAGCCCGTGTGCCCACCCCTTCGATCACCATCTCCTCCGAGTTCAGCGGCAGCGTCGTGGCCAGGGGTGCCGCCGACGACCTGTCCGCGATGCTCCTCAAGCACGCCGGCTTCCAGCAGATCCAGGACTGGCACGGCCGGCGCCACCGGCTTCCCACCACCATGCCGGTCGCCGACCAGGTCGCCATCGCCGGCCACGCCGCCGACATGCTCCGCGCCGCCCGCTACGACGTCGACCTCGCACCCTCTCTGGACGAGGCCCGGATGAGTACCCTGACGAACCTCCTTGAGTCCTACGCCGCCGGCGCCGCGCTTCTCCAGATCACCGACGAGATCAGGACGGCCGAGAACGGCGAGGGCCTTCTGCGAGCGGTCGATCAGCTTCTCCACCCCGAGCACGGGGCCCTGGAGCGCGTCCGGGAAGCACTGGAGGCCGCCGGCGAGCACATCAACGACCTCGACGACGAGGCGTACCGGCTGGCCGACCGGTTCGGCTTCGCGGCGGACTTCGTCGTCTCGGCACAGTCGGAGCTCGTCGACTCGGAGGACGATCTGCGTCGTGTCGGTGGACCGTCCCGGTCCGAGGCCGCGTCGGCGACGCGCTCCTCGACCCCGTCCGCCTCCCGGAGCGCGGCGCTGGCTGTCTCACCCGCGGCGGCCAAGGCCGACGTCGCCACCGTGGCCTTCGGTAGCGATGTCGCGGAACCCCGTTCGCCCGCCCGTCCGTCGCACCTCTCCGGCCCCCGGCGGTAATCGGGATGTTCTCTTCCGCCGCGTCTTCCGCCGGCCGCATTCCTCCGCCACGAGACCGGACTCGTCTCCTCGGGTGGGAGCGCGTGCTCCCACCCGGCCCGGCCCGTCAGCACCACCCTTCAGGAGGACCCGTGCCCGAGTACTACTCCAGCATCGGCGAGGCGATCGGCGCCGCGATGCAGCACAACATCCGGCTCGCTCACAGCGGCCGGAGGCCCATCGACGATCCACCCCTTCAGGTCCGTCGCCTTCCGTCGGCCGCCGCCGACCCGTACTCCGTGCCGGGGATGATCGCCCGGCTCACCGAGGGCGCCTCGCCCGACGAGGTGGCCGGGATCATCGAAGAGGTCAACGGCGCGCTCGTCGGCGCGCTGCCCCAGCTGACGGAACTCGTCGCCGCTGCCGCCGACTGGGTCCGCGTCCGCCTGGCCTTCGACGACCCGCACCACAACCCCGCCATGGAGACCTGGACCCGGCTGGCCGCCGCCCACGGCCTGCTCGAAGACGTGCGGGAACAGCTGGAGGCGGCGGAAGACGGCGTCGCCGCGTGCCCGGCTGAGCGCACAGATCCCCGGCACCACAAGATGATCAGCGTCCTTCGGACGCGGGAACTGCTCGACGACGCTCTCGGTGCCGGCCCGGACGCCCCATCTCCCCCTGCCCATATCCCGGAACCGGAGCCGGACCGCAGGATCTCCGCGAGCACTTCTTCGACACCAGCGCCCTCCGCTGCTCCCCTTACCCCGCCCCGTTCTGCGGAAGGATCCCCGATGGGCAACTTGGCCGACACCTACGGCACCGACGTCGAGATCTACACCTGGGCCGACGGCCTGGTCTGGGCCGACGGACGCACCGACCTGCCCGAATCGGCCCACCGCGTCCTGCGCTCCTGCGGGTTCACCGCCCCGGCCGACCCGGGCAACCCCGCCTCCTACAGCCTCGCATCGCACATCACCGGCCCGGACCGGCAGCTGGCAGCTTCCGCTGCCGCGAGCCAGCTGACCGACCTGGGGCACCGGGTCGCGATCGACCCGGGCCTGGCCGTCGGCTACGTCGGCTAGACCGTCGACACCGACGCCCGGCGCCAGGCCGCCGCCCGCCAGACCTCGCCCGTCGCGGCCAAGACCCGCCCCGGCACCAGTACCCCGCCGCCCGCTGCATCGCCTCCGTCCGCGGGCCGCACCTCCCCTCGTACCCGCTGAAACGTTCCCGCCCAATCCGGAAGGAGTAGTCCCGTGACCTGCACGAGAGCCGAGCGCGCCCCGCCCCCGCCCGCTCGCACCCCAAGGAACCACCCGTGCCTTCCCCGCGCACCAGCGCGCCGTCGACGACCACCGGCTCCGACGTGCTCCTCTACGTCCTGTTCGGCGTCCTCGGCGCCGCCATGGCCTTCGGCTCGCTGGCCTGGCTGACCGGCAACCTCACCAACGCCCTGGTCGGAAGCGGCCCGTGGGCCCCGTTCCGTGCCACCGACGCCCTGCTCCACCCGGACATGCTGTGGCCAGCCTTGAGCACCACCGCGCTGCTGGCCGGCGCCCGCGTCGTTCCCGCCCTGCTCACCCTGGCCCTGCTCACCACCGGCCTGGTGCTGTGGCTCCGCCGACGTGCCGGCGCCAAGACCGGTCTCGCCCTCAAAGGCGACCTGGCGCCACTGCTGGACAAGGAGATCACCACCAAGGCCAAGAGCCTGCGGCCGTCCCTCGGCGACCGGGACGACAAGGAGGTCGCTCCCGCCGACCGCGGCATCCTGCTCGGCACCCTCGACCCGGGCCGGGCCGAGGTCCGGGCCTCGTGGGAGGACGTGATCGTCGCGATCATGGCCCCGCGTTCCGGCAAGACGTCCGGCCTGGCAATCCCCGCGATCCTCGCGGCCCCCGGCCCGGTCCTGCTCACCTCCAACAAGGCGGCGAACGACGCGTTCACCGCGACGGTGGACGCCCGCGCCGAGGTCGGCACGGTCTGGACGCTCGACCCGCAGCAGATCGCCCACCATCCGCGGGAGATGTGGTGGGACATCCTGGCCGACGCCCGCGATCTGGCCGGGGCGAAGCGGCTGGCGGGGCACTTCGTCGCGGCGAGCGTGGACGAGTCGAGCGGCTCGGACTTCTGGTCCACCGCCGCGTCCAACACGCTCGGTGCCCTGTTCCTGGCCGCCGCGAGCCACCGGCGGCCGATCACCGACGTGCTGGCCTGGCTCGCCTCCCCCGCCGACCGGACCCCGGTCGACCTGCTCACCGACGCCGGCCACGACGCGGTCGCCGCCCAGCTCCAGGGCACCGTCTCCGGTGCGACCGAGACCCGCGACGGTATCTACGAGACGGCGCGGCAGTACGCGAGCTGCCTGCTCGACCCGGATGTCGCCGCCTGGGTCACCCCGAGCGAGGACCTCCCCGAGTTCAAGCCACTCGCCTTCGCCACCTCCCGCGACACGCTGTACCTGCTGAGCAAGGACGGCGGCGGCAGCGCGTCGGCGATCATCGCGGCGGCGGCCGACGCGGTGATGCGCGCGGCCGTGATCGTCGCCGAGCGTTCCGGCGGTCGGCTCGACCCGCCCGCCCTGTGCGTTCTCGACGAGGCCGCCAACGTGTGCCGCATCAGCGACCTCCCGGACTTGTACAGCCACCTGGGTAGCCGGGGTGTCATCCCGATGACGATCCTGCAGTCCTACCGGCAGGGCCAGCGGTGCTGGGGCGAGGCCGGGATGGACGCCCTCTGGTCCGCCGCCACCGTCAAGATCGTCGGCTCGGGCATCGACGACGCCGACTTCGCCGACCGCCTCAGCAGGCAGGTCGGCGACCACGACGTCCAGACCGTCTCGGTGTCGATGAGCGAGGGGGGTAAGTCCACCTCGATCAGCATGCGCACCGAGCGGATCCTGCCCCCGGACGCGATCCGCGCCCTGCCCAAGGGCAAGGTGCTGCTGCTGGCCACCGGCCTGCGGATCGCCATGCTCAACATCCGGCCCTGGTACAAGGAGCCCTCCGCCAAGGTCGTCGGGCCAGCCTCCGCCCGCGCCACGAAGGCGATCACCGAGCGGGCCCTAGCGAAGACCGTCGGCCACGACGACTTCGGGGTGTCGGCATGAGCGCGCCCACGCCGCCCTCCGTCGGGCTGGCCCAGTCGCCGGCCGTCTTGCGCGCAGGCCGGTGGTGGCTGGTCGGCGAGGCCGGGTCGGTTCCGCTCTCCGACCCCGCGTTCATCACCGTGCTGAACGGCTTCGCCGAGGCGCTGTCCGCCGCCGACCGGACGGTCGCCGCTCTGCGTGCCCGACCGGATGAGCCGTCCGCCGCGTCCGTTCCCCGTACGGGAAGCCGCCGGCGATGAACCCGCTGATGGACGCCGAGCAGGCGGTTCTTGGCGCGGTGCTGCTCGATCCGGGCCAGCTCGCGCACCTGGAGTGGCTCGCACCCGATCACTTCTACCGGCCGGTCCACCAGGCCCTGTTCGGCGCGCTGCGCAAGCTCCGGGGCGACGGCCACCCCGCGGCCGAGGGCGAGCGGCCGGTGCCGCTGTCGTGGGTGACCGACGCGGTCGCCGAGGCCGGTCTTCACGTACGGGGGCTGACCGCCTCGTACGCCCATGTACTGATCTCGGCCTGTCCGCGTCCCGGGCATGCTCCGGTGTACGGCCGCATGGTGCTGGAGGGGGCGATCCATCGCACCGTCACCGAGCATGCGGTCCGGCTTCACCAGGAGGCGCGCACGGGTACGCTGCGCGGCGAGGTCGAGGGGATGCTGCACTACGCGGACGTCCTGGCGGGAGTGCTCACGGATCTCGCCCGGCGGTGGGGCACCGAACCGCGACCGGTCGCACCCGCCGTCCCGCCGGCCGTCCCCCCGTCCGCCGTTCCGCCGGCGCAGGCCGATGAGCAGGCCGAGGACGAGGCGTTCCTCCTGGCCCTCCTCGTCGAGCGACCGGGTGCGATGGGCAAGGTGGTCGACTGGCTGCGGCCGGGGGACTTCGCCGACCCGGTCCACGGACAGCTCTACCGGTGCCTCGGGGCGCTGCACCACCGCGGCGAACCCCTCGACCGGATCACCCTGTTGTGGGAGGCCCAGCGGCGCGGCCTGCTGGCCGACGGCACGCTGTCGAAGGACCGGTTCGCCGTCATCTGCGACGGCGTGGGGGCCGGCGACGCCGAATGGCTCGGCCAGCAGGTGATGCGCTCCTCGCTCACCCGGACCGCCGCCGCCTCCGCGCGCGCCGTCCGGGCGCTGGCCGAGGACGAGGCCCTGGCTCCGGGGCGGCTGATCAACCACGCCCTGCACGCACTCGGCCCGCTCGACGAGGTCCGCACCCGCTGGCAGACCGCGCACGGCCGGACGGCCTCTCCGGCACCGGCCCCTACGTCTTCTCCGGACGGGCCACCACCGGCGCGGGTGCACGCGGCTCTCAACCGCAGCACCCCGCGTGCCGCTCCGTCTTCACCAGACCGGCTCTCCGTCAGGCCCGCCCCAACCGCCGCGCGCCCGCCCTCGCGCACCCACAGCTAACTCCCCCTTTCCACCACTCCGCTCCTCAAAGACGGGATCCACTGTGACCACGAACTCCCTTTCCGACGCCCTGGCCATACGCGCCATGGCCTCGTCCTTCGACGCCCAGCGCGGCAAGCTCCCGGTCCCCGGCGACCCCCACCGCCTCCCCGGAAGCATCGTTGTCGCCCAGCAGATCTCCGAACTCGGCAAGCTGATCACCAAGCTGGGCGACGAGGTCCTCTTCCGCACCGTCAACAAGGAGGCCGGCTCCCGCACCACCCCGGCCGTCTCCGGTTTCTCCGCCGCCGTCCGGTACGCCGGTGAGGCTGCAACCGCTCTCGGAGAGGTGGGCCAGCAGCTCGCCTTCCTGGAGCAGACCGAGCACCTGCACGAGGAGCCCGACGCCCGGGACGCCCGTGAGGCTGCGGGGTTGGTGATCGACGACCGGCTCGAAACGGCGGACACGGCCCTGCGGGAGGCGGCCGACTCCCTGCACGCCGCCTCGACCACGGTCTCGCCACCGTCCTCCCGGCTCCGGGCCGCTCTCACCCGGACCACCACCCCCGTGTACGGGGCCGCACCAGCTTCCCTCGCTCCGTCGGCGCCGGCTCCCGCAGCCCGGACCGTACGGGGCCGGTGACATGCCCTCCGCCCTCTCCCACCACCCGCTGATCGGGTCGCTGTGCTCCGGGTACGGCGGCCTCGACCTGGGGGTGCAGTCCGCTCTCGGAGGCACCCTGGCCTGGCACGCGGAGGTTGATCCGAACGCCTCGCGCATCCTGGCCCGTCACTGGCCCGGCGTCCCCAACCTGGGCGACATCACGACCGTCGACTGGTCCGCCGTCCCCCGGGTGTGCGTCCTGACGGCCGGCTTCCCCTGTCAAAGACGTCTCGGTCGCCGGCCGCCGGGCCGGACTCAACTCCCACACCCGCTCGGGGCTGTGGCTGCACGTCGCCCGTGCGGTCGAGGCCCTCCGACCCTGCTTGGTAGTGATCGAGAATGTGCGCGGCCTCCTCACCTCCCCCGCCGGTTCCCCTGGCGACGTGGAACCCTGCCCGTGGTGTCTGGGAGACACCGCAGGTCAGCCTCCTCTGCGGGCACTCGGTGCCGTACTCGGATCCCTGGCCGACCTCCGGTACGACGCGCGGTGGCTCGTGCTTCGCGCCTCCGACGTCGGAGCCCCGCACCGTCGCGAGCGGACCTTCCTGGCGGCCTGGCCCGCCGGAGACCCTGCTCAAGACGCCGACCAGCAACATCGGGAAGAACGGCGGCTCCCAGCACCCGGCCAAGAGGAAGAGCGGGGGGCACGGTCCGAACCTGGCGGACGAGGTCGAGTGGCTCCTGCCGACCCCGAAGGCGTCGGACGGGATCAAGGGCTCGCCCAACCAGCGGCACGGGAACGGGGACATGACCCTGCCCAGTGCGGCGGCCTCGCTCTCCCCCGCCCGGCGGACCGGAAACGCGAGCACCCGCTCGGGCAGGAATCGGCGCCCTCCCCTGCCGGCGACGGTCCTGCCGCTGTGGGCGGAGACGGGCCCCGAAGCCCGGGAGGAGACGGGCAGTGGGGACCCTACGCCGCCGCCATCACCCGATGGGAGAGGCTCACCCGTCCCGCGCCGGCGCCCACCGATGCGGCCGGTCGGCTGCGGGCCGACTTCGTCGAGTGGATGCAGGGCCTCGACGCCGGCTGGGTCACCGCCACCCCGGGTCTCGGACGGCCTGCGCAGCTCACCGCGCTCGGCAACGGCGTCGTCCCCCAACAAGCTGCTCGTGCTCTGCAGTTGCTGGCGCCGCCGTTCCCGCGCTGTCCACGCTGCGCGGCCGGGTAGCACTCCACTACCGGGTTTTTCCGGCCGGGCCAAACCACGGTTTCTCCGGATCCTGTCGGGCATGTCGCCGTCTCACAGAGAGAGCACGCCCCGATGCCCGACACCAGCCCGACCACCCCCGGCCCCGTGCCGTTCCGGGTCTCCGACGAGGACCTCGACGACCTCGCCAGCGCCCTCGCCCAGACCATCGCGGAGGTCAAGCGCCACGGCGTCATCCTCGACCGCCTCGGCTCCGAGCAGTCCGATCCCGTACCAGCTGCCGACGGGCAGACGTACGGCGCTACGGAAGCCGGGGCGGACAACCCGCAACGCCCTGCCTCCGTGTTCATCGTCGCCCTGGGCGGCGAGGCCTACGCCGTCGAACTCGCCGCCCTCAGCAACTGGGTGAACCACCTCCTCCTGCCGGTGTACGGCCGGGAGATCAGCACAACGCGGCCGTGGTGCGCGCAGTGGCACGAGCACCCGGAGGCCGTCGCCCGCCTCCACGCGCTCTGGCTCGCGTGGCAGCAGCTCACCGACACGGAGGCCGGTCTGGCAGGTCCGTCGACCTGGCACCGCGACCACCTGGACCAGGCCCTGGTGCACCTGCGCGCCCCGGACGGTCCGTTCGCCGCGTGCACGACGAGCCCGACCCGGCCCAACCACCGGGTCCTGTCCACTCCCGCCCCCGAGTACGCGGAGGTGGCGGCGTGAACGACGACTTCGACTTCGACTTCGATCTCGACGAACTCGCGGGGGCCGATGACGCCTCCGCGGAAGCGGTGGAGCGATTCTGGTCCGGCGACCTGAGGGCGCTGTCCCAGCACCACACCACGCCGAACGGCTCCCACAGCTTCGTCGTCGCCCACGATCAGTCCGTCACATGGGGGGTGCCCGGCGAGCCACAGGTCATGGCGATCGCGGTCGCGCGAGACCTGAGCCGGTTCACGTTCACCCTGGAGACGAGCTACCACGCCACGGTGTCCTTCGCCCAGGCGTGGCTGGTCGAGCGCGGCTGCCCGCCCGAGAAGATCGCCAAGATCCACGGCGACGCCGTGAAGCCCGCCGACGACCTCACGATCCAGGTCGAGCGGCAGATCCGGGAATCGGGCACGCGGTACGAGATCCTCGACACCCACACCTCGGACTTCTACCCGAGCGAGACGTGGACACTGACCCGGGACACCCAGCCTTCCGAGGCGCCGATCCGGGTCTTCCACGAAGTGTGGGACCACGCCGCCGGCACGTACACGATGCGCGAGGGGGCGTTCGCAGACGAGGACGCCGCCCACGCCTGGCTGGACGACCGAGACGGCCCGCTGCCCGAGCCACCCGAGTACCGCTACGCCGACGGCGCCGTACTCCGGGCCCGCGCCGCTCTCTCCCGGTCGGCCGGCACCCCCGCGATACCGAAGGCCGGCGTCGACGCCCCCCGCACACCGCCGGCCGCACCAGACCGCCGCCCGGTCCAAGGGCGGCTGCTGTGAGCCGTGCCCGCTTCGCCTTCGCCGCGCACCCCGACGCCATCGCGGACCTGCGGGAACTCCCGGACAACATCCGCGACCTGGCGCTGCTGGAGCTGCAGAACCTTGTCCACGGAAGTGACGACTGCCTGCCGTTGAAGGGCCGCCTCGCCGGGTACCACAAGGTCTACGTCGACCCGTCCGTGTCCTACCGGCTGGTCATCCAGTTCCGCCCGGCCCCTCCGACCTCGAACCACAATCGCGAGATCTACCTGGTCGCCGCCGGGAGCCGGAAGGACTACGCGGTCTACCGCACGGCCCACCTGCGCACCGCCCCGACGCAGAACGCCGAGGCGGCCTCCGCCGCCGAGGCCCGCGTCCAGGCCGCCCGGTACCGCTCCTCCCTCACCGCCGGCCGCCCGCCGGCCACCCCGGCAACTCCCGCCCCGGCGGTCCCCACCACGACCGCCGCCTCCCGAAAGGCCCCCTCGCGATGACCGCCGCCCAGGCTTCCCTGTCCCGTACCGAACTCGCGGGCCTTCTCACCGAGGCCGCGCAGAGCGTCTCGGGCATCGTGACCGCCGAGTACCCGACGGCCGCCGGCCGCTCCTACCTGCACCCCGTGCTGGGCCCGCTGTCCGCCGGACCCCGGGTGGTCGGTGAGCTGAACGACCGGCTCGAAGGGCTTGTGGCCGCCGTGCCCCGCCCGGCCACGCCGGCGGGACTGTTCACCCTTGCCTCCTACGCCGCCGCGCTGGGCTGGCTCACCGAGTCCTTCACCGAGCTGACCGCCTCGGTCGACCAGATCTGCACCCGCGTGGGCATCCCCTCCGAGCCCCGGGACCCGGCCTTCGCCGCTTCCGGCGATGCCGGCCAGGACGGCGAGTTCGATCTCGCGTTCAACGCGCTGGAGCTGGCGGCGATTCGGACCGCCGCCGAGGCCGCCGGCCTTTCACCGAGCGACTACGTCGAGGTCCTCTCCCAGTCGCTGCTCGCCGCCTCCCGGATCACCGACGCCTGTATGGAGATCTCCAGCGGGCTGCTCGAAGACGCCGCGTACGTCCTGGACGAGGCGAGCGACCACGTCCGGACCGACGACGGACCGAACAACCTGCCCACCCTGGTCCGTTCCCTGCTCGCCCGGATGGAGACGGCCCGGTGAACCCCTACGACCCGAACGAGGAGCCCGGTCTCCACCTCGTCGCCGAGCCGATCGCCGAGCCCGTCGCCAGGACGGCCAACACGGCCTCCCGCTCCCGCTGGCTCCCTCCCGACAGGACGCTTCCATGCCCACCCCCGCTCAGCCCCCCCGCTTTCTCCTTCGGATCGGTCGACGCACAGCGCGTCGAGGACGCACTCGCTCTGATGGGGCCGAAGTGGACCACCTGGACCGTGATGACCATGCTCCAGGAAGGCCGTCCTCTGCGGGTGCGGGCCGTCGCCGCCAGGCTTCCCTTCGTCAGCGAGCAGCTGGTCGGCAAGCGCCTGGCCACCATGCGCACGGACGGACTGGTCATCCGAGCCGACACCGGCCGCGGGGCTCCGTACCGGCTCAGCGCTCTCGGCGAGTCCCTGACGCCCGTGCACCGCACCTTGGCCGACTGGTCCCAAACCTACTTGTCGGCCGGCGCGACAGCCGAAGCCGAGCGAGTCGAGGACGCCGTGCAGCGCCTGCGGCTGCGGCACACCACCGCCATGGTCCAGGTCCTCGACAAGGGCGGTCCGATGCGGTTCGTCCACATCGCCGAACAGGCCGGTCTGGACTACGCCTTCACCCAGCACCGTCTTCTCCGGCTCCAGGCCGATGGCCTGGTCACCCGCACGGGCCCGCGCCACGGCGCCCCCTACGTCCTGACTGACGCAGGCCGGGCACTGGGCCCCGTCTACGCGGTCGTCGACCACTGGAGCGCTGCCCTGCCCACGCGATGGACTCCGCCATCTCCCGCCTCCGTCGCAGCAGCTCAGCGGACCCACCCCGGCGTCCCGTTGGGGGCGGACGGTGCCCGGACCGCAGCGGCCCTGCGCCGGAGCACCGCTGTGCCGGCCTCACTGTTCAGCCACGCCCCCCAGCCGCAACCGCGGGTGCCGTCCTACGTGACCGCCCAGTCCACTCCGGGGCGGTCACGGTGAGCCGGGCGGTGCCGAGAACCGCGGCGCTTCTCCACCCCGCCATGGTGCTCGCGCGCGCTCCGGCCACCCACTCGCTGCGCGCGCGGGCCCCACCCCTTCTCCCTTCGCGTCTGGAGCTTCGACCATGCCCCCCTTTTCCGACCCGTCCCGCTTTGAAGAGGTACTGGTCAGCCCCCTGTATCTCGCCGGCTCCAACGGGGCCGGTGACGCCGGCTTCGCCCCCGTGGCCCACTGGCCGCACCACCACCTCGACGACGGCCCCTGCCAGCTCCTCGTCACCTCACCCGACCAGCGCATCAGGATCGGCTGGTTCGGCGACGACTTCGACCTGTGGAAGATCACCGCCGCCGAGGAGGCCGTCGCCCCGCCCCGCTGGACGGCGACCTTCAACCACGTCACCCCGGGCGAGATCGTCGCCGGCCTCACCACCGCCCTGGCCCAGGACTACGCCGCGTCCGACCCGTACGAGAACAACGGGCGCTTCCTGGCGGCCCCGTCGCTCGACCGGGCCGACGCCGTCCGGCCGCTGCTCGACGCCGGCTGGCGCCTTGAGCCGGCCATGCGCGGAACCGTCAGCGTCAGGGCTCCCGACGGCCAAGCAGGCGCCCTGATCCGGAACGACCGCCCTCCCTGGGACGACGAGGCCGTCACGCTGTGGGCCGGACCTCGGGGCTGGGGTACACGGGCGGAGGCGGTGTTCACCGCCCGCACCCCGACCCACCTGATCGCCTCGACGGCCGCCGCCATGGCGAGTTCGGCCCTGGTGGTCCACGAACGGCACATGATCCACCGAGAGGTGGAACACCTGGTCACGCTGACCCCGGTCGCCCCGGCTGCCACTCCTCAGGGCTCTCGCGCTCCGACCCCGCTCGACGTGCGGCGTACCGCCGTCACCGAGGCCGTCCGCCGGGCCGCGCGCGCTCCGCGGACAGCCACCGACCTCCGCGTGATGGCGGCCCAGAGCCGCACCACGTCCTCGGCCCGCATGCGGTCCTCCCCCCTTGCGCCCGCCGCCGCAGCCCGGCCGCCAGTCGCTTCGTCGCCGCGCCGGCACAGCCGCTGAATCCCGCCCGGCCCCACCCAGACGCTCCCCCTTCGCCCCTCTGCACACCGGGAGTCCCTCATGCCCGACACCACCGCGCTCGACCAGGCCACCTCCATGATCGAGAAAGCCTGGGCCCAGCCCATCGAAGCCCTGGAGGCCCTCGCGGTCCGCCGCCCCTGCGAGGACCCGCTCCTGCGCTCGGCCATGCACATCCGTACGGCACTGGCGATCACCGACAACGCGGCGGCCGTCCACCAGACACGGCTGCACGCCCTGACCCGGCCCGGGTACCTGCCGGCGTACTACGAGCTGGACCGGATCGTCAGCTCGGCGGCCGACTTTCGCGTCGCGCTCGCGGAGAGCGGTGCGCACGTGCAGGCGATCCGGCGGGTGGTCGAGGCACGTGAAGCCTCCTCGACGGCGGACCGTGGCCCGGCGCCGAGCCTGTCCCGGGCCGCCATCGCCCGATCGGGGCTCGCCCCGCACGCCCCGGACCGGCTGCCCGACCAGCCCGTTCCTGCGGCTGCCGTCGGGCTGTCGGCGCCCGCCTCGGGGCCGCGTCGCTGACCGGTCAGGCGAGATCCTCGTCGCGGTCGGCGTCCTCGGTACGGACGCCCACCGCGCGGGCCAACTCCTCCACTGTCAGCTCGACGCTCCGGCCGTCCGCGACCCGGTGCTCCACCACCGTCTCCTCGTCCGGCCACCGGTCGGACTGCGCTCCGACGCCCCACTGACCGTCGGCGACCATCGCGATGTCGCCGACGGTCCACGGCCGGCCGGCGGCACGGATCTTGCGCTCCAGCCCGGCCCCGTCCCAGTGTCTGCTCGGCTCCGTCATCCCTGCTCCCCCTCCACTCCTGTACGGCTCGCTGCCGTAACCCGGTTACGACAACTCCGGCCGCCGTTCCATTCCCGCGCTGCCGACGTCCTGGACTGCTGCCCGTGGCCAGTTCGCCCACGGCAGACGGGTCACTCCCGGAAACGACTACGGACTTCGGCACACCCCATGTCAACGTACGGGTGTCGGGAAAAACCGCAGGTCAACGAAGGGATCGTCCAACCGTGAACGCCTCCGCCACCCTCCTGCCCTCTGTCGTCCGCCCCTCCGTGGAAGACCGCCACTGGCTCTCCTCGGACCACTGCGCCACCCCGGTCCTCGAACTCCTCCACGGCCTCGGCTGGGTGGTCGTCGAGACCCCGGAGGCCAACGTCCACGCGACGAGCCCGGACGGCCGCGTCTACGTCGGCTGGCTCCCCGAGGACCCCGCCGCCTGGACGCGCGACATCGTCTGGCGCGTCCAGGTGCCACCCGCCGAAGGCGACGCGTGGACCCAGGAGTTCGGCACCCATGCCCCCGCCGAAGCGGTGGCCGGATTCATCGCCGCCCTCGTCGCCCACTCCACCCGCTGAACCGGTGGCCGGGGCGGGCCCTCGCCAGCCACACCCAGGGGCCGAAGGTCCCCCGGGACCTGCTCTGTCTCGGCGCCTCCTGATGCTCCCGACCCGTACGCCCTCACCTCTCCCGGAGGCTTCCCGTGCCCCAGTACATGACCGTCGGCCACCTGCTCCGCCAGCTCCAGGACCTCGACCCCACCCTTCCGATCCGCCTCGCCGTCAACCCAGACTGGCCCTTCACCCACTACCTGGCGGCCGAGGTCGTCGTCCGGGACGGCAAGGCGTTCATCGCCGACGATGGCCAAGAGGGCTACCTCCCCCCATCGGTCGGCGACGCCCTCACCTGGTCCTAGCCCCTCTTCCCTGCACCCCGGAGGCTTCCATCCCGCCGCACATACACCCGCTGCACGGCCTCGCCGTACGCCCCATGCCGGGCGGTGTCGGCGGCGCGCTCGTTCAGCGCGTCTCTCCACGGTACGACGGCCCTCTCGACGTCAGCTGGCTCTCCGTTGATGCCCAGAAGCTCCCCCTCGGCCGCATCCGCCTCCACTGGGAGCCCGCTCCCCGCGCCGGCTGGAACGTCAACGCCCGCCTGGGCCTAGCCACCACCGGTACACCTCGCTTCCTGGCCGTCCGCCCCGGACGACTGGCCGCGCCTGGTCCGCCCGACCCTCCACGAGGTGACCGGCCTCTGCGCCGCTCTCGCGTTCGCGACCGAAGCCCTCGACCTCTCGAACCGCCATGCCGAGGTCTGACCGAGCACCGCAGAAGGCCGCCTCTCGCCGACCTGGCTGGGGTGTCAACGTCCTGGCGCCCAGTTCGGCGCCCCCAGGTCTGGTGCGGCTGTGGTGGTGAGAAGGCTGGTGCGGCGGCCCCGGGGGTACCGCGGGTGTCAGTGGGCTTCGGGCATCTTCAGCTCGACGGCCATCCAGGTCCAGGTGACCCGGTCGATAATGCTGTTGTCCTCGACCAGGACGTTCCAGGGATCCATCCAGCTTCCCCCAGCGTGGTTGCGAGCCTGACAGGAGCAGGTGCACCGCCAGCCCTGGGCACGCTGACACTGCCAGTAGCACTTTTCGTGCTCGTTGTACTCGCGGCCGATCGACAGGTTCGGGTAGCGCCGAAGAAGCTCGTCTGCGAGGTCGATGAAGTGGACGTCGGCCATGGTCCAGCAGGCATGCTTTGATTCCCATCTGGGGCGGACCCGCTTGCCGAGTAGATCCTGGATCTTCTCTTCGTGGAACGCCTTGTTAGTCTCGGGGAGCCAGTAGGCCATGCGGCGGCGAGCAAAGAGGGCGATGGTGGGGTAGGTTTCGCCATCCCAGCGCGGAAACCAGACGGGCATGGCCATGGGTGTGAGAGATCCACTCAGCTCGCGGGCGAGCCTCACCTGCTCGGCCTCGCGGGCGCGGAGGATTTCGCTGACTGTCAGGCCCGATGCCCAGCAGTTCTCCGTCTGGCCGGACGGGGTATGGATGTACATCTTCTTCCAGTTGGGCGAGATGAGCGTTCTCTCGCTGCAGATGGGGCACGTGGTGCCCTGTGCGCCGGACTGGCCCATGGGATACCTCCTTCAGGTCCCGGGTACGACGGTGACGCCGGCCTCCTCCTTCAGCCCCCGCGCTGCTCCCGCCCGCAGCGGCTCCTCTTGCTCTGCGGTCACCCGCTCCGCTCGACTCGGTCCTTGGCCCACCACAGGAACGCGGCCGAGTGCTGCTGGTTGGCGAAGCCTTCTCCGACGAGGGTACGAAGGAGATCATTGCTCCAGAGAATGAGGCGTCCACGGGTCCAGCTCACCGACTCGGGTACAGGAAGCTCCAAGCCGTAGACCAGGCGTGCGATCTCGCGCTTGCCACCCGCATCCGTCATGTACTTGAGGATCGTGAGGAATCGCTCGGGGTACACCACGCACAGGACTCTTGTCAGGAGCGCTTCCTTGAAGCCGGTCATGGCGAAGGGCTTCGAGCCGTCGAGCAGTTGCTGGAGCCTGTCCTCCAAGGGCACCTCGCCAGGTCCGTGCAGGAGGTACCCGATCGTTGAGCGGGTTGCCTCGGCTGCCGCCACATCGCCCATGTCGTTCCATGCGGAATTGAACGTGGCCTGGTTCCCGGGCCGCGCGCCGATCTCGGAGTTGGCGAAGTCCTTGAGCACCTGCGGGTTGCACGTTCGCAGCCCGTCGGGGGCGAATATCTCCTGGTATTTGGACCAGTAGGCGGCTACTCGCGAGTCGAGGTCCGGCTTGACCGCGAGGTACTGCGCCTTCAACCGGGCCACGCGTTCCAACCGCTCGGGATCGACGTCCTCAGGTTTCGGGAACCGCGCCTTGAGCGCTTCGAAGGAGCGGTGCGTCTGCTTCTGCGGGGACGGGAGTCCGCCGTGCTCCCACTCGAAGCCGCACCGGTGTCGGACCACCCGGCGTCCGCCGTCGAGCGTCGCGCGCACCTCGATGTCCTCGTCGTCACTGCAGAGCGGACACATGGCCATGGACATGGCTACCCCCGGTTCTCCTCGCGCCGCCGCCCGCCCCCGAGCCGGCTCGCTCCCCATCGGTTTGAAGGGTGCGGCAACAGGGCCGCATCGACGGTGAGCGTACCCGTCGCCCCCGCATGGTGCTGCCAGGCCGCGTGCGCGGAACGGCGGGGGCGGGCGTTCGCTGCCAGCCCTGATGGAAATGGTTCCGCGCCGCAAAGTGCGCCGGTGCCCGGCACGTGTCGGTCCGGAATCAACTGGGTGGATTCGGGCCGGACCGCGGGGCGTCGGGCCGTAGGATTCGGCAGTGAGTGCCGACGGTGTCTACCCGTCGCGTGCCCTCGCTGGGGAGGAAACCACATGCAGGACCCTTCGGACTCGATGGAGATAGCCGTTCCGGGGGAGAACGGTCGGAGCGATTCCGCCGACTCGCTCATTGCAGACGGCCCGGTGTCCGACTCGGACGTCGACTCGACGGCGGTGTCGACGGTCCTGGTGGAGGTGCTCCCGGGGGTGGCCGTCGTCGCCGGTGAGGTCCCGCCGGAGCTGAAGCCCGATCTGATCGACTTCGGGATCGTTCCGGCTGCCGACAGCAAGCAGATCTCGGCGGTCCTCGCCTCGATCGGTAACGCGGCGACCTTGGCAGGCAATCTCGGAAACGCGTTCGCCAGCGTGCAGGGGCTCTACAGGATCGGCGACACGGCGCAAGCCCTGCTCAAGAGCGGCGCGACCCTCGCCGCCAAGGACGGCGGGAACCTCGGCGCGGTGATGATTCCTGGCCGCTTCTTGCATCAGGCTCGCTTCTACTCCGTGAACGCGGTGAGCAAGGCGCAGACCGCGGCCTCGGTCGGGCCGGCGCTGGCCATGGTCGCCCTTCAGATGATGCTGAGTGAGGTCTCGGGCCTCGTCAGGGCCAACCTCGCAGTGACGAGTCAGGTCCTCGCAGACATCCGCAAGGATCAGTGAGCTGAACTGACCGGGCTCGTCGCCGCCATCGATCGCGCGGTCGCCCAGGCGCGGGAGATCGAATCGGTCCCGACGTCCTTGTGGGATGACGTCGCGGGCAGCGGAGCGCTGCTGCAGAAGCAGCTTGAGCTCTACCAGGGGAACGTCCGCGACCACGTCCGGCAGATCGGTCGGGCTGACGCACGCAGCCACCGTGAGTATTTGCAGACGAACGCCGAGGCGATCGCTTTCGACGCCTACGCCCTCCTGTCCTCCCTCAAGGCATGGACCGGGTACCACGCGCTCCGCGCCGCGAGGGCGAGAGCCGCTGGGCGCGAAGACGCCGCCGAGGCGCAGTATGCCGAGGTCATCGCACGCGACACCCGCGCGGAGTTCGACTCCGTCCTCGCCGAGTCGACGAGCCTCGTCGACTCGCTGACGCGGGAGTTGCGGATCACCGTTGAGCTCCCCGGGCCCGACTCATGGCCGCTGCCGGGGAAACGGAAGGACGTGAAGGCTGCCCGTGAAACCTCCGCCCGGCTTCTGGAAGCAATCGCGCCGCTTGCCGACGCTCTCCACCCGCCGACTCCTCCGCTCGAGGCCCCGAGCATCGTCTGCGCCCCCGAATCGCTGACTCTCGAACCGTACCTTCCCATCCTGCGCTGGTTCCTCAAGGACGGTGAGGCCCTGCGCGTCCTCGGCTTCCCCGACCAGCTCGATGCCTTCGGCCCCATCTCTGCGATCTTCAGCGGAGCAAAGGAGAAGTTGGCTGCGGCAAGGGACAAGGCATCGGCGAAGACCCTGGTCGCCGTCACGGATCGCCGCATCATCACAGCCAGGGCGAACGCATTCCTTGAGCAGGGCGAGATCGTTCGGGACATCCCGATCGATCTCGTGCGATACGTACGGGCAGCAACCGCGCAGGACGGAAACGCGCGTCCGGCGATCGATCTCATCACGCGCGACGAGAACATCCGGTGGCTCTTTCAGACCGACGTAGCCGACACCGAAGTGGACGCGCTCGCCGCCGTGCTTGCCGAATCGATGACGATCCCGGACGTGGAACGCCATGAGTTTCAGCGGCGCCGCTACGCCCTCCCCCAGGCGGGCGGAAAGAACGAGAACGCCAGCACCAGATCTACGGAACCGGCTGGTTCCGACGCCACAGCCTGTGACAGCGAGTAGAACCGGAGCGGTCGATCGTTTTCGGGGAGCCGGTCACCGCAGCAGAGCGTGGACGGGCTCGCCAGCGTACGAGATTCGACCGAGCAGCCTGGGCCCATACCGAACCGCTCCATGATCCGGGCGATCACGCAGCGAGTTTCGCGTGATCGCCCGTCAGGTCCTACGCCAGGTAGGTGCCTGCAAAAGCGCCGTCGAAGCCGAGCGCGGTGAGGGCTTGCTCGACGCTGGGGTAGTTCGTGACGTCCGGGGTGCCGATCAGAGCGTCGAAGTCGGCGCGGCTGATCTCGGGTTCGAGCCACTGGTCGCCGCAACGGCAGCAGACCCAGACGTTGCGGCCGTGGTTGATGAGCAGCCAGTCGCGTCGGGCCCGGCAGCCCGAGCACATCACGGGAATGCCGCCGAGGGCCAGCTCCTGCGGGTGGCTGAGGCAGCAGGTCGCGCCGGGGCCGTCGGTCGGCTGCGTCTCATTCTGGAGGTGCAGCAGGAGGTCGGTGCCGGCAAGGAGGGCGGGCAGCCCGGGTGCCGGCTCCGTGGTGTGGTCGGTGGTTCTGAGCACGAGCGTCATCTCCCGGTCGAGGGCTTGCTGTTTTCAGCCGTAACAGCCGGTGGAACCGCCTGTCCAGGCATTTCGAGGCATCCGGCGGCCAGTGACCGGCCTTCCGGGCGCACTGGTCAGCGGCGCGGCGGGCGACTGCGCGGGGCAGGGACGGCAGGGCGCGGCGCCGCTGCAGATACGTTCCGCCCGCTGGTGGGGCTGGCCGAGAGCCTGTTCGGCCGGGTGCCGGCCTGCTGGCGATGAGTAGCTTCCCCTGGGTGGGCGGGGAGCTGCGCGATCCGGCGCAGGCGCCAGACCAGGACGTCGTTCACGTCCGCGGCGGTGTCGAGCTCGCGCATGTCGATGGCCCGCTGGAGGAGGACCTCGGGGTCATGTCCTGCTGCTTCGGCCTGGGCGAGGGTGGCGGCCAAAGCGTCCGTCTTCGTCGGGGTGCCTTCTGTGCGGACGTCCCGTTCCTTCAGGACTGTTCGAATGGTGCTTTCGTACTTCCGCCGGTCGGCCTCGGGCAGGGCACGGCCTTGGTCGTGGAGTGCTCGCATGGGGGTGTTGGCGGCGAGGCGGTAGGCGGTGCGGAGGTGTTGGGCGGTCTGCCGGGCGGCGTGGGCCTGCTGGGCGTGGCCGTGGGCGGAGTGCCAGCGGGCGGCGGCGAGGGCGACCAGGACGAGGGTGGAGACGAGCATGGCGGTGGTGCCGCCGTCTTCGCCGCGTCCGAGGGCGCCGCCGGCCTGGATGATGCCTCGGGCTGCGGAGCGGATGGCCCTGGTGTCGGCGCGTTCTGCTCGCACGTGGCTGCGGGTCGCGCGTTCGAAGGATCGGGCGGCGGCGGCCAGCTCGGCGCGGGTGGCTGCGGGAGAGGTCTGGGCGAGGGCGTCGAGGAGTTCTCCGACGCCGACGAGGTGGGCGGCGGCTTCGTCGTCGTCGCGGTCGAGGAGGCTGGCGGCGTGCTCGGCGGTACCAGTGGCGCTGCGGCGTGCTCGGGCGGGTGGGGGCCAGTCCGGTCGGCCTTCGGCAGCGGGGAGCGCGGCCTGGTCGATGAGGCCGTCGGCCAGGTGGTGGCGGATCTTCGGGAGGGACAGGTCGGGGGCGAGTTTGGAGCCGGGGTACCAGATCGGGTCGCCGTGGCGGTTGCGGTCGCCGGGGAGGGCGACGTTGTAGCCGAGGGCGTCACCGGACGGTGTGTGGCGCACCTTCACGCGCAGGCCCGCCTCGTGAAGGCGGGTGAAGAACTCCTCTTCGGTGGCGGCTCCGGCGAGGGCCTGGCGGACGGCTTCGCGGAGCGTCTCGCGGGAGGTCTCGGGGCGGCCGGTGCGTTCGGCCTTAAACTTCTCGGCGCTGGTGGGGTTCTTCGCTGCGGTGCCGTCGCCGGCGTTGAGGCGGCGCAGGCCCATCTCCTTCTCGATGCGCCGGCACTCGGCCTGGGCCTTGTTGAAGTCGTAGTTCAACCGCGGGTTGCGCAGGTCTCCGCGGACCAGGGTGGCGACGATGTGGATGTGGTCTTCCGCGTGGCGGACGGCGATCCAGCGGCAGCCGTCGGGGTCACCGTCCGGGGCGATGCCGGTGGCGTGGACGATGCGCTGGGCGACGGCGTTCCACTCCTCGTCGGAGAGCCGTCGGTCGCCGGGGGCGGTGCGGACCGAGCAGTGCCACACGTGTTGGGCGGGCGCGCGGTCGCCGGCCTGCTTGACCCGGAGGTCGAGGGCGGCGGTGAGACGGGCGAGGGTGACCTGTGGGTCGGGGTCGCGGCCGGGGTCGGGGGCGAAGCCGTCCCAGGAGCCGACGAGGTGTGCGTCGGTGTGCTCCTCGCGTCGGCCGGGGCCGTAGAGGTAGACGAGGAGTCCGTGGGTGCGCGAGCCGCGTCCGATGTCGGGAACCATCACAACCTCCTGGTCACCAGGTCGTTCGCCGCGTCGTCGAGGCGTGCGAGAAGCCGGGTGAGGGCCATGAGGACGTGGTCGAGTTCGCCGACTCGCGGGCGGCTGCCGCTGTTGAGGATGTAGGCGATCTGGTTGATGTTGTTGCCGATCCGGGCCAGGGCGGTGCGCAGGGCGGCGAGTTCGTCGATGGCCGCGTCGAGTTGTTCGTTGGTGTGCAGGGGGGTCGAACCGCGGGCGACGGCGAGACCGGCGGCTGCGAGGAAGCGGGCGACGGTGACGCCGCGCTGCGCGGCGGCGGCGTCGATCTCGGCTTTCTCGTCGTCGGAGAGGCGGGTGGTCGTCTTGCGGGTGCGTTCGCTCGGGTTACGGGGGCGGCGGCGCGGTGTGCGGTCGGGGAAGGCGGGCGGGCGCGGTTGCTCGCGGTGGTCGTCGTGGTCGGCTTTTCCCTCGGTGACCGGCGCCCCCTGGTGCCGGTTGCCCGGCTGGTCCCCGTGCGCCCTCGCTCGGGGACCAGCCGGGCTTCCCTCGCCCTCTGGGGCGGGGGCAAGTGCGTGCGACGGGCCGTAGGACCGTCGTACGCGATAGCTTGCTCCGCCAGGAGCCGTCGTGGGGTCACGCTGCTCTCCGGCCGTGGTCGCTGCCGGGTCGTCGGTGGTCACCGGCTCGTCTCGGGGTTCTGCTGCTGGATTTCGCGGACGAGTTCCTCGATCCAGTCCATGGCGAGGACCGGGTGGTGGAGGGTCCAAGGGCGGTCGTGCTGCCCGCGCTGCACGATCCAGGTGGTATCGGGGCCGGATTGGGCGCGGTGGAGGTGGCCGCGCTGGTGCAGGACGGTCAGCCAGGAGTCGACTTCGGCGGGCGTGGCCGGGTGAGTGCGCATCAGGTGTGTTCCACCTTCTGTTCGGGAGGGGTGTCCGGAGCGGGTGACCGGCCGGGGTGACCGGCTCGGTCACCCGCTCCGTGGAGGTTCCGTCAGGGGCGGGTGGAGGTGGACGGCTGTCCGTGCTGGGCGCGGAGCTGGGCCATCAGGGTGGTCAGGGTGTCGCTGGAGAGCGGGATCTGCTGACCGCGGATCGCCTGGGCGACTACCTTGCGGGTCAACTTGTCCTGGGTCCTGACCGCCGACCGGGCGATCTTCAGCAGCTCCTCGGTGTCCGGGTCGGGCCGCCGGTCACCGGGTGTCCGGGTACCCCGGTCAGTGACCGGCGGCTGGGCGACCGGCTGACCGGAATCCGCCGCGAGGCTGTTCTGGTCACCGATGACCGGGTCAGTGTCTTCGGCGCGGTCAGTGACCGGCCGCGCCATGTTCGGCTGACCGGGGTGACCGGTGACCGGCGTCGGGCTGTCCGCCGGGGTCGTGTCCCCGGTCAGTGACCGGGGGGCGGGGGCCTTCTTGTCCAGGGGCAGCGGGGGTCGGTCGGTCAGCGCGGTGACCGGCTGTCCGGGGGTGACCTGACCGGCTGCCGGCTGCTGCTGACCGACCCGGTCGGTCCCGGTGACCTCGACGGCCTCACCCCGGTTGACCTGACCCGGCTGACCGGCCTGACCGAGGTCCCCGCGGTCACTGCCCTTGACCGGCCTCCGGGCGATGAGGATGTAGAGGTGGACCGCTCCGGCCAGGGCGAGCGGGGCGATGGTGGACAGCACCGCGACCACCGTGTCGCCGAGCCGGAGCCCGGTGCCGGCGACCGTGTCCTCGTTGAGCCGGACGGCGTGGAGGGCGTTGGCCCAGATGCTGGCGGCGGTGGCCGTGCCGAAGAGCGTCCAGACGTAGAGCCGGGCGCGCAGCGTCGCGTCGCGCAGGACCAGGAGCGCCCGGACGCCGTAGGCGATGAACCCGTCGATCACCAGGGGGAAGAGGTAGGTGAGGAAGCCTCGGATATGGATGGCGACGGCCATCTGCTGGAGGGCGTCGTACGACAGGGCGCAGCCCGCGCCGCCGAGGGCGATGACGACCGCGCGGTCCCAGCCGGATATGTGCGCCGTCTTCGGCGCGGTCGTGGCGCTCACGCCGCCGTCCCGAAGTCGTCGCGGCCCAGGCGCTCGCCGCCGGCCTCGGACGGGACGGTGGCCGTCTCGGTCTGCTTCAGATCTCGGTTGCGCAGGGCGCGGCGGAGTTCGCGGTACCGCTTCTGGGCATGCTCCTCGCTGATCTTCAGGAGTCGGGCCAGGCGCTGCTCGGGCACTCCGTGGCGGAAGGCGGCGCGGATGACCGCGCGGCGCTCGGCCTTGGTGAGGTGGATGTCGCGACCGGCGATGGTGTCGTTGACCCGGCTGTAGTCGAGGCGGTCGGCGATCTTCTCGTGGAGCGGCTGGCGCTCCTCCTCGGTCAGTCCGCCTCGGATGCCGTCGGCATCGCCGCCTTCCAGCGCCGCGTCCAGGCAGGTTCGGCGGACCGGGCACTGATTGCACAGCGCCTTCGCTGCGGTGATCTTGTCGGTCTCGTCCGGCTCGGGGAAGAAGATCTCGGGGTCCACCGGGTTGTACTCGGTGCTCTGGCAGACGGCGTCGGTCCGCCAGGTCTGGTCACCGAGGAGGCGGTGGCGAGTGGGGCTGTCCGTCGTGGGGGTCATGCGGGGTGCTCCGATCGCTCTCCGCGCGCAGGGGCGTCGGCGGAGAGGTGCGCTGGGTCGGGGAAGGGCTCGGGGCGGCGCGCAGCGGGCGCGGCCCGGCGTGGTGACTTGGGATTGGTCAGGCCGCGAGGCGGTGCCGTCTGCGGTCGACCTGCTCGAACTCGACCCGGGTGGTCATCTGGGCGAGCCGGGAGGCGACGCGGTCGCCGAGCTGGGCCCGGAGATCGCTGATGCGCAGGTTGGTGGTGACCAGGGTCGGGAGCTCGTAGTTGTACCGGCGGTTGATCAGCCGGTACGTCACTTCCTCGGTCCAGTCGCTGGCCTTGGCGGCACCGAGGTCGTCGATGATCAGCAGCGGGCAGCGGCTGACGGCAGCCAGCTCCCGCTCGCTGTCGGCTCCGGGCCGGGGGCGGAGGTCGGCGTACAGGTCGGCGGCGGTGGTCGCGCGCCAGCGCACGCCGACTCCGCTCTGCACCAGAGCCCGGACCGCGCCGTACGCCTGGTGCGTTTTGCCCGCGCCGACGACGCCGGCCATCAGCAGGCTGGGGCCGGTGGTGACCTGTCGTCGGGCTCCCTGATTGGGGGCGACGGCGGCGTCGGCGACGGTGCGGACCCAGGCCAGGACCTGGGGGTGGTCGGCGACGGCGGCCCGGTAGCGCGGGGGCACACCGGCCGACAGGGCCTCCAGCGGGGAGACGGTCTCGGGCTCGACCGGTGCGGCGGCCGTGGCGGGGTCGATGTTGCGGGCGGCCAGGATCCGGGCCATCCGGTCCAGGGTTCCCTCGCCGAGGGTCTGCGGTTCGCAGTGACGGGTGCGCATCACAGCTCCTCGGCGTAGGCGGCAGCGGCGTCGGTCGGGTTGGTCCACGCCTGGTGGGCGGGCACGTTAGGCCGGATTCCCGGCCGGGCCAAACCGCCGGAGCGTGCGTTCATGGCCTCGTTGACCATGCTGGTCAGCACGCTGGGGTGCTTGGGGTTGGCCGCGAAGTTCGCCAGTCCGGCGCGGATGTGCTCCGGGGCGATGCCCTCGCCCAGGAGCTTCTTGGCGATCCGGCCGAGGTGGCCGATCACGTCGCTGGGCGGACGCTCGTCGCAGGCGGCGACGTACTCGCCGACGAGCTGGTTGGCCGAGACGCCGGCTGCGGGCGCCGTGCGCCCCGTAGGGACAAGAGATCCAGGATCCAGGATCCTAGATCCAGGCGCCGAGCCCTCTCCGAGGCTTCGAGGAAGGTTCGGGGAGCCCTCGGTGAATGCGCTCTGACCTGCACTTTTCGCTCCCTCGGGCGGGGAGACTCCAGTCATGCCGTTGAAGGCGTCCTGTCGTCCGGCAGGAGCCTCGCCCGTGTGGTCGCGAGGGGTCGCGGTAGCGTGGGCGACCGGATCGAGGGTTCGAGGAGCGTTCGGTGAAGCTTCGGCGAACGCTCGGGGGGTGACGGGCGAGTCCTCGGGCCGCTTGCTGCAGGTGCCCTTGCAGGGGGCGCACCGGGCGGCGGTCTGGTGCTGCGGGCAGGTGGGGATGCGCGACTGGCTCGGCTTGTCGATCTTCTGGTGCTCGGACCAGGTCACGATGTGGAGATAGCGGCGACCGTCACAGCCGGTGTACCGGCAGATCAGGCCGGCTGTGGCGAGCTGGTGCAGGTCGTCCTCGACGTGGACCGAGGTGTGCTCGGCCCGGAGGGGCCAGAGGAGCCCGGCGATGATCGCGGCGTTGTCGCGGTGGCGGCCGTGGTCGTCGGCCTGGGTGAGGAGCCCGAAGAAGGTCCGCTCGGCCTCGACGCTCACTTCGGCGAGCGACTCGGAGACGAACGCCTCCGGCTTGATGGTCCTGATCCGCGCCATGTCAGCGGCCCCTGCCGGTGGCAACCGAGTCGCTGCGGGTGAGGGTGGCGTCGGCGAGGTCGAAGACGTGCGGCCTGGTCCAGTCCGCCTCGGGCCAGACCCGCAGGATCCAGCGGGCGGCGACCCTGGCGGTCGTACGGTTCGTCGTCAAGATCCTCCCGGACTCATTCCTGACGACGGCGTGCAGATGGGGCCACCTCTGCTTCGGGTCGTCGAGACCGACCCGGACCGTGGCCGCGCCCGGGATCATGTCGGCGAGCTGGGTGGCGAGGCGGTGCTGGCGGCCGATTTCCGGGCAGGCCAGAGTTCCGCTCGGCATGGCGAGCATGCGATACTCCGTTGTTCGTAGGAGCGCGGTGCGGTGGTTCTCGTGCAAAAGCCCCGCCGCCCGCGTGATGTGTTGGACACCTCTTGAGGTGTCGGCCCGGCGCTTGGGAGTTAGCAGCTCCCGGGCGCCGGTTCTTTATTGCTGGCGTTCATCACGGGCCGTTCGCCTGCATCGTCCACCTCCCCTGCGCTCTGCCTCTGCGCACGCCTGCCCTCGAGGGCAGGGGTGCGCATCCCTGCGTTTTTCGGTAGCCTGAAGCTATCTTGACCAGCCCGAAAGGTCAACGTCTCGAAATTTCTTCGGCTCTCCCGAAAACGAGGTCTGATGCCAGCTCGCCGCTTCGACAGAACTCGCATGCGCTCGGTGCGCCGGGCTGCCGAGATCTCTCAGTCCGACGTGGCGTCCGCCCTGGGTGTCGCGGATTCGACGGTGGCAGGGTGGGAGCTCGGCTCGTCCACGCCGGATCAGGAGAAGCTGTCCGCCCTGGCCCAGGTGCTCAAGCAACCGGTGGACTCTCTGTTCCCCCGGGACGGCCTGCCCGACCTCACCGACCTGCGGTGCGACGCCGGCCTGCACCGGTACGAGATGGCGGCGGTCATCGGCACCAAGAGCGACGGCCCAGTGGCCGGCGCGGAACAAGGAGTGCGGCGCCTCAAGGACAAGTACCTCCCCTCTTTGGCCGAGGCGTACGGCGTCACCGTGGACGAGGTGAGACGGGCGCAGGAACGTTCCATGGCCAAGGCTCGCGGCGAGGAAGTACAGCGGGAGGCCGCTTTCGTTCCCGAGGCCGAGGAGCCCCCTCGTACTCTGGCCGGGAAGATCACCTTGCTGCTCGAACGCTCGTATCCCGAGGGAACGGCGCCAGGGGACGCGGAGATCGCCAAGGCCGTGAACGCGTACGCCGGGGCGGAGGTCTCCAGCCCCGAGATGATGGCAGCCCTCCGGACGGGCTCTGCCGGAACCCCTGCTCCCGTTGTTCTGGAGGGGCTCGCCGACTTCTTCGGTGTCGCGCGTTTGTACTTCGAGCCTGACGATGCCGTCGTGCGCCAGGTCTATGAAGGGCTGCGCCTGATGTCAGCCGCCAAGCGCGGGAAGGTGGGTCGCGTCCGCGCCCGCGGCCTCGGCTCCGAGGGTCTACCCGCAGAGGTCCTTTCCATCCTGAACGAATTCGCGACCGAGTTCGAGAAGAAGGCCGGCCCCACCGACAACGAGTAGTGCCCTGACTCCGGCTTCTCAGCTTGGGAGGCAGGGCACTTGGGCAGGCGTCCCCTACTCGGCCGCCGACGTCGGCTCGTAGTGCTCTCCGCCGACGAACACGGCACGGACGTTCTTCAGCGCGCCCAGGTCCGAAAGCGGATCGCCGTCGACGAGGAGCAGGTCGGCACGGTGTCCGGGAGTGATCCGCCCGGTCGTGGTGTCCAGCCCCAGCGCTGTGGCCGCTTCGGACGTCGCCATGTCGATGATCGCGGCGGGCGTCAGGCCCAGGTGGGCGTAGAACGAGAGAGCGGGGACCAGTCCGTCGAATCCGGCACGCTGCACGCCGGCGTCCGTGCCGGCCACCAGGCGTACGCCCGCGTCGGCCATCCGGCCCACCATGTCGAACATCGCGGCGGCTCGCTCCTCTCCGAAAATTCGGGGAAGCATCTGCCAGTGAGGGCTGACCGCCGGGCAGACGGCGATCCCCCGGTCGATGATCTGCTGCACCACGTCCTGCCGGAAGTCGAGGCCGCCGCCGGTCATCCAGGTGCAGTGCTCGATGGTGTCCACCCCCGCCTCTACGGCGGCGGCAATGCCATCGGCTCCGTGCGCGTGGGCAGCGACGGGAACGCCTGCCCGATGGGCCTCGTCGACGAGGGCGCCCAGTTCTTCCTTAGTGAACTGGGACTCGTGGCTCTTGGGACCGTCCTTCGTCAGGCCGCCGCCGGTGACCATGGCCTTGATGACTCCGGCGCCGGCCGCGAGATTGCGACGGACAAGGTCGCGGGCCTCGGCTTCACCGGTGATCTCGCCTCCGAGGAAGTGGCAGTGCCCGCCCACTGTGGTCGCCGGCGTGCCTGCGGACACGATCCACGGCCCCGGAGTCCGGCCCTCGCTGATCTCGGCGGCCAGCCTGAGGGCCAGCCCGCCCCGGTCGCCGAGGTCGCGGGCCGTGGTGACGCCGCTGCGCAGCAGCTGCTCCGCACGATGGCGCATGTCTTCGAGCAGGACTTCGTCCGTCGAGGTCTGGAGGCCGGCCACCGGGTCGGGGCTGCCGTCAAAGACCAAGTGGACGTGAGCGTCGATCAGGCCCGGCATGATCGTCCCGTCGAACGCGAACCGAGGCGTGTCGGCGCCGGCCTGCTCCTCGACCTCCCTGCGCGGTCCGACAGCAGCGATCAAGCCGTCCTTGACGAGGACGGCCCCGTCTTCGAGGTACGTCCCCGATCCGACGAGGACGCGTCCGCCGGTGATCAGCATGCTGGCTCCTTGGGCGTGGGGGGTCATACGGCGTTCCTCAGAGCGTCGGACACCTCTATCAGTTGTTTCACATCCGACTCGCGGTCGCTTCCCAGCGCCATCGCGAGAGGGACGGCACGGCGCGGCACCGGAACCCCTTCCTCGATTCGTCCGGCGGCCCTCCGGAGTCGGGCCGCGAGCTCGTCGGTGTCGAGGTCGAGCATCGCGCTGTCGTCGCCGTCGTCCAGAAGGTACGGGCTGATGTCCACCAGGCCGTCGCGACATTCGACGATGCGACGGTGGTAGCGGCGGTGCACACCGCGGGCACGCCAGCGGTCGAGCGCCGCCGGGGAGGCCGGCCGCAGCACGGTGTCGGGATACGCCTCCGTCAGCAGTTCCCACAGGGGGGCGAGGCGGCGGTGGTCGCGTCGATGCCGGAGCCAGAGCCGCAGGGAGGAGAGCCGTGCTCGCGCGCCGGAGTAGGTGATACCGGCCGCGAACAGCAGGATGGACGCGACCAGGAGGAAGGCGACGGCCGCCATCACGGGATGAGGCACCTCGCCGCCGCCCCATCGAACGGCGACGATGACGGCGCGGATCGCGCAGGCGACGGCCATCGCGCCCAGGCCGACGGCCGTCATCCACAGCCCGGTGGAATGCGGCCGGCGAGACATGCGCGCGTACTGGGTCGTCCAGCGGTACGCCATGCCCAGGACGTACATGAGGTAGAGGCCGGCGCCGGCGTAGAAGAAGGCGATCTGCGGGACCGTCATGTCGGCCGTGCTGAAACTGCCGGCGAAGACCTCGTGCGGGACCGTCAGCGCCGCCGCGCTGATCGCGATCACGACGAGGCCGACGGCGACCGCTTCCTTGCGCGCCCGCCGACGCCCCGCCTCTTCGTCGGCAGCCGAGAAGAGGTAGAAGCACATCAGGAAGTAGACCGTCAGGAGCAGCAGGACGTTCTGGATCAGCTTGGCCGCTCCGTGGCCGGCGACCGTGTCGACGCCGGAGGCGCCTCCCGGCATGGCGACAGGGTACGAGAGCGTGGCGCAAAGGAGGCAGAGCGTGACGGAGCGCAGGGGTGCGTCGTGGGGGGATCGTTTCAGCTGGTAGACCTTCCAGCCGAGGGCGGCGACAAGCACCAGAAGGAGCAGTTCCACGGCTACAGCCACCCTCGCCGGTCACCGAGCGCCGCCTCGACACGACGCAGGGAGGGGTCCTCCGGCAGCGGCGTTGCATCGGCCAGCAGGGACGACCACTCCAGGATGATCGTGGCCACCAGCTCGACGGAACACTCCTCGCTGTCGTCGTACGAGCAGCGGCGTGCCACGCGCTTGATGGTCTCGGGCGTGAAGACGGGCAGCATGGCGGCCCAGCCTTCGACGAAGACGGCTGTCTCCTCCTCTGCGGCAACGGCAGGGTCCGTCTCCGGCCGAGCCTCGACGGCTTCTTCGTTCTCCGCGACGAGGATGTGGCCGACTTCGTGGAGGATGATGTGCTCTTGGTGCATGCGGGTCGTTTCCTGCTGGTACAGGATCACGTCGTAGTCGTCGTACTCGACCCACATCCCCGAAGGACCCGGCTTCGACAGAGGGGCTTCCCGCAGGTACAGAGGTCGGCCCCGGCGTCGGCTGAGCGCCTGGCACAGGTCCTCGATATCGAGTGGCGGTGCGATTCCAAGGTCCTGCAGCTCACGCCGAACCAGCCGATGCAGGTCACCTTCCACGGTGCGGTTCACGGCCGGCCGCCAACGACTGAGTCGCCCGGCTCGACCTCCTCCGCCTTGCGAAGGAACCGATCGCCCTACCGCGCCCCGGGCACGATTCTCTGACCACACTGGGTAATCCTCCAACCGTCTGGTGATCGCTCCCCCGAGCAGGGGTAAATCCCCCATTGATGACGTTTGATCTCTGAGTCCAACCGACCTTGGTCGTATACGGCTGCAAGCACCAAGAGGCCCCACCGGACCTCGGCCGCCCCGGCCGCCAGACCACTCCACCTCATGCCGATATCGCATACGCGAACACCACGAACCTACGGATGAGGCACCTTCGGCCAGGTCTCGGGAACCTGATGGACGGTACGTGATCGCGGGGACGAACCACGAACCCCAACTCGCGATCCACCCAGTCGGCGCAAATCGCTCAAAACAGCCATCGATATGCCATTAGGCACTCCCGACCTGGCGTTTCACGATCTCGTCGCGTGCACCTCAGACGCCGAGCAGCAATAGCGAGCTGTTATGAATCCGAGATGTTTACGCCTGGATGGAATCAGACAAATGGCCCACACCACCATGAAATACTCCCCCGATAACCACATGTGGCGCCGGTCACTCTGGGGCGTATCGGGCAGTCATGGTCATTGCTCTTTCCGGCACGCTGAAGGCCCTCCCTGGGCAAACCGATGACTACAAGAAGTTCTGGAGCGAATACCAGTCGTGCACACTCACTACACTGCGGCCTGCCGGCGGGCCGCACATGGCCCCGGTCGGAGTGACCATCGCCCCAGCCACTGGCATCGTCTGACTTACCGCTCGCAAATCAAGCCGGAAAGTCGCCAACATCCTGGTCGGCGGCGACCAAGTGCGCGTTGCGGTATGCCAGGTGGACGGAGGTCGGTGGGCCGCACTTGAAGTCGCAGCACCAACGCTGCCGAAGTCGCAGACGCCGTTGCCGGTTACGCAGAGCGATACGGGCGCACACCAGCTCCAGACCCCGAGCGCGTTGTCATCCAGATCGCCGTGGAGAGAGCTGTGGGGCAAGGTTTCCGCCCGGCGCCATGGGGCCGCCTCAAGGGCTGCGGCGGTACTGCTCGACGGGGGATGGAGACGACGCCGTCCTCGCCCGCCGGCACCGACCCCACGTCCGCCTCCGCACCGTGCCCGGTCCGGTCGCCGACCATGTCCTGCGGCTCGTCTACGGCGCCGCCGGCGCGGCTCTCGTCGCCCGCCGGCCGAGCGTGGGCAAGGAGTCGGGGATCGTCATGGACGCCGCCCGTCTCGGCGTCCCACTCCTCGCCCCAGCGGCCACAACAACAACTGCGTCGAATTCCTCACCCTCCCTCGCCGGATCAGGCCGTCTTCCGTGACTCGAAGGATCCGGATCGTCAGGCAATCGCATTCCGTGCCTCGTCCTGGATCTCGTTCATGCACGCCTGCCGACACGGATGGCCTGACGGCCGCGACCCCGAGGTAGGGCGGAACCGACCGCACCGCCCGAAGCCCTCGCCCAGATCTACGATCGCACCTGGACCAACGCGTGGGTACCGCTCGTACGCCAGGCGTCCCCGGCCAGTTCGAGAGCATCCACGGTTTCCTGCTCCAGTCCGACGATGACGTCGGACTTCAGGGTCCGGAGCGCCGCGACGGCCCCGGGGAAGTACGCGGTGCGTTCGGCGAAGGGGGACGTGGGGTGCCACAGCCGGTCGCCCACCAGGCGGCGGTAGTTGAGATCGCCCTTCAGGATGGTGAGCGTGGCGCTCGCGAACTCGACGCGTAGGTCCTCGGGCATCTCCTCGTACGGCAATGGAGCGCAGAAGAACGGGTGGGTGCGGACCTCGAGGCTTCCTGCCGCCATGAACTTCCAGAGTCGGCCGCCGATCCGGCCGGCTTCTCCGGGTGCCTTGGTGAGGCGCCGGAGGCAGTCGACCACGTCCGCGGTCATCGCGTCGGAGACGTAGTACGGGTAGGGCTTGACGTGCAGCACGACCCGCTCGGCACGCCCATGCTCGAGGAGGTGGTCGATGAGGACGAGGTCGGGAATTAGCTCACGACCCGCATTGTCGGCCACCACTGCCACGGTGGCCGAGGTGCCGACGGGCAGGAGCTGCCACAGCGTGGCGCTCTCGTCGGCGACCAGCGCAGAGGTCGTGACGTCACTCGGTCCCGACTGCCCCGCCGAGATGCTGAAGCCGAGGTCCGCGCGGTTGCCCCAGAGCGAGGCGTGCAGCAGGGCCGTGGCCCGCTCCTCGACCGAAGCATCGGCGAGGGGGTCCAAGACCCGCAGCTCCTCCTCCACCGCCTCGCCCCGCAGTTCGGCCCGCTTGAACGGCGCGAACGGATCGACTCCCTGCCATGGGCCGGTGCCGAAGTACCCGACCGCGCCGAGGAGCCTGCGGTAGAAGTAGCCCTCCGCCCACAGGAATGGGGCGTCGTACCAGGAATGCCCGAAGTACTCCTTCCCCCAGTCCGCCCAGCGCTCACGATCGTGATCCGCGGGGGCGAGAGGTTCGATGACGCCATTGATGATCTCGTCCAGCAGCGCGTCGAGGGCCTCGTGCTGCCCGGGGCCGTACGGGAAGGCGTCTCGCACCTGTTGGATGAGGGCAGGGTGGCGCTTGGCCAGCACACCCCAGGCGAACGAGCCGGGCTCGTTACTCAGGATGATCGACGCACCGGTCGCATCGCCCGAGACACGGGATGTCTTCTCTGTCATGGTGTCCAAGCCCTTCGCATGTCGATCACGTGGCCGTGGTCCCCAGGGACGTGCTCGCTGTCAGTCCAGCCCGCCGGTGGCTTCGAGATGAGCAAGGAAGGCGGCCACGAGGCGGGGACGGGGCACGTGGGGGACGAGCGCGTCGGGCAGGTCGGCTTCCAGACCCCACTCCGTGTTGAAGGTGATGCTGCCGCTGTCCGGGACGACGCTGGCCCACAGCCACTTGACGAACTCCGCTGCGGCAAGGGCAGTGCAGTCCTCGATGGCGATGCCTTCCGGGGACAGCTTGGCCATGCCCTCCAGCTCCTCCTCGCCGACCGTGATGCCGAAGTGCATGACGGACCCACGAACGGGGCCTTCGTCCCCCTCATCGATACGGATGAAAGCGTCCGTCTTCCTTTCACGCAGTTTGGCCTCGATCCCCTCGTAGGTCAGGCCCCACGTGGAACCCTCGCCCGGTCCGAAGACGTACATGGTCCGGAGTTCGGCCAGTTCGGACGCGTCCATGCGCTCGCTCCCTCATCGTGTGCTGCCGCTGGTCAGGGTACGTATCGGGCGTAGCCCTTGACGCCGTAGGCCGCCATCATCACGCGCCAGTAGGCCACGGAATCCGCGTTGTTCGTGACCGTCTCCACGCCCCGCATCTCCTTGTTGCGCGGGTCGTTGAGAGCGGCGTTGTACTTCGTGAGCTCCTTGCGGTCCTTGTCGTACAGGAAGTCCTTCTTGCCGGACTGGTGGTTCGCGCGGAGTTCGTCGAGCGAGCGGTAGCACGGCTTGTTCGGGTTGTTGACGTACTTGGCCTCGATCGCCATGCCGTCGCGGTCACGGAAGCCGTCGACCATAAGGGTGCTGTTGGCGCTGATGCCGAGCGGGATGGGGACCTCGTACTCGGGGTATCCGGCGACCCGCCTCTGGTAGGCGACCTCGGCGGGCTTCCCGCCGGACACGTCTCCGGCACGCAGCGAGTTCAACCACGTCTGGAAGTTCTGCTGCTCGGGGGCGGTGAGGGGCGGGAAGCGCGGGTCCGGCGGCGTCGGCGGAGGCATCGGCTGTACGCGGGGGCCGTTCGGCGGGCGGTAGCCCACGGGGACCACGAGGGGCACCCGGATCAGCGGCGCGAGGAAGGGCGGCAGGGACGGAAGGGGCAGGAAGCCGCCCCCGTCCGGCTGGGGCATGGGGACCTTGGCCTGTGAGCTGTCGAGCGCCGGCGGGATGTTACCCAGGCGCGCGATGCGCATGTCGCCGGTGACGAGCTCGTGCAGGCCGCCGTCGTGTCCCTCGCCGCCGAACAGCGGCCGCTCCCAGATGGCGAGCGGCTCGCCGAAGAGGGGGCTTTCCTCGTCCGGGATCCGCTTCAGCGCCGTTTCGATGTGATCCGCGTACGCGTCGCAGGCATGGGCGATCATGCGGCAGGCGGACGGCAGGTTCGCCATCAGGGTCTCGTCCTCGCCGACCGCGGAGGGAGGCGGGGTCTTACCGACGAACACGGTGAAGAAGGTCTGGACGGCTGCGGCGGTCTCGCCGAGCTGCTGGGCGGTCGCAATGCGCCAGGCGCTTTCGGAGTCCCAGTAGGCCTCGTCCAGGATGCCCGCCGCCGAACGCCAGGCGTTGGCCGTCTTGCGGAGCTTGTCCCGCTGACCGTGGAAGCGCGAGCTGAGCAGGTACTGGTCGGTCCAGCTGGTCTCACCCACGACCTCGGGCAGCTCCTCGGCGTTGTGGCTGGCGCGCGGATTGCAGTCCGGCCTCGCAGGCTGCGACCCGATGTCAGGCCCCACGCTCTGGCCGAGCAGGGACGCGGCGACCGCGCTCTCCTGCTTGAGGAAGTCCTCGGTGGCCTTGAGCATGGCGCCCGCACCGTTCGCCATCACCTGATGGGCGAGGCCAGCTGCCTCGAAGACAGTCTTCACCGCCGGCTTGTACACGGCGGCGAAGGCCCGGCCGGCGTTGTCGTCACCCGCCATCCCGCCATGAGCGCTGAGCTCCGTGAACAGCAGACCCAGCATGTCGTAGATCAGGTCCCGCAACCGCACCATGGACCACGAGGCGTTCACGTAGTTCCCCGCCTTGTGCTGAAGATTCAAGACTCCCCCGCGCCCTCGGCCACCAGGCTGTTCGACGGACCGTACACGTTGGCGACGGGAGGAGCTCCGCCACACCGGGCACGTGGAGCATCTGTGGCCGATTCCTGCCGGAAGCGGGCTTGACCGCTGCCATCGTGGGATTCCGATGTGCTGTCAAGCTGTCGGAGCTTCGACTCGTTCCCGGACCGGGGTGCCCGAGTGCCGACAGCATCACTCCCGTCGGCCGGGGCCGGCAACGCCGGGGCCAGCACGATCCAGGCGGCCTTGGCACCACGTTCCGTGACGTGGAACCCCCACTGCCCGTGGGCCAGCTCGTTCACGATGCGCAGGCCCCGGCCACGCTCCACGAGCAACCCGCCCGGCTCGGCTGGTTCGGCGTCCGACGGCGACGTGGCACCGCTGTAGAGGCCCGCGGGGAGCAGAGGGTTCCCATCATGGATCTCGCAGATGTACCTCCCGGCAGCCGAGCGGACGTGCACCTCGTACGGGCCGTACGCGTGCTCGTGCGCGTTCGCCACGAGCTCCGAGACTGCCAGGACGCCGTCACTGACGACGTCCCCGGACAGCCCCAGGTCCCTGAGGACACGTCGCAGGACCGCGCGGGCTTCGCCCGTCGGGTTGGGAGTGCGGTCGGTCCAGCGGTACACGAGGCCGAGAGCGGCGGATGGCACGCTGATCATCGGGCGACGGACCTCCTGTGGGTGACAGCGATGGCCTTCTCCCGGGGGCACGCGGTCGCGGAAGTACGGCCAGTACGCCGCCGAGAGGCATACGGCCGCAGGAAGCACATGGCTTCGGGCACGCGGCCCCGGAAGGATCGTGGCTCAAGCACCGGCCACGAGGCCGGTCGCGAGTCACGCGCTCAACGATGGATGCCGGTGTCCCTGATGCTCATGGGCGTTTATGAGCGCAGGGGGTGCGGGCGGGGGCGACAGGGCCCTGCAGCGAGACCGTCGACCCGCCGCCGGCCTTCGCATCCGCCCCTCTGATCACTGGGAGTATGGGCGGGTGAGTGCTGACGTGTTGGGACGCTGGGTGCCGGATCGTCCCGAGGATGTGGCCGCGGTCTTCGCAAAGGCGGACTTCCCGTGGTGGATCGCCGGTGGCTACGCGATCGAACTCGCGGTTGGCCGCGAGCTGCGCGCACACGGCGATCTCGATGTCCTCGTCCTCCGGCGCGACCAGTCCCTCGTACGTGGCCTACTGGCCGCCTGGAACCTGTACGTGGCGGACCCGCCCGGCCAGGGGGAGCTTCAACCGTGGCGTCCTGGCGAGGTCCTTCGGCCGCCGCTCCACGACATCTGGTGCCGCCGTACGCCCAAGGCGCCCTGGTCGGTGCAGCTCATGCTGGACGAGGCCGAGGGCACCCAGTGGGTCTCGCGGCGTGACCCTGCGATCCGCCTCCCGATCGACCGGCTCGGACGCACGACCGAGACGGGCGTCCCGTATCTCGCGCCCGAGGTCCAGCTCTTCTACAAGGCGAAGGCGACCCGGGACAAGGACGAGACCGACTTCGAAGCGGTGCTGCCGCTGCTCGACGCTC
The DNA here is from genome assembly GCF_044748125.1 of Streptomyces sp. NPDC090025. NCBI lineage: Bacteria > Bacillati > Actinomycetota > Actinomycetes > Kitasatosporales > Streptomycetaceae > Streptomyces > Streptomyces sp. NPDC090025. The sequence continues at coordinate 466,310 of NZ_JBIVFL010000002.1, read as the reverse complement.
CAGCACGCGCCTGGCTGGCGGACGCGATCAAGGTGATCGCGCCTGGCCACCACTGGCTCCGGCGGCTCCTGCCGGTCAGCCGAACGTGAGCAGCGGCACGTCGTAAAGGTCGGGGTTCCGGGGCCGGGTCATCGTGGGCGACGTGACCTCCACGATCAGCAGTTCGCTGAGGAACTGGACCTTGGCGCTGAGGAGGTGGCTCGTCCTGCCGTCGGCCGACTGGGCCTTCAGGCCGGCGGAGACGTGGATGTGCGGGAGTATCCCGCCGGTGGCCGGGTCGTGAGCGAGGGTGCCGGCGCCGAACGCCTCGACGTTGGTGACGTACGTCTTCGCCCAGACCGGTGCGTCCGGGTCGGCGAGCTTTTCGCAGGCACCCACGATCTCGGCCTCCGCGAAGGCCCCGATGAACGAGGGTATGTAGCCCTGCCGTACGCCGTTGTCCCGGCAGAAGGTGGACAGCGCATCGAAGAAGTCCTCCCCGTGGTCGAAGGTGACGCCGAAGGTACGGCCAACGGTCAGCTCGTGAGCACGCATGTGCGGGTGTCTCCTGAAGAGGTGGGGTCAGCGGGCGAAGGCGGCGGTGAAGGTCTCTCGGACCGCAGCCCCGTCGGCGCCCTGGGCGAGCAGGGCCTGCAGCAGGAGCCGGGCCTGGTACGGGCCGAGGTCGCCGGCGCCGATGAGTCCTCGTCCGAGGAGGTCCTTCTCGGAGCCGGGGAAGCCGTACGTGTCGGACAGGACGGGGCCGTTGCCGATGCGGGAGGTGAGGACCACGGGGATGCGGGACGCGAGCTTGGTGAGCCCTTCGACGAGACGCTCCGGGACGTGGCCGACGCCGAAGGCCGCGACCACGAGCCCGTCGCAGTTGCCGTCCCACAGGTCGAGCAGTGCACCGTCGTCGCCAAGGGTGACGACGTAGAGCCCGACACGTGCCTCACGGTCGGGGGCTCCGACGAGCGGTCCGCGGGGCGGTAGGCCGCCCGCGATCCGCACCCGGTTCTCCACGACCCGCGCGATCGGTCCGCACGACGGGGAGGTGAAGGCGGCTGGGCTGGTGGTGTGGGACTTGCGGACGGTCCGGGCCGAGTGGATCTCGTCGCCGAGGACGACGAGGCAGCCGGCGCCCCGGAGTCCAGGGTCGGCGGCGGCCAGGACAGCGGCGTAGAGGTTGGCCGGACCGTCGGCGCCGGGGAGGGTGGGGTTGCGCATCGCGCCGGTGACGACGACCGGCTGCTCGTGGCCGTGGTAGAGGTCGAGGAGGAAGGCGGTCTCCTCGATGGTGTCGGTGCCCTGGGTGATGACGACGCCGTCGACGTCCCCGGTCTCCAGCTGCGCCGCGATCGCGGCCGACAGCGCGGTGAGGTCCTCGAAGGTCAGGGAGGCGCCGGGCAGACGTCGGAAGTCCCGCACCTTGAGGCCGATGCCGCTCGTGGCCAGGGCGGGTACGGCGGCGAGGAGTTCGTGGGCGGAGAGCGCTGGTACGACGCCTCCGGTGGCGGGATCGGTGGTCATGGCGATCGTGCCGCCGAGGGAGAAGACCGCCACGTTCCTGACCGACTCCGTCATGTCCCCTGCTCCCCTGTCCGGACGCCGCCGAGCGCGGCCTCGCGAGTGGTTCACGCAGGCTATCGGGTCGGCGCCGTACGGGTACGCGGAATGATCACCAGCTGTTCGGCCACGAACCGGCAGGCGGCCTCCAGCCCTTCGAGGCCCAGCAGCCGGCTGCGCGGCCGGGCCAGCCGCTCGGTGCCGGCGGCCGATAACTGCGCGCACCGGCGTCCGAGCCAGGTGGCGTCGAGACCGAGGTACTCCGCCGTTGCCGCGAGGCGCTGTCCGGCCTGCTCGGCCGCCGTGGCCGAGTGGTGGCTGACGTGGTCCGTCACATCGGCGAACGTCCGCAGGGCTCCCGGCCGCGCGGTGACCGCGAGGTGGGACGCCCCCGCGGTCCGTACCCATGAGGCGATCACAGCTCGGCGCCTGTGGGCGAGGGCGAAACCGTCGGTGTGCGCGAAACCTCCGTCGTCCGTCACCCAGGTATGGATGCCGAAGGACTCCATGAGCGCGATGGCGAGGAACAGCAGAACGCGCTCGTACGCCGGTGAGGAGGCGACCGCCGTCTCGGGGACGCAGAACCCCCGGCCGCTGGTACCGCCTGGACGCCGGGGCGCCATTCGTTCGAGGTAGCGGTACTTGTGCCGGAAGAACAGCCAGGTGGCGGCCTCCTCACCGCGCTGTTCCCTGGTCCAGAAGACGGGCGCGTCGCCCAGGTGGTCACGGTGGCCCAGGATGTACCGGGCCGCGGTCTCCGAGCCGATCAGCATCGTGGACACTTCGGTCAGGCCGTGGTCGAAGGCGAGCGGCGAGCCTGGGGAAGCGGTGAGCGAAGCCAGCGAGGTGTGTAGGGCCTGGTCGTCGCCGAGCAGCGCCGCCTCGAATCCCGACATGGCCCACAGGATGCCGTAAGTCAGGTCGTCCAGTTCGTACGCGGCCGGGACGTCGACCGGGTCGGAGGCGGTGCCGCGTACGCCGCTCGTCCTGGCGTCGGTGACGAACTGCCGGACCGCCCCGTCCACAGTGCGGTTCGCGACGACGAGCGCGCGCATCGGCATGGTACGCCAGGCGTCCAGCTCCGGGCGGGAGTCGAGTCGCAGGCTGTCCCCGATGAAGGAGGCTGCGGGAAGGGTCAGCACAGGCAGCGCCGTCGTCGAGACGGACCGGCCGGCGGGTAACAGAAGCTGGCCCGGGCCTTCGGGCAGCGCCACGTACCCACGGGCTCCAGTGTCCGCCGTTCCTGGTCGGCTCGTGGCGTCCGGGGTGTGCGGATCGGCCGTGGGCAGGAGCCCGAGCAGTTCCTCCGGAACTCCCAATGCATCGGTCCACTGGACGAACTGCCGTCGGTCGCGGATCTGTTTGAGCCCACGCTCGAGTCTGCTGACCTCGGCTTGGTCGATGCTGACCATCCGCGCCACGCCGGCCTGGGAGAGGCCCGTGTGCTTCCTGAACAGCTTGACGACGGTGCCGAGTTCCCATGCGGCCACGGCTCGCCGGACCGTCGGATCACGCCAGAAGGCCGGGTCGGCCCGCCGGGCCGTCGGCCCGTCCTGGCACGAGGCGCATCGTGTACCGGCGTTGAAGCGACTGAGAAGGGCACCGCAGCGCGTGCACCGCCGCTGTCCGCTGTCGACCATGGTCGGCATTCTCCCTCGCTCTGCGACCACCCGGACACGTTCCGCTGGTGGCGCTCATAAACGCTCATGAGCGTGGGCCTTCGTGGCGGCCATCGTGGTGGAGCACCACCGACCGGAGCCGCGTGCCGCGACTCCCCGGACGTGAGGATCCGACCTGTGACCTCCTTGACCCTGCCGCCCCGGCCACCCGATTCGCCACCACTGGCCCATGCCTGGCAGACGCTGGCGGACGGGCTGCTGACCCAGCGGCTCCATCTCCATCTCGACGAATGGCGGGCTGCCGTCACCGAGGGGAAGACGCTGCCGGACGTGCCGGGCGCCGATGTCTCCGTGCTGGCCCAGCGCCCGTCTCCGCTGCCGGCAGGCGACGAGTCCGCGATGGCGCTGCTGGAGGACGCCGGGCTCGGCTTCTGGTGGGAGCTGCTCCAACGACACGGAGCGGAGTCGCGGAACCAGCGCGGGGCGCTTCACCGCGCCGCCGACATCGCTGCCCAGAGCATCCTCGCGGAGCAGTCCGGGGCGGCCTGGTCCGACGCCGTGACGGCCGTCAGCGCCGCCGCCGCGTGGTGGGTGGGCTTCTTCACGGTCATCCGCCACCGCGGGGTGCACCACATCACGCTGGAGCCGCACCCGAGCCCGCTCCATGAGCAGGCCCTGGGCACCGCGGTGAGCGTCGTGGCCCACGGCATGGCCACGCGGGTGCTGGAGGCGGCGCTGCGTAACTCCGACGATGACCCGGCCCTCCGCGCCGCGTACTGCCGGGCCATCGAGGCCGGCGTCTGCGCCGAGCCCGAGCTGCCTCGCCTCATCGACGAGTTGGCGGAGCTCCGCCTGGTGGACCTGGTGTCCACCACGGCCCGCTGGCGGGGCCGCTTCACCAAGTACGCAGGCGGCACGGGGGCGGGGCAGGTCGAATGAACCACCGCTATCCGTTCATCGTCATCGAGGGGCTCGACGGCACCGGCAAGACGACGCTGCGCAAGGGCCTGTTCCGGCTCTGGGAAGGGCTCTACGGCGTCACCCCGCTGTGCATGCTCACGACCAACTTCCTCGCCGCCGACCGGGCCGCCGCCATCGTCACGGGCAAGTACCAGCCGAACACCGGGAACCGTGACGCCTACCTGTCCGCGATCGCGGCGGACAAGCGGGCCACGCTGGAACGCCTCGTGCTCCCCCAGCGGCCGGCCCGGCCCGTGATCGCGGATCGCTGGCTCCTCAGCGAGCTGGCCTTCTTCGCGGTGAAGCACGGCATGAGGGCGTCGGAGACGTACGAGACGCTGGCCGCGCACCTCACCGTGGCCCCGGATCTCACTCTCGTCCTGGACCTGGAGACCGACGCCTCGATGAGCCGGGCGCAGGCCCGACAGGGAGACGCCGTCCGGGCCGACTGGGACGTGCACGACGTCCAGAGCCGGGTTCGCGAGACCTACGAGGCCGTGGTCACGAAGCCCGACGAGTTCCCGCTCCTCGGCGACGTGGTCCGCATGGACGCCCGCCGACCCCGGTCCGAGGTGCTGCTCGCCGCCTGGGACGTACTGCGTGAACGGCAGCTGGTGCCGCCGGTCGCCGCCCGCACGGAAGGAGGAGAGACCCATGCCTGACGCCACGAAGGCGATGCATCTGCGCAGGGCCCTCGCCGACAGCGAGCGAAAGCACCCGCTCCTGGCGATCGGTGCGGTGAACGCACTCGCCGCACACGTCGCAGCGGAGGCGGGCTTCGACGCCCTGTGGGTAAGCGGCCTGGAGGTGTCCGCGGCCTCCGGGCTGCCGGACGCCAACGTCCTGGGCCCCCGGGACCTGTCCGACGTGGTCGCCTCGCTCGGCCGTGTCACCGAACTGCCCGTCATCGTGGACATCGACAACGCGGGCGGCTCGGGGCGCACGGCGGAGCGGTTCGCCTCCGACCTGATGCGCGCCGGAGCCGCGGCGGTGTGTGTCGAGGACAGCGCGTACCCGAAGTGCAACAGCTTCGCGGCCCACCGGGCCCAGAACCTCGCCGACCGGGACCTGCTGTGCGAGCAGGTGGGGCGCATACGGAAGATCGCCGGTGACGGCCTCGTGGTCGTGGCCCGCACCGAGGCCCTGATCGCCGGCGAGGACATGGCCACGGCGATCGCCCGTGCCGAGGCGTACGCCGAGGCCGGAGCGGATGCGGTACTCATCCACTCCAAGGACGCGACCGGTAAGCAGGCGCGGGCCATCGGGCGAGCGTGGAGTCACGGCGTGCCGCTGGTCAGCGTGCCCACGGCGTTCCCCGACCTGAGCGCCGCCGAACTCGGCGAGGCCGGCTTCCGCCTCTGCATCTACGCGAACCAGCTCAGCCGTGCCGCCCTCGCAGGTATGCGCACCGCCGCCCGTCAGTTCCGGCGTGGAGGGAGTTTCCGCTCCACCGTCGCGGGGTCTCTGGCGGAGGTCGGCGACCTGATGCGCGTCGGCGAGCCGGAGGCGCTGTCGTGCCTCTGACGCCCGAGCTGCCACGAATCAGCGTGTCCGTGAAGGCAGCAATCGTGCGCGACGGCGCCGTCCTGCTGCTGTCGTACGACGACGAGGCCGGGTTCCACTACAACCTTCCCGGCGGCAAGGCCCAGGTCGGCGAGGACCTGCGCCAAGCCGTGAACCGCAAGGTCGCGCAGGAGACCGGCCTGCAGGTCGTGGCCCGGCGTCTGTTGTGCGTCGTCGAGTACGTCCCCGAGTCGTGGCAGGGCGAGTTCGGGGACGTACAGAAGGTCCAGTTCAACTTCCTCGCGGAGCAGGTGGACGACGCGGAGCCGCGCATGCCGGAACCGCCGGACCCCATCCAGGTGGGCTTCGAGTGGGTTCCGCTGGATCGTCTGGGCGACGTGTACCTGTTGCCCCGGATCAACCGCCCGCTGTCGGCGGCGTTGAACGGGGAGCTCGCCGACCCCTTCGTGGACAGGTGGTGACCTTCATGGATCCGATGCTGAAGGATCTGCGGGAGTGGCTGCTCCGGGAGCACGCCGGTACGGTCTGTGCCGACCGGCTCCGCGTGATCGCCGACGAGCTCACAGACCTGACGGCTCGCGGTCTGCCGGGAGCCGTGGTGGAACTCGGCTGCTACAAGGGCGCGATGGCCCTCTGGATCCGTAGCGTGCTCGATTCGCTGGGCGACCGCGACCGCGAGATCCACGTCTACGACTCCTTCCAGGGCATGCCCGCGCCCGGTGCCGGGGACTCGCACCATCTGGCGGCGGGCGAGCTCCGGTCGTCGCCGGACGACGTGCGCGCCACGCACACGACCTGGGGCAGGCCGGCACCGGTCATCCATCCGGGGTGGTTCGACGAGACCCTTCCCAAGGAGCTGCCCGATGACATCGCGTTCGCCTACCTGGACGGCGACTTCTACGACTCGACCCTCACGGGCCTCACGCACTGCGTCACCCGCCTGGTGCCGACCGGCGTGCTGCTCGTCGACGACTACGCGGACACGACGGTCAACCCGCGGGCCTGGGACGGGCTCCCTGGGGTGAAGCGCGCCTGCGACGTGTACTTCGGCGCGCCTTCGCCCGTGACCGTCGTCGTCGGCGAGGGCGATCTCGCCTTCGGCCGGTACGAGAAGCCGGAGTTCCCCGGATGAGCGCTGTCCTGGTGCTACGCGGTGCGGCGGACGCGAGCGCGATCCGCCGCGCCCTGCCCGATGTCCTCGTACACGAGTTGCCGAACCTGGACTCGCCTCCGCCCGCCGACACGGCCGTGCTCGTCCTGCGCTCCGGCATCCGTGTCGGCGAGAGGGAGCTCGACGCGCTCCCCCGCCTGCGGCACGTCGTACGGGCCGGCTCCGGCATCGACCACATCGACGTGAACGCCCTCCGGCACCGTGGCATCACTTTGCACCGCAACGCCGAAGCGGGCGCGGGCGCCGTGGGCGAGTGGGTCCTCGCCGCTGCCCTCGCCCTGGCCCGGCGTATCCCCTTGGGGCAGCACGCGCTGCTGCTCGGCCAGCACGAGAAGCAGGCGTGTATGGGGGCGTCACTCGGCACCCTGGCCGCGGGCATCTGGGGCGCGGGCCCGGTGGGGCTGGCCGCCGACTGGGCCCTCGCCCCCTTCGTGGGCCGCACGGCCTTCGCCGCGTGGCCGTCGAACCCTCCCGGTCTGCGAGAGCTGTCGGCGACAGCCCTCATGGAGCAGTCGCAGGTACACGTGATCGCTCTGCCGCTGCGTCCCACGACCGAACAGCTCATCGGCGAGGACTTCCTCGCACGCGTCGCTCCGCAGCGGCCTCTGCTGATCTGCGCCGGGCGGCTGGAGACCCTCGACGTCGCCGCCTGCCTGCGGGCACTGGCGGACGGGAGGCTCTCGGGCCTCGCCCTCGACCCGGTCGAGCGGGAGCACCTGCCGCTCCTCGCCGGCTCCCCGACGCCGCTCAACCTCCTGGCCACGCCCCACATCGGCGCCCAGCGCTCCGACGTGCGCAGCGCGCTCGACCGATGGGCCGTCGATCTCCTCAAGGAGATCACCGCAGACAACAGGATCCTGATCGAAGGAGGCCACCGGTGAACCCATCGGCACGACTGCGCCGGGAGATCGCCGACAGAGTCGCCCAAGCGCTGGTCGCGTCCGGCGAGGCCCGCGAGGTCTGGCTGGAGGGAGCCCTCGCCTGCGGCTTCGCCCACGCAGCGAGCGACATCGACCTGCGTGGCATCGTGGACGGCGACCTTCCGGCCTGGGAGTCGCGCATCGTGGACGGCGTCCGTGTCGACCTCCAGGCGACGGCGCCGCAGCGGGCCGAGGAACTCCGTGACCTGCTCCGCTCCTTCGACGTGCGCCGCGATGACCTCGGATCGTTCCGTCGGGTACGCGCCTCGATGCACGACCTCATGTGTCTGCGTACCGCCCTCTCATACGGCTCCGGGGGCTGGGATCCGGTGCTCGACCCCGGGGAGCGCCAGGGCTACCGACGCTGGGCGGTCGCCGACCAGGCCGAGGTCGCTGCGAGTCTCGCGGAGGACTTGACCGGCCTCGTCGAGGACGGCCTGGCCGAATCGGCCGGCGTCGTGTGCCGGAAGCTGGAGACCTGCCTCACCGCGCTCCGCTGCGCGACGGCTGGCCACCCTGTCCTCGGCGACAAGTGGCTGCCGCTGCTTGCCGACGCGCAGCCTCGCCCGTCGATCGACCCGGCTCGCGCAGAGACGTGGGAGTGGTTCCGCCCCGTTCAGCGAGGCGTGACGAGAGCGCTTCTGGACTGCTGGCCCGTCGACGACCCGCTGCAGAAGCCTCCCCATCTGGATGCCCCTGACGCCGGCTGGCTGCCCCAGCGGTACGCCGACGGGTGGTTCCTTCGCCGTGGCGACGTCCACATCCCCATCACCGGCGGGCAGCTTCTCGGGTGGCTGTCCACGGTCTCCACCGATGACGCGTAGACCGCGTCTCTCCTCCTCCGGAGTCCTCTGATGCCCGTCACCCGCACCGCCTCCATCGACCTGGAGAGTCTCTACGCCCCGCTGTTGAGCACCGGGCCGGACACGGCCGTCTCCGTCATCCTCAAGCTCCGCGGGGAGACCTGCGACATCGACTGCCTGTACTGCTTCGAGAAGCGCAAGGAGTCACCGGGTGGCGCCCGGATCAGCGCAGAACAGGTCCACCGCCTCGGTTCGATCTTCTCCGGGCGTCCGCTCAGCGTCGAACTCCACGGCGGGGAGCCCCTGACCGCCGGCCGGGAACGGATCGCGGAGATCCTGGACGCGCTCGCCGCACAGCCGAACGTCATCCGCGTGAGCCTCCAGACCAACGGCCTCCAGCTCGACGACGCCTGGCTGGACCTGTTCGAGCGGCACTGCCCCCAGCTGGAGATCGGCCTCTCCCTCGACGGGGACGCGCTCGGGAACTCGTGGCGCGTCGGTTACGACGGCCGCCCCACGTACCCCCGAGTGGTCGAAGCCCTGGAACTCCTCGGCCGTCGGGAACGCCGCGTCGGCGTCATCTGCGCCGTCACCCCATACGTCATCGGCCGGGCCTCCGAGGTCATAGAGCACCTCGCCTCCTTTCCCGCCGTGACGACGGTCAGCCTGGTGCCGTGCTTCGACGCGGCGGTCACCCGGTCGACCACGGTGGCCGGATTCCGCACGCCGACCAGCCGGGCACTCCAGCGACGGGCAATCGGCCCCACCGGCCCGGCCTGGGCCGTCACGCCGGGTCAGTACGCCGACTTCGTGCTGGAGGCCGCCCACCACTGGGTCGCCGACGGCCTGTTCCGCCGCGTCAAGCTGGAGCCCGTCGTCTCCGTCATCCGCCGCCTGAGGGGTCTACAAACCCGTTCCTGTCACTTCTCCGACCTGAAGTGCGACCACGTCCTCACCCTCTATCCCGATGACCGACTGGGAAGCTGTGATGAGCTGCCCTGGCCGCAGGCCGGCCTGGCCGCGCTCGGTGACGTACACGCTGAGGCGGACCTGGCCGGCGCCCAGGGCAGCTCTCCCCTGCTTCAGCAGGCTCGCTCCCTGGTCACGAAGTGCACGACATGCGACTACCGCGACACCTGCGGCGCGGGCTGCCCAGCGGTCCGCCTGCGCTTCGCCGCCGCGGGCGACGAAGACGCGTACTGCGACCACCGCATGCGCCTGATCGACGGCGTCGCCGCCCTGCTCGCCCAGCCGGGTCTCCCGCCCGGTGCCTCCTGTTCCCGGCTGCAATGGCGTCCCGTCCGCCCCAACGACATGCACCACGTCGTAGCCTTCCTGGCCCGGTGGGATGACCCCGCCGTACCGCGCCCGCCAGCACGCCTCCAGGTCAGCGCCCACGGCAACATCAACACGGTCGGCCTCCCCGGCGTTCACGAGGCGGACGATCTCGACCCGCGACACCCCCAGTGGTACGAGGGCATCGAGCCCGGCGTCCGCCCGGTCGTCGACGCGCTCACCGCGGGCTGGAACACCGTCACCTATGACAGCTGCCAGGGCCACGCATACGCCGACCTCCCCGGAGCCGAGCCCCGATTCCTCTCGGTCGGCATCCTGCCGCGCGACCGCGCCGAGTACGCGCGAACAGCGGCGCGCCTGTGCCGTGCCGCCAGCCGAGCCGAGTCCTCCCTGCCCGGAGCGTGTTCGCTGGTCCTCGGCCGCAACGAGCTCACGTGCCGCACCACCGGCCGGGTCTATTCGACGCTCGACCTCCATCTCGTACCCTCTGCCGACACCACGCCTGCCGAGTACTTCGAGGACCTCACCAAGGCCATGCACGTACTCACGGAGGCCTTGGCCGAAGCCGCCTCTGCCCCGCCGTCCACCCTCTGCGCCTGCGCGACCGCAGCCCACTCCAGCGATGGAGGCGAGCAGTGATCCACATCGCCGAGACGCTGTCCATCCGCACCGTGGAGAGCTTCCTCAGACCGAACGAGATCGAGCGCCTCAACGACGTCATGGACGACGCGCTCGGCCCCCTCGGGCGCGACCGGTACGGCGCGGGCCGCCATACGACCATCCACGAGATCCCCGGTCGCTCCCCCGCCGAGGCGCAGGACGTCTACGAGCCGGCCGGTCGGATCGAGATGACCGACATCCCGTACGAGGCGACCGTCCTCCTCGACCAGGCTGTCAAGCTCCACATGGCCGCCATCACGCGCACCCTGCCGTCGGTCACCGGCCACCGGCCGTGGATCTACCTCGAGTACGGCGCGGGCCAGCACATCACCCCGCATGCGGACGGCATCGCCCCCGATCCCCTCACCCGTCCTCGGCAGATCGCCGCCGCGACGGTCACGCTCACGGACATGCAGGACACAGGCGGGGCGTTCTACGTGGAGACCACGGGCAGCGACGCCGCCTGGATCACCGACGAGGCACCGACCGGGTCGGGTTACGCCCCGGGTATGCGCTTCGCACACGACGGAACGGACATGTCCTCCCCCTGGTTTCGCGCCATGCCTCGCACCCGATGGAGCGTCGCACCCGCTCCTGGGACTCTCGTGGTCTTCGGCAGCCAGCTCGTCCACGGCACCGAACCGGTCCGCGCCGGCCGCGTTCGCAAGTTCCTGACGCTCTTCGTCTCCGAGTAAGGAGCCATGCATCCGTGACCGGCCCCCGCGGCCCGCCCGCACCAGCCCTTCGCCCCAACCCACCGCCCCGACCTGAGGAGAGAGCGAGCAGTGGCAGACGACAAGACGTTCGACGAGTTCCTGGAGGCGGTCGCATCCCTGCGTGACAGCGACCCGGTGCGCACCACCGCGCACACCTCCAACGCGGCCACCGAGACCTGGCTGGCCACCACGGTGCAGCCTGACGCCGCTGAGCCCACCACCGAGTCCTGACCCGCCACGGGGCCGGGCCCGTCCCGGTCCGGCCCCGTCCCACTCCCGGAGCCCCAGATGAGCGCTCTCTCCCCGGAAGCCCTGGTCGCCCTCGGCGGTATCGCCGACCACCAGCGCCAACGGACCAGCCGTATCGCTGCCGTACTCGGTAACCGCCTCGGCTCGTCCGCCCTCGACTACGCCGTCGCCCACCACCTGCTCGAAGGCGCCGAACACGCGGCGCGCGCCCGGGACGCGGACCGCCTCGCCTGGTACCGCCGTACGACGGTGCAAGACCTGACCCACCTGTCGGCCGGCCCGCACATCGTGCTCAGCCCACCCCCAGAGGACCTGCTCCACTCGGAGATCTCCGAAACCGCGTACTACCTCGTGGGCCCCAACACCAGCCCTGCCCCACCCGAGGCCCTTGGCCTCGTTCGTGCCGCCCTCCTCTCCGCGACCGAGCACGGCTTCGGCACCCTGCTCACCCAGCACGCCCCCGTCGTCTGCCTGCTCAACCGTCGCCGACTCGAAGAGACCCTCCGTAGCTGGGCCCTCACCCGCCTCCCGGGCACCGTCTTCACCGACTACACCACCCACCCCGAGGTCCTGGCCCGCGACCTGATCCACGAGGCCGCCCACAACTGGCTCAACGACGCCCTGGCCGCGCACGACGTCAGCCTCCCCGCCGACGTCACCTTCCTCTCTCCCTGGCGAGGAACCCCTCGTCCCGTCTACGGCTTCCTGCATGCCTGCTGGGCCTTCTCCCTCACAGTGCTGTACGTGCGGCGGACCCGGCACAGCGTCACCGGTTCCGTGGTTCCCTTCTTCGACGCCCACCTGCGCCAGCAGGAGGACCAGTTCGCCTGCGCACTCGAATCGCTGGCTGAGGCACTCTCATACGTCTCCGCTGACGCGCTCCGTGATCGCGTCAGCCGTGCCGTAAGCAAGGCCGTCGATTCGGCGTAACCCGGGACTATCCGAGCACTCCCACCCCTGACGGCGCGGTAACAAGGCACCTACTGCAACCACGAGCACAGGCATTCGGCGATCGGCCAGCGCGCACCACCGGCACCGCCGACCTCGTCCGCCAGCAGCGAGCGGTCACCCTCGCCCAGGCGTACACGGCGCATCCCGAACGCTTCGGCAGCCGCCCGCAGCCCCCGAATCTGCCCACGGCCGTGTGGATCAACGGACCTCGACCCGAGGCTGAACCCCTAGGAAAAGAACCTATAGCAACAAACCACCTCATTTGACTCAACAGCTTCCGCCGTGATCACCAAAGCCATGCCCGCATCGGCATCTGGGCCCATACGAACGTGACATGACAGCCCATCACGGGTCGATATCACTCAACCCTCGACCTCGCAAAGTCCCTGCGCTCCGACTAGCCTTCCGAAGGCGTAGGGGACGCGGATCAGGAAGCGACAGGAGGGGTTCGTGGGGTTCTGGCACACCGGCTACATGGAGTTCCATGAGCCGATCGGATTTGAATCGGTTGGACTGCCAGCCCCGCCAAAGCCCCCTCAGTTTCCCTGCACTGAGTGTGGACTCGTCTTCTCGTCCAAGCGCGCCCGCCGAGCACACCGCTTCGACGGTCATGCGACCAAGCGGCCGACCCTCCTCTTCAGAGGACGAGAGTGCGGGCGCACACGCTTGATGGTCACGAGCTCCAGCGACCCAGCCGATTGGGTAACCGCGGATGTCGAATCCATCACCGTCAACGGCCGCGAAACCTCAACATCCGAGGCCGCCGGCTTCCTCGCGTCGGTGAAGGTAGGCGTCCAGACAGTGACTGTTTCCAATGGCCCGCTGAAGCGGACGTTCGAGTTCGCCTTCTGCCTCGCAGAGGAAGAGGATCTCTGCCTCGTCGACCAGGCCTTGGAGAAGCTCATCTCCAATCGCGAGTTGAGTCGCAATGCAATCGACACGTTCATCATGCGTGCCGGCCGCGGGGAGACGGCCCGCCGTTACCGCGAAGGTCTGGCGACATACCTGTACGGCGTGCTTGCGCGTGAGGCGGTCGAGGACCCCGGCCGGGCGGATGCGTCGGGTGCGCCGCTCTACGAGCAGCGGTACAACAGCGCTGTCCATGTGCTGTCGACCTTCGACCGGTCCGCAGCGGAGGCGATCTGCGGTTTGGTCGCGTTGCACTACAATCAGTTCGAACTTGCGGTGCGCAAGACCAACAGCCACCGCGTCTCCGATGTCGCGGCGCGGTTCCGGTCCCTCCTCACAGGCGGCGCAGTCGTCACGACAAGCCTGGCCGACCGGTCGCATGGAAGCTTCGATCAGGCTTTGAGCGACTCCGTTACCGAGGACCTCTTGGACGTCGGTGCAACGGCTTTGGACGGGGCGCAGTCATCCGCGGTTACCCAGCTGCTGCCCTCGCTGGGCGAGCTCCGGCCCCAGGACCAATTCAAGGTCCGGCTCATCGCAGCCGAGGTGCTGCTCGCTGCGGGTGACCTTGACGGTGCATCACGACACGGCGAGGCGCTCAGGCACTCCAAGGACACCGGCGCCTGGTACGCAGGATTTCGGACCCGATTGCAAGAGGTAGGACGTTGAGTAACGAGACCATTCCAGAGACCGGCGCGGAGTCGGGGCAGAGCGACCCCGCGCCGGCTGCCGCTACCGGCGATGGGACCGCCTCGGCCGCGCCTCCTGACAATGCGCCGGCGCCATCCGTTGCGCAGGAGGGGCCGCATCGGGCCAAGTCTAAGACGAAGCCAAAGCCGACCATCACCTCGATCGAGGAGTTGTTGAGGTTCGCGTACGAGTCGAACGCTCGACTGCTGGACCTCCCGAAGGAGACCCTCAAGAGGCTGGCGATCACCGATGAGGGCATCGAGTCACAGAGCGCACTGGTCGGCTCTCTCGCGCCGACGGACCCAACGTTGTCGACCCCGTTCAAGCTGCTTCAGTATGCGGCGCGCCAAGGGGTCCCGCTCAAGCATGCCGAGGATGCTGACCTCGCGCGGGCGTTGAACCGGCTCGTTGAACTCGCGCTGGTCGCCCTGGGCCACAGCCCGGTGTTCCGGGTCTGGGTGGACCAGCTGGTCGACCCCCGCAAGGATCCGCAGCTCCCGACCGAACACGTGCGCAACGAGGCCCTGCGGGTCCGCGCCGACGATCTCGGACTGGCCCCGGAGCAGTTCAAGGACGCAGATCGTGAGCGCCTCATCAAGAATGCGGTCGCGTGCTATGGACTCCTCCGCGTGCTCCAACGTGAGTGGACCCTAGATCAGTTCATCGATGCGTCGTATGGCTCTATCTGGGAGAACGAGGCCCCCAGGGCAGCAGGGCTGGAGCGAGCCGCCGGCGAGGTCGGGGCAAGCAGCGATCTCAGCGTGCTCGGGATCGTCGGGGCGAACTACCTGGCCCGGAGCGCCCGCTTGGATCGGCAAATCGCACAACTCCGGGATGAGGCCGACGCCGCTCGGAATCGCGAGACTCGGCTGCGCCGTGAACTTTCGGCCGCCGAGGAGCGTGAGCAATCTGCGCTGGCTCGCGCCGACGCGTTTTCTGCCGACGTGGTGCGACTGCAGAAGGAGCTCGCGGCTGAGCGCGACAACAGAGTGGTCGACAAGAGCCATATGACGGACGACTATGAAACGCTGCGAACGCGCATCATCCGGCGTCTCGGAGATGAGATCAGTCTGCTTACCGACGGTCTGCACGCACTTCGGAACGGTGCGCCCAACGTCGCGGAGGAGTTCCTCGACCGTTCCCTGCTTGCCCTCACGCGTGAGGTCCAGCAGCTGAAAGACGCGTCTGGAGGCTTCGCGTGATCGTCGGCTTCGACTTCGGAACGACCAACAGCCTGATCTCGGTGGTAGTCGGTGACCGCGTGATCGACGTGATGGACGTCGAGACCGGCCGGCCACACCCCTCGATCGTCCGGTACGAAGGCGAGCAGGTAGTCGTCGGCCGCGAGGCCAAGGACGCTTTGGGTGCCGCGGGCATTGGGGTGCACGGCAACACGGTGAAATCGCCGAAGTTCCTCCTCGGCGAGGAGGCAATCGGCGTCGGAGGCGTCGACCGGAGCCCGGTGGACATCGTCGCGGACGTCGTGCGGCACGTCCGATCGGAGTCCCTGCGCAGTCCGCAGCGGAACGTACTCGGCGACCTCGACAACGCTGTGGTCACGATCCCCGTGACCATGAACGGGCACCGACGCGCCGCGCTGCGAGAGGCGTTCGCCGGCGCCGGGATGGGAGTGGCCCAGTTCGTCCACGAGCCGCTCGCCGCCCTGTACGGGTTCATCCGGGGGGCCAAGGACCCAGAAGAGATGGCGCGGCGGCTTACACGACGAAACGTCCTGGTTGTCGACTGGGGCGGTGGGACGCTGGACCTGACTCTCTGCCGGGTCGACGAAGCACAGGTTCGGCAAATTCGTAACGGTGGCTCGGCCCAGGTCGGCGGCGACGAGTTCGACAAGGTAATCCGCGACGAGGTCGTGAAGCGCGCTCGGGCTCGCGGAAGTGCCACTGACGACGATCTTGCGATCCCTGAGGCTGAACTCCGTCTCCTCCAGGACGCGGAGCGCAACAAGATCGAGCTTTCGGCCGACCGAGTCGACGTGACGTTCTACCGGCCAAGCTACTTCCAATCAGGTGCCACGTTGCAGTACCAGCTCACGCGTCAGGAGCTGGAGGAGATCACGCGGCCGCTCGTGGCGGCAGGTATTGATGAGATCGAGTCGCTGCTCGGCAGCTTGTCGATGGCGCCCGGGCAGGTCTCGCTGGTCGTAGTGGTCGGTGGCATGGCGGCCATGCCCGCGATTCGGAGCCGGCTGCACGAGTTGTTCGGTCCGGACCGAGTTGAGGTGCCGGCGAACAGTGCCACGTTGATCTCACAAGGAGCTGCGTGGATTGCGCATGACAGGCAGAGGCTCCGGCTGGCGAAGCCCATCGAACTCGAACTCGCCCGCGGGTCGTTGATGCCGCTCCTCGCTGCGGGCACTGAGATGCCTCTCGGTGGAGAGGTCAAGCACGAAACCCTCCACCTGTACTGCGCGGATCCCACGGACGGGAAGGCGAAATTTCCGATCGCTACTCCGACCGCATTGTCATCCCATCCGCAGGCGAGCGAGCGGCGAACGTCGCTTGGAATGATCACACTCAGCGTCGACGAGACCGCGCCGCCACTGCACGAGCGCCTCGAGCTGGAGGTCGTTCTCGACGATGACTTGGTGTTGTCAGTCGAGGCGTCATCAAGCCAGAGGCACGATCGAGTCACGGCGTCGTACTACGACCTGGAGTTCGGTCTTGGCCTCCCGGCTTCGGCCATGCCCGGAGGTGCTGCCGCGGACCCAAAAGCACCTGAGGAACCCATAGTCGTGCCGCAAACGGGGCTGGTCGTCCGTGCGAATGCGGCAAGGGACAAAGACCAGGCGACCGTTCCCGGCGACGTGCTCTATCTGCACAATTCAAGGGCATTCGCCCGGCACGTGCGCGACGGAGCGACAGAAGCCCAGGTGCTGGAACAGCTGTACTACCAGCCGTGTGCCGTCTGCAAGCGCCAGTGGGGGCACTCAGAGTGTCGATGCGGATCGGCGTGACATGGCGAGCGCCAAGGCACTCGTGCGAGTGCTTGACCACGGAACGGAAGTCGAGTCCGGAGTCCGCCGTCCGATTCGCCTGACTCCCGATGGATATGCGGGCGTCGCGTATGCGGGCTCCGTCTACCCGCTCCGGCAGGGCGATCTCATCGACTTGGACGGATCGAGCTGGGAACTGGCGGACTGCGATCGTTTCCTGTTCGCCGGAGCAGAGGTTCCCTACGCTCCCATTGCCGGTGAACCGCTGGAGAAGGCCAGCGGTTTCGACGTCGAGTGGCACCTCGAAACCAACCAGTACGGGCATTACGTCGTCTTCAACGCGTCGGAGCGCGTTGCCAGCAGTTTGGTGTCAGCGCTTGAGGACGCAGACCTCAGCGTCCAGCGCTGGGACGTCAGCCATCGTCCAGCAGATAACGGAAACTTCTACGACTGGTTCGCGCGCCTTCGCTTCAAGGGCAGCCAGGCCGAAGCACTTGCGCTCGTCGGCGCTGTCATCGCACCCCCTTCGTCTCTCGCGCCGACGGTGCCAGACACGGATCCGACAACCGCTCGACTCGCTGATGCCGAGGCTCGGATCGAGGAACTGCTCAACCAGCTGTACGTCGCGACACGCAAGGGCGAGGCGGCTGAGCGGGAGCTCGCGCAGCTCCGTCACAATCTTGCAAACGCCCAAGCGAGCGAGCATCGACACCGAGAATCCGTTGCCCTCGCAGAACGTCATCACTCAGATCTGCAAGAGCAACTCGCCCTGCTCCGGCAAGGCCTGGGAGGCATGGCAGACACGGCGGAACTGGTGAAGAGCCTCGCTGACGCCGAGGAACTTCGAGAACTCGCTCTTGCCGAGAACTCCTTGCTGCTGGAGCGTGTGCGAGCGGCCGACTCGGAGGCCGCAGAAAGCGGAGCACGCGCCGACGACTTGGCGGCGCAGGTAGACGCACTCCTTGGGAGAGTGACGGAACTCGAGGCGCTGGAGACTGAGCGACTTCGCGTCGCGACCGCGCAACGGCCTCGGCGCGGAGGTGTCATTGAGTTCCTGCCTCAGGCGTTCAGCCGCCTCGACTTTGTTCTCGATGCAGTCGACGTGATCGCCAACCTCGACTCGCCAGCATCCACGATGAAAGCACTCACTGAGATCGACTCTGGGCGCCTTGTCGGGAAGGACCTTGAGGGAATGCGTGGCTGGTATGAGGTGACGAAATTAGCGACGGGCATCGCGGGAAGCGAGCGACTTGGCCGCATCTACTACAAGCCGGACGGCCATAGAGTGCTTGTCAGTGTGCACATCAAGCAGGACGACAAACAGCAGAGACGCCACATCGAGAGGCTGCGAGCCTTCTGACCCCGGTTACCGGCGCCTGTGCCTCGATCCACCGCGTAAATTCTGATCACGGGCGACGCGTGGGTCCCGGGTGTTTCTTCGGGATGCGGGCAGCGGTGATCGCCGGGTGGCCGTCCGGGGCTGACAGATGCACCACGGCGCGCAGATTCCCCGGAACAGGGTTTTCCTGTTCCGGGATCACAGCATCGCGAAATATGTCAGGCGACCCACTGGGGAACGACCCGGCCGAGAATCGGGGTGCGGTCCCCCGGGAACCGTGCGGGAACGATCGTCAACGACTTCAGGACGCAGCCCAGGAGCATGCGCCGGTCTGCCAGCGTCGACTCCGCCCACGCGTCCGCCAGCGCCTCACCGTCCGCGAAGAAGACGGAGAGGTCGGCTTCCCGTGCGAGTTCGGCCGCTTCGAGGTCGAGTGACTCGATCACCGCCGACTGCTCGGCTGCCAACGTCTTGAACCGGTCTTCGGACAGCATGCCTTGCACGTAAAAGTCGTGTTCCAGTTTGTCGCGGCGTGCCCTCGCCGCGTCGAGGCCGGCCATGACCTCCTTGCGGCGCTGTTCCTTCTCCACGTCGTGGAAGACCGCCCAACGTCGGACGATGGCGTCGAGGCCCGGGGATCCGTGTTCGAGAGCCGAGACGTGGCTCAGCCACATCGCCTCGACCGCCGCGTCCATACGCGGCGCGCGGACCACCACGCCGGGGCAGGCGTCCTTGCCGTACACCGATCGGGTGCGGCACCGGTACATGAGGCTGCGGGCGCTGCCGCTGCCACTGCCGGTCATGCCCTTCCCGCAGTGCGGGCAGGAGAAGATGCCGCCGAGGAAGGTGGCGTGCGGGCGCTTCCCACGTGATCCCCCACCCATCTTCGTGATCCTCGCCTCGATCAGCGCGAGGATCCGGAGCCGCTCCCCCGGGCTGACGACACCGGTCCCGATCACCACCGGGTTCCCTTCGGCGTCCCGCACGGGCTCGGCCGAGGGCACCCAGACGTCGAGCGGCTGGCCGTGCTCGTCGAACCGCCTCTCCTTGGTCGGAAGCAGGCCGGCCCATGCCGTCGAGCGCACCATGCGCGTGATCGCGCGGGCGTCCCAGCGGGCACCGTCGCGCGTCCGGATGCCGTCCCGTTCCAGGTCGTGGGCCACGCGCATCGCGGACTTCCCGGCCAGCAGCTCGTCCGCGATGCGACGGGCGTGCGGGTACTCGGCGGGGTCCTGTTCGATGTGTCCCGATCCCCTGGGGGAACGGACGCCGTACGGGGTGCGACCGCCCGGCCACCGGCCGGCGGTGCGTGCCGCGTTCTTTCCGGTCGTCACCCGGAGGGTGAGGTCCTTGATCTCCTCGCGAGCACGTTCGGCCAGGATCGCGAAGACGATGCGGGTGCCCGGCTGGCTGGAGTCCAGGCGTTCCTGGAGTACGAAGAGCCGAGCCTGCCGGCGGTCGAACTCGTCCAGGGCCGTGCCTATGGCAGCCATGCCCCGTCGGTCGAAGCGGTCCGTCTTCCAGACGGCGAGCGTCTTGATCTCGCCGTCCATGACGGCGGCCATCGCGCCTTCGAGCTTCTCTCGTCGCACGTGCTGCTTGGAAGCGCTCCGCTGCTCCAGCCAGACCTTGCGGACGGTGAGCCCCTGCCTGTGCATCTCATGGCGCAGGTCGCGCGCGTGCTGCTTGAGGGTCTCGACCGTCTCCCTCTTCTTGCTGCGGCGCAGGTAGAGGTCGACCAGGTCCTCCGGGGGCTTGCCCGCCAGCTCCTCGGGAGAACCGTCCCGGAACTCCTCTGCCGTCTTCTTCGCCATAGTGCCCTCCTACCTCACAGATCCGGCCGCTCCAAACGGCATCTGTGCAGGTGAGGGCTGGTGTGTACTAGTCGGCGCTCTCCCAGGCGAGCGCGAGGAAGCGCTCGATCCGCCCGAGGTCCAGCTCGACGGCGAGCGACACCGTGATGACGGCATGGTCGACGTTGGCGGCGAGGACCTGGCCCTCGGAACGCTGCGAGGAGGTGGAGCGGGCGAAGGTGGTACGGCGCGGCAGATAGGCCCGTACGTAGCGGGGGTCGCTGACACCGGCCGGGTCGACGGCCGCCCAGTCGCCGGTGCAGATCACCCGGAGCGGGTCGTGCGGGGTGACGAAGGCGGTGTCGGCGCGGACGACGCCCTCGGGCGTGACCACGTCGCACTGCCCGCGGTCGACCCGGACGACACGGCCGGGCAGCAGGCCCTGCGCGGCGTACGGGGCGAACTCGGCCTCCCAGCCCTCGTCCCAGCCGTAGGCGGTGAGGGCGTGCCGAGCGGCGTCGGCGGAGGCGGTGGACGAGTCGGTGGAGGTGGAGCCGAAGGTGGAGCGGGAAGACGAGAGGGACGAGAGAGACAAGGGGAACCCTTCAAAGGGTGGCCCCGGCGGCGCGCTCCGAGCGCGCGGTCCGTGTGGGTGTCAGCCGGAGACCACAGGGGTGGGAACGATGAACTCCTGAATGCGGGCAGTGCCCGTCACCGTGACAGTCATCAATGTCCTCACCTCCTGCTTCTTCTCGACGAACCAACACCGCGCGCTCTGCTCGGCACCGGATGAGAAGAACCATAGCCCGCCCCTCGACGCGGCACCACCGATTAAATTCCGGGCCCGTCACGCACTGGATCGCGGTCGCCCACCGGAGGAAGGGAACCGGCCTCGGTGGGGAAAAACCGACGTCTTCTCTTCGCGTGGGCGGGCCCGGTAGCGTGACCGGCCGTTGATCACGGGACGGAAACGGGGGCTGTCGTGACAGCGTTGGACAGACGTATCGCCGTCGTGGGTCTGGACTGCAGATTTCCCGGCGCGGACGGTCCCGACGCGTTCTGGCGGAATCTGCTCGACGGCAAGGACTCGATCACCCGGATCACCGGCCCCGACGGTGTCGCCGCGCGAGGGCTGCTGGACTCCCCCGAGTCGTTCGACGCCGGGTACTTCGGTGTCTCACCGCGCGAGGCCCGGCTGATCAATCCGCAGCACCGGGTGTTCCTGGAGTGCGCGGTCGCCGCGCTCGAGGACGCCGGGATCGATCCGCGGCGCGAGGCCCGGGCCGTCGGTGTCTACGCGGGCAGCGGCGAGAACGCGTACGCCCAGCTCCTCAAGGCGCACCGGGCCGCGCTGCCGGCGGTGTCCGACTGGGAGATACGGGTCGCGAACGGGTCCGACTTCCTGTGCAGCCGGGTCGCGCACCGGGTCGGGCTGCGCGGGCCGACCGTCACGGTGCAGGCCGCCTGTGCCACCTCGCTGGTCGCCGTGCATCTGGCGGTCCAGGGGCTGCTGTCCGGCGACTGCGACCTCGCCCTGGCCGGGGGTGTCACCGTGCGGGTCCCGGTCGGGGTGGGCGGGCCCGACGAGGTGGGGATCCAGGCTCCGGACGGGGTGCTGCGGGCGTTCGACGCCGCCGCCGGTGGTCTGGTCGGCGGTGACGGCGTCGGCATCGTGGTGCTGAAACGCTTCGCCGACGCGATGGCGGACGGCGACCGGATCGACGCCGTCGTCCTCGGCTCCGCCGTCAACAACGACGGCCCTGACCGGATGGGCTTCACCGCCCCCGGCATCGCCGGGCAGGCCGCCGTCATCGAGCGGGCGCAGCGGGTGGCGGGCGTCGCGGCGACGTCCTGCACGTACGTCGAGACCCACGGCACCGGAACCCGGCTCGGCGATCCGGTCGAGGTCGCCGCGCTGACCCTGGCGTTCCGCCGGGACGACCCCGAGCACGGACCCGACCACGGCCCCGGGAGCGACCGCGAGCGCGGGGACCGGTGGTGCGGGATCGGCTCGGTGAAGACCAACATCGGGCACACCGACGCGGCGGCGGGCGTGGCCGGTCTGATCAAGACCGTGCTCGCGCTGAAGCACGGGATCATCCCGCCCAGCCTGCACTTCACCCGGCCCAATCCGGAGATCGACTTCGAGCGCGGCCCGTTCCGGGTGGTCGACCGCGCGGAGGAGTGGGCGCCCGTCGGCATGCCCCGGCGCGCCGGGGTGAGCTCCTTCAGCGTCGGCGGCGCCAACGCGCACCTCGTGCTCGAACAGCCGCCGCAGGAACGGCGGGAGGAGGGGAACGAGCAGCGAGAGGACGGGCCGGATGCCGCTCGGGACGACGCGGGCGGCCCGTACGTGCTGCCGCTCTCGGCGGCGACCCCGGCGGCCCTGGCGGCCGTCACCGCACGGCTCGCGGAGCGCCTGGGCCAAGAGCCGGGGCTGCCGCTCGCCGATGTGGCCTGGACGCTCCAGACCGGGCGGCGGGAACACCTCCACCGGCGGTTCGCGGTCGTCACGGACACCGCGGACGCCGTCCGCGTGCTGGCCGGGGAGGAGCGGGACCGCCTGGTCACCGCGCCCGGCCCGGTGCTGCCGTCGGCCGGGCGGCCCGAGGCGCCGCCGGACGATCCCGCGGCCGTGGGGCGGCTCTGGCTGACCGGCGCCGCCGTCGACTGGGCAGCCCTGCACCGGGCCCGCCGTCCGCGCCGGGTGGCCCTGCCCACGTACCCCTTCGAGCGGCAGTCGTTCGGCGTTGAGCCGGTGCGCGCCGAGCGGCCCGTGCGGCACGCGGAGTCCGTGGAGCCCGTCGGGCCGACCGTGGAGCCCGTGGGGCTGCCCGTCGGCCCGCCGTCGCCCGGCATCTCCACGTACGACCGGATCGCGCGGCTCTTCGCCGAGATCCTCGATCTGCCCGAGGTCGAGCCGGACGAGAGCTTCTTCGACCTCGGCGGCGACTCCCTCATCGCGACCCGGCTCGTGGCCAAGGTGCGCGAGGCGTATCCGGTGCCGCTCGCGCCCAAGGAGCTGATCGCCGCGCCCACCGCCGAGGAGTTCGCCGCGCTGGTCGACGCGCGGCTCGCGCAGGAGCGGACGCAGTGACGGGGTGGATCGTGCGGCGGCACCGCCGGCCGGACGCCGTCGCCTCCCTCTACTGCTTCCCGCACGCGGGGGGCCTGCCGGGCGAGTACGTCCGCTGGTCGGACGAGCTGCCCGGGATCCAGGTCTGGGGCGTGCACCTGCCCGGCCGGACCACGCGCCGGGCGGAGCCCCCGTACACCCGCATGGACGAGCTGGTGGACGCCCTGGTGTCGGCCGTCGACTTCGGCCGGGACCGGCCCTTCGTGTTCTTCGGGCACAGTCTCGGCGCCCTGGTGGCCTTCGAGACGGCGCGGGAACTGCGGGCCAGGGGACGGGAGATGCCGGAGCGGCTCTTCGTGTCCTCGTGCCCGGCGCCCCCGTCGGCCGCCGCCGCGCGGCCGGTGCACGGCCTGTCGGACGACGAACTGCTCGACGCGATCGAGCGGGGCACCGGCGAGTCCCTCGCCCTGCTGCGCCAGGACGCCGACCTGCGGGAACACGCGCTGGCGAGCTTCCGGGCCGACTACGCCCTGCTCGACGGCTACCGCCCCCGGGAGTCCGAGCCGCTGGACCGCCCGGTCACCGTCCTCGCCGGGAGCGAGGAGCCGTGGCGGGCCTGGCGGGACGGCTGGGCCGCGCACACCCGCGCGGCGACGGACCTGCGGGTGCTGCCCGGGGGCCACTTCCACTTCCGCGAGGGACGGGACGAACTCCTGGGCCTGCTGCGGGATTCCGTACCGACGACGAGGGGAGACCGCGGGTGGACCGCATAGGCGTGGTGGGCGCCGGGACCATGGGGCGCGGGGTGGCACAGCTCTTCGCGGAGCACGGGCACGAGGTCGTCCTCGTGGACGTGGCGGAGCGCGCCCTGTCGTCCGCGCGGGACGAGATCGCCACGAACGTACGGCTCGCTCCGCTGGTCCGCCCGCAGGCACCCGTGCGGGACCCGGCGGAGGTGACCGGCCGGATCGCGTTCACCATGGACCTCGGGCGACTCGACGCGGTGGACTTCCTGGTCGAGAACGTCACCGAGGACTGGGACGTCAAACGGCCGCTGTACGCCGAGCTGGACGCCGTCTGCCGTCCCGGCGTCCCCTTCGGCGTGAACACGTCCGCGATCCCGGTCACCCGGGTCGCGGCGCTCACCGGCCGGGCCGGACACGTCATCGGCACCCATTTCATGAACCCGGCGCACCTCAAGCCCACCGTCGAGCTGATCCGCGGCCACCACACCTCGGACGAGACCATCGCCCGCACCCGCGCCCTCCTCGACGGCGTCGGCAAGGGACACGTCCTGGTCCAGGACTCCTCGGGCTTCGTCACCAACCGGGTCGCGATGCTCACCATCAACGAGGCCGTCTTCCTCCTCCACGAGGGGGTGTCCACCGCGGCGGACGTGGACCGGCTGTTCAAGGAGTGCTTCGGGCACCCGATGGGGCCGCTGGAGACCGCGGACCTCATCGGTCTCGACACCGTCCTGCTGTCCCTGAAAGTGCTGCACGACCACTTCGGCGACCCGAAGTACCGGCCCTGCCCCCTCCTGACCCGGCTGGTCGACGCCGGTCTGCACGGACGCAAGACCGGACAGGGCTTCCACTCCTACGAATCGCACCGGTCAAGCGAGTCCAGTGATTCCCACCAGTCCCACCAGTCCCAGTCCCACCAGTCCTACGAGTTCCAGAAGTCGGGAGAGTGACGCGATGGCTGACGAGTCGGCCGAGATCAAGGTCCTGGTCCGGGAGTTCCTCGAAGGGCACCTGCACGGCGTGGCGGTGGAGGACGACGAGGACCTGTTCGCCGCCGGTCTGGTGAACTCCCTGTTCGCCGTCCAGCTGGTGATGTGGGTCGAACGGACCTACGGCCTCCAGGTCGCGGGCGAGGACCTCGCCTTCACCAACTTCCGCTCGGTCGACGCCGTCACCGAGTTCGTGGAGCGCAAGAAGGCCCTCGTCGGAGGCGGCGCGTGAGCGTCGAACCGACGCCCGAGCAGCACGCGCTGCGCCGGGAGATCATCGCGTTCGCCCGGGCGGAGCTCGGCCGTGACGCGGCCGAGGCCGACCGCGGCGCCCGCTTCCCCCGGGAGGACTGGCAGCGCTGCGCGGACTTCGGTGTGCTGGGCTGGCCGGTGCCCGAGGAGTACGGCGGGCGCGGCCTCGACCCGCTCACCACCATGATCGCCCTGGAGGCGCTGGGCTACGCCTGCCCCGACAACGGGCTCGTCTTCGCGGTCACCAACCACCTCTGGGGCTGTGTGATCCATCTGCTGCTGCACGGCACGGAGGAGCAGAAGCGGCGCTTCCTGCCGGGGCTGTGCGACGGCTCGCTGATCGGCGCGCACGCGCTCTCGGAGCCGGAGGCCGGTTCGGACATCCTGAGCATGACCAGCACCGCCGAGCGCGACGGCGACGGCTACCGGCTGCACGGCACCAAGTGCTTCATCAGCAACGGCCCGGTGGCGGACGTCTTCGTCACCATCGTCCGCACCGGTACGGAGGACCCGGGCCGCCAGGACCAGTTGTCGGCGTTCGTCGTGCCCGCCGACACACCGGGCGTGGTGAAGAAGCGCGAACTGCCGAAGATGGGGCTGCGGTCCACGCCGATGGGCGTGGTCGAGTTCGACGGCGCCCGGGTTTCCGCGGCGAATCTGCTGGGCGGCGAGGGCGCCGGATACCCGGTCTTCACCTCGGCGATCGAGTGGGAGCGGTCCTTCATGTTCGCCCCGCACGTCGGCGCGATGGAGCGGATCCTGGAGACGTGCGTACGGCAGGCCAACACGCGCCGCCAGTTCGGCCGGTCCCTCGGGTCCTTCCAGGCGGTGTCGCACCCCATCGCGGACATGAAGATCCGCCTCGACATGGCCCGGCTGCTGCTCCATCGGATCGGCTGGCTGAAGCGCGAGGGGCGGCTCGCCCTCCAGGAGGCCACCATGGCCAAGATCTTCATCAGCGAGGGTCTGATCGAGACGGCCAAGGCAGCGGTCGAACTGCACGGCGCCCGGGGCTACCTGGAGGAGTACGGCATCGAGCGCGAGCTGCGCGACGCGCTCGGCGGGCCGATCTACGCCGGGTCCAACGCGGTGCAGCGCGGCATCCTCGCCGAACTCATCGGTGTGCGCGGGGCGTTGTCGGGAGGCCCGGTGCCGGGAGGTGTGGTGCCGGGTGGCCCGGTGTCGGGCGGCTCGGTGTCGGGTGGCTCGGCGCCCGGTGGCGCCTCCTCGGGAGGCGAGGCGCGGTGAGCGAGCGGACCCGCACGGCCCGACTGCCGCTGGAACCGGCGCTGCCCGCCGAACTCGCCCAGGAACTGGCCCAGCGCGTCTACTTCGTCTCGGAGACGATCACCGGCTTCTCACTGGTCCGCTCGGCGGCGGGCGACCAGATCACGGCGGTGGACGTGGAGTTCGGCGCGGGCCACGACGGTCACTCCGACGGGGACCCGCACGCGGACGCAGCGGCCCAAGCCGCCGAACTCACCCGCAAGATCAACCTGGTGACCGCGAACGACCTGCTCGGGCAGCGGTTCGTCGAGCCCAAGGTGGTCTGGCGCGCCGCCGACACCTCGCCGGTCGCGGACGTGTACGACGAGCTGGTGGCGCGCGGCGCGGCCGTGGAGGCGGGCGCGGGTCAGATCGGCGTCGGCGAGCCGGTCCTGTCGCTGATGGACCATCTGGACGCGTTGCTGCGCGGGCTGGTGACGGCCGAGTTCGGCGCCGGGGAAGGCGCCCGGGAGTTCCGCTACCCGACGCTGATCACCACCGACGCGCTGCGCCGTACCGGCTACTTCGAGTCGTTCCCGCAGATGGTGATGTCCGTGTCGCGGCTGCACGGCGACGTCGACAGCTACCGCCGTTTCCTCGACGACCTCGCGGACGGCGGCGATCCGCGCGCCGCGCTCGCGGCGCACAGCGGCGGCTTCGACCTCTGCGTGCCACCCACCATGTGCTTCCACACGTACCACCAGTTCGCGGACGCCCCGCTGCCGGAGACCTCCCTGGTGGTGACCGCGAAGGGCAAGTCCTTCCGCAACGAGTCCCGTTACCGGCGTTCCCTGGAGCGGCTGTGGGACTTCACGATCCGCGAGATCGTCTTCCTCGGCACACCGGAGTTCGTGCTCGACGCGCGACGGCGGCTGATGGAGCGGGCGTACGAGCTGGTGGACGCCCTTGAGCTGGGCGGGCGGTGCGAAGTGGCGGGCGATCCGTTCTTCCTCAACGACACGACCGCGGCGCGCGCCTGGTCGCAGAAGCTGCTTGAGCTGAAGTACGAGCTGCGGCTGCCCCTGGACGGTGAACGTGACGTCTCCGTGGGCTCGTTCAACTACCACGAGCAGTTCTTCGGCCGGTCCTTCGGGATCGGCGACGAGGCGGGCGAGCCGGTCTTCACCGGGTGCGCCGGGTTCGGGCTCGAACGCTTCGCCTACGCGTTCCTGTGCCGGCACGGCCTGGACCCGCGGAGCTGGCCGGACGCGGTACGGGCGGCGGTGGCGCCATGACCGTACGCGAAGCCTCGCCCGCCCCCGTACCGCCGCGTCTCCTCACGCTGTCCGCACCGACCGTGGAGCTGCTCGAACGGGCCACGGACGACCTCGCCGACCGGCTCGACGCGCGCGGCGAGGCGGGCTTCGCGGCGCTGCCCGCCGTGCCCGACCTGCCCGCCGCACCGCCGGAGCCGGGCGCGGTGCGCCGGGCGGTGCTGGCCGGCTCGGCGCGCGACGCGGCGCGTTGGCTGCGCAAGCGGGACGTACGGCGGGTGTTCACGGGCGGGCCGGGCGGGCCGGGCGGGCCGGGCGGGCCGGGCGCTTCGGGTGCCCCCGGCGACGCGGCCTCCCGGGTGTTCCTGTGCTCGGGGGTCGGCGACCAGTACCCGGGGCTCGGTGCCGGTCTGTACCGGTGCCTGCCGGTGTTCCGGGCGGAGCTCGACCACTGCTTCCGGATCCTTGCCGAGCAGCACGGCCTCGATCTGCGTGCCGTCCTCTTCCCGGCGACTTCCGCGACGACGGCCGGGGGCCCGGAGGGCTCCGGACCCGCCGACGGCTTCGACCGGCACACGGCGCCGCGGGAGATCCACCGCACGGTCGTGGCTCAGCCCCTGCTCTTCTCGCTCCAGTACGCGCTGGCCCGGGCCCTGACGGCGCTCGGCGCGGGACCGGCCGCGCTCGCCGGGTACAGCGTCGGCGAGTACACGGCCGCCTGCCTGGCCGGGGTGTTCCCGGTCGAGCACGCGCTGCGGCTGGTCACCGGGCGGGCGCGGCTGGTGGACGAGCTGCCGCCGGGCGCGATGCTCGCGGTCGCGGCAGGACCGGAGGTCTTCGGCGCGGCGGGCGGGCACGGGCCGCAGGCCGGACCACTGTCCGGACCGCTGGCCGGACCGCTCGGCGGGGAGTTGTCGCTCGCCGCGCTCAACGGCCCGCAGCAGACCGTGCTCTCCGGCCCGGTCGAGGCGGTCGAGGAGGCCGCGCGGCGGCTGACCGGGGCGGGCCTGCCGTGCCAGCGGCTGGCCACCGCGCACGCCTACCACTCGACGATGACGGAGCCGCTGACCGGTCCGCTGGAGGAGCTGCTGCGTACCGTGCCGCTCGCCCCGCCGAGGGTCCCGATGCTGTCGAACGTGACCGGGACCTGGCTGCGCGACGCGGAGGTGACGAGCCCGGCCTTCTGGGCCCGCCAGCTGTCCCGGACGCTCCGCTTCTCCGACGAGCTGGCCGAGATCTGGCGGCTGCCCGGCCCCGTGCTCGTCGAACTCGGCCCCGGTCAGGCGCTCACCCGGCTCGCCCTCGGCCATCCGGACCGCCCGGCGAACGCCCTGGCGTCGGTCGTGCAGACCCTGCCGGGCCGCCTGGAGACCCGTACGGAGTGGGAGCTGCTGCTCGCCGCGACCGGACGGCTGTGGGCGGCGGGTGCGGCCGTCGACTGGACGGCCCTCGTCCCGGTCGGCGACGCGGCCGGCGACGCGGTCGGCGACGCGGAGCCTTCGGCGCCCACCGGGGAGGGCCGGTGAACGACGCCGCCGGAATCCGTCCGGTGCCGCGCGACGGCACCGTGCCGCTGCCGCTGTCGAGCGCGCAGGAACGGCTCTGGTTCATGACGCGGCTGCACCCCGGCATGCTCGCCTACCAGTTCCAGGCGAGGATCGAGTTCACCGGGGCGCTCGACGCCGGGGTGCTCGCCGCCGCCCTCACCGAGGTGGTGCGGCGGCACGAGGTCTATCGCACGACCTTCGTCGAACGGCCGGACGGCCCGGTGCAGGTGGTGCATCCGCCGTACCGGGTCGAGCTGCCGGTGACGGATCTGCGCGGGCCGGGCGAGGACGCGGAGGGCGCGCAGAGCACTGAGCGCACGGAGAACGCTGAGCGCGCGGCGGTGCGCGCCGAGGTGGCGGCGGAGATCCCGGTGGACCGGCTGCCGCTGGTGCGCTGGCGGCTGCTGCGGACCGCCGACGACCGGCATGTGCTGCTGCATCTGGAGCACCATCTGGTGCACGACGGCTGGGGGTTCAACCTGTTCGTCGACGAACTGTGCGCGCTGTACCGGGCGTTCGCGGCGGGCGAGCCTTCGCCGCTGCCAGAGCCGGCCGTCCAGTTCGCCGACTTCGCGGTCTGGCAGCGGTCCTGGCTGGACGGCCCGGAGGCCGAGGAGCAGCTCGCGTACTGGCGCGAGCAGCTCGACGGTGTGCCGTACTTCCTCGACCTGGCCACCGACCGGCCGCGCACCCCACGCCGCCGGTTCACCGGTGACGCGCCGCGCTTCACGGTGCCGGGCGAGCTGGCCGACGCGGTGCGCGCGCTCGCCGCGCGCGAGCGGGTGCCGCTGTTCTCGGTGATGCTCGCCGCGTTCGAGGTGCTGCTCGGCGGCTGGTCGGGGCAGGACGACTTCTGCGTGGCGACCGGAATGGCGGCCCGCACCCGGCCCGAGGTGGACGGCATGTTCGGCATGCTGGTCAACACGGTGGCGCTGCGGGCCGATCTGCGCGGCGATCCGACGTTCCGCGAGCTGCTCGGCCGGGTGCGCGGGACGACCTTCGGCGCCTTGGCGCACCAGGAGCTGCCGTTCGACCGGGTCGTGGCGGCGCTGCGGCCGCCCCGGGTGCGGGGTCGGCAACCGCTGTGCGAGGTGTTGTTCGCCTTCCATGACTCCCCGTCAGCCACCGTGCGCATCCCGGGGCTTGAGGTCGAGGTGACGCCGGGCATCGCCAACGGCAGCGCCAAGTTCGATCTCAATGTCATCGCGATCCCCCGGGCCGAGCAGACCATCGGGCGGCGCGACGGGGCGGGGCCGCGGGCGATCGAGTTCATCTGGGAGTACGACCGGGAGCTCTTCGACGCCGCGACGGTCGGCCGGGCCGCCGAACGGTACGAGCGGCTGCTCACCGCGGTGACCGCGGCTCCGGGGACCAGGATTTCAGCGCTGACCGGCGACGGCCGGCATCGGGAGGACGAGAAGTGAGCGACGCGGACGAGCTGATCGGCCCGGTGCGGGCGGCCTGGGCCGAGACCCTGGGCCACGACGTGGCGGAGATTCCGCTGGACGTCGGCTTCTTCGACGCGGGCGGCAACTCGCTGCTGCTGTTGCTGCTGTGGGAGCAGCTGAACGAGCTGACCCCGGGGGAGCTGCGCGCCACCGACCTGTTCCAGCACCCGACCGTGCGGGGGCAGGCGGCGTTCCTGCGGGGCGGCGCATGATCCGGAGCCTGTACGAGGTGGTCGCGGCCACCGCCGCGCGCCTGCCGGACGCCGTCGCCGTGGAGTTCCCGTACGACGGCACCGCCGGGGACAATGGCGCCGCCAAGGACGGCGGGAGCGGCGCGGGCGCCGGAGCGGGCGCCGGAGCGGGCCGCACGGTGACCTATCGGGAGCTGCTGCGGGCCGCCGACGCGGTCGCGGAGCGGATCACCGCCGGGGGCGGCGCGGCCGACCGGATCGGCCGGGTCCAGCGGGTCGGGCTGCTCGCGGCCCGTGGGCTGGTCGCGTACGCGGGCTATCTCGCGGCGCTGCGGCTCGGCGCCGCGGTCGTTCCGCTGGGCCCCGACCACCCGGCGGCGCGGAACGCGGGCGTCTGCGCGGCGGCCGGGGTCGACCTGGTGGTGGCCGACGTGGGCGCCGCAGGGCGGGCCGGGGACGGGTGGGCCGACGGCCGTCCCGTACTGGCCCTGACGGACGACGAGGTCGCCGCGGCCGGGCCGACCGGGCTGCTCGCGCCGCACGCGGCGGATCCGGACGGGCTCGCGTATCTGCTCTTCACCTCGGGCACGACCGGCAGGCCCAAGGGCATCCCGATCCGGCACCGTCAGGTGCTGCCGTTCCTGGCGCACAACATCGCGCGCTTCGGGGTCGGCCCGGGCTGCCGGATGTCGCACACCTTCGAGCTGACCTTCGACCTGTCGGTGTACGACCTGTTCGTCACCTGGGGCGGTGGGGCGACCCTCGTGGTGCCGTCCCGCTCCGAGCTGTTCGCCCCGGTCGACTATCTGACCGGGCGCGGGCTGACCCACTGGTTCTCGGTGCCGTCGGCCGTCTCGGTCGGCGCGGGCTTCGGGCAACTCCCCACCGGGCGCCCGTCGATGCTGCGGCACAGCGTGTTCTGCGGCGAGCAGCTCACCCTGGACCAGGCCCGGTTGTGGCATGCCGTGGCGCCGGGTGCCACCGTCGACAACCTCTACGGACCCACCGAACTGACCGTCGCCTGCGCCGAGTTCCGGCTGCCCACGGACCCGGGGCGCTGGCCGGTGACCTCCAACGGCACCGTCCCCATCGGGCGGGTGTACGAGGGCCTTGAGCACCGGGTCGTCGAGAGGACGGGCGAGCTGTGGGTGCGCGGGGTGCAGCGCTTCGACGGCTATCTGGACCCGGGCGACGACGAGGGCCGCTTCGTGGACGGCTGGTTCCGCACCGGGGACCGGGTCCGGGTCGAGGACGGTCTGCTCGTCCACCGGGGCAGGCTCGACGACCAGTTGAAGGTGCGCGGCCACCGGGTCGAGCCGAGCGAGGTGGAGGCCGCGCTGCGGCGGCTCGACCCGGTCACCGAGGCCGTGGTGCTCGGCGTCGCCCAGGACGGCGTCACCGATCTGGTGGCCTGCTACACCGGGCGCAGCACCGGCCGGATGGAGCTGATCCGCGCGCTGCGCGGGACGCTGCCGATCCATCTGGTGCCGCGCCGCTTCACGCACCTCGACGCCCTGCCCCGCAACGCCAACGGCAAGGTGGACCGGGGCGCGCTCCGCCGCATCGTCAGTGAGGTCAACGATGACGCACTCACCTGATCACGCCCCCGGCTCCGGGCCCGCCCCCGGTCCCAGGCCCGCGGCCGGTCCTGGGGCCGGTTCCGCGCCGCCGCGCGGCATGGACTTCAGCCTGTTCTACTTCGCCGCCGACAGCGAGGAGTTCACCGGTCCGCGCTACCGACTGCTGCTCGACGGGGCCCGGTTCGCCGACACCCACGGCCTGGCCGCCGTGTGGACCCCGGAACGGCACTTCCACCCCTTCGGCGGCCTCTACCCGAACCCGGCCGTCACCGGCGCGGCGGTCGCCGCCGTCACCGAGCGCGTGGCGATCCGCGCGGGCAGCGTCGTGGCGCCGCTGCACCATCCGCTGCGCATCGCCGAGGAGTGGTCCGTCGTCGACAACCTGTCCGGCGGCCGCGTCGGCGTCTCCTTCGCGTCCGGCTGGCACGCCGCCGACTTCGCGCTGCGCCCGGAGGCGTACGCCGACCGGCGCGCGGTGCTGGCGGAGCGGGTGCGCCAGGTGCGGGAGCTCTGGCGGGGCGAGGCGCTCGCCTTCCCGGACGGCACGGGCACCGAGGTGAAGGTGTCGGTCCATCCCCGGCCGGTGCAGCCGGAGTTGCCGACCTGGATCACCAGCGCGGGCGGGGTGGAGACCTTCCGGGCGGCCGGGGCGATGGGCGCGGGCGTCCTGACCCATCTGCTCGGCCAGGACCTGGCCGACCTCGCGTACAAGATCGGGGAGTACCGGGCGGCCGGTGGCCGGCACGTGGTCCTGATGGTGCACACGTTCCTGGACGACGACGCGGACCGGGTACGGGAGTTGGTGCGCGAGCCACTGCTGCGCTATCTGCGCGGCTCGCTCGGGCTGCTGCTCGGTTCGGGGCTCGACGGCCGACGCCGGGTCGATCCCGCGAAACTGCACCCGGACGACCTGGAGTTCCTCGTCCGGCGCTCCTTCGACCGCTATGTCGACGACTGTGGGCTGCTCGGCTCGCCCGCGACGGCGGCACGGGCGGTGAAGCGGCTGCGGGGCATCGGGGTGGACGAGATCGCCTGTCTGATCGACTTCGGGCTGCCCGCCGACACCGTCCTGACCGGCCTTGAACGGATCGCCGCACTGAATGCCCGGGAGAACGCCGATGGTTGAGCACAGCTGGCGGAGCGGCATGTCGACGGACAGCCCGGCGTTCGCGCGGGCGGTCGCCCCGCTGCGGGTGCCCGGCATGGGCACCGAGGCCGTCGCCCCGTTCCTGGCCGGGCTGATCCGGATGACGCGGCCGCGCAGGGTCCTCGAGGTCGGCATGGGCTACACCACCCCGTTCCTCGCGGCCGCTCTGGCCGAGGCCGAGGCCCTGGCCGACGAGGAGTCGCGGCTGCTCGCCGCCAAGACCCGGCCCTACCTCCGCTCCGGGGCCGCCCTCGACGACGACTGGTTGCGCGCCGAGCCCGCGCTCGCCGCCCCGGCCGCCCATCTGGAGCCGTACCGGCCGCGGTTCGTCGCCGTGGACGACCGGTCGGTCCCCGAGTCATCGGCCGGGCGGGTCGAGGACGTCCTCGCCGGGCTCGGGCTCGCCGGGCGGGTCACCGTCGTGGACGCGCCGCTGCGCGAGGCCGCCGGCGCGCTGCCCACCGGCTTCGAGCCGATCGACTTCGCCTGGGTCGACGCGTGGGACTGCCTGTACTTCCTGGACCACTTCCTCGACCGGATCGACCCGGCCGGTGGCGTGGTGGTCCTGCACTATCTGATGACGTATCCGGAGGGCGAGGCGATCCTCCGCTATCTGTCCGGGCTGCAGCGGGCGCGGCCGGGCGAGCTGGAGGTCCTGAACCTCCTGGAGTCGCACAAGCTCCGGCAGAACAGCGTCACGATGATCCGCAGGACCGCCGTCGCCGCGCCCCGCCTCGCCGGTCCCGGCGGCCGCGTCCGGTACGACGGCGCGCTGCGGGAACGCGCCGCGGCGCACGCCGCGTCCCTCGACGGCAATCCCGACAGCAATCTCGACAGCGATCTCGACAGCGAAGTGGAGAGCGAGAAGTGAGCATCCTGCGCGGGGCCAGCACCCCCTACCCGGCCGACGCCTCCATCCCCTCGGTGTTCGCCGCGCAGGTGCGGGCCCGGCCGGACGCGCCCGCCGTCGTGGACGGCGGCCACACCCTCACGTACGCGGAGCTCGACGCCCGCTCCGACCGGCTCGCCGGGCTGCTGCGCGGCCGGGGCGTGACCGAAGGATCCCGGGTGGGCGTGCTCCTGGAGCGCGGTCATCAGCTGGTCACGGCGCTGCTCGCGATCCTCAAGGCAGGGGGCGCCTATGTGCCCGTCGACCCGGCCCACCCGACGGAGCGGCGGGAACACATGCTGGCCGCCGCCGAGGCGGCCGTGACGGTGACGGCCGAGGAGCTGCGGCTGGCGGAGCGGGCCCACCGGGCCGAGCAGACCGAAGGGGCCGAGCGGGCCGAGGACCTGATCGCGCCGCCGCTCCCCGGGGCCGGGTCCCGGGTCCCCGCGTACATCCTGTTCACCTCGGGATCCACCGGCCGCCCCAAGGGTGTCGTCGTCGAGCACCGCTCGGTGCTGCGGCTGGTCCGCGACACCGACTACGTGGACCTCGGGGCCGACGAGCGGATCGCGCAGGTCGCCGACTCCTCCTTCGACGCCTTCACCTTCGAGGTGTGGGGCGCGCTCCTCAACGGCGGCGCGGTCGTGGTGATCCCCACCCGGACGGTGCTGACGCCGGGTGCGCTGGCCCGGGCGCTCGCGGAGCACCGGATCACCACCATGTTCCTGACCTCCGCGCTGTTCACCGCGGTGATGGCCGACCGGCCCGACAGCTTCGCCGGGCTGCGTACCCTGCTGGTCGGCGGCGACGCGCTGAACGTCGCGGCCGTACGGAGGCTCCTCGGCCTCGATCCGGCGGCCAGGCCCGGCCGCCTGCTGAACGGGTACGGCCCGACGGAGGCCACCACCTTCGCCGTCTGCGGCAAGGTGACGGCGCTCGCGGCGGACGCCCGCTCGGTGCCGATCGGCCGTCCCATCGCGAACACCGACTGCTATGTGCTGGGCGAGGACCTGGCGCCGGTCGCGGCCGGGGAGCCGGGCGAGCTGTTCATCGGCGGTCCCGGCGTGGCCCGGGGCTACGCGGGGCAGCCGGAGCTGACCGGGGAGCGGTTCCCGGCGGATCCGTACGCGACGGAGCCCGGCGCCCGGATGTACCGCACCGGGGATCTGGTGCGGGTCCTGCCGGACGGGCGGCTCGACTTCCTCGGGCGGGCCGACGACCAGGTGAAGATCCGCGGCTACCGGGTCGAGCCGGGCGAGGTGGAGGCGGCCCTGCGCCTGCACCCGGAGGTGCGCGAGGTGGCGGTGGTCGCCGACGACTCGACGGGCGAGCGACGGCTCGTGGCCCATCTGTCCCCGGTCGTGCCCGGCGAACGGCCCGCCGGGCTACGGGAGTTCCTGTCCGGGCGACTGCCGGAGTGGCTGGTGCCGGCCGCCTTCGTGGTGGTGCCCG
This sequence comes from Streptomyces sp. NPDC090025, assembly GCF_044748125.1. Taxonomy (NCBI): domain Bacteria; kingdom Bacillati; phylum Actinomycetota; class Actinomycetes; order Kitasatosporales; family Streptomycetaceae; genus Streptomyces; species Streptomyces sp. NPDC090025. The sequence continues at coordinate 430,415 of NZ_JBIVFL010000002.1, read as the reverse complement.
CGCTGCCGCTGACGACCAGCGGCAAGGTGGACCGGGCGGCGCTGCCGCCGGTTCCGGCGGACGGCGAGGACGTGGCCGCGGTACCGCCGCGTACCGGCCTCGAACGGGAGCTCGCGGCGATCGCGGCCGAGCTGCTCGGTCTCGCCTCGGTCGGCGTCACCGACGACTTCTTCGCGCTCGGCGGCCATTCGCTGCTCGCGATGCGGCTGCTTTCCCGGGTCGACGCCGCCTTCGACGTACGGGTGGACCTGGGCGAGTACCTGTACGACCCGACGATCGAGCGGCTCGCGGCGGAGGTGTCCGCGGCCCGGGCGAACGCGGGAACGGGAACGGGGGCGGGAACGGGGGCGGAAGCGGGCGCGGTCGGGGAGCCGGGCGAGGGGGCCGCCGAGGGAACCTCGGCGGCGGACGGGGTGTCCCCATGACCGGTGACCATCCGGTCTCCTGCGCGCAGAAGCGGCTGTGGATCCTCGACCGGCTCCACCCGGACACCCCGGCCTACACCGTCCCGGTCGTCTACCGGATCGACGGCGAGCCGGACGTCCGGGCGATCGCGGAGGCGCTGACCGAGCTGGTCCGGCGGCACGAGGTGCTGCGGACCGGCATCCGGACGGCCCGGGGCGGGCCGCGCCAGGTCGTCGGGCCCCCGGGGCCCGTACCGCTCCCCCAGGTCGATCTGACCGGACACCCGGACCCGGCGGCCGAGGCGGAACGGCTCGCCGCCGCCGAGGCGCGGCGGCCGCTCGACCTGAGCGGCGGCGTGGTGCTTCGGCCGCTGCTGCTCACGACGGCGCCGAACCGGCACCTACTCTGCCTGACGCTCCATCACATCGCGTGCGACGGCTGGTCGCTCGCCGTCCTGGAGAGCGAGCTCTCGGCGTGCTACGCGGCGCTCGCGGCCGGTCGCCCGCCCGAACTGCCGCCGCTGACCGAGCAGTACGCCGACTTCGCCCGGTGGCAGGCGGAACGGATCGCGGGCACCGCCCTGGACCGGGCGCGCGACCACTGGAGCAAGCACCTCGCCGGACTGCCCGCGCTGGCGGGCGTCCCGGCCGACCGGCCACGCCCGGCGGTGTGGAGCTTCGCCGGGGCCCATGTGCCGTTCACCGTCGGGCCCGAGGTCGTCGGACAGGTCGACCTGCTGGCCCGGGCCTGCGGCACCACCCCGTACGTGGTGACGCTCGCCGCGTTCGCCGCGCTGGTACGGGAGGAGAGCGGCGCCCGGGAGGTCGTGATCGGCGCGCCGGTGGCCCTGCGGGAGCGCGAGAGCCACTTCGCGCTGATCGGCATGTTCGGCAACACCGTCGTGCAGCGGCTCGACGTGCCGGACGGGGCGAGCTTCCGCGACCTGGTGCTGCGGGCGCGCGAGGAGAGCCGACGCGCGCTGGCCCATCAGGCGCTGCCGTTCGAGCTCCTGGTGGAGGAGCTGAACCCGCCCCGGGACCCGGGCGCCAATCCGCTGTTCCAGCTGATGTTCAGCCACCAGTCGGCGACCGCGCCCGGACTGCGCCTCGAAGGCTGCCGGGTGACCCGGGAGTTCGGCGACACCCGTACCGCGAAGGTCGATCTGGCGCTCTCGCTCACCCGGGACGGCGCGGGCTGCGCCGGACGCCTCGAGTACAGCAAGGACCTCTTCGAGGAGACCACCGCGCGGCGGCTCGCCGCCCGGTACCCGACCCTGCTCGCCGGAGCCGCCGCCGAGCCCCTACGACCCATCGGACCGATGCCGTGACCAACACCCGATCCGCCGCCGACGCCGGACCCCCCTCCCTGCTGCGCCACCGCGACTTCATGCTGCTGTGGAACGGCCAGACCATCAGCGAACTCGGCTCGATGATCACCCCGTTCGCGCTGCCGTTCCTCGCCGTCACCGCGCTGAACGCCTCCAACTTCCAGGTCGGCCTGCTGACCGCGCTCGGCTCGCTGGCCTTCCTGCTCGTCGCGCTGCCGGCCGGTGTGGTGGTGGACCGGGTCGCCCGGCACCGCCTGATGATGTGGTGCGACCTGCTGCGCGCGGCGGTCGTGATCACCGTGCCGGTGGCCTGGTACCTGGACACGCTGACCCTGACGCACCTGTGCGTGGTGGCGCTCGTCACCGGCTCCCTGACGGTGTTCTTCGACGTGGCGTACCAGAGCTATGTGCCGGTCCTGGTCGACAAGGAATCGCTGATCGACGCCAACGGCAAGCTGGGCACGACCAGTTCGGCCGCCGCGACCGTCGGTCCCACGGTGGCGGGCATCCTCGTCGCGGCGATCGGCGGCGCCCGGGCGCTGGTCGCCGACGCCGCGTCGTTCCTCGTCAGCGCCGCCTCGCTGTTCCTCATCCGGACCCCGGAGCCCAAGCCCGCCCGCCCGGACGGACCGCGGCCGCCGTTCCGGCAGCAGATGGGCGAAGGGCTCGGGTTCGTGGTCCGGCATCCGGTGCTGCGCCGGATCGTGGCCTGCACCGCCACCGTGAACCTGTTCTCGCACATGGCCTCGGCGATGGAGATGCCGTTCCTCGTACGGGAGTTGGGGCTCTCCGCCGGACAGGCCGGGCTGCTGCTCGCCCTCGGGCCGGTCGGCGGCGTCGCCGGCGGCCTGCTCGCGAGCCGGCTCGCCCGGAAGATCGGCTCGGCGCGGGTCATCTGGCTGGCACCGCTCGCCCTCGGGCTGCCGTCCTGCCTCGCCCCGCTGGCGTACCCGGGGTGGCGGGTGCTGCTGTACGGCCTCGGCTGGTTCGCCTTCACCTTCGGCGCCCTCGTCTACAACACCGCGCAGGTCACCTACCGGCAGCAGATCTGCCCGCCGGAGCTGCTCGGCCGGATGAACGCGGCGGTGCGCTGGATCGTCTGGGGGACCATCCCGCTGGGCGCGCTCCTGGGCGGCGCGTTCGCGACGTGGGTGGGGCTGCGGGCCGCCCTGCGGATCGGCCTGGTCGGGGCGAGCCTCGGCGGGCTCTGGGTGCTCTTCTCGCCGCTGCGCCACCTGCGCGACGTGGAGACCGCCCCGGCGGAGACCGCGACCGGGACCGGAACCGCGACCGGCTGACCCTGCCGGATGAGGGTTCCGGTTCCGGCGGCGCGCCGTGTCCGATCCGTACAAGACGGGCCGGAGGCGGCGCTCCTACGGTGGGCGGATGAACACGAACCAGCCCTCCCCCGCCGACGCCGCCGCCCCCTCCCCCCGGCTCGACGTGATCGGTCTCGTCACCGGCGACATGGCCGCCTCGCTCGCCTTCTACCGGCTGCTGGGGCTCGACGTCCCGCCCGCCGCCGACGGCGCCCCGCACGTCGAGGTCACCCTGCCGGGCGGGCTGCGGGTGCTGTGGGACACCGAGGAGACGATCCGGTCGTTCGATCCGGAGTGGACCCGGCCGAGCGGCGGCGAGCGGGTCGCCCTGGCGTTCCGCTGCGCGGATCCGGCCCAGGTCGACACGGTCCACGACCGGCTGGTCGCCGCCGGTCACCGCAGCCACCTGAAGCCGTGGGACGCCGTGTGGGGCCAGCGGTACGCGGTGGTGCTCGACCCGGACGGCACCGGCGTCTCGCTCTACGCGGACGCGTCCTGAGCGACGCGGGCGGCACGGGCCGGGTGGGCCGGGCGGTCAGGTCCCGGTCAGGTACTCGGTGAGGCTGAGGCCGGTCAGGGCGCGCATCTCGCGGGCCAGGTGGGCCTGGTCGGCGCAGCCCGCGCGGTACGCCGCCGTCGCGTACGGCACGCCGCCCGCGACGAGGGCGAGGGCGCGCTGCAGGCGCAGGATCCGGGCCAGGGTCTTGGGGCCGTAGCCGAAGGCGGCGAGCGAGCGCCGGTGCAGCTGCCGGACGCCGAACCCGGCCTCGTCGGCCGCGGCCCCGACCGGTGCGCCCGCCCGCAGCCGGGCGACGACGGCGCGCAGCCGGGGATCGGGCGGGGCCGCGTCGGCGGCCCGGCGCAGCACCAGGTCCTCCAGGGCGGTGGCGCGATCGGCGGCGTCGGTGATCCGGTCGGCGAGGGTACGGGCGGTACGGTCGCCCCAGAGCGCGGCGACGTCGGTACGGGTGTCCCGCAGCGCGGCGGCGTCGGTGCCGAGCACGCCGGGCGCCTCGCCGGGCGCGAACCGGACGCCCGCGTAGTGGGTGGCGGGCGCTCGGGGACGTACGCCGTGGTGTCGGGTCCGGCGACCAGGAGCCGCCCGTCGGCCCAGATCAGGTCCATGCAGCCGTCCGGCAGCACCGGGCGGACGCCGGCGTCCGCCGGGTCGGCGGCGCCGGTGGCGCGGGTCCAGACGACCGCTCCGGCGAGCCGGGCGGGGCGTTCCTCGTACACCTCATCAGCCTATGCCGATCCGCTGACACGGGCCCGGCGGCGGGACTTCGGCTCCGTGACGGCGACGGCGCGCGGCTGGTGCCACACCGTGGTGGTGACCTGAGCGGCCCGTGGCCCCCGGCCCCGGCCGGGACGTTTCGCCGCGGCCCCGCACCTCCCGCCGCGCCCCGCCCCTAGGCCGTGTCTTTTGGATCAGGCCGGATCAGGGAGCGGGGTCCGGTGCGTGCGATCGCAAGGCGGAGGAGGGAGTCAACGCGGAGCGTTGGCGACCGACGACAACGCGGCGAACGTGCGTGCCGGGCCCCGCGAGCCCGGCATGATCCGAAAGACACGGCCTAGTCCTTCTCCCACCCCGCGTGCAACCGCGACTTCACATCGTCCGGCGGCAGGAACCGCGACCACCGTTCCGGGAACTCCGACGGCATGTCCGGGTCGTCCTCGTCGACGTCGTCCGCCTCCGCGCGCAGCCGGGCGACCAGGTCCGCCGCCTGGACGGCGCGGGCGCGTTCGTTGGCCTCGCGGGCCGCGGCGGTGGCGACCGACGGCCAGACGCGGTCGATCGCCGCGTTCACCGCCGCGCCGACCAGGACCGCGAAGGCCGAGATGCCGATCCACAGCAGGACCGCGATGGGCGCCGCGAGCGAGCCGTAGATGGTGGGGCCCTCGACCTGGCTGGTGAGATAGATGCGGAGCAGGAAGCTGCCGAGCACCCACATGCCGAGGGCGACGAGCGCGCCGGGGATGTCCTCGATCCAGGGCGAGCGGACCGGTACGGACACGTGGTACAGGGTCGTCAGGAAGGCGATGGACAGCAGGATGACGGTCGGCCAGTAGGCGACGGAGACGAGTTCGGTGCCCCAGGGCAGCCACGCGACGAGCCGGTCGGGGCCGACCACGGCGAGCGGCAGGACGACCGCGCCGATGATGAGGGCGACGATGTAGAGCAGGAAGGCGAGCAGCCGGGTCTTGACGATGCCGCGGTGGCCGTCGAGGCCGTACATGACGGTGATGGTGTCGATGAAGACGTTCACCGCGCGGGAGCCCGACCACAGGGCGATGGCGAAGCCGAGGGAGATGAGTTCGGGCCGTTTGGCCTGGGTGACGTCCTCCAGGAGCGGGCGGGCCATCTCGTTCACGCCCCGGTCGGAGAGCACGGTGCGGGCGGCGTGGAGGATGTTCTCCTCGATGCTGGCGACGGTGTTGGTGTTGGTCCACTCGTCGGCGTAGCCGAGCAGCGCGATCAGGCCGAGCAGCAGCGGCGGCAGGGACAGCAGGGTGAAGAAGGCGGCTTCGGCGGCGAGGCCGAGGATGCGGTACTCGATGCACGAGTTGACCGTGTCCTTGAGCAGCAGCCAGACCAGCTTGCGCTTGGAGACGTTGCGGTAGAGCACGCGGGCGCGGTGGAGCCTGCTCCACGGCCGGCGCTCGGCGCGTTCGCCGCTCGCCGCGTGGTCGTCCGGCGCGCCGTGGTCGCCGGGCCCGCCGCGCTCCGGGCGGTCGCGTCGTTCGGGTGTTTCGTCTGCTGCCTGCACCTCCTTACCGTATCGGCATGGCAGCCGGCACCCACACCGTGACCAACCAGGCTCCGCCCCTGGTGGGATACGACATGTTCGCGACCGATCAGGCCCTGGCGGAGGCCGTACGGCGACACCTTCCGCCCGAGGTGTACGAGGAGGCCCGCGCCGAGCTGTCGGCGTTCGGGCTCGCGGCGGGATCGGCGCAGGTGGCGGAGTGGGGGCGGCTGGCGAACGAGTGTCCGCCGCGGCTGCGGACGCATGACCGGTACGGCAACCGGATCGACGAGGTCGAGTTCCATCCGGCCTGGCACCGGCTGCTCGGCCGGGGCGTGGCGGCGGGTCTGACCGACGCGTGGGGGCGGCCGGGTGGTCATGTCCGGCGGGCGGCGGGGTTCCTGCTGGCGTCTCAGGGCGAGGCCGGGCACGGCTGTCCGCTGTCGATGACGCACGCGGCGGTGCCCGCGCTGGCCGCCGACCCCGCGCTCGCGGCGGTGTGGCAGCCGTTGCTGACCTCGCGGGTGTACGAGCAGGGGCTGCGGCCGCCGCCGGCGAAGGCCGGTGTGCTGCTCGGGATGGGCATGACGGAGAAGCAGGGCGGCAGCGACGTCCGGGCGAACACCACCGAGGCGGTGCCGCTGGCCGAGGACGGCGCGTACGCGCTGCGCGGCCACAAGTGGTTCTGTTCGGCGCCGATGTCGGACGGTTTCCTGGTGCTCGCGCAGGCCCCGGCGGGGCTCACCTGCTTCCTGCTGCCCCGGGTGCTGCCCGACGGCTCGCGGAACGCGTTCGCGATCCAGCGGCTCAAGGACAAGCTGGGCAACCGGTCGAACGCCTCCGCCGAGGTGGAGTTCGACGGGTCGACGTGGGCGCGCCGGGTCGGCGAGGAGGGGCGCGGGGTCCGGGTCATCATCGAGATGGTGGCGGCGACCCGGCTCGACTGTGTGCTGGGGTCGGCGGCGCTGATGCGGCAGGCGGTGGCGCAGGCCGTGCACCACGCCTCGTACCGGAGCGCGTTCGGGGGTCCGCTGGCCGACAAGCCGCTGATGCGGAACGTGCTCGCCGATCTGGCGGTGGAGTCGGAGGCGGCGACGGTCCTCGGGCTTCGGCTCGCGGCGGCGTACGACGCGGGTACGGAGCAGGAGCGGGCGCTGCTGCGGATCGCGGTGCCGGTGGCGAAGTACTGGGTGACCAAGCGCTGTACGCCGCTGGTGGCGGAGGCGCTGGAGTGTCTGGGCGGGAACGGCTATGTGGAGGAGTCGGGGCTGCCCCGGCTGCTGCGCGAGTCACCGCTGAACTCGCTGTGGGAGGGCGCGGGCAATGTGCAGGCGCTCGATGTGCTGCGGGCGGTGCGGCGGGAGCCCGCCGCGCTGAACGCGTTCCTGCTGGAGCTGGGCCTGGCGCGGGGCGCGGACCACCGGCTGGACCGGGCGATCCGGGACATGCTGACCGAGCTGGCCGATCTGGAGGGCATCGAGGCGCGGGCCCGGCGGCTCGCGGAGCGGATGGCGCGGGTGCTCCAGGGGGCGCTCCTTGTGCGGTGGGCGCCGCCGGAGGTGGCGGACGCGTTCTGCGCGTCGCGGCTGGGCGGCGACTGGGGGGCGGCGTTCGGGACGCTGCCGCACACCCTGGACCTGGCGGCGGTGGTGGACCGGGCGCGTCCCGTGGCGCGGTGACCGGGCGGCGCCGAGGCGAGGGGGCGACGGGTCCACGGGTCCACGGGTCCACGACATCGTGACGTACGGGAGTTCGGGACGCCCTTCGCACGGGTGAGCCGCCGTGGGGTCGGCGAGCGTGCGGGGCGCGGGGCGGCGCACGGTGGGGAGCGCGGGCGGGCGCCGGTACGCACGAGAAAGCCGAGGGTGGTGCTGCGCCGACACGGCACCACCCTCCGCTTCGGTTCCACCCTCACGCACCGGGGCGGGGGTTGCCAGAGTTGCAAGAGGTTGCAGGATTACCGGAAGCAGCCCGCGCGTGTCGCTGTGGAGCGGCACGATGGGCGCCGGGACACCGCGAGTGCAGAACCGATACGGCAACGACGACGGAACCGACGGAACCGATGGAGCAGTGGGCGTGGGCGTGGCTGGGAGGGACCCGATGAACCGAGCGCAGGTCGACCTGAACCGGCTGTCCGTGATGGACGCCGCCCATGCCGGCCGGCTGCTGCACCGGGTCCGGGAGGAGACGCTGGCCGGGCGGACCCCGCCGGTGGCGCCCCGCGCGGTGATCGACGCGTCCTGGCAGCGGATGTTCCGGCTCGGCCTGGACCCCGACCAGACCACCAGCAGTGTGCTGCTCCAGCGCGACGAACTGGAGGAGCGGCGCCGCCACACGGTGCTCGGCGAGGTGATGCGGACGCTGAGCGCCGGGCTCGCGGGGATCGCGGACGCCTCGATGCAGATCATGGTGGTGACCGACGAGCAGGGCCGGGTGCTCTGGCGGGAGGGCAACCTGGCGGTGCTGCGGCAGGCGAACGGGATCTGTCTGGAGGAGGGCGCGGCCTGGAGCGAGCACGCCACCGGCACCAACGCGGTGGGCACGGCGCTCGCCATGAACCGGGCGGTGCAGGTGCACTCGGCCGAGCACTTCGTGCAGACCCTGCACAACTGGACCTGCGCCGCCGCGCCCGTGCACGATCCGCGCGATCAGCGGCTGCTCGGGATCGTGGACGTGTCGGGTCCGGCGTCCAGCTTCCATCCGGCGACGCTGGCCCTGGTCGGTTCGGTGGCGCAGCTGGCCGAGGCCGAGATGCGGGACCGGCATCTGCGGTCGATCGAGCGGCTGCGTTCGGTGGCGGCGCCGATCCTGTGCCGGGTGGGCGGCCGGGCGATCGCGGTCGACACCCATGGCTGGACGGCGGCGGTGACCGGGATGGCGCCGGTGGACCGGCTCGCGCTGCCGAAGTCGTTCCGGGCCGGTCCGGTGTGGCTGCCGTCGCTCGGGATGTGCGCGGTGGAGCCGCTGCCGGGCGGCTGGCTGCTGCGGGTCGAGGAGCGGGCCGGGGCGGTGGACCGGACGGCGGCGGGCGAGGCGGCGAGCCGGGTGGTGCTCGACGTCAGCGCGCCGCGCCGCTGGACGGTGTCGGTGTCCGGGGCGGCCGGGAGCTGGACCCTGGAGCTCAGCCCGCGCCATGCCGAGCTGCTCTATCTGCTCGCGCTGCGCCCGGAGGGGCGGACGGCGGCGGAGCTGGCGGAGGACGTGTTCGGCGACCGGACCAGGACGGTGACGGTACGGGCCGAGATGTCGCGGGTGCGGCGGAATCTGGCGGGGGTCCTGGCCCATCGCCCGTACCGCTTCAGCGAGGAGGTCGAGGTGGAGCTGCGGCGCCCGGCGCACCCGGCCGATCTGCTGCCGCAGTCGACGGCTCCTGCGGTGCTCGCGGCGCGGACGGCGATGCGGGCGTGAGGGGTACGGGGCCCGGGCGGCGCCCCGGGGCCGGGGGCGGGCCCGGGCGCGGCGTCCACGGGTCGGTCAGCAGTCCACATACCGGACAGTGCAGGTCGTCACGGTCGTCCACACTGGGAATCCTGGCTTCCGCGTGATCCGATGAGCACATGAGCATCACTCTCACCACCTGGTCCCTGGAACAGACCTCGCCGTCCGACCTCCGTCCGGTCCCCGCCCCCGAGGGCCGGGACCTCCGGATCGTCCGGGCCGGGGTGCCCTCGGCGGAGTTCAGCCGCTTCCTCTATACGGCGGTCGGCGGCGACATCCGCTGGACCGACCGGCTCTCCCTCAGCTACCCGCGGTGGCAGGAGATCGTCGAGAAGCCGGGCGCCGAGATCTGGGTGGCGTACGAGCAGGGCACGCCGGCCGGGTACGTGGAGCTGGACCCGCAGGACGACGGCGTGGTGGAGATCGTCTACTTCGGCCTGATCCCGGCGTTCCGGGGCCGCGGCATCGGCGGCCATCTGCTCGCCGAGGGGGTGGCGCGCGCCTGGGACCTGGCCGAGCGCTGGCCGGACCGGGCGCCGACCAAGCGGGTGTGGCTGCACACCTGCTCGCTGGACGGCGAGCACGCGATGGCGAACTACGAGCGGCGCGGGTTCCGGCTGTTCGACACGAAGACCGAGGAGATCGAGGAGCCCGCGAATCCGGGCCCGTGGCCGGGCGCCCACGCCTAGGGCGTGTTGCGAAAGTCCCGCCTGCCCCGCGACACGACGCCGCACCGCACCCTCCGAAGGGGCCCTGAGCTGGGCCCCTTTTGCGTGACCCGCGCCACACCATCTCGTACAGCGAGACAGCAATGTCCATATCCCGGACATTGCTGGACTGGGTCCAAAGTCCCGTGACACGCTTCCGTCATGTCTGGAACCGGAATTGCCTTGGTGAGTCGGCGGCACGTCGACCTCGGCCGCATGGCCAGCGCCATCTGTCCGGCGCGCTGATCCTCAGCACCGCCGAGCTCTTCCCCTCCTGATCTCCGATCGTCTGATCTTTCGATCCTCCTGACGTCCCGCTCTCTGCGCACCGCCGCGCCACCCTCTTACCCGAGCGCGAGTGTGCAGGTCAGAGCCGCCCTCTCGCAGTCCCGAAGGACACATCGCCATGGCCGCCACCCCGGAAAACCCCACACCCGCCGCCGCACGCCGCAAGACCGGGCGCCACCGTGGCGAGGGTCAGTGGGCCGCGGGGCACTTCACCCCGCTGAACGGCAATGAGCAGTTCAAGAAGGACGACGACGGTCTCAATGTGCGGACACGTATTGAGACGATCTACTCGAAGCGCGGATTCGACTCGATCGACCCCAATGACCTGCGGGGCCGGATGCGCTGGTGGGGCCTCTACACGCAGCGGCGGGAGGGCCTGGACGGCACCAAGACCGGCGTTCTGGAGCCGGAGGAGCTGGACGCCGAGTTCTTCATGCTGCGCGTCCGGATCGACGGCGGCCGGCTGACCACCGAGCAGCTGCGGGTGATCGGCGAGATCTCCCAGGAGTTCGCGCGGGGCACCGCCGACCTCACGGACCGGCAGAACGTCCAGTACCACTGGATCCGCATCGAGGACGTCCCGGAGATCTGGAACCGCCTGGAGGCGGTCGGCCTGTCGACCACCGAGGCGTGCGGTGACACCCCGCGCGTCATCCTCGGCTCGCCGCTCGCGGGCATCGCCGCCGACGAGATCATCGACGGCACCCCCGCGATCGACGAGATCTACCGCCGCATCGTCGGCAACCCGGACTTCTCCAACCTGCCCCGCAAGTTCAAGTCCGCGATCTCCGGCTCGCCGCTGCTCGACGTGGCGCACGAGATCAACGACATGGCCTTCGTCGGGGTGAACCACCCCGAGCACGGTCCCGGCTTCGACGTCTGGGTCGGCGGCGGTCTGTCCACCAACCCCAAGCTCGGCGTCCGGCTCGGCACCTGGGTCCCGCTCGACGAGGTCCCGGACATCTACGAGGGCGTCATCTCGATCTTCCGCGACTACGGCTACCGCCGACTGCGCAACCGCGCCCGGCTGAAGTTCCTGGTCGCCGACTGGGGCCCGGAGAAGTTCCGCCAGGTCCTGGAGGACGACTACCTGGGGCGCAAGCTGATCGACGGCCCCGCGCCCGAGCAGCCGGCCGGCCAGTGGCGCGACCACGTGGGCGTCCACCGGCAGCGGGACGGCCGCTTCTACGTGGGCTTCGCCCCGCGCGTCGGCCGGGTCGACGGCGCGACCCTGACGAAGATCGCCGAGATCGCCGAGGCGCACGGCTCCGGCCGGGTGCGCACCACCGCCGAGCAGAAGATGGTGGTCCTCGACATCGAGGAGGCGCAGGTCGAGTCGATCGTCGCCGCCCTGGAGTCGCTGGACCTGCGGGTCACCCCCTCGCCGTTCCGGCGCGGCACGATGGCCTGCACCGGCATCGAGTTCTGCAAGCTGGCGATCGTCGAGACCAAGGCGCGCGGCGCCTCGCTGATCGACGAACTGGAGCGCCGGATCCCGGACTTCGACGAGCCGATCACCATCAACATCAACGGCTGCCCGAACGCCTGCGCCCGCATCCAGGTCGCCGACATCGGCCTCAAGGGCCAGCTGGTCCTGGACGACGAAGGCAACCGGGTCGAGGGCTACCAGGTGCACCTCGGCGGCGCGCTCGGTCTGGAGGCCGGGTTCGGCCGCAAGGTGCGCGGTCTCAAGGTGACCTCGGCCGAGCTGCCGGACTACGTCGAGCGGCTGCTCACCCGCTTCCAGGCGGAGCGCGCCGACGGCGAGCGCTTCGCGGTCTGGGCGGCGCGTGCTTCGGAGGAGGCGCTGTCATGAGCGAGCGGGCCGCCCCCTTCCACTGCCCCTACTGCGGGGACGAGGACCTGCGTCCGGGCGAGCAGGGTCATGGCGCCTGGGAATGCGCCGCGTGCAGCCGAGCCTTCCAGTTGAAGTTCCTGGGGCTGCTCGCCCCCGGAACTTTCGGCAACTCCACTGGAGGGAACGAGATATGACGATCAGTCAGATCGATCAGGACGCGACCGCGGCCGACCTGAAGGCACTCGCCGAGCAGGCCGGCCGTGACCTGGAGGACGCCTCCGCGCTCGACATCCTGCGCTGGGCCACCGGCACCTTCGGCAAGGAGTTCTGCGTCACCTCCTCCATGGAGGACGCGGTCGTCGCCCATCTCGCCTCGCGGGCCATGCCCGGCGTGGACGTGGTCTTCCTCGACACCGGCTACCACTTCGAGGAGACCATCGGCACCCGGGACGCCGTCGACGCCGTCATGGACGTCCGTGTGATCACCCTGACCCCGCGCCGGACGGTCGCGGAGCAGGACGCCGAGTACGGCCCGAAGCTGCACGACCGCGACCCCGACCTGTGCTGCGCGCTGCGCAAGGTCACCCCGCTCCAGGAGGGCCTGACCGGCTACCGCGCCTGGGCCACCGGGCTGCGCCGCGACGAGTCCCCGACCCGGGCCGACACCCCGGTGGTCGGCTGGGACGAGAAGCGGCGGAAGGTGAAGGTCTCGCCGATCGCGCGCTGGACGCAGGACGACGTCGAGGCGTACGTCGCCGAGCACGGCGTGCTCACCAACCCGCTGCTCATGGACGGGTACGCCTCCGTCGGCTGCGCGCCCTGCACCCGCCGGGTCCTCGACGGCGAGGACGCGCGGGCCGGCCGCTGGGCCGGCCGCACCAAGACCGAGTGCGGGCTGCACGCATGACGGACCTTCAGGAAACGACCGTGAGCAACACCACCGGCAGGACCGCAGGCAAGGCAGTCCAGGACGTTCAGGAGACGACGCTCGTGACGGGTGCCACCATCTGGCTGACCGGTCTGCCCAGCGCGGGCAAGACCACCATCGCCCACGAACTGGCCGGGCGGCTCCGCGCGGAGGGCCACCGGGTCGAGATCCTCGACGGCGACGAGATCCGCGAGTTCCTCTCGGCGGGCCTCGGCTTCACCCGCGAGGACCGGCACACCAATGTGCAGCGGATCGGCTTCGTCGCCGAACTGCTCGCCTCGCACGGCGTGAAGGTCCTCGTCCCGGTCATCGCCCCGTACGCCGACAGCCGCGAGGCGGTCCGCAAGCGGCACGCCGCCGAGGGCACCCGCTACGTCGAGGTGCACATCGCGACCCCGCTCGACGTGTGCGCGGTCCGTGACGTCAAGGGCCTGTACGCCAAGCAGGCGGCGGGCGAGATCAGCGGCCTGACCGGGGTCGACGACCCGTACGAGGTCCCCGAGTCGCCCGATCTGCGCATCGAGTCCCACACCCAGACCGTCCAGGAGTCGGCGGCGGCCCTCCACGCGCTGCTCACCGAGAGGGGTCTCTCATGACCACCGTGGCTCATGTTCACGACAGCACGGACAGCCCGTTCGCGCTGACGCACCTCGACTCCCTGGAGTCCGAGGCCGTCCACATCTTCCGTGAGGTGGCGGGCGAGTTCGAGCGGCCGGTGATCCTGTTCTCCGGCGGCAAGGACTCCATCGTCATGCTGCACCTGGCGCTGAAGGCGTTCGCCCCCGCGGCGATCCCGTTCACGCTGCTGCACGTCGACACCGGGCACAACTTCCCCGAGGTCATCGAGTACCGCGACCGGGTGGTCGCCGAGCACGGGCTGCGGCTGCACGTCGCCTCCGTGCAGGACTACATCGACGCGGGCACGCTGCGCGAGCGCCCCGACGGCACCCGCAACCCGCTGCAGACCGTGCCGCTGACCGAGGCGATCCAGCGGCACCGGTTCGACGCCGTGTTCGGCGGCGGGCGGCGCGACGAGGAGAAGGCCCGCGCCAAGGAGCGGGTGTTCAGCCTGCGCGACGAGTTCTCCCAGTGGGACCCGCGCCGCCAGCGCCCCGAGCTGTGGCAGCTCTACAACGGCCGGCACGCCGCCGGTGAGCACGTCCGGGTCTTCCCGCTGTCCAACTGGACCGAGCTGGACGTCTGGCAGTACATCCAGCGCGAGAAGATCGCGCTGCCGGAGATCTACTTCGCGCACGAGCGCGAGGTGTTCCAGCGGAACGGGATGTGGCTGACCGCGGGCGAGTGGGGCGGCCCGAAGGAGACCGAGTCCGTCGAGACCCGGCTGATCCGCTACCGCACCGTCGGCGACATGTCCTGCACCGGCGCGGTGGACTCCGAGGCCACCACCCTGGAGGCGGTGATCCTGGAGATCGCCGCGTCCCGGCTGACCGAACGGGGCGCCACCCGCGCGGACGACAAGATGTCCGAGGCCGCGATGGAAGACCGCAAGCGCGAGGGGTACTTCTAACCATGAGCACGTCCACCGAACAGCCCACCTCCGGGCACGCCGAGCTCGCGGCCACCACCCTGCTGCGGTTCGCCACCGCCGGTTCCGTCGACGACGGCAAGTCCACCCTGGTGGGCCGGCTGCTGCACGACTCCAAGTCGGTCCTCGCCGACCAGCTGGAGGCGGTCGAGCACGCGTCCCGGTCGCGCGGCCAGGAGGCCCCCGACCTGGCGCTGCTCACCGACGGCCTGCGGGCCGAGCGCGAGCAGGGCATCACCATCGACGTGGCCTACCGCTACTTCGCCACCCCGCGCCGCCGCTTCATCCTGGCCGACACCCCCGGGCACGTGCAGTACACCCGGAACATGGTGACCGGCGCCTCCACCGCCGAGCTGGCCGTGGTCCTGGTCGACGCCCGCAACGGCGTCGTCGAGCAGACCCGCAGGCACGCCGCCGTCGCGGCGCTGCTCCGTGTCCCGCACGTGGTCCTCGCGGTCAACAAGATGGACCTGGTGGAGTACCGGGAGGCCGTCTTCGCCGCGATCGCCGAGGAGTTCACGACGTACGCCTCCGAGCTCGGCGTCCCGGAGATCACCGCGATCCCGATCTCGGCGCTCGCCGGGGACAACGTGGTGGAGCCGTCCGCCAACATGGACTGGTACGGCGGCCCGACGGTCCTGGAGCACCTGGAGACGGTGCCGGTCAGCCACGATCTGACGGCCTGTCACGCCCGGTTCCCGGTGCAGTACGTGATCCGTCCGCAGACCGCCGAACACCCCGACTACCGGGGCTACGCGGGGCAGATCGCGGCCGGCGCGTTCCGGGTCGGCGAGGAGATCACCGTACTGCCGTCGGGCAAGCGGTCGACGATCAGCGCGATCGACGCGCTCGGCGAGTCGGTGGACATCGCGTGGGCGCCGCAGTCGGTGACGATCCGGCTCGCCGACGACATCGACATCTCCCGCGGCGACCTGCTGGCACCGGTCTCGGACGCCCCGGCGACCAGCCAGGACGTCGAGGCGACCGTCTGCCACGTGGCGGACCGGCCGCTGGCCGTCGGGCAGCGGGTGCTGCTCAAGCACACCACCCGCACGGTCAAGGCGATCGTCAAGGAGATCCCGTCCCGGCTCACCCTGGACGACCTCTCCCAGCACCCGGAGCCCGGGCAGCTGGTCACCAACGACATCGGCCGGGTGAAGGTGCGCACCGCCGAGCCGCTGGCGCTCGACGCGTACGCCGACTCGCGGCGCACCGGCTCGTTCCTGCTGATCGACCCGGCGGACGGCACCACGCTCGCGGCCGGGATGGCGGGCGAGTCGTTCGCCGCCGGCAAGGCCGGCCAGGACGTCGCCGCTCCCGCGGCGGCCGACGAGGAAGGCTGGGACTTCTGACATGACGAAGGACGTCTACGCCACCTTCGCGAAGGAGGGCGGCCGGGTGGGCTCCGGCGCCCTCGGCGCGGGCATGGGAGGTGTCGCGCGATGTGTGCGCTGACCTCGCCGAACCAC
This sequence comes from Streptomyces sp. NPDC090025, assembly GCF_044748125.1. Classification (NCBI taxonomy): domain Bacteria; kingdom Bacillati; phylum Actinomycetota; class Actinomycetes; order Kitasatosporales; family Streptomycetaceae; genus Streptomyces; species Streptomyces sp. NPDC090025. Next base: position 414,443 of record NZ_JBIVFL010000002.1, on the reverse strand, counting down.
CCGCTCCACCCGTGCGCGGCGCTCGACCTCGGGCGCCGACATCGACACAGACTTCGCAGACGCTGAAATCGAGGGGACCAACTCCCGTGCCTGCCACCACCCGCACCACCCTGCGCCGCGGCATCGCCGCCGCCGCCGCACTGCCCCTGCTGATCGGGGCGCTCGCCTCGTGCGGTTACGGCTCCGACGCCAAGAACGACGAGAAGAAGGTGGCCGCGGAGGGCAAGAAGCTCTCCGCCGACACCGTACGGCTCGGGTACTTCCCCAATCTGACGCACGCCACCGCCCTGGTCGGCGACCAGGAGGGTCTGTTCCAGAAGGAGCTCGGCGGTACGGCGCTCAAGACGTCGACCTTCAACGCCGGCCCCTCCGAGATCGAGGCGCTCAACGCGGGCTCGATCGACATCGGCTTCATCGGCCCCTCGCCGTCGATCAACGGCTACACCAAGTCCAAGGGCAGCAACCTGCGGATCGTCGGCGGCTCGGCCTCCGGCGGTGTGAAGCTGGTGGTGAACCCGGACAAGATCAAGTCCGTGGACGACGTCAAGGGCAAGCGGATCGCCACCCCGCAGCTCGGCAACACCCAGGACGTGGCCTTCCTCAACTGGGTCGCCGAGAAGGGCTGGAAGGTCGACTCGCAGAGCGGCAAGGGTGATGTGTCGGTGCTCCGCACCGACAACAAGGTGACCCCGGACGCCTACAAGTCCGGTTCCATCGACGGCGCCTGGGTGCCGGAGCCGACCGCGTCGAAGCTGGTCTCCGAGGGCGCCAAGGTGCTGCTCGACGAGTCCGACCTGTGGCCGGACAAGAAGTTCGTCATCACCAACATCATCGTGTCGCAGAAGTTCCTCAAGGAGCACCCCGACGTGGTGGAGGCGGTGCTGCGCGGCTCGGTGAAGACCAACGCGTGGATCAACGCCAACCCGGACAAGGCGAAGGCGTCCGCCAACGCCAAGCTGAAGGAGCTGTCCGGCAAGGCCCTCGGTGACAAGGTCATCGACGGCGCCTGGCCGTCGATCACGTTCACCGACGACCCGCTGGCCGCCACCCTCCAGGCGCAGGCCGACCACGCCGTCAAGGCGGGCCTCCTGAAGGCTCCCGACCTGGCCGGCATCTACGACCTGAAGCCGCTCAACAAGGTGCTGAAGGCCGAGGGCAAGACCGAGGTGTCCGACGCCGGTCTCGGCGTGAAGTAACCAGTCCCCAGCCCGAGTTCAGCTATCCAGGAGGTGACGACCATGGCCACGACCACCACGCTCGCCAAGGCCGACGACCGCGTCCGCGCGGCCGGTCACGCCGCGCGCCTCGCGCACGTCTCGAAGTCCTTCGGCGGCCCCGGCGGCGGGCAGCTCGTCCTCGACGACATCTCGCTCGATGTCGCGCCGGGCGAGTTCGTCACCCTCCTGGGGGCCTCGGGCTGCGGCAAGTCCACTCTGCTCAACCTGGTCGCCGGGCTCGACCGGCCGTCCGCGGGGTCCATCGACACCCCGGGCGGCCGGCCGGCCCTGATGTTCCAGGAGCACGCCCTCTTCCCGTGGCTCACCGCGGGCAAGAACATCGAACTCGCCCTGAAGCTGCGCGGGTTGCCGAAGGCCGAGCGCCGTCCGGAGGCCGAGCGGCTGCTCGAACTCGTGCGGCTCGGCGGCAGCTTCGACAAGCGGGTGCACGAACTCTCCGGCGGCATGCGCCAGCGCGTCGCCCTCGCCCGGGCGCTCGCCCAGGCCAGCGACCTGCTCCTGATGGACGAGCCGTTCGCCGCGCTCGACGCGATCACCCGGGACGTGCTGCACGACGAGCTGACCCGGATCTGGCGCGAGACCAAGGTGTCGGTGCTGTTCGTCACCCACAACGTGCGCGAGGCGGTACGGCTCGCCGAGCGGGTCGTGCTGCTCTCCTCGCGCCCCGGCCGGATCGCCCGGGAGTGGACCATCGACATCCCGCAGCCGCGCCGCATCGAGGACGCCGCCGTGGCGGAGCTGTCCATCGAGATCACCGAACAACTGCGTGGGGAGATCCGCCGCCATGGCTAGGACTGAGACGACGACCGCGGACGCGGCCGTCAAGGCCGACGACCTGGCGGGTCTCGAAGCCGGGCTCGACGCGCTCGACAGCGTGCAGATCCACCGGACCCCGGTCCGCGAGGTGCTGCTCAAGAAGGTGCTGCCGCCGGTCCTGGCGATCGTCCTGGTCCTGGTGGCGTGGCAGCTCCTGGTCACCCTGAAGGTCACCGACGAGGGCAAGCTGCCGTCGCCGGGCGCGGTGTGGGCCAGCCTCACCGACATGTGGCTCCAGGGCACCCTGCTCGACGTGCTGTGGACCAGTGTGTCCCGGGCGCTGCTCGGCTTCCTGCTGGCCCTCGCCATCGGCACGCCGCTCGGTCTGGTGGTCGCCCGGGTGGGCGTGATCAGGACCGCGATCGGCCCGATCCTGTCCGGGCTCCAGTCGCTGCCCTCGGTCGCCTGGGTGGCGCCCGCGGTGCTGTGGCTGGGCCTCAACGACTCGATGATGTTCGCGGTGATCCTGCTCGGCGCGGTGCCGTCGATCGCCAACGGCCTGGTGGCGGGCGTCGACCAGGTGCCGCCGCTGTTCCTGCGGGCCGGGCGTACGCTCGGCGCGACCGGGCTCAAGGGCGCCTGGCACATCGTGATGCCGGCCGCGCTGCCGGGCTACCTCGCCGGTCTGAAGCAGGGCTGGGCGTTCTCCTGGCGGTCGCTGATGGCGGCGGAGATCATCGCCTCCTCGCCCGATCTGGGCCTGGGCCTCGGCCAGTTGCTGGAGAACGGCCGGAACAACTTCGACATGCCGGGCATCTTCCTGGCGATCATCCTGATCCTGCTGGTCGGTGTCGCCATCGACCTGCTCATCTTCAGCCCGCTGGAGCGCACGGTGCTGCGCCGCCGCGGCCTGCTGGTGAAGGGCTGATCCCGATGAGCGCCCCCGCCCTTCTCGTCATCGCGCACGGCAGCCGCGACCCGCGGCACGCGGCGACCGTCCAGGCCCTGGTGGCCCGGGCCGCCGCGCTGCGGCCGGGTCCGCGGGTGGAGACCGCGTTCCTGGACTTCAACCTGCCGTCGGTGTCGGGGGTGCTCGACCGGCTGGCCGCCGAGGGGGTGCGGGAGGTGGTGGCGCTGCCGCTGCTGCTGACCCGCGCCTTCCACGCGAAGGCGGACATCCCCGCCGTGCTCCGCCAGGCGCCGCCCGCGCTGCGGATCCGGCAGGCGGACGTCCTCGGCCCGTCGCCGCTGCTGCTCGCGGCGGTCGAACGGCGGCTGTACGAGGCCGGGCTCACGCCCGGCGACAAGAGCACGACCGGGGTCGTCCTGGCCTCGGCGGGCTCCACGGACCCGGAGGCGATCGCAGTGATCGCAGAAACGGCGCGGGAGCTGCGGAACACCGGTTGGTGCTCCGTGCGGCCTGCGTTCGCCTCCGCATCTCTTCCGCGCACCGAGGACGCGGTACGGGCGCTGCGCGCCGATCGCGGCGTCCGCCGGGTGGCGGTGGCCCCGTACGTGATCGCGCCGGGCCGCCTCCCGGACCGGATCGCGGCGGGCGCGGCCGGGGCGGACGTCCTCGCCGACGTCCTCGGCCCGGCCCCGGAACTGGCCCGGCTGCTGGTGCGGCGGTACGAGCAGGCGGCGACGGCGGCGACGGTCCGGGAACGGGTGGCGGTCGCGGCGGGCTGACGCCCCCCCACCGGATACCTCAGGAGAAGTCGAGGCCGCCGGTGCGGGTGCGCTTCAGCTCGAACAGGTCGGGGTGGGAGGCCAGCACCCGGAAACTGTCGAAGAGTTCGGCGGCCCGCTCGCCACGCGGAACGGCGCGCAGCACCGGGCCGAACCAGGCGGTGCCGTCCAGGTGCAGCGTCGGGGTGCCGACATAGCCCTCGGCCGCCGGGTCCTTGCCGGCCTCGTGGCTGGCGCGGACGGCGTCGTCGTACGCGGGGTCGTGGGCGGCCGCCGCCAGTTCGGGCGCGAGCCCGAGCTCCGCGAGGGACTCCGCGATCACCGCGTCGAAGTCCTCGTTCTTCCCCTCGTGGATGCGGGTGCCGTACGCGGTGTAGAGCGGGCGCAGGATCTCCTCGCCGTACTGCTGCGCGGCGGCGGCCGCCACCCGGACCGGGCCGATGGAGGCGTCGACCAGGGTGCGGTACCAGTCGGGGAGTTCGTTGCCCTCGTTGTGGAAGTACAGGCTCATCACGTGGAAGCGCACGTCGATGTCGCGGAGGGCCTCGACCTCCAGGATCCACCGGGAGGTGATCCAGGCGAAGGGGCAGGCGGGGTCGAACCAGAAGTCCACGGTGGCCGCGGTCGTCGGCTCGGCGAGTGTCGTCGTCTCGGTCGTCATGGGAACGACAGTAGTCCCGGAATGGCCCCTCCCCTTGGTCCATTCAGGCTTCCGCGGGCTGGGCCACTTCGGGCACGGCGGGGGCCGTCCCGTACGGCGTCCCCTGGTGGAACCAGAGCAGCCAGCGCTCCCCCGACCTGCGCCAGAGCGAGCTGCGGTGGGCCCGCCGCCCGTGGGACTCGGTCTCGAAGGTGAGGTGGACGATGTCGGGGGCGAGCTCGACGCCCCGGATGCCGGTGGTGGTGAGCGGCCGGGGCGGGCCGTCGGCTGCGGCGGCGAGCACGGTGGCCCGGTCCCAGTGCCGCCCGCAGGTGCCGACCTCCCGGTACTCGGGGTGCAGCAGGGTGCCGAGCAGGTCGGCGTCGGCCCGTACCTCGGGGGCGAGCAGCCGGAGTTCGGCTTCGAGCGCGGCGGCGACCGCGGGGGTGAGCGCGCTCACGCACCGCCCTCCGTTCCGCCGGTGAGGTCGACGAGTTTGCGTACGGTGTTCCAGTTCCGCGCGGTGACGGTGAGGCCCTTGAAGAGCGCGGGCCGGTTCAGTGCCTCGCCGAGCTTGGAGCGGCCGAGGCCGTCCGGGGTGTGGAGGTAGACGACCCGGTCGCCGAAGGCGAACTCCTCGGGCAGATAGCCGTCCCGGTCGCGCAGCAGGGCGGTGAAGCGGTCCTCGTCGACGGGGCCGGAGAGGTAGAAGGCGTGCAGTTGTCTGCCTTCCAGGTCACCGGCCGGGAAGGGGCAGTCGGCGGCGACGGCGGCGAGGTAGTCGTGGTCGCGGACGAGGCAGTCGACGGCGAACCCGAAGTGCCCTTCGATCGCGGCTTCGACGGCGGTCCTGACCTTCTCCTCCGAGCTGTCGGCCGCTGTCGTGAAGACGGCGTTGCCGCTCTGCAGATAGGTCACCACGTCCTGGTGGCCCAGACCTTCGAGCACCGAACGGAGCTCGGCCATGGGTACTTTGCGGTGGCCGCCGACGTTGATGCCGCGGAGCAGCAGGGCGTAGGTCGTCGTCATGGTCACACGATAAGACGAGCGCCGTGCCCCGTGGGGGAGGGCACGGCGGCCGTCGGGCGGGGTTTCCTCAGGAGGTGGTCCGGCTACTCGACGATCTTCAGGAGCCGGTTGGCGGTGCCGGGGGTGGCGTTGGTGATCTTGTCGGGGGTGGCGGCGTCGACGAGGGCCTTGCCGACCTGGGCGGGGGTCGCGTCGGGGTGGCCCGCGAGGTAGACGGCGGCGGCGCCGACCACGTGCGGGGTGGCCATCGACGTACCGGAGATGGTCTTCGTACCGGTGTCGCTGTCGTTCCAGTCGGAGGTGATGTCCGAGCCGGGGGCGTAGAGGTCCACGACCGCGCCGTGGTTGGAGAAGCTGGACTGCTGGTCGTCCTCGGTGGAGGAGGCGACGGTGATCGCCTCGGTGACCCGGGACGGTGAGCCCTGGCCCGCGTCGGAGGACTCGTTGCCGGCGGCGACGCCGAAGGTGACGCCCGCGGCGATGGCCTTGCGGACGGCGTCGTCGAGTGCCGGGTCGGCGCCGCCGCCGAGGCTCATGTTGGCGACGGACGGGCCCTGGTGGTTCTTGGTGACCCAGTCGATGCCCGCGACGACCTGCTCGGTGGTGCCGGAGCCCTGGTCGTCGAGCACCCGGACGGCGACGATCTTCGCCTTCTTGGCGACGCCGTGGGCGGTTCCGGCGATGGTGCCCGCGACATGGGTGCCGTGGCCGTTGCCGTCCTGGGCGGTGTCGTCGTTGTCGACGGCGTCGAAGCCGTTCGTGGCCCGGCCGCCGAAGTCCTGGTGGCCGATCCGGACGCCGGTGTCGATGACGTACGCGGTGACGCCGTCGCCCGCGCCGTCGGGGTAGGTGTACTTCCGGTCGCCCGCCGGGTCGGTCTGGTCGATCCGGTCCAGGCCCCAGGACGGCGGGTCCTGCTGGGTGGCGTCGATGGTGAAGCGGCGGTTCTGGACGACCTTGGCGACGGACGGGTCGGCGGCGAGCCGCTTGGCCTCGGTCTCGCTGAGGCCGTTCACGGAGAAGCCGTTGACGGCGGAGTCGTAGCTGCGGCGCAGGGTGCCGCCGTACTCCTGGGCGAGGGCGGACTTGCCGCCGGGCGCGGTCTGCTCGTCGAGCAGGACGACGTAGCTTCCGGCGACGGCGTCCTGGACGCCGAGTCCGTAGACCGTTCCTTCGGCGGGCGTGGGGGCCGCGTCGGCGAACGGTCCGGTGAGGACGGTGACTCCGGCGACCGCGGCGATCGCGGTCGTGACGGCGATCGGGCGAATCCGGCGGACACGCTTGTGTATGGCCATGAAGAGGGGTCTCCTCGTCAGGATTTGTGGGGGGTTGGGCCGTCGGCGGGAAACTCTCCGGCGGCTGCTTCGAAACCCTGTCCCATTGACGAGTGCAAATCAAGGCTCTCTGAAGCCTTCACGGACCTGTGACGTCTTCACCATGCTTTCTGGCGGGGATGCCGGGCGATTCTCCGCAACTCACGCCTGTACGGCGATGGTTGCGCCCTTCCGGGCGGCCGGGGCGCGGCGTCGTTCGCCGGCGCGCAGCAGGGCGACCATGTCCCGGGTGGTGAGGTTGCGCGGCCGGGCCCGCCATTCGTCGGCGAGGAGGCCGTAGACGGCCACGTCCACCCATTCGCCGTCCTTGCGGTAGAAATGCCGGGCGATTCCCTCCTGATGACAGCCGAGGGCGAGCATCATCCGTTGCACGGCGGTGTTCCGGAGATCCACCGTGCACCAGCAGCGGTGAATTCCCCATTCCTCGAACGCGAGTCCCACGAGCAGATCGAGGGCTTCGGCGCTGAATGCCTCACCACCCGTTCCGGGGACGAAGGCGAGGCTGTGGGCCTGCGCCCGGTCGGGGGTCTCCTTGCGCAGCGACACGGTGCCGAGCACCGTCTCGTCCGCGCAGCGCACCACCGTGAGCCGGTAGCTGGTCCGGGGTCCCGCCAGCGCGTCCACCCGGGCCCTGCACAGCTCGTCGACCAGTTCGTCGCGGCTGAGCGGCGGTGTCGCCGTGTACCGGACGACGTCCGGGTCGCACCAGACCCGCCCCAGCGGCTCGGCGTCGGCGACCGGGTCGATCTCGCGGAGCGCGATCCGCCCGTTTGTTCGGCACCAATTCATATTCGACACGGCACGGCACAGTACTTGCGCGTGCCACCGATGGGAAATCACCGCCATTCTTTCTTTCATCGGACAATATCGGCGGGTGAATGGGCCGTACGCGCATGTCACCGGCACGGGCGCCGCTCGTTGGGCACATGCGCCCGGCTTTCCCGGGCGGCCGGCCACGCCCAGGAGGATTCCGATGACCGTCCAGACCGAGGCGCCCGATCGGATCGCGGGCCCGCGGCCCGTCCCCGGCACGCGAGCGACCGGGCAGCCCGGACCGGGCCGGGTTCCCGAACGGCCGTCGGGGCCGGGCCTGTTCAGGTTCCTGGCGTGGACGAACGTCCTCATCGGCGCCAGCGCGGCGGCCTTCACCTGGGTGACCGCGCTCGCGGTGGACCTGCCGGGCGATCCGCTGGTCGCGGCCTTCGTGTTCCTGTTCGTGGTGGCCACGCACACCCGCGACCGGCTCCAGCCCACCCACGACGGCAGCCGCCGCGCCGCCTGGATGGCCCGGCGCCGGCGCCCGCTGATCTGGTGGACGGCCGGCTGCACGGCGGCCCTGCTGCCGCTTGCGGTGCTGCGGCCGTGGTGCGCGGCGGCGCTCGCGACCGTCGGGGTGATGGGCTGGTTCTACGCCGTTCCGCTGGTCCGCTGGCGCGGGCTGCGCCGGGCCCCGCGCCAACTGCCGTGCGTCAAGCTCCCGTACACGATGATCGGCTGGGCGCTGATCGCGGTGGTCCTGCCCGCCGCGCAGCTGGGGGCGCTCGACGATCCCCGGGTGTGGTGGCTGGCGCTCGCGGGGGTGCTCATCGGTGGGGTGACGACGCTCGTCAACGACCTGCGGGACGTGGCGGCGGACCGCCGGGACGGTTCGCTGACCCTGCCGGTCGTCATCGGCGAGGGGCGCACCCGGGCGCTGGCGCACACGATGGCGCTGTGCGGCGCACTGGTCGGCCAACTGGTGTTTCCCGGGCCGGTGTTGCTGTGGGCGCTCTTCAACAGCACGATCCTCTCGCGTTACCGGCCCCGGCCCGGCGAGCACCCGGCCCCGTGGGGTGACGCGCAGGGCCTGGTGCTGCTCGGGGCGGTGCTGCTGACCCGCTGAGCCGGTCCGGCACCGGTCAGCGGGCCGGGAGTTCACCCTCGGCCAGGCCCGGGAATCCGCCCTCGGTCAGCGGCCCGGGAGTTCGGCCTCGATCAGGTCGGCGGCGCGCACGGTGCCGCCCTCCCGCGCCATCCGCTCCTGGATCTCCTTGGCCCTGCGGGCGACTTCGGGGTCGGCGAGCAGTCCGAGCACGGCGTCCCGCAGCCGCTCGGGGGTGACCTCGGGCATCGGCAGATGGCGGGCGACGCCGAGCGACTGGAGCATGTCGGCGTTGCCGAACTGGTCGACGGCCTGCGGCACGGCGACCATCGGGGTGCCGGTGGCGAGTCCTTCCTGACTGCCGCCCGCGCCCGCGTGGGTGACGAAGGCGTCGGCCTCGCGCAGGATCGCCTGCTGCGGCACCCAGGAATGCACCTCGATGTTGCCGGGCAGCGGCCCGAGTTCGGCGGGGTCGACGAACGCGCCGATCTGCAGCACCACATGCCAGTCGTCGAGCCCGCCGAAGGCGGCGACGCAGTCGCGGTAGAAGTCCGGCTGCTTGGTGAACGAGGAGCCGAGCGAGACCAGGAGCAGCTTGCGGCCGGGTGCCGGGTGCCGCCACTCCCCCGCCTCCCCCGCCTCGGCCGCGGCCGGGCGGCAGGAGCCGACGAAGCTGAAGACGCGCTCGTCGACCCGGTCGGCGTACGGCTGGAGGGCGCGCGGGATGAGGACGAGGCCGCGGCGCGGGCGGGCCACGAAGGCGTCGGGGTCGAGGCCGCCGAGGCCGTGCGCGGCCAGCCAGTCGGCGAAGCGGGCGTAGTGGGCCCTGCCGCGCTCGGTGGCCAGGATGCCGTCCCGTACCGCCGCGCCGACCTCCTGCTCGTACCCCTCCCAGGGCACCAGGTTGGGCCAGAGGGCGACGGCGGGGGCGCCCCACCGGTGGGCGAGGACGCGGGCCGGGTACGAGGTGATGTCGTGCAGGACCAGGTCGGGGCGGTCGGTGCCGAAGGCGGCGGTGAGCTGCGGCAGGGCCTGGATCGCGTCGGCGAGGAACGGCTCGACGTGGTCGATGGGTTCGGTGCCCCAGGCGTCGGGGTCGTCGTCGAGCGGCAGCGTGGAGGTGTACGGGACGGGGGTGGCGCCGGTGGCGGCGACCCGGTCGGCGAAGGCACCCGGGATCGCGTAGCTCACCCGGTGGCCCCGGTCCACGAGCTCGCGGATGACGTCCAGGCTGGGGTTCACATGGCCGTGGGCGGCGATGGAGAACATGGCGATATGGGCGGGGCGGGCCGGGCCCGTGGCGGTGGTCATGAACACGAGCATAGGTGAGACGAGACGTCTCGTCTACTTCATTGCCGTCACCTACCCCCTCCCCTCCCGCGCCCGTTTTGCGATTCGAATACCCCCCTGGGTATGGTCGAGAGCGAACCGGGGATACCCCCGGGGGTTTCTTGTCCCGAGTGCGAGGAAGGGTGCGTCATGAAGGTCGTCGTCATCGGAGGAGTCGCCGCGGGCATGTCGGCGGCGGCGCGGCTGCGCCGGCTGGACGAGCGGGCCGAGATCGTCGTCCTGGAGCGGGGCGCGCACGTGAGCTTCGCCAACTGCGGCCTCCCCTACCACCTCGGCGGCGTCATCGAGGAGCGCTCGGACCTGCTGCTCCACACCCCCGACAGCCTCGGGCGCCGCTTCGCCCTCGACGTCCGGGTGCGCAGCGAGGCCGTCGCCATCGACCGCGAGGCCCAGGTGGTGCGGGTCCGCGACCTCGTCGACGGCCGCGAGTACGACGAGAGCTGGGACCGGATCGTGCTCGCCCCCGGCGCCCGGCCCGTGGTGCCCCCGCTGCCGGGCGTCGAGCGCGCCCACACCCTGCGCGACATCGCCGACCTCGACGGCGTCCTGGCCGCCCTGGCCGACGGGGCCCGCAGCGCCGTGGTGATCGGCGGCGGCTTCATCGGCACCGAGGCCGCCGAGAACCTGCGCCACCGCGGGCTCACCACCACCCTGGTCGAGTCCGCCCCGCAGGTCCTCGCGCCGCTGGACCCCGAGATGGCCCAGGCGGCCGCCACCGAGCTGCGCGCCCACGGCGTGGACCTGCGGCTCGGCGCGCAGGCCGCCCGGGTGCTGCCCCGGGAGGTCGAACTGGCCGACGGCACGCGGCTGCCCGCCGATCTGGTGCTGCTCGCCGTCGGCGTCCGGCCCGAGACCTCGCTCGCCGTCGCCGCCGGGCTCGCGCTCGGACCGCGCGGCGGGATCCGGGTGGACGCCGCACTGCGCACCAGCGACCCGCGGATCCTCGCGGTGGGCGACGCCGCCGAGAAGGCCGACGCCCTCGGCGAGGGCGCCCGGCTGATCCCGCTCGCCAACCTAGCCAACCGGCACGGCCGGATCGCCGCCGACACCCTCGCGGGCCGCCCCGCCACCGCCGCACCGGCCCAGGGCACCGCGATCGTCCAGGTCTTCGGCCTCACCGCCGCCGCGACCGGCCGCAACGAGAAGGACCTGCGCCGCGAGGGCCGCCCGTACCAGGCCCTGCATCTGCACGGCGGCTCGCACGCAGGCTACTACCCCGGCGCCGGGCAGCTGTCCCTGAAGCTCCTGTTCGACCCGGAGAGCCTGCGGATCCTGGGCGCCCAGGCGGTCGGCACCGACGGCGTGGACAAGCGGATCGACGTGCTGGCGACAGCCCTCGCCGCCGGGCTGCCGGTCACCGCGCTCGCCGACCTCGAACTCGCCTACGCGCCCCCGTACGGCTCCGCCAAGGACCCCGTCAACCTGCTCGGCTACCTCGCCGACAACCTGCTGACCGGCACCACGCCGACCGTGCCGTGGGACGCCGTCGGCGACGGCCACCCCGGTCTGCCGCTCGACGTGCGCACCAAGGCCGAGCACGAGCACGGCCATCTGCCGGGCTCGCTGCACATCCCGCTGGACGAACTGCGCGAGCGGGTCGCCGAGTTGCCGTCCGGCCGGCCGCTCACCGTCTACTGCCAGGGCGGCCAGCGCGCGCACACCGCGGTCCGGCTGCTGCGCAACCTCGGCCTGGACGCGGCCAACCTGGACGGCGGCTGGCTCACCTGGTCCGCCGGAACCGCCGCCGCCGGAGCCGTGGCCACCGGAGCCGTGGCCACCACCTGAGCAGCCTGACCTCTCTCCTCCTCGCCTCCTTCGTCGAAAGGCTCCTCCCGCATGTCCTCCGCCCCATCCCCCTCCGCCCCGACCTCCACCGCCGTCACGATCGAACCCGCCGAAGCCCGCGCCCGGTTCGCCGAGTTCACCGTCGTCGACGTGCGCACCCCCGGCGAGTTCGCGGGCGGCCATCTGCCCGGCGCCCGCAACGTCCCGCTCGACCTGCTGCCCGCCGCCCTCGACGAACTGCGGGCGGCCGGGACCCCGTTGCTCGTGGTGTGCGCCTCGGGCGCCCGCTCGGCGACCGCCTGCCGGACGCTCACCGGGCACGGTCTGACCGCCCGCTCGCTGTCCGGCGGGACGTCCGGCTGGCGCCGCGCGGGCGGCGAGCTCGACCGGCCCGCCGGGACCGAGGGGATACGGCCGCCTTGGGCGATGGACCGTCAGGTCCGGCTGACCGCAGGCACCTTGGTCCTGGTAGGACTCGCCGGTGGACTGCTCCACCCGGCCGCGCTGCTGCTGTCCGCCGGAGTTGCGGGCGGGCTGGTGTTGTCCGCGCTCTCGGACACCTGCGCCATGGGGTCCCTGCTGTCCCGGCTGCCGTACAACCGCCGTTGAGGCAACGGCGCAGGTGGCGCCAGGGATGACAGGCCCGAGACGGAATACGGAATTCCGCACTAAATACGTACAGAAGATCGAACAGGCGGGCTAGTCTGACGCGGCCGACGCGGCGCCCCGGGTCGGCATGTCCCGCCGTCTCCCTCCTGCAAAGGGCACGTCACCTGATGAAGCGCACCACCGCTCTCGCCGTCGGCCTCTCGGCCGCGCTCGGCTCCCTGTTCCTGAGCACCGTCCCCGCGGCCGCCGCACCGCAGCCCACCCCGCCGCTGGTGCGGATCATGCCGCTCGGCGACTCCATCACCTCGGGCGAGAACGCCGGCGACCACGCCGGGTACCGGGCCCGGCTGTGGGACCTGATGGCCGGTCAGTCCCGCTACACGCCCGACTACGTGGGCACGGGCTCCTCCGGGAACCTCCAGGACGCGGACCACGAGGGGCACAGCGGCTGGACCATCGAGGGGACGCTGCCCCGGATCACCGAGTGGCAGAAGGCCGCCGACCCCGATGTGATCCTGCTCCACCTCGGGATCAACGACCTGAGGAACGACGGCACCACGCCCGAGCGGGCGGCGGAGCGGATGACCGAGCTGCTCGACACGATCTACGCGAACCAGCCGCGGGTGACCGTCATCGTCCAGGGCCTGATCATCGACACCCCGAGCTACCGCGAGGAGACCAGCCTGTTCAACGGTCTCATCCGCGACCAGCAGCGCAACCGCCGCGACCACGAGCAGCGGTTCACCTTCGTCGACGCGCCGCGCTACGACGTCGCCACCGAACTCCCGGACGGCGTCCACCCCAACGACGCCGGGTACCAGAAGATGGCCCAGACGTACGACGACGCCCTGGAGCAGGCGGTCACCATCGGCTGGGCCTCCCGGGAGCGGGCCCCGCGCGCCGGGACCGAGGCGGGCGGCACCGGACCCGTGCGGTGGGCGGACTTCGACGGCGACGGCCGCAACGACCGGTTCACCATCGCGGACGGCGGCGCGGTGAACACGTGGCTGAACCGGGGCGGCTCGCAGGGCGGCGGCTGGCAGGCGCTCGGCCAGGTCGCCTGGGGCACCACGAACGACCGCACCCGGGCCCGGCTCGCCGACTTCGACGGCGACGGCCGCGCGGACTACTGGGCGATCCAGGCCGACGGTTCGGTGCGGGTGTGGCTGAACGAGGGCGGCGACGTCGCGGGTCCGAACGGCTGGAAGGGCATCGGCCAGGTCGCCTTCGGCACCACCAACCGCCAGGACCAGGTCAGGCTCGCCGACTTCGACGGCGACGGCCGGGCCGACTACACGGTCATCTCCGACAACGGCGCCGTGAACGTGTGGCTGAACCGCGGCGGCGACGGGGCCGGGGCGAACGGCTGGCGCCACATCGGCCAGGTGGCCTCCGGTGTCACCAACGACCGCAGCCGGGTCCGGTTCGCCGACATCGACGGCGACGGCCGCGCGGACTACTCGGTCATCGCCGCCGACGGCAAGGTCGCCACGTACCTCAACCGCGGCGGCGACGGCCACGGCGGCTGGCACGTCCTGGGCCAGCTCGCGACCGGCGTGACCACCGACCACACCCGGGTCGAGCTGTCCGACTTCGACGGCGACGGCCACGCCGACTACCTGGTCAACGGCCCCGGCGGCGCCGCGGGCCGGGTCGAGGCGTGGATCTTCGACGGCGGCGACCCGGCGGGCGCGCACGGCTGGATCGGTCAGGGCACGGTCTTCCCGGGCAACTGACCCCGGCGGTACGCGGGCCTGTCCGGCCCACTCGCCGGACGGGCCCTGGCCACCTGCCCCTCAGTCGCGCTGGTAGCGGGCGAGCACCCGGTTCCCGTCCGTCACCAGGCGGCGGCGCAGCTCCGTCTCGTCGATCGCGCCGCTGTAGTACTCCTGGAAGGCCGGGGTGGCGACCTTGTCCTTCCACTCCGGGTAGCCGCGCACCGACTGGGCGGGCGCCGGGCGCAGCTCCCGGGCCACGGCCGCGCCGGTGGCCCAGCCGTACTCCGGGGTGTGCAGGGCGGGGTCGGCGAGCGCGGTTTCCGAGGTAGGCAGCATCCAGTCGCCGCGGGCCAGCCGGACCAGGTTGGGCGGCCGGAGGAAGAAGTCGAGGAAGGCGGCGGCCTCCTTCTTGTGCGGGCTGTCCTCGGCGATGGACAGGGTCTGCGGGCTGACGCCCTGGGCGAGCCCGCCCGCCCCGGCGGGCGCGGGCAGCACGATCCAGTCGAAGCCCTCGGGGGCCTGCTGGACGATCTGCTGCCGGTACGAGAAGCCCAGCGGGACCATCGCGTACTTGCCGCCGAAGAAGCCGGGCAGGGTGTCGGAGCCGCCGCTGCCGAGGGTGGCGGGCGAGGCACTGTGGTCGGTGTCGATCTGGGCCCGCACGGTGCCGGGGACGATGCCGTCGCCGGGCTCGAGGCGGAGGACGGTCCTGCCGTCCGGGCCCTGGTGGAACAGCCGTCCGCCGGCCGAGAGGCCCAGGTTGAGGGTGACCGAGACCGGTTCCTTGAGCGGCCAGGCCACCGCGTACCGGCCCATGCCCATGCTCTTCGTCACCTGGCGGGCGATCTCGCGGAACTCCGGCCAGGTCCACGGGTCCTCGGGGCTCGGCAGCTGGATCCCGGCCCGGTCGAGGACGGTCCGGTTGGCCATGATCACGCGGGGTTCCTGGAGGAACGGCACCCCGTAGACGCCGTCGCCGACGGTGGTGCTCGCCCAGCTGTGCGCGGGGATGTCGGCGCGCAGCCGTTCGGTGAGCAGCGGGCGCAGGTCGGCCAGGTAGCCGCCGTGGGCGAAGTCGGCGAGGTCGTCGGAGGCGTCGTGGATGAGGTCGGGGGCCTCGCCGCCCTCGAAGGAGGTGAGCAGCTGGTCGTGGACGGAGTCCCAGCTGCCCTGGACGTAGTCGACCTGGATTTTGGGGTGGGTGGCGTTCCATTCGGCGACGAGCTGTTTGTTGGCGTTGACGGACTCCTTCTGCCAGGCGAGGGACTGGAAGCGGAGCCGTACCACGCCGTCGGCGTCCGGGTCCCGGTCGTCGGGGCCGCCGCAGCCGGTGAGCAGCAGCGCGAGGACGGCGGCCAGGGCGAGGGCCCGGGCGGCGAGGGCGCGGGTGATGAGGGCGCGGGCGGGCATCACTTCACCGCCCCGGCCAGCATCCCGCCGGTGATCCGCCGCTGGATGACGGCGAACACGACGAGCGAGGGGAGGGTGGCGAGGAACGCGGCGGCGGCCAGCGGGCCGAGGTCGGCGACGCCCTCGGCGCCGAGGAAGTGGGTGAGGACCACGGGCAGGGTCTGTTTCTCCGGGGTCTTGAGCAGCACGAGCGCGAAGAAGAACTCGTTCCACGCGGTGATGAAGGCGAACAGGGCGGTGGCGACGAGGCCGGGCGCGAGCAGCGGCGCGGTGACCGAGACCAGGGTCCGCAGCCGTCCGGCGCCGTCGACGGCGGCCGCCTCCTCCAGTTCGGCGGGGACGGCCCGCACATATCCGGTGAGCATCCACAGCGCGAACGGCAGCGACCACACCACATAGACCAGGACGAGGCCGGGGATGCTGTTGATCAGGTGGAGGTTCTTGAGGATCAGGAACAGCGGGATGATCAGGAGCACGAAGGGGAACGCCTGGCTGACCACCACCCAGCCGGTGGCCGCGGCGGTGAGCCGGGAGCGGTGCCGGGCGAGGACGTAGGCGAGCGGGGTCGCGATCACGACGGCGATCAGGGCGGCGGCGAGCGCGGCGAGCAGGCTGTTCCCGGCGGCGCGCAGCAGCGGTTGTTCGTCGAACGCCTGCCGGAAGTTGTCGAGGGTGGGGTGCCGCGGGATCCAGGTGGGGTGCAGCGAGCCGAGTTCGGTGGCGGGTTTGAAGGCGGTGGAGACCAGCCACAGGAACGGGAAGGCGAGGAAGACGAGGTACGCGAGGAGTGCGGCGTACTGGGCGGCGCGGGCGGGCCCCCGGGTGCGGAAGGCGCTCATCGGTCCTGGTCCCCCTTCAGCCGTCCGACGAGGTGGAGGGCGAGCAGTACGGAGATCACCGCGACCAGGACACAGCCCATGGCGGCGGCGTAGCCGAACTGGCCGTACCGGAATGCCTCCTCGTACGCGAAGAGCATCGGCAGCCGGGTGCGGCCGCCCGGTCCGCCGTTGGTGAGCACGTACACCAGGGCGAACGAGTTGAAGTTCCAGATGAAGTTGAGCGCGGTGATGGCGAGGGCGACGGGCCGCAGCGCGGGCCAGGTCACCGTGCGGAACCGGCGCCAGGCTCCGGCGCCGTCGAGGGCGGCGGCCTCGTGGAGTTCGCGCGGCACGTTCTGCACCCCGGCGAGCAGGGCGACGGTGGTCTGCGGCATCCCGGCCCAGATGCCGACCACGACGACGGCGGGCAGCGCGGTGCCGAGGCCGCTGAGCCAGGCCCGGCCGTCGCCGAGGCCGAGGTCGCGCAGGGTCTCGTTGAGGATGCCCGCGTCGGGGTTGTAGACGAGCCGCCACATGATGCCGACGACGACCTCGGGCATCGCCCAGGGCACGATGGCGAGTGTCCGGGCCAGCCAGCGCAGCCGGAGGTCCTGGTCGAGCAGCAGCGCGAGGCCGAGCGCGAGCAGGAACTGCGGGACGGTGACGCCGACGGCCCAGAGCAGGCCGATCCGGAACGACTCCCAGAACAGGGTGTCGTGCAGCAGGTCCTGGAAGTTGAGGGTGCCGATCCAGCGGGTGGCCTGGGTGCGGCCGGACTGGGCGTCGGTGAAGGCGAGCGCGATGCCGTAGAGCAGCGGGCCGACGCTGAGCAGCAGGATCGGGAGCAGCGCGGGCAGCACCAGGAACCAGGCGCCGGGGCCGGTTCGCTGCCCGGGGTGGGCCGTGGGGCGCTGCGCGGGGCGGTTGCGCGCGGGCACCGGACTCGCCACTGCTCTCCCTCCGGGGTGGCACCGTGCGGGGCCGTGTCCGGACACGGCCCCGAGACCCGGTCATCGTCCTGACGGGCCGTCGGTTCGTCAAGGCGACCTGCGCGAATGGGAGACTTTGGCGCGATCGCACGCTCCTGGCACGGGCCAGGAGGAGCAGCGGGGAGAGTCGGGAGACAACGATGGACGAGGCGCGGGCACGGGAGATCCTGGCCGCCGCGAAGCTGCCGGGCACGGGCGGTGCGGGCGGTGCGGGCGCGGCGGGCGGGGGCGGGTGGGCGGCCGACGCGGAGCTGCTGTCGCTCGGCGAGAACGCGGTCTTCGGGCTCGGCGGCCTGGTGGCCAAGGTGGGCCGGGCGCCCGAACTCCTGGAGCGCGCCGAGCGCGAGGTGGCGCTCGCCGGGTGGCTGGCCGCCGCCGGGGTGCCCGCGGTGCGGGCCGCCGAGGAGAAGCCGCTGGTCGCCGAGGGGCATCCGGTGACGCTCTGGCACCGGCTCGCCCCGGCGGTGCGGCCGGCCGAGCCGCGCGATCTGGCGCCCCTCCTTCGGGTGATCCACGCGCTGCCGGAACCGGCCGGGTTCACCCTGCCGCCGCGTGAGCTGCTCGGCGGGGTCGAGCGCTGGCTGCGGCTCGCGGGGGACGCGATCGACCCGGCCGACGCCGCTTTCCTGCGGGAGCGCCGGGACGCCTTCGCCCCGGCCGCCGCCGCGCTGGTGCCGCGGCTCGCGCCGGGCCCGATCCACGGCGACGCGCTGCCCCGCAATGTGCACGTCGGCCCGGACGGCCCGGTCCTGGTGGACCTGGAGACCTTCTCCTCGGACCTGCGCGAGCACGACCTGGTGGTGCTCGCGCTGTCCCGGGACCGCTACGGCCTCGACCCGGCGGCCTACGACGCCTTCACCGCCGACTACGGCTTCGACGTCCGGGAGTGGGACGGGTGCGCGGTGCTGCGCGGGGCGCGGGAGACCGCGAGCTGTGCCTGGGTGGCGCAGCACGCCCCGGTCAACCCGAAGGCGCTGGCCGAGTTCGAGCGCCGGGTGGCCTCGCTGCGGGACGGCGATCCCGAGGTGCGCTGGTACCCGTTCTGACATGATCGTCCCCGGCCGATGGACCTCTTTCGAACGGGGTGTTGTGATGCGGATCGAACTTTCGGACGTGGCGCTGGACGTCGAGGTGAGCGGGGCGGGCCCGGTCGTGCTGCTGCTGCACGGCTTCCCCGATTCGCACCGGCTGTGGCGGCACCAGATCCCGGCGCTGAACGCGGCGGGGTTCCGTACGGTGGCGCCGACCCTGCGGGGCTTCGGCGGCTCCGACAAGCCGGTGGGCGAGGTCGGGGCGTACCACGTGGCGGCGCACCTCGGGGACATGCTGCAGCTGCTCGACCGGCTGGAGGTGGAGCGCTGTCATGTGGTGGGCCACGACTGGGGTTCCGGGGTGGCGCAGACCCTCGGCCGGTTCGCGGCGGACCGGGTGGCGAGCCTGACGGTGATGTCGGCGGGCGACATGTCGGTGACGCTCGGCCCGGGCGGCTGGCGGGAGCGTCAGCGGATGTGGCACATGACGATGTTCCAGTTCGCGGGTCTCGCCGAGGAGTGGCTGTCCCGGGACGACTACGCGAACCTGCGGGAGATGCTGGGCGAGCACGCCGATCTGGCGGAGGTCCTGGAGCCGCTGCGGGCGCCGGGCGCGCTGACGGCCGCGCTCAGCATCTACCGGGCCACGCTGCCGATGGAGGTGCAGCTGGGCGTGCCCGAGCCGACGCCCCCGTTCACCATGCCGGTGATGGGGGTCTGGTCGACCGGTGACCGCTATCTCACCGAGCGGCAGATGACGGCGATGGCGGCGCTCGCGCCGGAGCGCTGGCGCTACGAGCGGGTCGAGGACGCCGGGCACTGGTTCCCGCTGGACCGCCCGGAGCGGGTCAACGAGCTGCTGCTGTCGTTCCTGAAGGAGAACGGCTGACGGAGAACGGCTGACCGAGAACGGCTGACCGGGGCCTTCCCCGGGGTGCGTGCGGGCTAGCCGGTCACCCGGGCGGGCTCGCGCAGCGGCCAGTACGGGTCGATGGACGCGTCGGTCTCGCCCTTGCGGCGCAGGAACGCCTGGAAGTCCTCGGCCCACTCGCGGTACCAGGTGATCTGCCGCTGGTGCAGCGCGGCCGGGTCGAGGGCGGCGACAGCGGCGTGCCGCCCGGCTATCGCGACCGCGACCCGGACCGCGGCGAGGGCGTCGGCGGCGGCCTGGTGGGCGCTGGTCAGCTCCACCCCGTACTCGGCGCAGACGGCCTCCAGGGTGCGCTTGCCGCGCCGGTAGCGGTCGACGGCGCGGTCGATGGTGTACGGGTCGACGACCGGCCCGGTGGCCGGGCCGTCCGGGCCCTCGCCCATCCGCTCGGCGAGTGACGGGAGTCCGTGCCGGCGCAGCTCGGCGGCGAGCAGGGTGAGGTCGAAGGAGGCGTTGTACGCCACGACCGGGACGCCCCGGCGCCAGTAGCCGGTCAGGGTGTCGGCGATCTCGTCGGCGACCTCGCGGACCGGGCGGCCCTCGGCGGCGGCGCGCTCGTTGCTGATGCCGTGGATCGCGGCGGCCTGGGCCGGGATGCGGATGCCGGGGTCGGCGAGCCAGTCGTGCTGGCGCAGCACCCGGCCGTCCTGGACGGCGACGACCGAGGCGGTGACGATACGGGCCTCCAGCGGGTCCGTACCGGTCGTCTCCAGGTCGAAGCCGGCCAGCTCTTCCCCGTACCAAGCCATCGGGTCCTCCTTACGTGATCTCCCCCGTGGTGATGCACACCCTCGCACGCGGCACTGACAACGGGTGGCGACGGGTGGGGCCGGGCGTCAGGAGACGGGGCGTGAGTCGAGCCAGACGGACTCGAACTCCTCTCGATATGTGGCGAAAAGTCCGGTTTCGCCGCTGGGGTCGGCGCCCTGCCCCGCGCGCAGCACGTTCCGTCCGCCGCCGCGCAGCACCAGGACCGGCGCCTCCATGCCCCGGGCCCTGCGCAGATACGACTGCACCACGGCGACCCCGTCAGGGCCGTCGCCGTCGACCAGATAGGCGGTGAAGCGGGGGGTCTCGTCGAAGACGTGGATCTGGAAGGCGCCCGGGTCGCGCAGCTGGGCCCGGACCCGCCGCATGTGCAGGATGTTCATCTCGACCGAGCGGCTGAGCTCGCCCTTCTTCAGGCCCAGCTCGCGCTCCCGGCGCTTGACCGCGCTGCTCGCCGGGTTCAGGAACAGCAGCCGGGTGCGGCAGCCCGACTCGGCGAGCCGGACCATCCGGCGCCCGGAGAAGTTCTGCACCAGCAGATTCAGGCCTATGCCCGTGGCGTCGAGCCGCCGGGCGCCGCCGAACAGGTCCTCGGCCGGCAGCTGCCGCTGCAGCCGGACCCGGTCGGGGTGCACGGACACCACATCGGCGTAGCGGTCACCGACCAGGTCCTCGACGGCGTCCACCGGCAGCCGGTCCGCCGAGGGCACCCCCGCCCCGCTCCCGAGGATCTCCAGGAGCCGGGCGGAGGCCCGTTCGGACTGGGCGAGCACCGTCAGGGACAGCGCCCGGTTGCGGGAGACGACGTTGCGCGCCACCTCCAGCTCGTCCAGGGCGAGTTCGACCTCGCGCCGGTCGTCGAAGTACGGCTCGAAGCACGGCCAGTGCTGCACCAGCAGCTCCCGCAGCTGCGGGAGGGTCAGAAAGCTCAGCACGTTGTCGTCGGCCGGGTCGAGCAGATAGCCCTTGCGGCGCGAGACCTCGCGGACGGCGACGGCCCGCTGCACCCACTCCTGCCCGGCGGGCCCGGCCGCGGCCACCACCCACTCCTCGCCGTGCACCGGCTCGTACACCGGGGTCAGCACGGCCGCGACGACCGCCCGCAGCCGCTGCTCGACGAGATTCAGCCAGATGTAGGCGCGGCCGGCCCGCTGGGCCCGGGTGCGCACCTCGCTCCACGCCTCCGGGCCCCACTCCAGCTCGGCGCCGATCTCCACCGGGCGGGCCACCGACACCGCGCCGGGCGGCGCCGCACCGGGGTCGGCCGGGCCGCCGTCGTGACCCGCCTCGCCTGGGGGCAGCTCCAGACCTCCCGAGCTCACCCGCGCACCGCCTTCTGCTCCCGGACACCCGATCCGGCCGGTTGGAAGACCCCATCCGGCGACGGACGCCAACGATCAAGGAAGGGTACTCCGGGAGCGGGAGGCGACGCAGCAGGATCGCCCGGACGGTTGCTCAACTCCCCAGATTCGGCGCGCCGTTCTGGTTGGCGAGATCGGCCGGAGTGAGCGGATTCATAGCGGTTACGTCCCGGGGCGCGAGCTGGAAGCCCTGCCAGTGGACCGGCATCGGCTGCTGGTCCTCGTCCCGGGCGATGTGGTGGAACCCGATGTTGACCCACACGGCGGGATTGGTCAGAGTCTCCCCATTGACCCATTTGTCCACGCTGTTGGGCGCGCCCTGTCCGCAGTCCAGGATGTTGTTGCTGGCGAACTGCTCGCAGGCGCGGGCCTGGGTGAAGTAGATGTCGTGCTGGGTGTACGGGCGGCCGGCGTAGGTGTTGGTGTGTCCCGGCACGAACTCGTACGAACGGGCGTGCCCGTCCTTGTTCTTGCCGGTCGCGCTCACCACCCGCCACCAGCGCATGTTCTTGGCGTCCCCGGCGAGTTCCTTGGTGACCGGGGTGCGGGTGGTCTTCACGGTCGGGCTGCCGTCCCGGCCGGGCGGGGTGACCTTGGAGTCGTACTGTTCGATGCGGCCCTTGTCGCTGCCGTCGAGCCCGAAGTCCAGCTTCCAGAAGACGTTGTGGGCGTGGCTGGTGGCGTAGTCGCGGGCGCCCTTGCCGATCGGCCAGCCGCGGCCGTCGGAGCCGTTGTAGTCGACCGGCGAAAGGCTGCCGGTGGCACCGACGTTGGCGCCGATCATGCCGTCGGAGGAGAACCGCCACTCGGTGATGTACTCGTACCAGCCGACCTTGTTGACCGAGTAGACGAGCAGGTCCTTGCCCTGCGCCTGCCAGACCTTGCCGCCCTCGTCGGCGGCCATCCGGTAGGCGTGGCCGCGGGCCCTGGTGGTGGTGCACAGGCCGTTGACCTTGCCGACCTCGGGGACCTTCACCGAGGTGATGGTGCCGCCGGGACACTCGCCGGGCTTGAGGTTCTGCAGGCCCCAGCCGAACCCGGCGCCGGTGAGGTCGTCGTACTCGGCGTTGCCGTCGTCGTAGGGGACGTGGATCTGCGCCAGCTTGGCGCTGTTGAGGACCCGGATCGGGGCGGCCTCGCCGGGCGGCTGGTAGCTGACCTTGTCGAGGATCAGCCCCGAGTCGGTCGAGTAGCGCCAGCACATGCGCCAGACGGTGCCGCCGTCGAGCTTCTGCTCGATGCGGTACGCGGCCGAGCAGTCGGGTGCGGCGGGCGCGGCCGGGGCGGCGGGCGCGGCGCCCGCCGGGGTGGCGGCGGTGGTGACGGCGGCGGTGCCGAGCAGGGCACCGGCGGCGAGGACGGCGCCGGTCGTGCGGGCATGCCGGAGTCGCGTTGCGGACATACGGACGTACTCCCTCGGTACGGACGTGCGTGACGTGCGATGCGATGCGGTACGGGCCGGGCGGGTGGCCCGGCCGGGGCGGGCGGTCAGCCGACCCGGGTGACGGTCCTGGCGGACAGGTCGACGATCAGGCCGCGGGTGTCGATCCAGGGGCCGTTGAGGACCTTGGTGACGAGCCGGACGCAGCGGTGCTCGCCGCACTTGGCGAGCGCCGCGGGCACGCGCTGCTCGCGGTAGGTGCGGTAGAGGTCGCCGTTGAACCAGAGCTGCTCGGGCCCGGTCAGGTCCCGTCCGGTGGCGTCCTTGTAGTCGGCCTTGACGTCCTTGCCGAGCGGATCGGCCAGGATCAGCTTCAGGGCGGCCTTCAGCTCCTCGGGGTGGGCCGAGGGCTGCACGCCGCGCTGCGCGCCGGACTGCTCGACCTTGCCGGTGTCGAGGTTGACGGTGCGGGTGAGCAGTTCGTCGCGGCGGTAGTCGTAGAAGCGGACGACCGCGCGGCGCGGGCCGCCGGTCTCCTCCCCCGGGCGCGGGTCGGCCAGCTCGGTGCCCAGGTGCTGCGGGCCCCGGCCGCCTTCGGCGTCGCGCTGGGCGTCCCGCTGGGCCGCGGCGGCCGGCGGGGTGAACGCCAGCGTCTCGGCCCGGCGCAGTTCGTCGTCGGTGAGCGGGTCGGTCCCGATGCCCTTGGCCCCCTCGGGCGGCGCCGAGGCGAGGGCGGCCGGTCCCGGCGCCTGCCCTTCGGCGCCCGGTCCGCCCTGGCCACCGGTGGCGGCGGTCCCGGTGCCGGCCGAGCCCGCGCCGGAGGCGGCGGTGCGCGGGGCCTCGTCGGCCCCCGCGCTCCCGGGCAGGGTGACGGCGACGGCGACCGCGGTCCCGGTCACGGCCATGGCCGCGCCGGCCACCACCTTGCCCAGGTGGCGGCGCACTATTTCGTACACACTTCCCCCCATTTGCACATGTTTTCTGGTCGATCCCCCGTTTTCCCCCGCTTAGGGGGTGGTCACCCGGTAGGACGGGCCGAAGTCCTAGGAGGTTGCGCCGGTTTCGGGCAGGATCTGGCCGAGTTGGGGCCGTTCGTTTTGGGCCAGGCCGGAGCCCGGTATGACTCAAGAGGCATGGCCCATGACCCTTGACCCCGGATCAGAAGTGGAAGAGTTCGCCTATGCAGGTCTGGCCGGGACAGGCGTACCCCCTGGGCGCCACCTACGACGGCGCCGGTACCAATTTCGCGGTGTACTCCGAGGCCGCGCACCGCATCGAGCTGTGTCTGCTCGACGACGACGGCACGGAGACGTCGGTGGAGCTGCGCGAGACGGACGCGTTCGTGCGGCACGCCTATCTGCCGGGGGTGATGCCCGGCCGCCGGTACGGCTTCCGGGTGCACGGTCCCTACGCGCCGGAGCACGGGCAGCGCTGCAACCCGGCGAAGCTGCTGCTCGACCCGTACGCGCGGGCCATCTCGGGCGAGGTCCGGTGGGGCGAGGCGGTGTACGGCTATCCGTTCGGGAAGCCGGACGCCCGCAACGATCTGGACTCCGCCGGGCACACGATGACCTCGGTGGTGGTGAACCCGTACTTCGACTGGGGCGACGACCGCCGTCCGCGCACCGAGTACCACCACACGGTGATCTACGAGGCCCATGTGAAGGGCCTGACCATGCTCCACCCGGACCTGCCGGAGGAGCTGCGCGGCACCTACGCGGGCCTGGCGCACCCGTCGGTCATCGGCCATCTGAAGGAACTGGGCGTCACGGCACTTGAGTTGATGCCGGTGCACCAGTTCGTCAACGACCACCGGCTGGCGGACGCGGGCCTGTCCAACTACTGGGGCTACAACACCATCGGCTTCTTCGCCCCGCACAACGCCTACGCGTCCTGGGGCGACCGCGGCCAGCAGGTCCTGGAGTTCAAGTCGGCGGTACGGGCGCTGCACCAGGCCGGGATCGAGGTGATCCTGGACGTGGTCTACAACCACACGGCGGAGGGCAACCACCTGGGCCCGACGCTGTCGTTCCGGGGCCTGGACAACCCGTCGTACTACCGGCTCGCGGGCGATCCGCGCTACTACACGGACACCACGGGCACCGGGAACTCGCTGCTCATGCGGTCCCCGCACGTCCTTCAGATGATCATGGACAGTCTGCGGTACTGGGTGACCGAGATGCACGTGGACGGCTTCCGGTTCGATCTGGCGGCCACCCTGGCCCGGCAGTTCCACGAGGTGGACCGGCTGTCCTCGTTCTTCGACCTGGTGCAGCAGGACCCGGTGGTCAGCCAGGTGAAGCTGATCGCCGAGCCCTGGGACCTCGGCGAGGGCGGCTACCAGGTGGGCAACTTCCCGCCGCAGTGGGCCGAGTGGAACGGCAAGTACCGCGACTGCGTGCGCGATCTGTGGCGCGGCGAGCCGCGCACGCTCGCCGAGTTCGCCTCCCGGCTGACCGGCTCGTCCGACCTCTACCAGGACGACGGCCGCCGCCCGCTCGCCTCGGTCAACTTCGTGACCTGCCACGACGGTTTCACGCTGCGCGACCTCGTCTCGTACAACGAGAAGCACAACGAGGCCAACGGCGAGGGCAACCGGGACGGCGAGAGCCACAACCGGTCCTGGAACTGCGGGACCGAGGGCGACACCGAGGACATCGGCATCCGGGAGCTGAGGGCACGTCAGACCCGCAACTTCCTGGCCACCCTGATGCTCTCGCAGGGCGTGCCGATGCTCAGCCACGGCGACGAGTTCGGCCGCACCCAGGGCGGCAACAACAACGCCTATTGCCAGGACAGCGAGGTGTCCTGGGTGCGCTGGCCGAAGCCGGGCGGCGAACCGGAGGCCACGCTCCTGGAGTTCACCCGGGCGATGGTCCGGCTGCGCCGGGACCACCCGGTGTTCCGGCGCCGCCGGTTCTTCCACGGCCGTCCGGTCGAGGGCACCCACGACGAGCTGACCGACATCGCCTGGTTCACGCCCGAGGGCGAGGAGATGACGGCCCGGGACTGGCAGGCGGCCAACGCGCAGGCGCTGACCGTGTTCCTGAACGGCAACGCGATCTCCGAGCCGGGCACCCAGGGCGAGCGGATCTCCGACGACTCCTTCCTGCTGATGTTCAACGCCTCTTCGCAGGAGCTGGAGTTCGAGGTGCCGGACCGGCACGGCGAGTGCTGGAAGATCGTCGTCGACACCTCCCACCCGGAGGGGATGCCCCCGGCGGACGGGCCCCGGGTCGACGCGGGCGAGCGGGTGGTCCTCGCCCCGCTCACCCTCACGGTGCTGCGACGGCCCGCCTGACGCCGTCGGACCCGGCCGGGGCGGTCGGCGCCGAGGGCTGCCGGGCCGCCCAGGACAGCACCGCGCACGCCACCGCCGCCCCGGCCGCCACCGCGAAGGCCGCCGGGGCGCCGTGGCTCTCGGCGAGCCGCCCCGACACGGCGAGCGCGAGGGCCTGCCCGGCGACGATGCCACTGGTGAGGAA
Source organism: Streptomyces sp. NPDC090025 (assembly GCF_044748125.1). Taxonomy (NCBI): domain Bacteria; kingdom Bacillati; phylum Actinomycetota; class Actinomycetes; order Kitasatosporales; family Streptomycetaceae; genus Streptomyces; species Streptomyces sp. NPDC090025. The sequence continues at coordinate 388,260 of NZ_JBIVFL010000002.1, read as the reverse complement.
GGCCATGCACTCGGCGAGCCGGCCGGGCGGCGCGGACCGCTCGGTGAGGCCGAACACCGTGATGAGGTGCGGCGCGTAGGCGACGCCGAGGACCACGACGGCCGCGTACAGCCAGCCGAGCGAGGAGACCAGGACCAGCGGCACGGACAGCACCACCAGGGCGGCCGTGGCCAGCCGCCAGCGCAGGGTGAGGCCGATCCCGGCGGGCACCGCCGCCATCGCGAACCCGGCGAGGGCACTGGTCACGCCCATCGCCGCGTAGACCAGACCGGCCTGGTCGGGCACCCCCAGGCGGCCGGTGAGCTCGGTGATCCCGGCCTGGGCGGCGCCGAACATGGCGCCCTGGAGGACCATCGCACCGCGCAGCGCGTACGTGCCCGAGGGCAGCCGGGGCCGTTCGGCGGCACTCGTACGGGTGGCCGCGGGCGGCGGTGTCACCGCCGAGGCGCTGGGGTGCAGCGCGAACGCGGAGCCGCAGACCGCCATCAGCGCGGCGGCCGTCAGCAGCGCCGCCGCCGGGTGGGCGACGGTGGCGGCGACGCCCACCAGGGCGGGGCCGAGCACGAAGGAGATCTCGTCGAGGGTGCCCTCGACGGAGAGCACGGTGGCCACCGCCCGCTCGTCGGCCCCGGCCCGGCGCACCAGCGTCACCGAGCGGGACCGGGCCAGCGGGCCGATCTGCGGCACGGTCGCCCCGGCGAGGACGCCGAGCGCCATCAGCGCGGCGGTGGCGGTGCCCGCGAGCGCCGCGAGCACCAGGGCGGTGACGGCGGCGGCGTTGCCGAGCGCGGCGGCGAGCACCACCGGCCGCTGGCCGCGCCGGTCAGCGAGCCGCCCGACCAGCGGCCCGGCGACCGTCTGCCCGGCGGCGAGCGCCCCGCCGACCAGCCCCGCGGTGGCGAGCGAGCCGCTGGTCTCGGCGACCAGCAGCAGACTGCCGAGCTGGCACATGGCGGTGGGCAGCCGGGCGAGGAAGGAGACCACCGGCAGGACCGGGCCGGTCAGGGACAGCGTGTCGCGATACATCCGGAGCATCACGCGAACGTAACGCGATGCACACGAACGGATGCATGGGGCGATGACACAGAAGCCTCCGTGCCGGGTACGTACGTTCGCATGACGTCCTTCACGGAACGCCCGCTGCCCACCGCGACCTACCGGCTCCAGCTCCAGCCGGAGTTCCCGTTCGCCGCCGCCGGGCGGGCCGTGCCCGACCTCGCCGCGCTCGGCGTGTCCCATCTGCATCTGTCGCCGGTCCTGGAGGCGGTGCCCGGTTCCACCCACGGCTACGACGTGACCGATCCGACCCGGGTCCGGGCCGAACTCGGCGGTGAGGACGGCCTGCGGGAGCTCGCGGCCACCGCCCGGGCGCACGGCCTCGGCCTGGTGCTCGATCTGGTGCCCAACCACATGGCGGCCTCGCCCCGGCACAGTCCGGCGCTGCGCGCGGTGCTCCGGGACGGGCCGGATTCGCCGTACGCGCGCTGGTTCGACATCGACTGGGCGGCGGGCGACGGGCGGATGCTGCTGCCGGTGCTGCCCGCCCGGCTGCCGGAGGTCAGGGACCGGCTGCGGGTGGCCGACGGGGCGCTTCGCCTGGACGGCCTCGACCTGCCGCTGCGCCCGGGCACCGAGGGGCTGCCGCTCGATACGCTCCTGGACGCCCAGCACTACCGGCTCGCCTGGTGGCGACTGGCCCGTACCGACCTCAACTACCGCCGGTTCTTCACCATTTCCGATCTCATCGGGGTGCGGGTGGAGGACCCGGAGGTGTTCGCCGCCACCCACGCCAAGGTCGTCGAGCTGGTCGCGGACGGGGTGGTGGCGGGGCTGCGGATCGACCATCCGGACGGGCTCGCCGACCCGGAGGGCTATCTGGAACGGCTGGAGGCGGCGACCGGCGGGCGGTGCTGGACGGTGGTGGAGAAGATCCTCACCGGTCCCGAACAGCTGCCCGCCTCCTGGCCGGTGGCCGGCACCACCGGCTACGACGCGCTGCGGCGGATCGACGGCCTGTTCACCGACCCGGTCGGCGCCGACGAACTCGCCGACGTGTACCGGGAGTTCGTGGGCCGGGCCGGGGACCGGGGCGGCTACTGGGAGGCGACCGCCCGGCGCGCCGCGTACAAGGTGGTCAGCCATGAACTGGCCGCCGAGACCGCCGCGCTGACCCGGAGCGCCGAGCGGATCTGCGCGGCCGACGTCCGGCTGCGGGACCACGCGCCCTGGGCGCTGCACACCGCGATCCGGGAACTCCTGGTGCGGGTCCCGGTGTACCGGACCTACCGGACCGGCGGCGAGGAGGTGCTCACCCCGGAGGCGGCACGCGGCGCGAAGGCCGCGTTCGCGGTGCCGGAGGAGGCGACGGCCGTGGACGTGGTCCGCGACCTGGCGCTCGGCCGCTTCGGCGACGGGCCCGAACACCGTTCGTTCCGGGCCCGGTTCGCGCAGACCTCGTCGGCGCTGCGGGCCAAGTCCGTGGAGGACACCGCCTTCTACCGCTACACCCCGCTGCTCTCGGCGAACGAGGTGGGCGGCGAGCCGGGCCGCCCGGCGGTCGCGCCCGACGAGTTCCACGCGTACTGCACCCGACTGGCCCGGGACTGGCCGGGCAGCGGGACGGTGCTCACCACCCATGACACCAAGCGCAGCGCGGACGTACGGGCCGGGATCGCGGTCCTCGCGCAGTGCCCGCGCCGCTGGGCGGAGCTTCTCGAGGAGGTCGCCGGGGTGCCCGCGCCCGATCCGCACCTGGCGTGGACGGCCTGGCAGACCGCGTTCGGCTTCGGCAGCCCGGACCCGGACCGGCTCGGCCCGGCCGTGCTCAAGTCCGTACGGGAGGCGGGCCTGCACACCAGCTGGACCGAGCCGGATCCGGCGTACGAGCGGGCGGTCACCGAGTTCGTGGCGGCGGGCCCGGGCCGGATCCCGCTGCGCGGCGCGTCGGCGGCGGCTTTCGCCCTCGAACCGCACATCGCGGCGCACCGGCTCGGCGCGACCCTGGTGCAGCTGACCATGCCGGGGGTGCCGGAGCTGTACCAGGGCACCGAGCGGGAGTACCGGGCCCTGGTGGACCCGGACAACCGGGCGCCGTACGCGCCGGGTCCTGACGACGAGCAGACCGTCCTGGTGCGGGCGGCGCTGCGGCTGCGCCGGGAGCGGCCCGAACTCTTCGGCCCGCGGGGCCACTACACGCCGCTGACGGCGGTGGGCCAGGCGGCCCCGCACTGCGTGGCGTTCACCCGGGGCGGCCGGGTGCTGACGGCGGTGACCCGGCTGTCGCTGCGGCTCGCGGAGGCGGGCGGCTGGCAGGACACCGAGCTGGCGCTCCCGGACGGCCGTTGGCGTGATGTCCTGGACGGGGTACGGGAGTTCACCGGCGGCCCGGACACCCCGGTGAAGGCGGCGGAGCTGTTCGACGCGCGCCCGGTGGCCCTGCTGGTGCGGGCCACCGGGCGGCGGGAGGAATGAGCGGGGCGAGGAAAGCGGCCGGACTAAGGACGATTGGTTTCGTAGCAGGAAGTCCGTCCATGGCCTCGCCCCGGAGAGGACCGTAACACTCAGGCCGGGATCAGGTCGCGCAGATTTTCCGGGGTGATCGCGCGCGAGCCGGGCGCGAGGCCCTCGGGCCGCGCCATGCCGAGGTACGTCACCGGTGCCGCGGGCAGCGCCGAGGCGCCGTCCCACCAGGTGACGCGCGTCCCGGCGGCGGCGAGCAGCCCGGTGACGTGCCGGACGGTGAGCGGGGTCCGTTCGACGATGCCGCCGACGAGCCGGGCGAGGGTGCCGCGGTTGTCCTCGACCCGGTTGCCGGACGGCTCGCCCTTCAGATACAGGTGGATCCAGCGGGCGGTCCAGCGGCCGTCGGCCTCGCGCTGGAAGGCGAGCGGCAGCGCGATCCGGCCGGTGCCGCGCAGATCGGACTTCATCCGCACGGTGCGCGGCTCGAACGGCAGCCCGCGCTGGTCGGCTCCGCGCAGCATGAAGCCGAAGAAGGACTCGGCGACCCGGTCGAAGCCCTCCCCCGCGTAGATGTGCACCTGCGGCACGACGAAGTCGCCGCGCACCGCGCCGAGCCGCAGCTCGATGAACTCCGACGCGCCGTCCTTGGCGTCGGTGATGTCGCCGGAGTGGACGCCCTCGACGGAGGTGAGCGCGGTGTACGACAGCCAGTCGACGGTCTCGTAGTCGGCGTCCAGGAGCAGCCCGCTGAGGTCGTAGTCGGTGGAGCGCTCGGTCTGCTTCCAATACATGAAGAAACGCAGGAACTCGCCGTCGGCCGGGGAGCGGGACCCGCGCGGCAGGGTGCCGAAGCCGCCCGCGACGGCGCGGCCGCTGAGCGGCAGCGCCACGTCGAGCAGCGCGGGGTCGACGAGGAGGTGTTCCGGCGCGTCGAGCCGCCGCCCGGTCTCGGCGTCCAGCAGGGCGACGAGGCGGGCGTGGGCGTCGGGCGGCAGCGGCGGCCGGGTGTCCTCGGCGACCCAGGCCCCGCCGTAGCGGTTCACGAACACCCGGTCCTTGCCGGGGGTTCCGGCGCCCCGGCCCACGGCCCCGGGCGCCTCCCCGGTCCCGGTGCCGGTCCTGGTCCCCACGGCGCGGTTCAGCAGGTGCTCGCGCACCGCGAGCAGCACCCGGCCCGCCACCTGGGGCGCGGTGCGCTCGGCGGCGGCGAGCACGGTCTCGCGCGCGGTGTCGTCGGCGGCGGCGAGGCGCAGCAGCCGGTCCAGGGCGCGGAACAGCAGCCCGGGCGCGGTGGCGGCCAGGAACTCGGCGGCGCCCGCCACCTCGCCCCGGGCGAGCAGGGCCTCCGAGCGGGCGGCGAGCGACGGGGCCCGGAGCTCGCCGCGCGCGACGGCGAACACCTGGGCGGCGTGCGGGCTGCCGGGGTGCTCGTGCGGGTGCAGCCGCTCGCCGAGCCGCTTCCATGCCTCCCGGTGCCGGGCGACGTCGGTGAGCTTGGCCGGGTCGGCGGCGACGACCGCGTCGAGGGCGGCGAGCAGGGCGCGCCGGTGCGGCCGGGAGGGCGAGCGGAAGCGGGTGGGTTCGAGCAGGGTCACGTCGCCGCCGGAGAGCGCGCAGGCGAGCCGGAGCACATCGGTGACGGTGTCGACGAACAGGCCCTGTCCGGCGCGCAGCCGGGCCCGGTTGACCAGGGCGCGGTGCTCGCGGACCGGGATCTCCTCGGGCTGCGGGCCCTCGGCGCAGAGCTCGGCGAGCACGGCGAGGTCGGCCCGGTGGGCGTCGCCGAGCGGGGTGACGGCGCCCGCGAGGGCCAGGTAGAGGGCGGTGGTCTCGGCCTCGACCGGGCCGCCGGGGTGCAGCACGGTGACCCGGTCGCCGGCCGCCGTGACCAGCTCGTCGTGGGCGGCGGCCATGTCGTCGTAGCCGTGCCGGTAGCGGCCGTAGTCGGGCAGGGTGAGCAGGTCGACGCGACCGGCGGCGAGCTGGGCGAGGGTCCGTTCGCGGGTCTCCTCGTCGGCGGAGAGCGCCTGGGCGACACACGCGGTCCAGAAGTCCTGGGTGTCGGGCACGGCGGCCGGGAAGTCCTTGAAGTACACGTTGTGGCGGACGTGGTCGCCGACCAGTTCGCGGACCGTGCCGAGGATCCCGGCGGCGGTGGTGGCGACGGCGTCCGGCGCGCGGCCGGACAGCGCGGCGAGCAGTCCGGCGGACAGCTTGAAGCCGACGGACATCAGGGCCACGTCCAACTGGCGCGCGACGGCGCCCCCTTGGCCTTCGGGGCCGATGGGCGCGGTGACCCGGAGGGTGTGCCGGAGGACGAGACGTTCGCGTACCTGATCGGTGGACTTCATACCGGGATGCTGTCATCCGCCGGTCCGGTGCCGCACACCGATTTCCGCCGCCCGCCGCCTTCGGCCCCGCCTTCAAGTCTTGACGGGGACACGCCATAGGAGTTCACTCCGTCCCGTCAAGGTCTGGACCTATCGAGCGAATCGAGACCCCCCATGACCGCTTCCCCGCGCACCCGTGTGCTGCGCCTCGCGGCCCTCGCCACCGCCGCCCTGACCCTCACCCTCGGCGGCGCGCCGACCGGATCGGCCGCCGAACCCGCCCCCGCGTCCGTGTCCGCGTCCGCGTCCACCTCTTCATCAGCCGCCGCGACCTTCGCCGACGAGTTCGACGGACCCGCCGGAGCCGCCGTCGACCCCGGCAAGTGGCAGACCGAGACCGGCGACAACGTCAACAACCACGAGCGACAGTGGTACACGCCGGGCGCCGCCAACGCCGCCCTGGACGGCCGGGGCAACCTGGTCATCACCGCCCGCCGCGAGAACCCCGGCAACTACCAGTGCTGGTACGGCCGTTGCGAGTACACCTCGGCACGGCTCAACACCTCGGGCAGGTTCACCACCACGTACGGGCACGTCGAGGCGCGGATGAAGGTGCCGCGCGGGCAGGGCATGTGGCCCGCGTTCTGGATGCTCGGCCAGGACATCGGCCAGGTCGGCTGGCCGAACAGCGGGGAGATCGACGTCATGGAGAACGTCGGCTTCGAGCCGTCCACCGTGCACGGCACCCTGCACGGCCCCGGCTACTCCGGCGGCGGGGGCATCGGCGCCGCCTACAGCCTGTCCGGCGGCCGGGCGTTCGCCGACGACTTCCACACCTTCGCGGTGGACTGGGCACCCGGCTCGATCACCTGGACCGTCGACGGACAGGTCTACCAGCGCCGCACCCCGGCCGATCTCGGCGGCCGCCAGTGGGTCTTCGACAAGCCGTTCTTCCTGATCCTCAACCTCGCGGTGGGCGGCGACTGGCCGGGCAACCCGGACGGCTCCACCGCCTTCCCCAACCAGCTCGTGGTCGACTACGTCCGCGTCTCCACCGGCGACAGCAACCCCGGCGGCCGCACCGGCACCTTCGTCGGCCTGGCCGGGAAGTGCCTCGACGTCGCCGGGTCGCAGACCGCGAACGGCACCCAGGTGCAGCTCTACACCTGCAACGGCACCGCAGCCCAGCGCTGGACCCTGCCCGGCGACGGCACGGTCCGGGCCCTCGGCAAGTGCCTGGACGTCAACGCCGCCTCCACCGAACCCGGCGCCAAGGTCCAGCTGTGGGAGTGCAACGGCACCGGCGCCCAGCGCTTCGACCACAACGCCACCACCAGGGACCTGGTCAACATCCCGGCGGACAAGTGCGTGGACGTGAAGGAACAGAACCCGGCCGACGCCACCCCGGTGCAGACCTGGTGGTGCAGCGGCAACCCCAACCAGAAGTGGACCTTCACCGGCTGAGCGCCCCCACCACCGGCACCACCAGCACCACCAGCCCTGGTCAGCACCACACGCACCACCCGCACCACCGGCGCCGCCCGGACCAGCACCGCCTGGGCGGCCGCTCACCCGCCCGGGCGCACCAGCAGACTGCGCGGCGCCCGGGTGATCACGCCCGCCCGCTCCGGCCGGAAGCCGTCCGCGAGCCGCAGCCGGGGCATCGCCCGGAACAGCGCGCGCAGCGCGAACTCCGCCTCAAGGCCCGCGAGGGCGACCGCGGGGCAGGCCCCGGAGCCGTACACCAGCTGCCCGGGGTCGTCGCGCAGGAAGTCGTAGCGGTCCGGGTCGCGGAACCGCTCCGGGTCACGCCCGGCGGCGCCGATGAGCAGCGCGACCGAGGCACCGGACGGCAGCACGCCGCCGCTCACCGGGATCTCGCCCCGGGTGCGCCGCATCACGATCTGCACCGGCGGCTCGCGGCGCAGCGACTCCGTCCAGGCCCTGGCCACCAGGGACGCGGGCGCGTCGCGCAGCGCCGCCACCCGGTCGGGGTCGGTCAGCACATCGGCGAGGAAGCTCGCCAGGGCCTTCTCGCGGACCGCGATCTGGCCGGTGCACTGCCCGGCGAGCGCGGACGCGGCCCGGCCGCGCACCAGCCGCATCATGTCCCGGTAGGGCACGCCGACGGCCGCCGCGACGGTGCCCGCGGGCAGCCAGTGGCAGAAGTCGGCGACCAGGTCGGCCTGCGGCCGGTCGGCGATCCGGCGGGCGAGCACGAACGCGGTGCGCTCGGCGACCGCCCGCAGCTCGGCCTCGTCGACATCGGTGTGGGTCTCGGCGCACGGCGGGTCGCCGGGCCGGTGCCCGTGGGTGAACCGGGCGTCGGTCAGGGCGCCCGCCACGTCCGCGTACCGGCTGAGCACCCAGGCCCGCAGCAGCGGGTCGTGGGTCAGCGGGAAGTCCTCGCGGAGCACCCGGTAGGTGCGGTACGGGTCGCGGCTCGCACCCGGTTCCAGCGGGCTCGGCGCCACCCGCCGGGCGGGTCCGCCGAACGCCCCGGCGGGCGCGGCGGGCGCCGTCGGGGGTCCGGCGGGCGCCATCGTGGGCAGTTTCGCCCAGTGGTCCCGCCATGGGGTCCGGTGGTCCCGTCCTGGGGTCCGGCCGCCGTGTCCGTGGTTCGGCTCGTCGCTCATCTGGCCCCCTCGTCGGTCAGCGGCGCGCGTCACCCCAGCCCATCACCGAGGCACCCCCACCGCAGCAGGTGTACCGCCGTACGGGTGATTTCAGCAGCCGCTTTCGCGCCGTTCGCGCGGGCCTGTACCGAAGTTTTGCCGCGCGAGGCCGGGCTTTGCCGCGCTTTGCCGGGTCATGCCGGGCATTGCCCGTACGTTGGCCCGCCGGGGCCGCGCGGCCCGCCCGGCCAGAGGCCCCCGGGGCCCCACCCGACACTCCCGACGCAACCGCCCCGCCCGCATCGCCCACCCCGCCGGTCCGGCCGGGTCCGGCCGCCCCCGCCCGCTCAGTTCAGCGACAGCCGGAACGCCATCTGGCCGAAACTCACCGCGTCCCCGGCCCGCACCACCACCGCGCCCGTCACCCGGCGCCCGTTGACCACCGTGCCGTTGGTCGAGCCGAGGTCCCGCAGCACCCACAGCCCGCCCTGCTGCTGCGACAGCTCCGCGTGCAGCCGGGACACCGTCTCGTGGCTGAGCCGCAGCCCGTTCACCGGGTCGCGGCCGATCCGCAGCGGGTACGGGCCCGGCTGCGGGAGCAGCAGCTTCGGCAGCCGCTCGGTGCGCCAGGCCCGGCCGATCCGGGCGGTGAACGCGGACATCCGCTCCACCGCGCCGACCACCCGCCGGGTCCACGGCGACTCGGTCGTCAGATCGGCGGTGAGCACGGCGAGTTCGTCGGAGCGGCGGGCGACGAGCACCCGCTCCATCCGGAACACGAAGGTGTCGTGCGAGAGCCGACCCTGCGCCGCGCCCTCGCGCAGCACCGCGAGCGCGCGCTCCCGCTCGGCATCGGTCAGCCGAGGGGCGTCCGGCGGTCCGGCCGGCAGCTCGAAGGGGGTCGTCACATCCGTGATTGTCGGCCGGGAGGCCCCGGGGTGTCCAGAAGGGCCGTCGCCCCGGGACAGGAGCGTGACAGCGGCGGCCGACAGTCGCCGGGGACGGACCGCGGCAAACCCCGGTGCGGCCGCCCGAACACGCTTGCTACGGTCCTCCGGCACACACACCACCTGGGGGAACACCTCTATGACCGAACTGCCCGCGCTCGTCGTCCGGCCGCTCTCCGGACCGCGGGAACTGGACCTCTTCGACCGGCTCGACTACGTCCTCGACGACGAACTCGCCAACGACCTCGCCACCGGCCGCCGGCTGCCCGAGTGGCTGTGGGTGGCACTGCGCGGCGACCGGGTCGTCGGCCGGATCGGCTGGTGGACCGGCCGCCCCGGCAGCGCCCCGCAGGCGCTCGACTTCTTCGACCTGGACCCGGCGCTGCCCGCCGACGAGGCCGCCGAGATCGGCCTGCGGCTCTTCGAGACGGCCGCCGCCGAGGTGCTCCCGGCGGGCACCCCCCGCCCCGAGTACCACCGCTTCATGCCCGCGGACTGGCACGAGGTGCCGGAGACCCGGGCCCTGCACGAGACGCTGTTCGGCGTCCTCGCGGCCACCGGCGCCCGCCCCCTGGTGGAACGGCTGCGCCTGGAGTGGCTGCCCGGCACCCCGGTGCCGGAGCCGACCGGACGGCTCGTGTTCCGGCCGGTCGCCGACCGCGAGGACCTGCTCGCCCTGATGACCCCGGTCATGGAAGGCACCCTCGACGCCCACGGCCGGGCCGACCTGGCCGGCGGGCTCTCCCCGCGCGAGGCCGCCGAACTGCACTACGACGAGGAGCTGGCGCACTACCGCACGCCCCGGGACTGGTGGCGGATCGCCGAGCTGCCCGGCACCGGCGAACCCGTCGGCTTCGTGGTGCCCGCGCGCAACAACTACCACCCGATCATCGCGTACATCGGCGTGCTGCCCGCCCACCGCGGCCGGGGCTTCGTCGACGAGATCCTCGGCGAGGGCATGCGGGTGCTCGCCGCCCAGGACGTGCCGCGCATGCGGGCCGCCACCGACCTGGACAACGTGCCGATGGCGAAATCCTTCGCGCGGGCCGGTTGGACGACCTTCCAGCGGGCGATCAACTTCGTGTGGGACGCGCCGGGCACCGCGGGCGGCTGACTGCCAGGATGGTCCCGTAGGAACGACCGGGTAGGACCAGGTACGACGGGGTACGTCGTCGACGAGGGGACCGTCGCGTGCTGTTCGAGGTGTGGGCGCCCCGCGCCCGTGACCGGGTGACGCTGGAGCTGACCGGCGAGCGGCACCCGCTGGCGCGGGACGCCGAGCGCCCCGGCTGGTGGACCGCCGTCGTCCCGGCCGCCGACGGCGACCGCTACGGCTTCGCCCTCGACGACGGGCCGCCGCTGCCCGACCCGCGCGCCCGCCGCCTGCCGGACGGACCCGACGGGCTCGCGGCGGTCGTCGACCACGACACGTACACCTGGCGGCACCCCACCCCGCGGCTCCGGCTGCGCGGCGGGGTGGTGTACGAGCTGCACATCGGCACCTTCACCGCCGAGGGCACCCTCGACGCCGCCGCCGACCGGCTCGGCGAGCTCGCGGGCCTCGGCGTCACCCATGTGGAGCTGATGCCGCTGTGCCCGTTCCCCGGCGTGCACGGCTGGGGGTACGACGGGGTGGCGCCGTGGGCGGTGCACGAGCCGTACGGCGGACCCGCCGCGCTCAAACGGTTCGTGGACACCGCGCACGGCCTCGGCCTCGGCATGGTCCTCGACGTGGTGCACAACCACCTGGGCCCGGACGGCAACCATCTGCCGTCGTTCGGGCCCTACTTCACCGAGAGCCACCACACGCCGTGGGGCGCCGCGGTGAACCTGGACGCGCCCGGCTCGGACGAGGTCAGGGCGTACTTCCTGGGCAGCGCCCTCGCCTGGCTGCGCGACTACCGGATCGACGGGCTGCGGCTCGACGCGGTGCACGCGCTCGCCGACACCCGGGCGCTCACCTTCCTGGAGGAGCTGTCGGCGGCGGTCGACGAGCTCTCCCGCGAGCAGGGCCGCCGGCACTTCCTGATCGCCGAGTCCGACCTCGCCGACCCGCGCACCACCGCCCCGCGCGCGGCCGGCGGACTCGGCGTCCACGCCCAGTGGAACGACGACTTCCACCACGCCCTGCACACCGCGCTCACCGGTGAGTCCCAGGGCTACTACGCCGACTTCGCGCGCGCCCCGCTCGCCGCCGTCGCCAAGACCCTCACCCGGGTGTTCTTCCACGACGGCACCTACTCGGCGTTCCGGGGCCGCCACCACGGCCGTCCCGTCGACCGCGAACGCACCCCCGCCCACCGCTTCCTCGGCTACGCCCAGACCCACGACCAGATCGGCAACCGGGCCACCGGCGACCGCCTGTCGGCGAGTTGCCCGCCGGGACTGCTGGCCTGCGCGGCGGCCCTGGTGCTCACCGGCCCCTCGGTGCCGATGCTGTTCATGGGCGAGGAGTGGGGCGCGACCACGCCCTGGATGTACTTCACCGACCACACCGACCCCGAGCTCGCCGAGGCCGTACGACAGGGCAGACGGCGGGAGTTCGCGGCGCACGGCTGGGCCGCGGAGGACGTGCCGGACCCGCAGTCCCCGGCCACCCGGGACCGCTCGGTCCTGGACCGCGCCGAACGCGACCGCGACCCGCACAAGCGGCTGCTCGCCTGGCACCGCGAACTCATCGCGCTGCGCCGCACCCTGCCCGACCTCACCGACCCGGACCTCGCGGCCGTGAAGGTGGCGTACGACGAGGAGGCCCGCTGGCTCGCCTTCCGGCGCGGCGACATCCGGGTCGCGGTCAACCTGTCCCCCGAGCCGGTCAGCATCCCGCTCGGCTCCAACGGCCGCGACCGGGTGCTCGCCGCCTGGTCGCGGACGGACCCGCCGGGCCGGGACGGCGTCCTGAAGCTGCCGCCGGAGTCGGCGGTGGTCCTGACCGACGGCTGACGTGGTCGTGGCGGGCAGCCGACCGGGACCGGGCGGACGGCTGACCAGGTCCTGCCGGTAGCCTGCGGACGTCGCCCCGGCGGTCCGTCCTCGGGGAGGTCCGCCCCCTCGTCCGCCGTCTTCCCGCAGGAGAGTCATGCCCGGTGTGCTCACGTACGGCGCCGTCGGCGCGACCCGCCCCGCCGAGGAGACATGGCCGCCGTCCGGGCTCCCGGACGGGCTGCGCGCCCACACCCGTACCGTCCCGATCGGCCACGGCGACGCCGACTGGCGGGCCGCCGCCGACGCGGTGCTGCGCTGGGGCGTGAAGACGCGCAGCGGCTTCGCCGTCGCCGGGCGGGACGGCGCGGGCGAGGTCGTCACCGAGGGCGCCGAGTACCGGATCACCGCGGGCCTCGGCCCGCTCGCCGTCCACGAACCGGTCCGGGTGGTCGCCGTGGTGGACACCCCGGACCGCCGCGGCTTCGCCTACGGCACCCTGCCCGGCCACCCGGTCTCGGGCGAGGAGGCGTTCGTCGTCCACCGCGCACCGGACGGCACGGTCTCGCTGACCCTGCGCTCGCTGACCGCCCCGGCCCCGGACGGCCCGTGGCGGACGCTGTTCCCGGCCCTGCTGGTCGCCCAGCGGTTCTTCCGGCGGCGCTATCTGCGGGCGCTGCGCTCCCGCTGAGCCCGGCTCACTCGACGATCGCCATCTCGTGCGGGGTGTTGTTGAAGCGGCGGCCGGTGCCGTCCTCGGTGAGGGTGACGATGTCCTCGATGCGGACGCCGAAGCGGCCCGGGAGATAGACGCCCGGCTCGATGGAGAAGCACATGCCGGGGACGATCGGACGGGTCTCGCCCTCGATCATGTACGGCGGTTCATGGGTGGTGACGCCGATGCCGTGGCCGGTGCGGTGGATGAAGTACTCGCCGTAGCCGCCGTCCGTGATGACCCGGCGGGCCGCGCGGTCCACGTCCTGGCACGCGGCCCCGGCCCGTACCGCCTCGAAACCGGTCTGCTGGGCCTCCCGGACCAGGTCGTGCACCCGGCGCTCCTCGGCGGTCGGCTCGCCGACGTGCACGGTACGGGTGGTGTCGGAGCCGTAGCCGTGCTTGAGGCCGCCGAAGTCGAGGACGACCATGTCGCCCCGCTCGATGGTCCGGTCGCCCGCCTCGTGGTGCGGGTTGGCGCCGTTGGGGCCCGAGCCGACCACCGTGAAGTCGACCTGGGAGTGGCCGAAGCCGAGCAGCAGCGCGGCCAGGTCGGCGGCCACCTCGGTCTCCTTGCGGCCCGCGAAGCGGACCTTCAGGATCTCCCCGTACGCCTGGTCGGCGGCGGCCCCCGCGGCCTCGATCCTGGCCAGTTCATGGGCGTCCTTCACGGCCCGCAGCATCGGCAGCGCCTCGGTGAGCGAGACGTACGAGGTGCCGGGCAGGGTCCGCTGGAGGCCGAGCAGGTGCATCGCCCAGGCGTTGTCGCTGACCGCGAAGCGGCCGGAGACGTCGAGCAGCGGCGCGGTCACCGCGTACGGGTCCTTGCCGTCGGTCCAGTCGCGCAGCGTCAGGGCGGCGGCGCCCGGGGCCCGGGCCGCGTCGGGGGCCTCCAGGGTGGGCACCACGAGCACCGGGTCCTGGCCGGGGGCGACGACGAGGACGGTGAGCCGCTCGGTGATCGCGGTCGGCTGGTAGCCGGTGAGATGGACCAGGTCGGGGCCCGGTGCGACGAGCACCCCGGCGAGGCCCGCCGCGGCGGCGGAGTCGGCGGCGCGGGCCATCCGGGCCCGGTAGTCGTCGGCGGTGAAGGGCGCGGGGGCCCCGACGCCGGACCCGGCGGTCCCGGTGCCGCTCGCGGTGGTGGTCTCGCTGCTCTCGGGCATGGGTGAGCTCCTCCTCGGCTCCGCGACTCCTCGACGTACAGCATCCTGCCGGGCCGGGCCGCACCCCGCGAGCCCGAGGGGTGGCCGATGAGGTGTCCCGCCGCTCAGTCCTGGCCGGGGTCGCTCACGATGAGCCGCTCCAGGAGAGCCTGGAACTCGTCGCCGACGACGATCCGCAGCTGCCCGTCGTCCTCGCCGTGCTCGCTCAGCTGGGTCAGCGTGCCGCCCCGCCACCAGAACACGTACGGGCTGATGGCGCCCGGGGTGTCCTCGTACCCGGAGGCGGCGAAGGAGGCCATCGCGCCGAGCGCGGGCACGATCGTGGTGTCCCGGATCGGGTGGAAGGCGAGCTGGTGCCGGAACGGCATCGCGACCAGCGCGCCCTCCGCGCCGAGCGGGCGCCCGGTGACCCGGCGGACCACGGCGTCCAGGTCCAGGACCCGGCTCGCGGTGTAGAAGGAGTCGCCGACGATGACCTCGAAGCGCATCCCGTCGGCGTCCTTGACGGTCTCGTGGCCCTCGACGGGCAGACCGCGCAGGTTGTCGATGGCGTGCTCGCGCAGCCGGACCGGGTCGCCGAGGCGTTCCAGGGCCTCGTCGGTCAGCGTCATCACGCTCTCCGGCAGGTCGAGCGCGAGGACCTCGTAGAGCCCGGGCGCGACCGTGCGGGCATAGCCGAAGATGCCCGGGTCGATGCCCTCGCCGCTGACCACCCGGGGGTAGAGCTGGGCCCTGATCTGGTCCGGCGGCAGGGTGTCGAGCGCGGAAGGACCGTCCAGGGTGCGGACCACGAGCCGGACGTGCCGGTCGATGAGCCGGGGCCAGATGCGGATGCCGCGCGGGTCCTGGTGGCAGACGGCGGCGAGATTGCTGAGGCCGAAGTTGCGCCCGGCGTCGTCGGTGACGTAGTCGGCGTACGCGGTGACCTCCAGGCCCAGTTCGGCGAACGCCTCACGGACCAGTCTGCGGAACAGCGCCGCCTCGCGCTCGGAGAAGTACGTGAACTCCAGGTCCCGGGGCGCGTCCTCCGCGTCCCGCCTGGGTCCTCGCCGGAACCACCCCACGCCGCCCCGCCTTTCGTCGCCTCGATCGTCCGCTGGTCTTCTGGTCCGCTGGTCCGCTGGTCCGCTGGTCCGCTGTCCGTCCTCTGGGGCAGTCTGCCCCGTCCGGTGGCCAGATTAGTCAGCCCGCGCCGGTGGGCCCGAGGCCCGGGGGGCCAGCCGGGCGGCCAACTCGGCCGCCGGACCCGGCGGTTCGGCCCCGCCGCCGTGCAGCAGCTCGACCCGGTGCACCAGCCGTGGCAGCGCGAGCGGTACGGCCGCGGCGCCCGGCACACCCGCGGCGGCGGACCCGGGCAGCAGCGCCAGGCCGTGACCGGCGGCGGCCAGCGCGCCGAGCACCCGGGCGTCGGTGCCCTCGTAGCGCAGGGCGGTACGGAAGCCCTGCCCGGCCGGGCCGCCGTGCGCGGCCCGCAGCCGGTCGAGCGGGCAGCCCGCCCCGGGGGCGTCGAGCCAGCGGGCGTCGACCAGGTCGGCGAGCGCGAGCCCGGACCGCCCGGCCAGTGGATGGCCGACCGGCACCACGACCACCAGGGGTTCCTCGGAGACCCGGCGGGCGGTGAGCGGGGCCACGTCGGGCAGCCGGAGCGGGTCGCTCGGCGCCACGATCCCGTCGACGAGCCCGAGGTCCGCGCCCCCGGTGGCGACGGCGACGGGCACCTCGTCGCGGGCCAGCGTGCGCAGGGTGACCCCGGTCGCGGGCAGCGCGGCGAGCACGGCGGCGGGCAGCGCCAGCGGGGCGGCGGCCAGGGTCAGCGTGCCGCGCGGCGGCGCCGCGAACCGGGCGAGGTCGGCCCGGGCCGCGTCGAGCCGCAGCAGCAGCGAGCCCGCGTGTTCGAGCAGCCGCTCCCCGGCCGGGGTGGGCACCACCGGGCGGCGGCCGAGCAGCGCGAGGCCGAGGTCCGCCTCCAGGGCGGCGACGTGCTGGGACACCGCCGACTGTGTGTAGCCGAGCTCGCGGGCCGCCGCCGAGAAGGAGCCGAGCCGCGCCACATGGACGTAGGTGCGCAGCAGATGCGGGTCCAGGCTCACGAGGCCCCGGGCGCCGTGAGCAGGTCCTTGGCGTAGTGGGCGAGGGAGCGGTTGTAGCGCGGCAGCAGCGGGGCGAGCGCGCCGAGGGCGAGCGAGGCGGCCTCCCGGTCGCGGCCGGTGTCGGCGAGCGCGAGGGCGAGGAAGGCGTCGACGGCGGCGGCCAGCGCGGTCTCGTCGGCGTCGAGCCGGTCGGCGGGCAACGCCCGTTCCTCGGTGAGGAGTTCGACGGCGAGGTCGGGGCGGCCGAGGTTGCGCAGGCTGCTGGCGAGCTGGATGACGGCACGACGGCGGCGCAGTCCGGTGAGGCCGCCGGCCAGGGCTCGCCGGTAGAACCGGACGGCCTGCTCGGGGTCGCCGGTGGAGTCGTGGGCGGCGCCGGTCTCGAACAGGGCGGCGGCGTCGTCCTCGGGGCGCTCGGCGGCGAGGGCGGCGATCAGCGCCCGGAACCCGGCCGGGTCGTCCTCGTACGCGTCGGCCTCGGCCCAGGCGGCGGCCACCCGGGTCTCCCAGTCGTGGCTGCTGTTCATGCCCGCAGCCTACCCGGGGAGGTCGAACACGAGATAAGCATGCGTGATGGAGGATGCAGGAATCATCGTTGGACGTGAACATCGGGTGGCGCCCAGCATGGTCCCCATGAACGCCCACACCAACACCACGACCCACATGAACACCACGGCCGACCCGAACACCACGGACCCCGCACCGTCCGCCGCTGCCGCCGTCGCCCCCCTTGCCCCCGTCGCCCGGATCGCGCTGGTCGGCGACCGCTCCCCGCACGTGAAGTCCCATGTCCGCATCCCGCTGCTGCTCGACGCGCTCGCCGAGCGGGACGGCCTGGTCCTCGACGCGTACTGGATCCCCAGCCCGGACGCGGCGGCGCCGGGCGCCGTGCGGGGCTTCGACGCGGTGTGGCTGCTGCCGGGGAGCCCGTACGCGAGCGAGGCGGGGGCGCTGGCCGCGATCCGTACCGCCCGCGAGGACGGGATCCCGTTCCTCGGCACCTGCGCGGGCTTCCAGCACGCGCTCCTGGAGTTCGCCCGGAACGTCTGCGGTCTTGAGCGGGCCGCGCACGCGGAGAACGACCCGGCGGCCGACGCGGCCGACCTGCTGCTCGCGCCGCTGTCGTGCTCCCTGGTGGGTCACGAGGGCACGGTACGGGTCGTGCCCGGCTCGCTGGCCGAGGCGGTGCTCGGGGCGGAGCGCACGACCGAGCGCTACCACTGCGACTACGGCCCGGACGGGCGCCATCTGGACACCCTCACCACGCACGGCCTTCGGTTCACCGGCGCGGACGAGGACGGGCAGGTGCGGATCGCCGAACTCCCCGGCCACCCCTTCTTCCTGGCCACGCTCTTCCAGCCGGAGCTGGCGGGCGACGGCTCCCGGCCGCACCCGATCGTCCGGGCCTTCGCGCGCGCGGCGACCGAGCGGGCGGTCAACAGGCCGGTGGCGCGCTGAAGTCG
This sequence comes from Streptomyces sp. NPDC090025, assembly GCF_044748125.1. NCBI lineage: Bacteria > Bacillati > Actinomycetota > Actinomycetes > Kitasatosporales > Streptomycetaceae > Streptomyces > Streptomyces sp. NPDC090025. The sequence continues at coordinate 370,551 of NZ_JBIVFL010000002.1, read as the reverse complement.
ATCTCGGCGGCGGGCAGCACGCGCACGGACCGGCCGGGGAAGTCCAGGTGCCGGAAGATCTCGTTGTGGTGCGCGAGGGAGGCGTCCGGCGCCGCGTAGGGACCGTCGCCGGGTTCCCGTACCGAGGTGGTGTGGCCGTCGGCGACGAGCACCACGTCGTAGCGGTGGCTGAGCGCCTGACGGGCCGTCGTGTCGACGCAGATCTCGGTGGCGAAGCCGGTGACGAGCAGTTCGGTGACGCCGAGGCCGCGCAGGGTGGCGTCGAGGCCGGTGTCGAGGAAGCTGTCGGCGCTGGTCTTGGCGATCACCGACTCGCCTTCCTCCGGGGCGAGTTCGGGCACGATCCGCCAGTCGTGGCTGCCGGGTTCGAGGCCGCCGCCGTGGTGCTGGACGGTGATCACGGGCACCCCGGCGGCGCGGGCCCTGGCCCGCAGTCCGGCGATGACGGCGACGGTCTCGGCGGAGCGGTGGGCGAGGGCGGCGAGGGCGTTCTGCATGTCGATGACGAGGAGCGCCGGGGCGTGTTCCATGCCCGCAGCGTAACTCCCCTTTTTTCGCCGCCTCTTGGGCGGGTCAGTCCATCCGTACGACGAGCTGGGCGCGGTCCCGGCCGCGCGCCACCAGCCGGGCGTTGGCCTCGTCGGACTCGGCGACCCAGCGTGCGGCGTGGTCCCGGTCCTTGCCGAAGCGGACGTGCCGGGCGACCAGTCGGGGGATCCGGTCGCCGTCGGGCAGGTCCAGGTACCAGACCTCGTCGAGCAGCGGGCGGACGGCGGACCAGGGACCGGCGTCGTGCAGCAGGTAGTTCCCCTCGGTGATCACCAGGGGGATCCCGGGCGGCACCGGGACCGCGCCCGCGATCGGCTCCTCCAGGGCGCGGTCGAAGGCGGGCGCGTAGACGGTGACACCGGGTTCGGGGGCCCGGAGCCGGGCGAGGAGGGCGGCGTACCCGGCGGCGTCGAAGGTGTCGGGGGCACCCTTGCGGGCGGCGCGACCGAGGCGGGTCAGTTCGGCCTGGGCCAGGTGGAAGCCGTCCATCGGGACGAGGACGGCGAGTCCTTCGAGGCGGGCCGCGAGCTGTCCGGCGAGCGTCGACTTCCCGGCGCCCGGCGGTCCCGCGATGCCCAGCACCCGCCGCCGCCCGTCGGCGACGAGCGCCCGCGCCCGGTCGGCGAGCCGGTCCAGGTCCAGTTCCCGCGCTTCCATGCGGGCATTCTCGCACCGGGACCGGGCCGGGACCGGGCCGGGACCGGGCCGACCGACGGGGAGGGTGGCCCGGCCCCGGCGCGGGGGCGGCGCGCCCCGGTGGCCCAGCGGGCGTCATACGTATTACCTTGCCCTCATGTCCACCTCCCCCTCGCTGCCCGCCATCACCCTCGTCACCCTGGTCGTCCGCGACTACGACGAGGCCGTCGACTTCTACACCCGCGCCCTCGGCTTCGACCTCGTCGAGGACACCGACCGCGGTGACGGCACCCGCTGGATCGTCGTCCGCCCGCGCGGCGCCGCCGACGGCACCGGTCTGCTGCTCGCCCGCGCGAAGGGCGACGCCCAGGCGGCGGCGGTCGGCGCCCAGACCGGCGGCCGGGTCGGCTTCTTCCTGCACACCGACGACTTCGCCCGCGACCACGCCCGGATGACGGCGGCGGGCGTCCGCTTCCTGGAGGAGCCGCGCCACGAGCCCTACGGCTCGGTCGCGGTCTTCGAGGACCTGTACGGCAACCGCTGGGACCTGCTGCAGCCCGCGCAGGACTGAGCCGGGCCGGGCGGACGGACCGGGGCCGGGGGCCGGGGGCCGGGGCGGCGAAAACCTCTGGCCACCGCTCCGGGCGCGCCGGTACGTTCACGGCTCCGGGCGATCACGAACCGGACCGACCCGGACAGCACCGACCGACCCGACCGGTCGAGACCGGCTTCCTCGCCCGCTACCCGGTCCGGCAGGCGGGCGGGCGGGCGGGCGGGCGGACCATCCTGGAGCTGTGGGTCCCGGCCGAGGAGCTGGCCGAGTTCAACGCGCACATCGTCGGCACCATCGAGGTCGTCCACGAGTTCCGCTGAGCGACCACCCCTCGGACCGCCCACGCTCCCGCCACATGCCGTATGCCGTATGCCGTATGCCGTATGCCGTATGCCAGGATGCGAACACCTGTTTCCATTATCCGGAACACCTGGCGATGTGAAGGCGGCTGCGATGGGCTATCTCGACGAACTGTTCTCCCTCTCCGGCCGCACCGCCCTCGTCACCGGCGGCAGTTCCGGCATCGGCAAGGGCATCGCGCGCGCCCTCGCCCGCGCCGGGGCGCGGGTGGTGATCGTCGCGCGGCGGGAGGCCGAGCTGAAGGCGGCCGTCGGCGAGCTGACGGCCGCGGGCGGTCTGGCCGAGGCCGTGAGCGGGGACCTGGGGAGCCGGGCGGGGGTGCGGGCGGCGGCCGACGAGGTCGTGCGGGTGCTCGGCGGCGAGCCGGACATCCTGGTGAACTCGGCCGGGATCAACATCCGTCCGGCCTTCGCCGAGCTCACCGAGGACGACTGGGACCGGACCATGGCGGTCAACCTGGAGGCGCCGTTCCTGCTCGGTCAGCGCTTCGGGCCCGGCATGGCCGAGCGCGGCTTCGGGCGGATCATCCACGTCAGCTCGCAGCAGGCGCACCGCGCGTTCGTGCGGTCCGGCGCGTACGGGGTGTCCAAGGGCGGCCTCGAATCGCTGTCCCGCTCGCAGGCCGAGGCGTGGGCACCGTACGGCGTCACCGTCAACACCCTGGTGCCGGGCTTCGTGATGACCCCGCTGAACGCCCAGCTCTCCGCCGACCCGGTGCGGGTCGCCGAGTTGGCCGCCCGCACCATGACCGGCCGCAACGGGCTCGCCGAGGACTTCGAGGGCGCCGCCGTCTTCCTGGCGAGCCGTGCCTCGGCGTACGTCACCGGGCAGTCGCTTTTCGTGGACGGCGGCCTGTCCGTCCACTAGAACGGGTCCGCCGCAGCCCGGCGGAGAGCCCCGCTGGTTTGAAGGGGTCCTCGCGGCGCCAGCCTCTGAGGGAACCCGTGCGCGGGACACGGGGGACGGAGGCTCAGCCCGATGACCGAACTCCGCAGGACCGCAGGGCCGTCGGCCTGGTGTGCGGCCGCGCCGGAGCCCGAGGGCTGGCTGCTGCCGGTGGACCGGGCCACCCGCGCGACCCGGGCCCCGGTGGACGGCGCCCTGCTGGACGACGACCTGCTCGACGACGCCCTGGTGGTGGCTGCGGACCACGCCCTCTGGCACGGGGCCGGGTTCGCCGTGCTCCGGGGTCTTGACCTCGCGGGCCTCACCGACGGCGCCTGTGTCGAGCTGTGCGCGCGGATCACCGGCCGGGTCGGCGGCGCCGCGGGCCTGCGCCTCCAGCGGTCCGCCCACGAGCTCCTGACCGCCCGCACCGCACCCGCCGTCCCCCGGCCACCCGGCCCCGGTGCCCCGGACACCGCTCCCCGGGACGGCGACGACCTCACGCTCCGCCCGCACATGGACCGCGGCGAGGGCCCCCGGCCGCCCCGGCTGCTGGCCCTGCTGTGCGTCCGGCCGGCCGCCGAGGGCGGTGAGTCCCTGCTGGCCAGCGGCCCGGCGCTGTACGACCGGCTGGCCGCCGAACGGCCGGACGTCCTGCGGGAGCTGGGCCGGGACTTCCGCTTCGGCCGCGGCCCCGGCTTCGACCGGGTCCGGCCCGTGTTCCGCCTCGACGGCGGGACCCTCACGGTCCACTACAACCGCTACTGGGTCCTGCGCGGCCAGGAGGAGACCGGGCGGCCGTTCGACGAAGGGCGGCGGGACGCGCTGCGCGCCCTGGACGGGCTGCTTCGGGATCCGGCCCTCGTGCTGCGGCTGCCGCTGCGCCGAGGGGACCTGCTCCTGGTGAACAACTCCGCCGTCCTGCACGGCCGGACGCCGTTCAAGGACGGCGGCGCACCGGGTTCGGGGCGCTGTTACGCGCGCGTCTGGGCGGACTGACGTCCGGGTGCGGCGCCGCGCACCCGCCGCCGCACGCGGACCGGCCCCGGGCGGAGAATCCGCCCGGGGCCGGTCCGTTCAGCTCACGTCACGTCACGTCAGCCGACTCGCTCAGCGCAGGTCGAACCGGTCCAGGTCCATGACCTTGGCCCAGGCCGCCACGAAGTCCGTGACGAACTTCTGCTTGGCGTCGTCCGAGGCGTACACCTCGGCGACCGCGCGCAGTTCGGCGTTGGCGCCGAAGACCAGGTCGGCACGGGTGCCGGTCCACTTGACCGCGCCGGAGGCGTCGCGGCCCTCGAACGTGGTCTGGTCCTCCGAGGTGGACTTCCAGGCGATGTCCAGGTCGAGCAGGTTGACGAAGAAGTCGTTCGTCAGCCGGCCCGGGGTCTCGGTGAGGACACCGAGGGAGGACTGCGGCTGGGTGACGCCCAGCGCGCGCAGACCGCCGACCAGGACGGTCATCTCCGGGGCGGAGAGGTTGAGCAGGTTCGCCCGGTCGACGAGCAGGTACTCGGCGGGGAGGCGGTGGCCCTTGCCCACGTAGTTGCGGAAGCCGTCCGCGGTCGGCTCCATCGCGGCGAAGGACTCGACGTCCGTCTGCTCGGCGGTGGCGTCGACCCGGCCGCCGTTGAACGGCACCTGGACGTCGAAACCGGCGTCCTTGGCGGCCTTCTCGACGGCCGCGGCGCCCGCGAGGACGACGAGGTCGGCGAAGGAGACCTGCTTGCCGCCGGACTGCGCGGCGTTGAAGGAGGACTGGACGCCCTCCAGGGCGCGCAGCACCTGGGCCAGCTCGTCCGGGTTGTTGATCTCCCAGCCGCGCTGCGGCTCCAGGCGGATGCGACCGCCGTTGACGCCACCACGCTTGTCGCTGCCCCGGAAGGAGGCGGCGGCGGCCCAGGCGGCCGAGGCCAGCTGGGTGACGGTCAGGCCGGAGCCGAGGATCTGCTCCTTGAGCGCGGCCGCGTCGGCGGCGTCGATCTGCTCACCGGTACGGGCCGGCAGCGGGTCCTGCCAGAGCAGCTCCTCGCTCGGCACCTCGGCGCCGAGGTAGCGCACGACCGGGCCCATGTCACGGTGGGTGAGCTTGTACCAGGCGCGGGCGAAGGCGTCCGCGAACTGGTCGGGGTTCTCGTAGAAGCGGCGCGAGATCTGCTCGTAGACCGGGTCGAAACGCAGCGACAGGTCGGTGGTGAGCATCGTCGGGCGGTGCTTCTTGTCGGCGTCGAACGCGTCCGGGATGACCTCCGGGGCGTCCTTGGCGACCCACTGGTGGGCGCCGGCCGGGCTCTGGGTGAGCTCGTACTCGTACTCGAAGAGGTTCTTGAAGAACCCGTTGCCCCACTGGGTGGGGGTCTCGGTCCAGGTCACCTCGAGGCCGGACGTGATGGCGTCCTTGCCCACACCGGTGCCGAAGGAGCTCTTCCAGCCCAGGCCCTGCTGCTCCATCGGCGCGGCCTCGGGGTCGGCGCCGACGTTGTCGGCCGGGCCGGCGCCGTGGGTCTTGCCGAAGGTGTGGCCACCGGCGATGAGGGCGACGGTCTCCTCGTCGTTCATCGCCATCCGGCCGAAGGTGTCGCGGATGTCGCGGGCCGCGGCGATCGGGTCCGGGTTGCCGTTGGGGCCCTCGGGGTTGACGTAGATGAGGCCCATCTGGACGGCGGCGAGCGGGTTCTCCAGCTCGCGGTCGCCGGTGTAGCGGGCGTCGCCCAGCCACTCGGTCTCGGGACCCCAGTAGACGTCCTCGTCCGGCTCCCACTCGTCGACCCGGCCGCCGCCGAAGCCGAAGGTGGTGAAGCCCATGGTCTCCAGGGCCACGTTGCCGGTGAGGATCATCAGGTCGGCCCAGGAGATGGCCTTGCCGTACTTCTTCTTGACCGGCCAGAGCAGACGGCGGGCCTTGTCCAGGCTGGCGTTGTCCGGCCAGCTGTTCAGCGGCGCGAAGCGCTGCTGACCGCCGCCGGCGCCGCCGCGGCCGTCGCTGGTGCGGTAGGTGCCGGCCGAGTGCCAGGCCATCCGGATCATCAGCGGGCCGTAGTTGCCGAAGTCGGCGGGCCACCAGTCCTGCGAGGTGGTGAGCACCTCGGCGATGTCCTGCTTGACGGCGGCGAGGTCGAGGCCCTGGAAGGCGGCCGCGTAGTCGAAGTCCTCACCGAACGGGTTCGCCACGGCGGGGTTCTTGGCGAGGATCTTCAGGTTCAGCCGGTCCGGCCACCACTGGCGGTTGCCGCCGCCCTGGGTGGGGTGCGCGGCCCGGCCGTGCGCGACCGGGCAGCCGCCGGTGCTTCCCGCCGCCTCGTCCTCGGTGACAAGGGGATCGTGCTTCTGCTCAGACATCGGTCTTTCCTTCCGAACCATTCGGATCGCGGAGCTCGGGAACTGCTGAGGCGTCGGGGTGACGACGTCGGTGCGTCCGGCGCACACCCTCTTGGCTACTACTGGAGTCGATCCTATGGTGGACCCAGTCCAAGTCAATACGACAGCCAGACCGACACGGCGTCTTCACGGCCGATTTCCGCTCGGTCGCTGCCCGGCACGACACCCCGCACCACACCCCGTACGACGTATCGCAAGGCTGGTGACCATGAGCAACCTGCTGGAACGGCTCCGCCGACGCGGCTGGCGGATGACCGCGCAGCGCCGCGTGGTCGCCGAGGTGCTGGACGGCGAGCACATCCATCTCACCGCGGACGAGGTGCTCGCCCGCGCCACCGCGAGACTGCCGGAGATCTCGCGGGCGACGGTGTACAACACGCTGGGCGAGCTGGTCTCGCTCGGCGAGGTGCTCGAGGTGTCGAGCGTCGGCCGCGCCAAGCGCTACGACCCGAACGCCCACCAGGCCCATCAGCACCTGGTCTGCGGGGGCTGCGGCACGGTCCGGGACGTGCACCCGGTGGGCGACCCGCTGGACGGACTTCCGGAGGCGGAACGGTACGGCTTCACGGTGACGGGGGTCGAGGTCACCTACCGGGGCCTGTGTCCGGTGTGCGGCCGGGCGGACGAGGATTCCGGGGCGTCCGGCGGGTCCGGCGGGTCCGGGGCCTGAGCCGGGCCCGAAAACGGCTGAGCCGACCGGGCGCTCGCGCGCCGGCCGGCTCAGCTGGTGGGTCATCTTCCGCGGTCTCCCGTGGTCTCCTGGGCGGTGCTGCCGCTCAGCTCTCGTCCGGCGCGAGCCGGAGCGAGATCGAGTTGATGCAGTAGCGCTGGTCGGTGGGGGTCTCGTACCCCTCGCCCTCGAAGACGTGCCCCAGGTGGGACCCGCAACGGGCGCACAGCACCTCGGTGCGGACCATCCCGTGGGAGGTGTCCGCGACCAGCTCGACCGCGGCGCTGTCCTTCGGGTCGAAGAAGGACGGCCAGCCGCAGTGCGACTCGAACTTCTCGTTCGACGTGAAGAGCTCGGCGCCGCACGCCCGGCAGGAGTAGACGCCCTTGGTCTTCGTGTCGGTGTACTCACCGCGGAAGGCGGGCTCGGTGCCGGCCAGTCGCAGTACCTGGTACTCCGACGGCGTCAGCTCCGCCTGCCACTCCGCGTCGGTCTTCTGGACCTCGTACGCCATCGTCACTCGCTCCCTCAGCGGCTGTTCCGGCTCGACAGGTGGGCGAGGATCCGCGGACCCAGGTCCGTGACGTCCCCCGCCCCCATGGTCAGAACCAGATCACCGGGCCTCGCCATTCCCGCGACGGCCACCGGCACGGCGTCCTTGTCGTGCACGGCGGTCACCTCGGCCCCGGCGGCCCGCGCGGCGGCGATGATCAGCTCGCTGGTGACGCCGGGGATCGGGTCCTCGCGGGCCGGGTAGATGTCCAGGACCACGGAGGCGTCGGCCAGGGCGAGCGCCTCGCCCATCTCGCGGCCCAGCTCCTGGGTGCGGGAGAACAGGTGCGGCTGGAAGACGACGAGCAGCCGGGCGGCTCCGGCGGCGCCGCGGATGGCCTCCAGGTCGGCGGTCATCTCGGTGGGGTGGTGCGCGTACGAGTCGATGACCTGGACCCCGGCGGCCTCGCCCTTCAGCTGGAGGCGGCGGCCGACACCGGTGTACGCGGTGAGCGCCCGGGCCAGCTCGGCCGGGTCGATGCCCACCCGGGCACCGGCGGCGAGCGCGGCGACGGCGTTGTGGGCGTAGTGGCGGCCGGGCACGGAGACGGTGAAGGTGTGCTCGGCGCCGTCGAGGGTGACGGTGACCTCGCTGGTCATGCCGTTCGGGGCGATCTTCAGGATGCGGGCGTCGGAGTCCTCGGACTCGCCGACGGTGAGCACCGTCAGGCCCTCGCGGCCGGCCACCCGGCGGGCCAGCTCGCGGGCGCCCGCGTGCTCGCCGACGACCAGGGTGCCGCCGGGTCGGACCTTGCCGACGAACGCCTCGAAGGACTCGTAGATCTCGTCCATGGAGGCGTAGTTGGCGTGGTGGTCCAGCTCGACGTTGAGGACGATCGCCACGGTGGGGTCGTACTTCTGGAAGCTGCGGTCGCTCTCGTCCGCCTCGGCGACGAAGACGGTGCCGTCGCCGTGCCGGGCGTTGGTGCCGGGGCCCGCGAGGTCGCCGCCGATGGCGTACGAGGGGTCGAGGCCGAGCTCGGTGAGGGCGACGGCCAGCATCGAGGTGGTGGTGGTCTTGCCGTGGGTGCCGGCGACCGCGATCGCGCTGAGGCCGTCCATCAGGGAGGCCAGCGCGTCGGAGCGGTGCACGACGGGGATGCCCAGCTCGGCGGCGCGGGCCAGCTCGGGGTTGTCGGCGCGGATGGCGCTGGAGACGACGACGGCGGAGGCGTCGTCGGCGAGGTGCTCGGCGGCGTGCCCGATGTGCACGGTCGCGCCGAGCGCGCGCAGCGACTCGGCGGTCGCGGACTCCTTGGCGTCGCTCCCGGCGACCTTGGCCCCGCGGGCGGCGAGGATCTTCGCGATGCCCGACATTCCGGCACCGCCGATGCCGATGAAGTGCGGCCGTTCCATGGCGGCAGGGATGGCGGGTGCCATGCGGTTCTCTCCCCGGGAGTGCGTGGACATATCTGGCCCCAGCCTAGTGGCTGGCGGCGGCGGGCCCCGGGACCCGGTGCGGCGGCGGGCGCCGTGCGGGGTCCCGGGGGCGGGTGGGCCGCGGGCGGCTACTCGCTGTGCGCGAAGAGCTTCAGGACCGGCACCCCCACCTTGTGGCGGGCCCGGGAGGCCCAGTCGCGGTGGAAGAACTCCTCGACGTAGTGCGGCGCGGTGAGCACGATCACCTCGTCGGCCTCGGACTCGTCCACCACGGACTTCATCTTGTCGAGGGGGTGGTCCTCGACCACCTGTCCGACCGCCTCGCAGCCCGCCGCTCTCAGTGCCTGGAGCGAGGCTTCCAGGGCCTGCTCGGCGAGCGGCCGGGCGTCCTTGCCCTCCGGTTCGTCGCCCTCGCGGGCCGCTTCCTTCAGTTCGCCCATCGCGACGTCGTCGATGGCGCGCAGCAGTACGTCCGCCTGGTCACCACGTGGCTGCATCAGAACGATGAACGAGACCTGCTCCTCACCGTGGAGCGTGGTGACGAAATCCACGTCGACGGACGTGAGGGGCTTCTCGATCATCAGAACGCTTGTGAACACCTCAGGAGCCCTTCTGCGGAAACCATCCTTCCCCGTGCCCACACGGGGACTGCGTGAGTAAGTCTGCCCAGCGGACGCTAAGCGGAACGACAAATTCCGCCGATTGTCAGATCCGACGGTAGCGGGTGAACAGGAAGCCGTCCTGCTCCAGGACCGACGCCACGGCGAAGCGTTTCGGAACGGCCACCGAGGGCCCCGACGCGATCCGCTGCGCGGTGCCCGCCGTCATGGCCGGGGCCAGGCTCAGACACATCTCGTCGAGCACCCCGGCGGCCACGAACTGCCCGAGCAGCCGCGGCCCGCCCTCGGTGAGCTGCCGCCGCAGCCCGCGCTCCGCGAGCACCGCGACCAACCGCTCCGGTTCGACGCCGCGCCGGTCGCCCGCGACGACCACCTCCGCCCCGGCCCCGCGTGCCGCCGCCACCCGCTCGGCCGGGGCCTCGGCGCCGGTCAGGACCAGGGTGGGCACCAGCGGCTCGGTGAACAGCGGCAGCGAGAAGTCCAGGTCGAGCGAGGCGGTCACCACCGCGATCACCGGGGCCAGGGCCTGCCCGGCCGCCGCCCGCCGGGCCGCGAACGCCTCGCGCGCGCGTGCCGGGCGGTAGCCCTCGCTGCGCACCGTCTCGGCGCCGACCACCACCACGTCCGCGAGCCCGCGCAGGGTGCCGAAGATCCGCATGTCGGTGTCGGACGACAGCGGCTGGGAGCGGCCGTCGTGCTGGCCCGCCCCGTCGAGCGAGGAGACCATGTTGGCCCGCAGCCAGTGGCCCTCGGCCGCCTGGGCCGGATAGGCGTAGGCGTCGGCCAGTTCGTCGAGCGACCACTCGCGGTCGGCGCCGGGGTGACCGGCGTGGCCGGAGTGGTCGGCGCCGGGGTGACCGGCGTGGCCGGAGTGGTCGGCGCCGGGGTCATCGGCGCCCGAGCGGTCCGCGTGGTCCGCGTCGGAACGGCCGTCGGCGGGGTGGTCCGTGGCTGTCATGTACGTCACAGGGAACAGGCGTCGCATCCCGGCAGTCTGACACGGCGCTTACAGTGGATAACTGTGTCGACCCGTGCCATGACCGAAGCGGCTTCCGTGGAAGCCGCCCCGCTCTCGCTGTGCTCCCGAGAGCCCCACGTCCCCGCCGACCGTCTGGTGGCCGAGATGGTGCCGCCGCCACGGTTCGACTCCGTGCGCTTCGACACGTACATACCGGACCCGAACCAGCCGAGCCAGATCGAGGCCGTCAAGGTCCTCAGCGGCTTCGCCGCCGGTCTCGGCGGCGCCCACGCCAGCGGCTCCGGCAAGCGCCGCTGGTTCTCGCTCGGCGGCCGGAAGCCCGCCGCCCCCGCCGGTCCGCGCGGGGTCTACCTCGACGGCGGCTACGGCGTCGGCAAGACCCATCTGCTCGCCTCGCTCTGGCACGCCACCCCGGCCGAGCCCGCGCTCAAGGCGTTCGGCACCTTCGTGGAGCTGACCAATCTGGTCGGCGCCCTCGGCTTCCAGGAGACCGTGCGGACCCTGAGCGGCCACCGGCTGCTGTGCATCGACGAGTTCGAGCTGGACGACCCGGGCGACACCGTCCTCGTCTCCACCCTGCTCGGCAAGCTGGTCGACGCGGGCGTCGCGCTCGCCGCCACCTCGAACACGCTGCCCGGCAAGCTCGGTGAGGGCCGGTTCGCCGCCGCCGACTTCCTGCGCGAGATCCAGGGCCTGTCCGCGCACTTCCACCCGCTGCGCATCGACGGCGAGGACTACCGCCACCGCGGTCTGCCGGCCGCCCCCACCCCGTACAGCGCCGAGACCGTCACGAAGAGCGCGTACGCGACCCCCGGCGCCTCCCTCGACGACTTCCCGCACCTGCTCGACCACCTGGCCCGGGTCCACCCGAGCCGCTACGGCGCGCTCACCGACGACCTCACCGCGGTCTGCCTCACCGACGTCCAGCCGGTGCCCGACCAGTCGACGGCGCTGCGCCTCGTCGTGCTCGCCGACCGGCTGTACGACCGCGAGATACCCGTGCTCGCCGCCGGACTCCCCTTCGACCGGCTGTTCAGCGACGAGATGCTGAACGGCGGGTACAAGAAGAAGTACTTCCGGGCCATCTCGCGGCTCACCGCCCTGGCGCGGGACGCGAAGGGGCTCGTGGCGCAGTAGCTTGGGGGCCATACCCGATCGAAAGGGAACGACATGGCCACCGTGCGTCACGCCCACACCGTCTGGGAGGGCGACCTCCTCAAGGGCAAGGGCGTCGTCAGTCTCGACTCCTCCGGCCTCGGCTCCTACGAGGTGTCCTGGCCGTCCCGGGCCGAGCAGCCGAACGGCCGGACCAGCCCCGAGGAACTGATCGCCGCCGCCCACTCGTCCTGCTTCTCGATGGCCTTCTCCAACGGCCTGGCCAAGGCCGGCAACCCGCCGACCCGCCTGGAGACCAAGGCCGACGTCACCTTCCAGCCGGGCGAGGGCATCACCGGCATCCACCTCACCGTGACCGGTGAGGTGCCGGGCCTGGACGCCGACCAGTTCCAGGCGCTCGCCGAGGACGCCAAGAAGAACTGCCCGGTCAGCCAGGCGCTGACGGGGACGACGATCACGCTCACGGCCGAGCTGGCCTGAGCCGCGGCCCCGCCCCCGCCGGCGGGCCCTGCCCCCGGCGGAGCCCGGCGGGGCGGGGTCAGCCGAGCGGGAAGCGCACTCCGGTGAGGCGCTCCGAGAGCTCCCACAGGCGGCGGCCGGTCCCCGGATCGGTCGCCGCCGGTGCGTACGGCACCGGCTTCGGCGCGCCGCGCAGCTCGCCCGCCCCGTCCGGCCCGTAGAACGCGCCGCCGTCGACGCCGGGCACGGTCGCCACGTACAGCTGCGGCAGCGCTCCGGCCGCCGCGGGCTGCGCGAACAGCGGGCTCGCGATCTTCCCGTACACCCAGCGGACCAGCGCGACCGCGGTGTCGCCCTGCAGATTGGTCCGGCTGTAGCCGGGGTGCCCGAGGACGCTGCGCACCGGGCTTCCGGCGGCGGTGAGCCGTCGGTGCAGTTCGTGCCCGAAGACGGTGTTGACCAGCTTGGACTGGTTGTACGCGGCCGACGGGGCGTAGCGGCGGCCGGCGCCGTAGCCGTGCTCCAGGGCCTCGAAGTCGATGCGGCCCCTGCGGTGCATCAGGCTGCTGACGGTGACCACGCGGGGCCCCCGACCGGCGGCGAGGCGGTCCAGGAGGAGCCCGGTGAGGGCGAAGTGGCCGAGGTGGTTGGCCGCGAACTGCAGCTCGTGGCCCTGGGCGCTGAGGGTGAGCGGCGGGGCCATCACGCCCGCGTTGTTGACCAGGACGTCCAGGTGCGGGTGGTCGGCGCGGAGCTTGTCGGCGAACTCGCGTACGGAGTCGAGGTCGGCCAGGTCGATCCGGCGGACGTCGAGCGAGGCGCCCGGCACCTCGGCGGTGATCCCGGCGGCGGCCCGCCCGCCCTTCGCCTCGTCGCGGACGGCGAGCACCACATGGGCGCCGTGCCGGGCGAGTTCGCGGGTGGTGGCGAGGCCGAGGCCGCTGCTGGCGCCGGTGACGACGAAGATCCGGCCGGTGAGGTCGGGGATGTCGGCGGCGGTCCACTTCGGGGAGTGCGGGGAGGTCGCTTGACTCATGCGACACACGCTGCCGCTCATGACACTCGGTGTCAAGCACTACGCCAGGTGCCAGGTTGCTGGGCTAGGCTCGGCCGTATGACGACCGTTCCCACCCCACCGTCACCGTCGCCCGCGCCGTCGCCCGCGCTGACCATGGCCGAGCGCAAGCGGCAGCTGGTCTCGACCGAGCTGACCGAGGCGGCGCTGCAACTGCTCGCCCGGCGTGGCTTCGACGCCGTCACCGTGGACGAGATCGTCGCCGAGGCGGGGGTGTCGAAGCGGACCTTCTTCCGCTACTTCGCGTCCAAGGAGGACGTGGTCGTCCAGTTCCTGGCGGGGCTCGGCGACGAGATGCGGGCCGCGCTCGCCGCCCGCCCGGCCGCCGAGCCGCCGTCCGCCGCGCTGCGGGCCGCGGTGGCCGTACCGCTGGCGGCCTGCACCCTGGAGCACCCGGACCACGCGGCCCGCGCGCTGCTCGTGGTCCAGCTGATCCTGCGCACCCCGGCGCTGCTCGCCCGGCTGCTGGAGCGGCAGCTGGAGTGGCGCGAGACGCTGGCGGCGGAGCTGGCCGCGCGGGACGGGCTCGACGTGTCGGCCGCGCTGTATCCGCGGCTCGCGGCGGGGACGGCGCTGGTGGCGTTCCACACGGCGCTGCAGCGGTGGGCGGAGAGCTCGGCGGCGGAGGACCCGCTGGCGCTGCTCGACCGGGCGTTCGCGGTGGTGGGACCGGCGCTGGACGCGCAGGATCGGTAGCAGCCCCGGGAGCGGGGACGGGCACCACGCCGGGAGGCCGAGGCCGCATGTCGAAGACACCGAAGCCCGAGCAGCCGAAGAAGGACAAGCACGGCAAGGGCCTCAAGCGCCGCGACGATCCGCCGCCGCTGCGCGAGCTGTTGCGGATCCCGGTCGGCAAGCCGGTCGACCTCACGGCGTACGACGCGGACGGCAAGCCGGGCGGGCCCGCCGACAAGGCGGCGGGGGCGGCGGCCACCTCGGCGCTGGGGCCCGCGCTGGCCGGGCTGCAGGAGCGGCTGTACGCGGCGAGCACGGCGGGCGACCGGCGGCGGCTGCTGCTCGTGCTCCAGGGGATGGACACCAGCGGCAAGGGCGGCACGGTCAAGCACGTGATCGGCCACTTCAACCCGTCGGGCTGCCGGATCCACGCCTTCAAGGCGCCGACGCCGGAGGAGAAGGCGCACCCGTTCCTGTGGCGGATCAGCAAGGCGCTGCCGCAGCCGGGCGAGATCGGCATCTTCGACCGCTCGCACTACGAGGACGTGCTGATCGGCCGGGTCCGCGAGCTGGCCCCGGCGGACGAGATCGAGGAGCGGTACGCGGAGATCGACCGCTTCGAGCGGTCGCTCGCGGACGACGGCGTCACCGTCGTGAAGGTTTTCCTGCACGTGTCGTACGAGGAGCAGCGGACCCGGCTCCTGGAGCGCCTGGACAACCCGGAGAAGCACTGGAAGTTCAACCCGGGCGACATCGAGGAGCGGGCGCTGTGGCCCGCGTACCAGGAGGCGTACGAGATCGCCCTGGAGCGCTGCGCGTCGGAGCGGGCGCCGTGGTTCCTGGTCCCGGCGGACCGCAAGTGGTACCGGAACTGGGCGATCAGCACGCTGCTCCTGGAGCATCTGGCGGAGCTGGACCCGCAGTACCCGAGGGGTGACTTCGACGTGGCGGAGTGCCGGAGGCGATTGCTCGCCCAATGATCGGCTAATTTCCCTGGGTGACCATTTCTGTACGAAAACTGTCGGCGCTGGCCCTTATGGGCGCCGTACTCGTCGGCTGCGGCGGGGGCGCCGCCGACACCCCGGCGGCCAAGGCGCCCGCGTCGCCCGCCGCCCCGGCCGCCACCGCGCCCTCCCCGAGCGCGGCCGGGGCCCGGCCCGCGCCCGCGCCGGCCGCCCGCAAGGCCCCGCCGACCCTGGCCCCGGCGGCCGGTGGCCTGACGCCGGTCTACACCCACCGGGCGAAGAGCGCCGAGAAGGTCGTGGCGCTCACCTTCGACGCCGACATGACGGCCGACCAGGGCCCGCGCGCGGCCCGCGGCGAGCACTTCGACAACCCGGAGCTGATCGCGACGCTGCGCCGCCTGAAGGTGGACGCGACGGTCTTCATGACCGGCCGCTGGGCGGAGGAGTACCCGGACCAGGCCCGCGCGATCGGCACCGACCCGCGCTTCGAGATCGCCAACCACTCCTACAGCCACTACGCCTTCGCGAACCCCTGCTACGGCCTGCCGACCGTGGCACGCCCCGACATGGCCGCCGACGTCCAGCGCGCCTTCGACGCCTTCCGCGACGCGGGCGCCGTCAACGTGGTCCCGTACTTCCGCTTCCCCGGCGGCTGCTACGACGACACCGCCCGCCGCGCCCTCGCCCCGACCGGCGTCACCGCCGTCCAGTGGGACGTGATCAGCGGCGACGCCTTCGCCAAGGACCCGGACGCGGTCGCCGACCAGGTCCTCGACGGAGTGAGGCCGGGCTCCCTGGTGGTCATGCACTGCACCCGCAGCGCGGCCCCGGTCACGGAGCGGGCGATCCGCCGGATCGTCCCGGAACTGCGGGCGAAGGGGTACCGCTTCGTGAAGGTGTCGGACCTGATGGGCAGGTAGCCACGGGGCGGCAGATCGACAACGATCCACCCTTCGGCGACCGTGCGCTCCGGGATGGGCTTGCAGTTCTCCTTGTAGGCCTACTTCTGGCGCCGCCTCGTCGTCGGCCTGGCGCTCGTCGTGCGGGTGCGTCCGGGCTTCTTCGCGCTTCCGGTCATCCGCTGCGCTAATTCTCCGCGGCCTGGTCGCTGGCCGGCCCGCGGCGGCGGAGCCGAGAGCGGGCCGGGTCGGCGGCCGTGCCGCGCGCGACCCGCGTCAGCGGGTCGCCTTGGCGCGGCTCGCGCCGACCAGCTCCACACGGTGTACGAACTCGCCCTGCGCACCGTACTCCGCAAAGGCGAACTCCTCGGCCTCCACTGGGAAGACCTCGACCTCGACGCGAGCACCGCGACCATCCGCCGCTCACTACAGTGCACCCGAACCGGCGGCCTCATCCACCTGCCCACCAAGACCCGCGCATCCGAACGCCGCATCGCCCTCCCCACCAAATGCCTCCACTCCCTCAAGGAGCGCCAGGAACGACAGAACGAGGAGCGCAAAGCGGCAGGATCAGCCTGGCAAGACAGCGACCAACCGGACGGCCTCTCGACCCGGCCAACCTCACCCGCCGCTTCCGCGACTTCCTCCTCAACCGGGCCGGTCTCCGCCACAGTCGCTTCCACGACCTCCGACACTCCACCGCCACCCTCTTCCTGGAGCAAGGCGTCGACCTCGTCGTGATCAAGGAACTCCTCGGCAGCGCCCTCAACCCGACCGACTACGCAGCCGACGACCCACCAACCGCAACCGTCGTCCGCTGACGCCAGCGTTGCGTCAAACGGCCCAGCAGCCCCCGCCGTGAATTCGGCGGGGGCTGCTGGTGCCACTGCTGAACGTGCTGGCGCTTGGTGATCTATCTCCCTACGCGCAGTCCCTCATACGCCAGGAATTCGAGGAACCCGGTCGCCGCGAATTGCACTTGACCATCCTCATGGTCCCAGAAATCAACCTGGCTAGCACAGCGACCTTCGACGACCGAGAACCCCCACCAGTCACCTGTTCCGACCGGGGCTACGGCGACAAAATTGCCATCCTTGAACTCGGCTACGTTCACCCTCACCAAGTCGTCTTCCTGGTCATCAGAAGCAACGACTGGCAGAAGGTCGAGAAACAGGAACATTCCTCCGCCGTGACGCTTCATGAACTCCCTGTACTCGCCAGGGAGCTGCGCCTGGAGAGTCTCCTCCGCCTCCGACAGTTCGGCTTCGGAAGCCACTCGGGACTGGAAGACGTCGAAGCCTTCTGGACTGCTCAGGCCAGCGCGTTTTGCGCGAGCCGCAGAAAAGTGGACTTCAAACTCTTCAAGCTCCACGATCTCACCTAACCGATCATCCGGGCCAGTTGTCGAACCAGTGGTCTGGGCTGTACGTGCCCCATCCCTGCTCCTGCGATCTATACCACCAGTGCAGTTGGGTGTCTTCCTTCCTCATTTCCTTCGTGACGCCTTGGTTATGCGGATTTCGGTGGAGATCCGTTCCAGCACCTCGGTGAACATTTTGGTCTAGCTCATGAATTGGAGCGCCGGGCATTTGGTCCGCATGGTGGATCTCTATTCGATCGCCAAGCTGATTTGGGCGAAGCCCAAGCGAGCCGCGAATGATGTCGGCGCGAGTCCAAGCACCAGAATTGCGAATCGGGGCATCGGCAGGACCAGCGCCAGTTCCCGGAGCGCAATTGCATTGCACCCCCGGCGGAGTGGTACCGCAGTTGTGCACAAGGACCGGCGTGGCCCCCGCCAGCACATAGTACGTGTGCAGGTTACTGACCGTCAGATTGCGGACCGTGACGTCCGGGCTCGTCCAACGCTCGATCGACGCGACCTGAACGTAGGTTCCGGCGCTGGTACGGAGCCACTGGCCCCGCTTGAGGTCGGTCGCCTTGAGCCACTTGCCCAGCTCGGGGACCCAGAACGGGTGCCCGTCAGTCGCGGTGACCTGGGCAGTCTTCGTGCCGGCCTTGCCGTCCACGTCGATGGTGACCTTGACCAGGTGCTTCAAGCCCTGGCCCTTGATCTCCGCGGTGACTGTCTCGACCCGGGTCTCGCCGGTCTCGGGGTCGGTCGCGACGACCTTGTCACCTACCCGGACATCCTCGATCTTCTTCGTGGTGCCGTCCGCGAGAAGGACCTCGGTGCCTTCGACGAAGCTGTTCGGGCACTTCCCCATGTTCTTGGCAGCGCCCTTGGCGCCCCCCACGCCGGTGAACACCAAGCCGGCCAGATCGGCGAGCCCTTCCCCGTCCTCGTAGGCCGGGTCACTGGTGTCGCCGCCCAGCTTGTTGACGAGGGCGTCGTAGGACGAGGTGGTGCTCGGTCCGAGTCGCACCGGGATGGCCAGATCCACCGTGCGGGCGACGCTCCGGACCGCTCCGGCGAGCGTGTTCCAGTTCCACTTGATCTTGCGCGGGGTCAGGTCGACGACCGTGCCCCAGTTGACGCCGCCGTACTGGTACCACCGCTTGCCGGTGGCCTCGTCTTCTTTGTAACTGCTCCAGACCCACCCGTTCGCCGTCGGCCGCCACGACTCGTGGTAGGTCACGGACATCTCGTTGAGCGAGTCGCTCGGGCGGCAGGTGCTCGAGTGGCCACCGCAGATGCCGTCCGGGCGCAGGCCCGACGGGTCCGACAGCGTCATCGGGTTGTTGTTGGAGTAGACGTAGCCGTTGAGCGACTGGATGTCACCCACGGCCAGGACCGGGTCGACGCTGATGAAGCGGCCGGTGTTCGGGTCGTACTCGCGGGCGCCCAGGTGGGTCAGGCCCGTCGGGTCCATCGTTCCGCCGACGAAGCCTCGCGTGCCGGCCCAGTCGGCCGGTGCTGCGCCACGCTGCTTGCCGAAGGGGGTCTGGCGCCACTGGTCGACGACGGTGCCGGAGGCGTCGATGTCGAGCGCACCGGTGTTGTGGTGGTCGGTGACCTGGAAGGACACCTTGTTGTCGTCCGTGCGGACCGCGACCGCCGCGCCGAGCGCGTAGTACCGCGTCGCCTTCGGCTTCGCCTCGCCCTTCGTCAGCTTGAGTTCCGTGCCACCGAGGTAGAGAGTCGTCGACTCCGTCTCGGGGGTCGCCGAATCCACGTCGTGGCTGAGCAGGCGGCTGCCGTCCGGAGCGTAGACGTAGTCACTCGTCCGCCCCGTCGTGACGGTCAGTCCGTCGGCCGTCCTCTTGACGGTGTCGGTGAGCTTGGTGAGCGCGCCCTGGTCGTTCCACTCGAGGGCCTGGTCGCTGGTGGTGCCGGGTTCCGGATTCAGGTGCCGTTCGGTGGTGTTGCCGCTCGCGTCGTAGCCGTACGACTCGGTGACCGGGGTCCCCGTGCCGCCCGTCACCGTGCTGGTGCCGGTGAGTGAGTGCGGGCGGACCCCACCCGCTGCCGGGTAGCTGTAGGTGCGGACCTTGTCCGCCTCCGTGTTGCCGGACGGGTCGTGCTCGGTCTCCGTCCTGCGGGTGCCGTCGGTGTTGTAGGTCCAGCTGGTCCAGTACGGAGCCGGGCCGCCCAGGTTCGAAGCCGCGGGCAGCACCGGGCAGGGCGAGGACGTGGGCGTGAATGCCTCCGTCACGCGGGCCAGGTGGTCGTACGTGAAGCACTGCCGGTCCACGCCGTACCGGGAGGTGTCAGTCAGCGAGGTGACGTTGCCGACCTCGTCGTACGTGTACTCCGCGGCCCGCTCCGCGCCGCTCGCGCCCTCCAGGTCCGTGCGGCTGCCCGCGAGGCGCTGGGTTCCCCACTCCCACGCGTTGGTGACCCAGATGTTCTTGCCGCCCGCGTTGAGCGTGGACTGCAGGGGCTTCCCGGTCAGGCTGTACGTCTGCTTCGCCAGATAGCCGGCGGCCAGACTGCTCACGCTGACCTGCCGGTGCAGGGAGTCGTACGTGTACGCCAGGGACTCGGCGGCGAGGTTGCCCGCGGCCGGATAGGCCAGGGACTTCACAGTGCCGTCGAGGTTGTACGTCGTGCCCGTGACGTAGTTGCCCGCCAGACCCTCCTGGCCCGGGACCGAGGGAACGGTCAGGGTGGTGCGGGTCGGCCGGTACTGGGCGTCGTAGACGTTGACCGTCGACTTGTACTCGTAGGTGTTCGCGCCGACCGTCACGAACCGGCTGCTGCTGCCCGCCATGCCCTTGTTGCCGGTGGGGTCCCAGGTCTGGGAGGTGAGCAGGGTGCCGGAGGCGCTGCCCGCTCGGGATTCGGTCTGGCGGGAGAGGTTGTCGTAGACGAAGGCGGTGGTCTTCTTGTTGCCGTTCTCGCTGCTGGTCAGCTCACTTCGGTCGTTGTAGTTCTTCTTCGAGGTGCCGGTGTCCGGGTCGGTCGCCGTCCTCTCACGTCCGAGCTGGTCGAACGTCCACGTCCAGCTGTTCTTCGACGGGTCGGTGAGTTTGACGAGGTGACCCGCCGGGTCGTACTCGTACGTCGTGCTGTCCGCCGGTCCGCTGGGGTCCATGCTCCGGTACTGGAGCAGTTCGGTGACCTGACCGGCCGCGTTCGAGAGGGAGGTGGTGGTCGTGCCGCCCTTGGGCGGAATCACCGTGACCCGGTCACCGCCGTAGATCGTACGCGTGGTGGACAGGACCTTCTCGCCGACGCCGTTGCCGGCGAGCTGGGTGACCTTGGTCGGACGGCTCAGGCCGTCGTACTCGGTCGTCGTCTGGGATTCGACACCAGTGGTGTCCTCCAGCTTGAACAGCTTCCCCGGCTGGACACCGACGGCGTAGTACGTGGAGTGCGAGCGCTCCACCAGGCCACGGGCGTCGTAGAGGGTGTCGGTGAGGAGATTGCCGCTGCCGTCGCCCGGCCCTTGGGACTGGCGCTGTCGTCGGTGTCCGTCGTAGAGGACGAAGCTCGACGACTGCGATCCGTCACTGTTGAGAGTGAGTGCCTCGACCGAGCGGATGACGTTCGGGTCGTCGTGGTAGCGGTACTCGACGCTCGGTGTCTGCCCGTCGGCCTTGGACCGGTCGGCCTTCCAGAGCTTGAGGTTGCGGCCCAGGGCGTCGTACACGACCTCGGTCCGCAGGCCGTTGGCGTCGATCTCCACCGAGGGCAGCCCTCGCTGGGATTCGTAGTAGGTGGTGGACGTCTGCGTCGTGCCCGCGTTGCCCACCGTGGCCGGGGGTGTCGTCACCGTGCTCTTGGTGAGGCGCCCGGTGGCCGGGGTGTAGGCCGTGGTCGTGGTGCGTGCGCCCGTGTGGGCCGTCGTGACCGGGGCGGCCGTCCCCTCCGCCGGGTCGAAGACGCTCGTCGAGACGAGGTCCACCGACGTGAGCGGCCGACCGTAGGTGTCGAAGGTGGCGGCGGTGTCGAGATAGGTGGCCTTGGTGCCCGAGCGCTGTTTGAGCGTCTCGACCAGTGTGGGAAGTCCCTTGGTGGGCGCCGCTCCGTAGGCTTGGCCGTCGTAACGCGTGCGTACGTCGGACAGGACGGCGGATGTGCCGTCCACCTGGGTGTCGCGGTTGACCGTGGCGGTGCAGTTGGCCGCCACTGTCTCCGCGCGGATGACGCCGGTCAGGATCCAGCCGCTCGTGTTGTCCGCGTACGTGGTGCGTGTGCACCGGTCGTCCGATGCCTCGGCGACGTCGCCGAGGTTCTCCGCCTTCGTGACACGGCCGTAGCCGTCGAAGAAGTTCTTCGAACGGACCTCACGCCACCGGGTGCCCGCGCCGTCGTCCAGCGATGTGTACGAGCGGGTGGTCTCGGTGCTGACGATGTTGGCCGTCGTGGTACCCCAGTTGCGGACCCGCTTGGCGGTCTCCTTCTTCCACGGGGTACTGACCGTCTTCGCGAGGATCTTGCCGCCCGGCGCGTCGTACGTCTCGGCCCGGTACTCGTGTCCCGACCATGCCTGGTCGTCCGTGATGGTGCCGCCGACGCCGTCCGACACCGACACCGACCGCGTCTTGTCCTTGTCCGCGGGCTCGCTGCGGTCGCCGTGCATACCCCGCAGGAACCAGTGGTCGACCTGCGTGGACATGGCGAGCGTGCCGCCGGTCTGGACCCGGGTGTGCTGGTAGCCGCGCCACTGCGACCAGGTCTTCAGCTTCTCCTTGGTCAGGCCGTCGTCGTCGTCGAACGCCCAGGCCGCGTCACCGAGGTAGGTGTAGCGCGTGACCATGTCCGGTGCACCGCCCGTGAGGTCGGTCATGAGGACCGAGTCCACGACGAACTTGTTGAACCACTCCGTGGTCGCGTCGGTCTTGTTGGTCGGCTGGTACTGCTGTGGGAAGCACCGCGTGGTGTTGCTCTGCGGCGTCGGCAGACTGCTCCAGGAACAGGTCTCGGCCGAGTAGTTGATGTCGACCTGCCCGCCGGCCTCGTCTGTGATGCTGGAGAGGCGTTCCTTGATGAAGGGGGCCCGTCCGTCCCCGCTCCTGTCGAGGCGGTTGGCCCTCTGCGCGTAGCGCAGCACGGTCGGCGGCAGCGGGATCGCCGTGGCGCCGGCCAGGCCCTTGCGATCGATCGAGGAAAGGATCAGCTGGTAGTCGGTGTCGGAGGTTCCCCAACGGTGGTTGAGGGTCCAGGAGTCGATGTCCTTGTAGGTGCCGCCCGACTGAAGGGTCTGTGTGGTGACCGAGGCGAGCCGCGTGCGCGTGAAGAAGGTCGGGGAGAGCCGGCCGGCGTCGCAGTCCGTCGCCGCCTTGCAGTTCATGTCCCATGGCGTGTCGTACCAGTACTGCCGATTGGCGTCGATCTTCGCCGGGTCGCAGAGCGTGGTGTTCGACTCCAGGCAGCGCTCAGCAGTCTTGAAGTTGACCCGCGCCATCGGCTTGACCGTCGTCGAGTTGATGTCGGCCGTCTTCAGTCCGTACTCGATGTGGTCGAGCGAACCGCCGCGTATGTACGGGGTGTCATCAGCGGCCGTCAGATAGCGGCCGTACGAGTTGCCCTCCTGGTTGTACCAGTAGGTGATGACGTTGCCCTTGGTGTCGACGGCCTTGTCGAGGTTCCAGCGCCAGCCCTGCTGGCACCAGGCACTCTTGATGTCGGCGTTGTAGCAGGGCTCTCCGGAGTTGTTGCCGTAGACGGGGACGCTGAAGACCGATTTCGTCTCGCTCTTGCCGGAGGCCCAGTTGTCGAGCCTGTTGTAGCCGAACCAGTACGTCGTGCCGTCAGAGGTGACGGCCTTGAAGTACTCGCCGTCGTTGTCCCCGTTGCCCCGGCCGGTGTCCCTGACCCGGGTCACCTTGGTGCTGTCGTCGTTCTTCAGCCGCCACTCGTCGGCCCCCACAGGAATCAGCTCACCGGAGTGGCCGCCGAAGTTGATGGTGGCGTTGTCGTATCCCCAGCACAGGTCACCGATCTCCTGGGTGCCCTTCTTGACGTCCTCGTCGCCGCAGGGCTTGTAGGCGCGCTCGACGAAGCCCGGCGACATCTCGAAGCCGTCGCCCGCCCAGGACGCCTGATTGTTGCCGTTGCTGGTCCGGCCGTCGATCGCCCCCGACGAGTAGTTCAGGCCCACCTTGGGCACGAAGGCGCCCGGTACGGAGGGCACGGCCATGCCGTACGAGGTGGTGAACGTGCCGGTGTTGAGGTCGGTGTTCCATGACGAGGAAGCGGCGAGCGGGCTTGCCTTGAAATCGCCGGAAAGGCTGGACGAGCCGGCGGTGAGGCCCAGCACGGTCGCGGTGCCCGCGCCCAGTTGCGTCCCCATCCCGCCCGGGACGCCCGGCGGCACCGCCACGGCGTCGGCCGTGACGGTCCTGGCCTCCGCGTCGTTGCGGCCCTCGATCGGGACCGGCACACGGCACTCGGGCTTCTCCGGCGTCTCCAGGACACAGGCCGGCATGAGCACGAACCGCAGGCGAGAACCGAAGTTGCCGCCCGCGGCCCGGGCGAAGCCGCTGTAGTCGACGGTGACCTTCGTGGTCAGCGGAGCAGCGGCCGTGCCGGCGGTCGCGCTCCCGACGGTCAGCAGCACACCGTCGATACCGGCCCGTTCCGCGGCGGACCGGTCGAGGAAGGTCAGGTCGGCCTCGACCGTGCGGGCAGTCGTGGACCGCGCCGCGCCGCGCCCTTGGGCGGGCCCCAGCGTCACAGCCGTCTTGCCGGCCCGTACCGAAGTCTTCGCCGAGCCGCCGGACGGCAGCTGGACGCGGACGGTTCCGGGCTGGGGCCAGGCGATGGCCGGCTTGGTCGCCCCGGACTTCTGCTCGGTGGGGCGTGGCCTGGGCTTGGCCACGGTGCCCTTCGCAGGCCGCTCGGACGAGACGGCCTGCGGACGGTTGTCATCGGCGGACGCCGAGGTCACGGCGGCGGGCATGCCTTGAACGAGGGTGCCCAGCAGGGCTCCGCTCACGAGGACGGAGAGACGTGCCGAGGCCCGTTTCCGTCCGGATCTTTGTGAACGCACTACGGATTTCCTCCGTTGCCGCAGGTGAAGGTACTCCGCCCACCGAGTACGCCGGGCGGCGGGTGGTAACTGAGCTGGTGCACCGGTCGGGCGGGGTGGGCGGGCGAACCTCACCCACCCCTGGGCCGGCCTCGGCTACAGGGCCGACGAACTGCTCAACTCGACGTTGGGGTCGCTGAGCGCGATGACCTGGGCGGGGCTGAGCGCGCCCTGGAACATCCACACGTCGTCGATCTCGCCCGAGAAGTACGAGCTCCAGGCCCCGTTGGAGCGGTCTCGACCGAACTGCACCTGTGCCGCGGCCTCGAAGGGCTGCCTCGCCGATGCCCACGAGACATGGTCGGTGCAGGTCGTCTCGGTGGCTTCGTCGGAGCAGATCTGGTTCTCCAGCGAGCCGTTGACGTACAGCGACAGTTGGTCGCTGAACCCGTCGTAGACGACGGCAAGGTGGTTCCAGCCGCCCAGGCGGGCGCTCCGGTCGAACGTCTGCACAGCGGTGGTGCGCGTGACGGTGTTGTCGTCCTTGTCCGCGACGCTGACCTGCCACTGACCCACGTACAACTCCTCCGAGGTGTCCGGGTCGGTGACCGTCTTGAGGTAGTCCCAGCCGACCTGGACGGCGCTCTGGTTGCTTCCCGCCACGGACAGCATGGTCATGTCCCTGTTGGGCGAGCCCGCGGTCTGGGCCCAGCCGGCGATGCTGAAGCTCTGGCCGGTGTGGATCGGCATGGCCGTGGTGGCCGCGTAGGCTCCGACGCCGTCGAGCAGCAGGCTGCCGGAAGGGCTGCCACCGCTGCCCACGACCGCACCGCCGCCCGCGTTGATCTGGGCGCCCGTGTTCAGTACGGCGTTCTCCGCGGTGCCGGCGTCGTCGGGCGCCGCCGCGGGCGTGCCGGTCGTGCTGTTGAACTTCCACCGACCGCCGAGCTGCGGACGCTGCTGCACCATGGCGCGGGCCTCGTCCGTCGTGACGACCCGGTCGTAGACCCGGAAGTCATCGACATCTCCGACGAAGAACTCGTCGTTGACGCCCTCACGGCTCACCGCACCGATCTGGAGCCCACCGGGCGAAGCCCACGGCTTCGTCTGGGTGTAAGGGACTTCACCTACCTGGTAGCCGTCGACGAACAACCGCAGCTTGCCGGTCTTCGCGTCCGAGACGCCGATGACGTGGGTCCACTCATTGCTCGTGGGGGCGAAACAGGGCACCCCGTTGGTCGTTCCCGTGCAGGCGGGCTGCAGTACCGAGACGAGTGTCGCAGCCGAGGAATCCTCGGTGTAGCGGCCGAAGACCCACTTCTTGGCGGACGTCGAGTAGTACAGCAGGAACTCGCTCTGGTGCACTCCGCGCTGGTTGGCGATCATCCGCGGCTTGGTGCCGGTCTGCGGGGGCAGGCGGACCCAGGCGGAGACGGAGAAGCTCCGCGTGCCGTCCACCTGGGGGCGCGGGGTCCGGATGTAGTCGTCGACCCCGTCGAGACGCACGGCCTTGCCCGCCGCGCCGACCGCTCCGGCGGTCGCGCCGTTCTCCAGGCTCGCGGAGGCCGCCTCCGAGCGCCCGAACATCAATCCGGTGGTCGGCTCGTCGAGCGACCAGCGCGCCTTGGCCGGCCGACCCGTCGTCAGCGGACGCCCTGCTGCGACGTCGAGCACGTCGGCGCCACTCAGAGCCCGGTCCCACACCGCGATGTCGTCGATCCCGCCCGACCAGAAGTCGGACGGGGCACCCTTCCACTTCATCTGGCCGAAGGTCATCGCGCCCCGAGCGGACCACATGTTCACGTTGGGGACGGACTTCGCGACGGCACCGTCGACGTACAAGGTGAGGGTGTGGGCCGATGAGTCGTACGCCCCTGCGAGGTGGGTCCATTGGCCCTCCTTCGCCGGGGTGTCCGACTGCGCGATACACCAGATGTAGCCGGACAGGGAGTCGAGGCTGGATACCTTGATCGCCCACTTGTCACCGATGAGGCCCATGGTGATGGACTGGTGCTGTCCGTTCTGGGTCATCACGGCGGTGTTCCTGGTGGACACGATGCCGACCGGCTTCGCCCATCCGGAGAACGTGAAGCTTCGATCGGTCTCGACGATGGCACGGTCGGTGGCGAGGTAGCCGTCCGGTGTGGAGCTCATGCTCACGGCCGAACCGCTGCCGTCATGGCCCGCCTCGTTGGTGACTCCCGCTCCCGCCGTCGTCTCGAAGGTGCTCTCCGTCCCCTGGATCGAGGTGGAACCCGCCTGCTCGTCCATGGCCCACCCCGCGCGCTGCGGATGGCCCGTCAGGACGTTGAAGTAATACGTCTCAGGCTGTGAGGCGTTGCCCGCGCCGTCGATGGACCGGACCGAGAGGAAGTGCGGCCCCGGGGTGTTCAGCAGCAGCGATACGGACCGTTCGTCCCCGTTGGCCGTCGCGATCGAATTGGCCGCCGACGGTCCGGTGTCGAGCCCGTACTCGTACTTCACGACGTCGGTGGCGACACTGTCCACCTTGAACGTGCCGTACCTGCCGACACCGTCGGTCCAGGGCAGTGTGTCCGACTGGCTCTCGCTACCGGGAAACTCCGCGGACAGGACGCTGGGGCCGTCCGGGAAGCTGGTGTCGATGTGGATGTAACACGCCGTGGCGTCGCCGTAGGAGCTCCACGGGCCCCACTCGGCTCCGTCCCACGCACGCGCTTCCCAGCCCACCCAGATGTTCTTGGGAATGCTCGTGGGCAGACTGACGGAGAACGGCGAGCCGGATGCCTTGAACGCGCTGGAGGCGGGTGCGGTGCCCTCGGCACCCGTCGACCACCAGCGCCGCTTGTGGACGCCGTCACCCGAGTCCCAGGCGACCGCGAACTGCACGCCGATCCTCTCGTTGTCGGGATCCGTCGCGACCGCTGTGATCTGCGGGAAGCGGTTGATCTTGGTGCCGGTGGCCAGACAGGTGGAACCCGGGGACATCGTGAGCGACTTCATCGGGATCTGCCGCGGCGGCAGGTTGTAGTTCACCCGCAGGCTCGCGTCGTCGGTGAAGCGCTTCCAGGCTCCGGCGTCCGCTTCGTTCTCCGCCTTCAGACCGAAGGTGATGCTCGGCCAGCCGCCATTGGCCGCGTCCTGCACGGTGTTCTTGACGTTCGTGGCGCCGAACTCCAGGAAACCGGCGGCACAGCTCGAGCTCCAGCCCTTCGCGGCGTTCGTCGTCTGCAGCCACTTGTACCAATTGCCGCTGGTGGAGGAGTTGTTCCAGGTCGTTCCGGCGCCGATGGCCTTCGTCAGGTACAGCTGTACGGGCTTCGCGGTGCAGCTGTACGAGTAGGACTCGTACACGTTGAACTCGGCCGACAGGATGTGCTTGCCGGCGAACTTGCTCGTCACCGGGATGCGGTAGTAGACGCGCTTCACATCGGCCGTGGAACAGCGCGGAGACGCACAGTAGCCCGTCCCGAAGTCGTTCACGTAACTGCTGTTGTACGTGAACTTGTAGTAGGGCTGGTCCCCGTAGGTCTTGGAGATTCCGGCCCACGCCGAGGTGTGCGGGGTGTCCCACGCCGGGTCGATGAGCACCGGGTAGACCGTGTGCGGGTCGTCCAGCAGAGACTGCGACGGGGTGAGCACCATGACTTCCCCACCACCCGCGCCCTGGCCGTCGGTGGAGATCTCGACGCCGACGGGAGCCGCGTGCACGGCGTCGGCGGACGGCGCGGCAAGCAAGGGGGAAGACGTCTTGGCTGTCCGCGCGGCTGCGGGCGCCGAAGGTGCCGCGTCCCCGCCTGGACCGTCCTTCGCCACGGCGGAGGAGTCGTACATCATCGGCTTCGGCGCGGTGAACAGCGTTCCGCCCGCGGCCTTGTCGACCGCCTCGAGCGTGCCGTCCGCCCTCTCCCGCACGGTGATCCCGTCGGAGTTCAGACCGATGTGAAGCCGATCGAGTTCGGGGTTCTTCGCCGCCTCCGGCGTCTTCACGACGAGCAGCTGGTTGAACCCGGTGCGCGTGGCCGTCAGCCTGAGGTCGACGTCGGGCAGGACGGAGGCGTACGTCGCCGTCTCGCCCGTGAGCTGAGGCTCCGGCAGCGGCTTGGGCCAGGTCAGCTCGAGGACCTTGCCGGCACGGGTCATCCGGACGAGCGGCTTGTCGCCCCCGCCGGAGAAAGCGAGGTCCGACAGAGTGGCCTTCGGTTCCACCATGCCGCTGGGCACGCGCCTCAGGGTGGGGTCGATGTCCACCCAGGCGCCGCCCTTGCGGGTACGCACGGGCCGCGTGTGCGTGACCGATTCCAGTGTCCCGTCCGGACGCGCCGTCACCTCGCTCGACTCGGTTCGCATCGACGCCACGTCGACCGGCCTGCCCGACTTCTTGGCCTTCTCGACGGCCAGGCTCTCCGGCGTGTCGGCTGCCTCGGGCTGCCGGGCCTGCTCCATACCGATGGCTCCGGCCCCGGGCTCATCCGCGGCCAGCGCCACCGAAACACCCCCCGGCAGGACCGACACAGCTGACCAGACACGCGAGCGCCGTGGCGCGGGTCAGACCATGGACAGATCTCCAACGATGGCTCGGTTTCACAAACCCCCCACTCCCACTGTGAATCGTGCAGGGAATGAAAGGACTTCGGCGACATGGACGTCAACGCGCTTCAACAGCTCAGAGGAAGGAACACTCAGGGCGCTCGGCTCAACCGCGACAAATCCTCAGGAGCAAACAGGGCAGTTGCCCGCCCCCGCTGGTGACATGCTTCACAAACGGCCGAGGGCATGTTTGTCAGGTGTTTGTCGAGTGTTCCTCCCGTGACCACCGGCTCGGTGACGGGCACCGTGCAAGGGCCAGCGCCACCGACACGACAGTGAGGAGCGCCCGTCCCGGTACGTCTTGAAAGAACTCTTGATCATAAACACAGCTGTGAGGCGCTGCCTCCGCACGAAGGCATACAGCCGAACGGCACACGGCTGGTGCGGGGCGCCGCTTCGGCCCGCACGCCCGGCCGTCGGCGCCCTCAGGAAAGCGACTCTCAGTTCGCGACCTTCTGCGGGGTCGCCTCGCTCGGGCGGACGATCACGAAGCCCTGGCCCTCCAGCTTCAGCTGGACGGCCTCGCCCGAGCCGCCGCGGATCATCGAGCCGAAGGACTGCGAGCGGTGCAGCGACATCTTCAGCTGGTCGGTCCAGCCGACCACCGCGTCGGTGTCGACGAAGACCGGGTCGCCGGGGGCGACCGGGATGACGACCGGGTGGCCCTCGCACATCAGGGCCAGCTTGCCCTGGCCGGTGAAGACGCTGTTGAAGAGGCCGCCGCCGCCGATGCCCGCGCCCTTCACGGTCCTGATCTCGTAGTGCAGGGTCGGGTCGAAGCAGAGGACGTTGCGGCCGTTGACGCTGAGCGCGTCGCCCGGCTCGACGTCGACGATGAAGACGTTCTGCGCCTCGTGCGCGAACCACGCCACGCCCTGGCCGCGGACGGCCATCAGGGCCAGGCCCTCACCGGTGACCGCGCGCTTCAGGAGGCCGCCGAGGCCCTGGCCCTTGTGCTCGAACTGGAGGTTGCCCCGGAAGGCGATCATGGAGCCCTGGCGGGCGTGCATCTCGCCGTTGACGGTGTACTTGACCGCTTTCGGGTTCTGGAGGGTCATCCCCGGTATCGCGGCGTGCTCGGCGACATGGTCCTTGGAGAAAAGATCGCTCTTCATGGCAGGCATCCTGTCCCGGAACACCCCGTTCCTCCAAGAAACCGACGGGGCGGGCGGGACGGGTGGTGGCAGACTTGCCGGGTGAGCAGCAACGACATCGATTTTCCGCCGTCCGGCGAGGCCGACCCCCGTGACGAGAAGCCGCAGTTCGTGCTGCCGCTCGTGGTCCGGATCGAGCGCGCCGCGCCCCCGGCCCGTACCGACGCCCTGGAGACCTCGGCCCGCGCGGTCCTGGAGATCCTGGCCGACGAGCGCTCGGTGGGCGAGGGCGAGTGGGCGCGGGTGATGGAGGACTGGCAGGACGCCCGGATCCGCAAGGTCGTCCGCCGCGCCCGTGGCGCGGAGTGGCGCCGGGCCGAGGGGCTGCCGGGGCTGACCGTGACCGGTTCCGGGACGGACCCGGGGACGGACGCGGGGACCGCCACGGACGCGGACGCGGGGACGGACACCGCCGCCGCTCCCGCCGCCGAGGTACGGGTCTTCCCGCCCGTCCTGCTCGACGCCTGGCCCAAGGAGCTCGCCAAGCTCCAGGTCTCCGGCACCGACCTCGACGACCCGGCCGAGCCGGGCCCCGTCCCGGCGGACGCCGCCGTGCTGTGGCTGAATCCCGCGCTCGACATGTCGGCGGGCAAGACGATGGCCCAGACCGGCCACGGCGCCCAGCTCCTGTGGTGGGCGCTCTCCGACGCCGACCGGGCGGCCTGGCGTACGGCCGGTTTCCCGCTCGCCGTCCGCACCGCCGACCCGGCCCGCTGGGCCCGGCTCACGGCGAGCGGCCTGCCCGTCGTCCGGGACGCGGGCTTCACCGAGATCGCGCCGGGCTCGGCGACGGTGGTGTCGGAGTTCCCCGCCCTGGGACTGCGCGCGGAGTGAGCCCCCGGCGGGTGAAACCTCAAATGAAGCTCTGAACGTCTCCCTGTCCGGATTCACGCGCCCCGTTCCGGGTCATCACCCTCGGGAGCGCGTGCACCGCGTGACCGAAGGAGGGGGACATGGGGGAGAACACCCGTCTGGGGGTGGGGATCGGCTGGCGGCCGGAGATCGCGGACGTCGTCGAGGGACTCGCCGGGATCGACTGGGTCGAGGTCGTCGCCGAGAACGTCTGCGCCGGGCATCTGCCCGCGTCGCTGGTCCGGCTGCGGGAGCGCGGGGTGACCGTGGTCCCGCACGGGGTGTCGCTGGGGCTCGGCGGGGCCGACCGGCCCGACGCCGGGCGGCTCGCCGCGCTCGCCGAGAAGGCGGTGGCGCTCGGCGCGCCGCTGGTCACCGAGCACATCGCGTTCGTACGGGCCGGGGGCCCGCTGACCGCGTCGCCGGTCCTGGAGGCCGGGCACCTGCTGCCGGTGCCCCGCACCTGGGAGGCGCTCGACGTGCTCTGCGAGAACGTCCGGATCGCGCAGGACGCGCTGCCGGTGCCGCTCGCCCTGGAGAACATCGCCGCCCTGGTCGCCTGGCCGGGCGAGGAGCTGACCGAGGGCCAGTTCCTGTCCGAGCTGGTGGAGCGCACCGGGGTCCGGCTGCTGATCGACGTCGCCAACCTCCACACCAACCGGGTCAACCGGGGCGAGGACCCCTCCGAGGCGCTCGCCGCGCTGCCGGTGGAGGCGCTCGCGTATGTGCACGTGGCCGGGGGGCTTGAGCGGGACGGGGTCTGGCACGACACCCACGCCCACCCGGTGCCCCGGCCGGTCCTGGACATCCTGGGCGAGCTGGCCGCCCGGGTCGCGCCGCCCGGTGTGCTGCTCGAACGCGACGACCGGTTCCCGGCCGCCGCCGAGCTGGCCGCCGAACTCACCGCGATCCGCACCACGGTGGCGGCGGCCGGTGCCCGCCCGGCGCCGCGCCCGCTGCTGATCGGCGCGGGCGCCCGGATGTCCGGCGGCCCGATGCCCGTACCGACGCCCGTCCCGGACACCCCGCTGCCCAGCGTGCCCCGGCAGCGGTCCGGGCCCGCCGCCCGGCAGCGGGTCGCACTCGCGCAGACCGCGCTGCTGTCCGCGCTGGTCGCCGGGACTCCCGCGCCCGAGGGCTTCGACGTACGGCGCCTCGGGGTGCAGAGCCGGGCGCTCGCCGCCAAGCGGGCCGATGTGATCGCCAAGGTGGCGCCCGAGCTGCCGGAGATCCTGGGCGACGGCTTCCGTCCCGCGTTCCTGGCGTACGCGGTGCGCCGGCCGATGACCGACGGCTACCGGCACGACGCGCTCGACTTCGTCGAGGAGCTGCTGGTCGCCGGGCGGCCCGACGATCCGGTGGCGCGCCGGCGGCTGACCGCGTGGTGGCGGGACCGGGCGGGCATCCGGCCGCCCGGTCCGGCGGCCCGGCTCGGGCACCGGATCGGGAACCGCGTCCGCACCGCTCTGGGCCGGGGGTGAGACGGCGATGAACGTCTACGAAATGTTCGCGGCGGTCGTCTGGGCCGTGGTCCTGGGCGGCGCCGTCCTGCTCGTGGTCCGGCTGGTCCGGGCCCGTGCCGACCGCGGCGGCGAGCTGCACGACCCGAGCGAGGCCGCGTTCCTCGCGGGCGGGCCGCCGCGGGTGGTGGACGCGGCGCTGACGTCGCTGCACGCCGCCGGGCGGATCGCGATCGGCGGGCCCGGCATCGTGGTCGCCCGGCAGCCCGCCGACCGGCCGCGCGACCTGGTGGAGCGGGCGGTGCTCACGGAGCTGGCGGCCGCCCCGCACGGCGCCCTGCACGATCTGCGGCTCGCCGTGATGCGCGGTCCGGCGGTGCAGGAGATCGGCGACGCCCTCGTGGCCCGCAGGCTGATCGTGCCGCCCCGGGAACGGACGGCCGCCCGGCGGCTCTGCCTGCTGCTGACGCTCGGCTCGTTCCTGCTGGTGTTCGTCTCGGTGGCGGTGACCGTGGCCGACCTCGCGCAGCGCTCCTTCACCGACGACAGCGACGACGGTCTCCCGGTGATCTTCATGGTGCTGCCGGTGCTCATCCCCACGATGTTCGGTGGCATCCTCCTCGCTGCGTACAACGCGCGACGGCTCACCCGTGGCGGCCGCCGCGCGGGCCTGACGTACCGGCGGACGTACGGCGCCGACCCGGGCCCCTGGCACCAGGTCGGTCAGTACGGGCTGCGGGCGGTGGCCGACCCCGGGCTTCGGGAGCAGCTGGTGGCGGCGGCGCGGGTGTACGGCCGGGGGCGGGGGCGGGCCCCGTACCCGTCGCAGGCCCGGCGGCACGCCGGTGACGCCGGGGCGGAGGCGGCGGTCACCGTGGTGACCTGGTGCGCGGGCACCGGGGAGGGCGGCAGCGCGTGCGGCGGTTCTGGGCCCGGGGGCGGCTGGGACGGCGGCTCCGGCGGCGGGTCGTCCTGCGGATCCGGGTCCGGTTCCGGGTCCGGTTCCTGCTCGGCGAGCAGCTGCTCCGGCGGCGGCGCCTCGTGCGGTTCGTCCGGTGGCTCGTCCTGCGGGTCCTCGTCGAGCAGTTCCTGCGGGTCGTCGAGCAGCAGTTCCTGCGGGTCGAGTTCCTGAAGTACGCGGCGAGGGGGCCGTTCCGGTGGCGGTCCGTACCACCCTGCCGTACAACCGGGTCATGGTGTGGGTCCCGTTGCTCCTCGTCGCCTTCGTCGTCTCCGGCATCGCCTGTGCGCGGGCCTGCCGTGACGCGGTCGCGGCCGACCGCCCGACCGATCGGCCGACCGACCGGCCGGACGCGCGGCCCGGGGCGGGCGGCCCCGGCGGGCTGACCGTCCGCGAGGCCGCGTACCTGGCGGGCGGCCCGCTCAGGGTCGTCGACCTGACCCTGGTCGCGCTGCACCGGGCCCGGCTGCTGCTGCTCGCGCAGTCCGGCTGGGCCACCGTCGTGGACGGCACGGGCGGCCGGGACGAGCTGGAGCGGTCGGTGCTCGGGGCGTGCGGGCCCGGCGGGCAGTCGCCGGTGCCGGCGGTACGGCCGCGGGCGGCGGACGCGGCCTGCGTACGGGAGCTGGCGGCGGATCTGGTGGCGCGCGGGCTCGCCAGGGCGGAGCAGGACCGGCGGGCGACGGCGGCCGGCACCGGGCGCTGGGCGGCGCGTTCCTGCTGGCCCTGGCGCTCGCCGGGACGGCCGCGACGCTGGTCCCGGCGGCCGAGCGGGGGACGGTGCTGGCGTGGTTCGCGCTGCCGCTGCTCGGCGCCGGGCTCTGTCTGCTGATCGCGCGGGCCGAACCGGCGGGCTGCTGGGCCTCCCCCGCCGGGCGCAGGCTGCTCGCGGAGCTGTCCACGGCCGACCCGATGACGGCGCTCGCCCGGCGCGGTCCGGCGGTGCTCGAACCCGGCCTGCGTGCGGCCTTTCGGGGACATGACAGGCGACACCTGCCCTAGTTCCTTTACTTCACCGGCCCCGCCGCCAACGATCCCTCTGTGGTCCCGCGTTCGCGGCCACGAAGGGACGCGCCGATGAGGTCGCCGGTGAAGCTGAAGCTGAACATGTCGTCGTCCGTGGCGCTGCCCGCGCTGCTCCTGTCCGCCCTGCTCGCCCCGGCCGCCGCCGGTCCGGCGTCGGCGTTCGCCGCGGCCCCGCCCGGGTCCGACGCGCCGCCCGCCGAGAGCCGGGGCGTGCTGGCCGCCGCCCGGGCCGCGGCGGCGGCCGGGATCGCCTTCGGGGCCTGCCCGGCGGTGGAGCGGCTGCCCGCGCCGGTGGAGTGCGGCACCGTGCGCGTACCGCTCGACTACGCCGACCCGGCGGGCGCGTCGATCCCGCTCACGGTCAGCCGGGTACGGGCCTCCGGCCCGGCCGCCGACCGGCAGGGCGCCCTGGTCTACAACCCGGGCGGCCCCGGCGCCTCCTCGACGTACTTCCCGCTGGCCGCGCCGCTGCCCGCCTGGCACCGGATCGCCGCCGCGTACGACCTGGTCGGCTACGCCCCGCGCGGGGTGGGCCGGTCGGCGCCGGTGTCCTGCCAGGACCCGGCCGACCGCGCGAAGGGCCCGACGCTCGCGCCGACGGTGCCCTCGGAGGTCTTCAAGCAGGAGCGGACCGCGCGGGCCCGTACGTACGCGAAGGGCTGCGCCGAGCGCACCGGGGCGGCCCTGAGGCACTACCACTCGCTGAACAACGCCCGGGACCTGGAGGTGCTGCGGGCCGCGCTCGGCGAGCCGAAGCTGACGTACCTGGGCGCCTCGTACGGCACGTACTTCGGCGCCCTGTACGCCACGCTGTTCCCGCACCGGGTGCGCCGGATGGTGTTCGACGCGCCGGTCAACCCGGCGCCCCGGCAGATCTGGTACGTCAACAACCTCGACCAGTCGCTCGCGTTCGAGCGCCGCTGGACCGACTTCCGTACCTGGGCGGCGAAGCACGACGCCGTCTACGGGCTCGGCACGACGGCCGCCGAGGTGGCCGAGAACTACGAGAAGGCGCGGGCCGAGCTGGCGGCCGCCCCGGCGGGCGGCCGGGTCGGTCCCGGCCAGCTGCACGCGGCGATGCTCCAGGCGCTGTACGACGACCGGTTCTGGGCGGCCAGGGCGGGCGCGCTCGGGGCTTACCTGAAGGGTGACCCGAAGCCGCTGGTCGCGCAGGCCGCGCCGGAGCCCCCGGCCCGTACCGACACCACCGAGAACGGCGACACCGAGGCCGTCGGGTCCGACCCGGGCAACGCGGCGGCCGTCTACACGGCGGTGGAGTGCAACGACGCGCCGTGGCCGGAGGACTTCGCGCTCTGGGACCGGGACAACACCCGGCTGGCCGGTCTGGCCCCGTTCGAGACCTGGGACAACGTGTGGGCGAACCTGCCCTGCGCGTACTGGAAGGCGCCGCGCCAGACGCCGCTGGACGTGCGGACCGGGGTGGGCGTGCTGCCGCCGGTGCTGATCCTGGCGGCCGAGCGGGACGCGGCGGCGCCGTACGAGGGGGCGCGGGAGCTGCAGCGCAGGCTGTGGGGCGCGGCCCTGGTGACCGAGCGGGACGCCGGGACGCACGGCATCGGCGGTGGCCCGAACGCCTGCGTCAACGGGTACCTGGAGCGCTATCTGCTGCGCGGGACCCTGCCGGCCGAGGACGGCGCGGAGGGTGGGACGCCGGTGCGGCGCGCGTCATGCGCGCCGCACCCGGAGCCGGACCCGGTGTCGCTGGAGCGGGCGGCGAAGCTCCGCCACCCGTCTGATCTTCCGGGTCAAGGGGTCACCGCCCGGCTGGGCGCCGGACGGTGACCGGGTCGGGAGTGCCGGGCGGCCGTCAGGCCAGGCCCGCCACCAGGTCGGCGACGCTCTTGCGGCGGCCGGTGTAGAACGGGACCTCCTCGCGGACGTGCATCCGCGCCTCGGAGGCCCGCAGGTGGCGCATCAGGTCGACGATCCGGTGCAGTTCGTCGGCCTCGAAGGCGAGGAGCCACTCGTAGTCGCCGAGCGAGAACGAGGCGACCGTGTTGGCGCGCACGTCCGGGAAGCCGCGGGCCATCTTGCCGTGGTCGGCGAGCATCCGGCGGCGGTCCTCGTCCGGCAGCAGGTACCAGTCGTAGGAGCGGACGAAGGGGTACACCGAGACGTAGTCGCGCGGGTTCTCGTCGGCCAGGAAGGCCGGGATGTGCGACTTGTTGAACTCGGCGGGGCGGTGCAGCGCCATGTTCGACCAGACCGGCTCCAGGGCGCGGCCCAGGCTGGTACGGCGGAAGAGGTTGTACGCCGCCTGGAGCTCGTCGCTCGTCTCGGCGTGCCACCAGATCATGACATCGGCGTCGGCGCGCAGACCGGAGAGGTCGTACGTGCCGCGGACGGTGACGTCCTCGGCGGCGAGCTTGTCGAACAGCTCCTGGACCTCGGCGGCCATGCCGTCGCGGTCGGTGCCGTCGGCGGGCAGGACGTCGCGCAGCTTGAACACGGACCACAGGGTGTAGCGGATGACCTCGTTGAGGTCCTTCGCCTTCTTACCGGCGTTCGGGATCTTTTCGGGCGCACTCATACGCCTATTCTCGCCCGTCACGGACAGTGCCCCGCACCAGGGTCGGTCGTTTTCGACGTGGCGATGATCTCCTCGGCGATCTCGTCCGCCGCGCGCTCGGCGGAGGCCACGCAGGCGGGGATGCCGACGCCCTCGTAGGCGGCGCCCGCGAGGGCCAGACCCGGCAGTCCCGCGACGGCCGCGCGGACCCGCTCGACCCGCGCCAGGTGGCCCACCGGGTACTGCGGCAGGCCGCCGGTCCACCGGGTCACCGAGGAGGCGACCGGCCGGGCGGCGAGGCCGACGGCGGCGCCGAGGTCCTTGAGCGAGACGTCCACCAGGTCGGCGTCGTCCCGGTGCACCTGGTCCTCCTCGCCGTACCGGCCGACGGAGGTGCGCAGCACGAACAGGTCGGGGGCGCCGTCGGTCACCCAGCGCCACTTCTGGCCGGCGAAGGTGGACGCCTTGATGGTGTGGCCGTCGACCGGCGGTACGAGGAAGCCGGAGCCGGTGAGCTCGGGCAGGTCGGTGCGGCGGAAGGCGAGGGTGATCAGGGCCATCGAGGCGTACTCGACGGCGTCGAGCTCGGCCGCGGCGGCGGGCGCGTGGTCGGCGAGGAGCCGTGCGGTGGGCCCGGCGGGGGTGGCGAGGACGACGGCGTCGGCGGTGAAGGTACGGTCCGGGGTCACCACCTGCCAGCGGTCCCGGCCCTGGTCGGCGCCCGCGTCGGCGCCCGCCGGGGCGGTGCGGCGCAGGGCGGTGACCGGGGTACGGGTGAGGATCTCGCCCCCGGCGGCGCGGACGGCGTCGGCGACGGCGAGCGGCAGGGTGCCGACGCCGCCGCGGATCCCGGCGAAGACCGCGCCGGGCGGGAGGCTGCCGGGCACGTCGGGTGCGTCGGCCGGGCCCGACGCGGCGATGCCGGTGCCGCCGCCCGCCGCGTCGGGCGGGGTGGCGGCGCCCGCGCGCTGGACGGCCCGTACGGCGTCGCCGAGCGTGGCGTGCTCGCGTACCGCGTCGAACAGCTTCGGCACGGCGGCCTTCATGGAGATCGTGTAGGCGTCGCCCGCGTAGACGCCGCCGAGCAGCGGCTCGACCAGCCGGTCGACGACCTCGTGGCCCATCCGTTCGGCGACGTACGCGCCGATGGCGACGTCGTCGCCGACCTCGGTGCGGGGCAGTTCGCGGTCCCGGCCGACCCGGGCGACGCCCTCGGCGGACAGCAGGTCCGCGACGGCCCGGCCGTCGGCGGGGACGCCCATGACGTGGCCCTTGGGCATCGGCACCAGGGCGCCGCGGGACCAGACGGACGCGCTGGCCGTGGCCGGGGCCTGGAGCCGGTCGGCGAGCCCGACCCGTACGGCGAGCGCCACGGCCTCGGGGCGGCGGGCCAGCAGCGACTCGGCGCCGAGGTCGACCGGGGCACCGGCGATCTCCCCGGCGAGCAGCTTGCCGCCGAGCCGGCCGCCGGATTCGAGGAGGGTCACCCGGGCACCCGCCGTGAGGAGCCGGTGGGCGGCGGCGAGACCGGAGATGCCGCCGCCGACGACGACGACCTCAGGGCGGCCCGTGGCCTGCCGCGCGTTCGCGTTCGTGGGACTCATGGGGACCACTCTCTCAAATCGCCCGGGGTGC
The DNA here is from genome assembly GCF_044748125.1 of Streptomyces sp. NPDC090025. Classification (NCBI taxonomy): domain Bacteria; kingdom Bacillati; phylum Actinomycetota; class Actinomycetes; order Kitasatosporales; family Streptomycetaceae; genus Streptomyces; species Streptomyces sp. NPDC090025. The sequence goes on along the minus strand of NZ_JBIVFL010000002.1, from coordinate 332,235 downwards.
CCCGTTCCGAGGCCGGACCGTGACCGCATCGCGACCGCCGGACCGAAACCCGCTCGCGCATCCGCGACGTCCAAGGGGCGTCACACACCAGGACCTTGGGGGGTCGGCATGCGCACGGACAGCACGGACGGCACTGACGGCACGGACCGGAGAGCAGCACCTCGCCGGACGCGGACGGCGGCGACGGCGGGCGCGGTGCTGCTGACCGCCTCGCTCCTGCTCACGGGCTGCGCGGGCGGCGGCGCGCAGGACAGCTCGGCGAGCGGCGCGGACGCCAAGGACCGGGCGAGCCAGGCCGGGACCGGCTACGGCGGCCCGGAGGCGGCCGACGGGGCCGCGAAGGACTCCGGCAGCGGCTCGTCGAACGCGGGCGGCACGAACGGTACGAACGGCACGAGCGGCGCGCCGAAGCCGGGCGGTACGGCGCAGCCCGCGGCGCAGCATGTGATCCGTACCGCCGAGCTGTCCGTGGAGGTGAAGGACGCGGCGAAGGCCACGGCGGCGGCGCGCCGGACGGCCGTGGCGGCGGGCGGGCACGTCGAGAACGAGACGACCGAGCGGGTCGCCGAGGACCGGGTCAGCTCGCGGATCGTGCTCCGTGTCCCGCAGGAGCGGTACGACGCGGTGCTCGCCGAACTGGCGGGCGCGGGCAGGCTGCTGTCGCGCACGGCGGACGCGAAGGACGTCACCGGGCAGGTGGTGGACGTCGACAGCCGGATCGCCACCCAGCGGGCGAGCGTGGCGCGGGTGCGGGCGCTGATGGACCGGGCGACCCGGCTGAGCGATGTGGTGACCCTGGAGGGCGAGCTGAGCCGCCGTCAGGCGGACCTGGAGTCGCTGCTCGCGCAGCAGGCGGCGCTGAAGGACCGGACGACGCTGGCCACGATCACCCTCCAACTGTCCGAGCCGGAGCCCGCGGCCGTCGCCGGGGGCACGGACCGGCCGGGCTTCCTGGACGCGCTGCGGGGCGGCTGGGAGGCCCTGCTCGCGGCGGGTGCGTGGGTGCTCGTGGTGCTGGCGGCGCTGTTCCCGTGGCTGGTGGCGGCGGCGGCCGGGTTCGCGCTGTGGCGGTTCGTGGTCCGGCCCCGGCTGCCCCGGCGGTCGCGGGCGAAGGCGCGGGCGGGGGCCGGGACCGGCCCGGTGGACGGCGCGGAGCCGGGCCGAACGGAGCTGCCGTCGTAGCGTGTTCGTATGAGCGAACGACTGGTGGTCATCGGTGGCGACGCGGCGGGGATGTCCGCCGCGTCGCAGGCGCGCAGGCTCAGGGGTCCGGACGAGCTGGAGATCGTGGCGTTCGAGCGCGGGCACTTCAGCTCGTACTCGGCGTGCGGCATCCCGTACTGGGTCGGCGGCGACGTCCCGGCCCGTGACCGGCTGATCGCCCGCTCCCCCGAGGAGCACCGGGCCCGCGCCATCGATCTGCGGATGCGCACCGAGGTGACCGAGCTGGACCTGGCCGGGCAGCGGGTGCGCGGCCGCGATCTGGAGTCGGGCGCCGAGGAGTGGACCGGCTTCGACAAGCTGGTGATCGCGACCGGCGCGCGTCCGCTGCGGCCGCCGCTGCCGGGCATCGACGCGCCGGGGGTGCACGGGGTGCAGACCCTGGACGACGGGCAGGCGCTCCTGGAGTCCCTGGACCGGGCGCGGGGCCGCCGGGCGGTGGTGGTGGGCGCCGGGTACATCGGGGTGGAGATGGCGGAGGCGCTGCTCGGCCGTGGTTTCGAGGTGACGGTGGTGAACCGGGGCGAGCAGCCGATGGCGACGCTCGACCCGGACATGGGCCGTCTGGTGCACGCGGCGATGGACGGGCTCGGCATCACCACGGTGGGGTCGGCGGCGGTGACGAAGGTGCTCACCGGGGACGACGGCCGGGTCCGGGCGGTGGCGACCGAGCGCGGCGAGCATCCGGCGGACGTGGTGGTGCTCGGCATGGGGGTGGTGCCGGAGACCTCGCTGGCGCGGGCGGCGGGGCTGCCGCTCGGCGCGCACGGCGGGCTGCTCACCGATCTGTCGATGCGGGTGCGCGGGCAGGAGAACGTCTGGGCGGGCGGTGACTGCGTGGAGGTCCTCGACCTGGTGTCCGGGCGGGAGCGGTACGTGCCGCTGGGCACCCACGCGAACAAGCACGGGCAGGTGATCGGTTCGAACGTGGGCGGCGGTTACGCGACCTTCCCCGGCGTGGTGGGCACGGCGGTGTCGAAGGTGTGCGACCTGGAGATCGCCCGTACCGGGCTGCGGGAGAAGGACGCCCGGGCGGTGGGGCTGCGGTACGTGACCGTGACGGTGGAGTCGACGAGCCGGGCGGGCTACTACCCGGGGGCGGCCCCGATGACGGTGAAGATGCTGGCCGAGCGGCGCACCGGGCGGCTGCTCGGGGTGCAGATCGTGGGCCGTGAGGGCGCCGCGAAGCGGGTGGACATCGCGGCGGTGGCGCTGACCGCCGGGATGACGGTGGAGGCGATGACGGCGCTCGACCTGGGGTACGCGCCGCCGTTCTCGCCGGTGTGGGACCCGGTCCTGGTGGCGGCGCGGAAGGCGGTCCTCGCCGTCCGGGCGGCGGGGTAGCGAAACCCCGGCCCGCCCGGGCGGCCGTGCCGCCAGGTCCGGCGGCGGGTCGGACGGTGGGTCAGACGGCGGTGCGGGTGTGGACGTGCTCGACCAGGCGGGTCAGCGCGTCCGGGTCCATGGCGGGCATGACGCCGTGGCCGAGGTTGAAGACGTGGCCCTCCAGGCCCTTCGCGGCGGCGAGCACCTCGTCGGCCTTGGCCTCGACGACCTCGCGGGAGGCGAAGAGCACGGCCGGGTCCAGGTTGCCCTGGAGCGCCTTGCCGGGGCCGACGCGGCGGGCGGCCTCGTCGAGCGGGACCCGCCAGTCGACGCCGACGACGTCCGCGCCCGCCTCGCCCATGAGGCCGAGCAGCTCGCCCGTACCGACACCGAAGTGGATGCGCGGGACGCCGTACGAGGCGACCGCGTCGAAGACCTTGGCGGAGGCGGGCATCACCGAGCGGCGGTAGTCGGCCGGGGCGAGCGCGCCGACCCAGGAGTCGAACAGCTGGACGGCGGAGGCGCCGGCCTCGATCTGCACCTTGAGGAAGGCGGAGGTGATCTCGGCGAGGCGGTCGAGCAGGTCGGCCCAGAGCTGCGGGTCGCCGTACATGAGCGCCTTGGTGTGCTCGTGGCTGCGGGACGGGCCGCCCTCGACGAGGTAGCTCGCGAGGGTGAACGGGGCGCCCGCGAAGCCGATCAGCGGGGTGCCGCCGAGCTCGCCGGTGAGCATGCCGATGGCCTCGGTGACGTAGTGCACGTCCTCCGGGGTCAGGTCGCGCAGCCGGGCCAGGTCGGCGCGGGTGCGGATGGGGTCGGCGACGACCGGGCCGACGCCGGGCTTGATGTCGAGGTCGATGCCGATGGCCTTGAGCGGGACGACGATGTCGCTGAAGTAGATGGCCGCGTCGACCTTGTGGCGGCGCACCGGCTGCAGGGTGATCTCGGTGACCAGCTCGGGCCGCATGCACGAGTCGAGCATCGGGATGCCCTCGCGGACCTTCAGGTACTCGGGCAGCGACCGCCCGGCCTGCCGCATGAACCAGACCGGCGTGTGCGGCACGGGCTCGCGGCGGCACGCCTTGAGGAACGCGGAGTCGTACGTCTGCGGCTGGTGCTTCGTCGGGTTGCCCTCGGGGCGGTCGTTGGCGCTCACGACCAGAATCTTCGCATGTGGCGAGAAGCCGCTCGCCCGGCCCGGGTGTCCCTCCCTGCGCGCGGGCCCCGTTCCGCCTACTCTTCCCCGCATGGCTGCGGCTCAGGGACATTTTTCCGATCATTCCGACGGCATTCGAGGGACGAGGAAGACGGCGGGCGACAGGGTGGACCCCACGGAGCAGAACCCGGTGCCGGTGGCCTTCCGGCGGGCGGTCGAGGGGCTGCACGCGGTGCGGCTGCGGCCGGAGATCGAGATCGATCCGACGCGGCCGCCGCAGCGGCTCGCCCCGTACGCGTACGCCCTGGAGGCGGCGGTCGTGGAGGGCGAGCAGGATCTGGCGGACGGGCGGCTGGTGCTGCTGCACGACCCGGCCGGGCACGACGCCTGGCAGGGCGGGTTCCGGCTCGTGACGCTGGTACGGGCGGAGCTGGAGCCGGAGATGGCGGCGGACCCGCTGCTGCCGGAGGTGTGCTGGTCCTGGCTGACCGGGGCCCTGGAGGCGCGCGGGCTTTCGTACGGGGAGGCGAGCGGGACCGTCACGATGGCGGGCTCGCACTACTTCGGCGGGCTCGCGGAGCGGCGTCCGGCGACCCAGATCGAGATCCGGGCGTCGTGGACGCCCCGGGAGGGCGCGGCGGGGGTGCCGGACACCGGGGCGCACCTCGCGGCCTGGTGCGATCTGCTGTGCCAGGTGGCGGGGCTGCCCCCGGCGCCGGTGGAGCCGGGCGGCGGCGCGGGCGAGGGTCCGGGCGGGGCCGGTGGGCCCGGTGGCGGCGCGGGTGGTGCCGGGTCGGGCGGTCCCGGGTCGGGGACGACGACGGGCGCCGGGGTGGTCTCGCTGCCGCAGCGCCGGGGGCCGCAGCAGACCTGAGCGGACCCGGGCGGACCTGAGCGTCCGTCGTTTTTCGGACAGATTCGGGCGCCTCGTTCCTGGGTGACGAGGCGCCCCGATGTGTCCCTCGAAAGGTTTCCGGGCGCGTGAGGCTCGTACGATGATCGATCACGCGTCCGAATTGCCCCAATTGTTACTCACCAAATCGTGATCTTTCTCTAAAGGCGGACCGCACTGCTGCCGAAGGAGTCAATGACCCCTTCACACCACGGGTTCACCCCCCGGCTTCTTCCCCGAGCCGGCTCCGTCCCGCACCTTCCCCAGGAGGCCTGGTGTCCGTTCTCCTCGAGCAGCCCGCAAGCCTGGTCGCCTACCGCCCGAACAAGCCGACGGCCATGGTCGTCGTGGCCGACCCACGCGTCCGCTCCACCGTCACCCGCCACCTGTGGGCGCTCGGCGTGCGTGACGTCATCGAGGCGTCGTCCATCGCGGAGGCCCGTCCCCGCGTCGGCAACCCGCGCGACATCTGCGTTGCCGACGTCCACCTCCCCGACGGCAGTGGTCTGACCCTGCTGTCCGAGACCCGTGCGGCGGGCTGGCCCAACGGCCTCGCCCTGTCCGCCGCCGACGACATCGGCGCCGTGCGCAACGCCCTCGCGGGCGGCGTCAAGGGCTATGTCGTCACCGGGACCCGTACCAACATCGGGCACCCGACCCGCCCCGGCGCGGCCCCCATCGGCTCCGCCGCCGCCCGCCTCGGCCACCGCCGCCCCCCGGGTGCCCCGAGCCACCCGGGCGGCTACCGCGAGCTCTCCGGCCGTGAGGTCGAGGTGCTGCGGCTGGTGGCCGAGGGCCAGTCGAACAAGGCGATCGGCGTGTCCATGGGCCTGTCGGCGCTGACCGTGAAGAGCCACCTGGCCCGGATCGCCCGCAAGCTGGGCACCGGCGACCGGGCCGGCATGGTCGCGGTGGCCCTGCGGACCGGGATCATCCACTGATCCCGGTGCGTGTCTGAGGGCCGTGGAGAACGGTGGGCGCCCACCGACGGAACGTTCCGTCTGATCGCGGACGGAACACCGGCCGGGACCCGACGGAGTGCGTGTCCGATCGGGACGATCCAGTCGGTTCCGTCGCTGGGCGCTTGCCATTCACAGATACCCTTGACAGGTGACCGACGCCCAAGACACCGCGAGCGACACCGCACTGCGAACCACCGGGGGCGCCCCCTCGGACGACGACGTCCCTGCGGATGGGCTGCCGATCCCGCTGCTCGAACCCCGCGAGGGCATTCCGCCCGTCGTGGAGACCGCCGACGCGCTCGCCGAAGTGATCGCCGCCTTCGCGGCCGGCCGCGGCCCCGTCGCCGTCGACGCCGAGCGCGCCTCCGGCTACCGCTACGGACAGCGCGCCTATCTCGTCCAGCTCCGCCGCGAGGGCGCGGGCACCGCGCTGATCGACCCGGTGGGCTGCCCCGATCTGTCCGGCCTCGGCGCGGTGCTCGCCGACACCGAATGGATCCTGCACGCCGCCACCCAGGACCTGCCGTGCCTGCGCGACATAGGCATGGCGCCGTCCCGGCTGTTCGACACCGAGCTGGCCGGGCGGCTCGCCGGCTTCCCGCGGGTCGGCCTCGGCGCGATGGTCGAGTCCGTCCTCGGCTACGCCCTGGAGAAGGGCCACTCCGCCGTCGACTGGTCCACCCGCCCGCTGCCCGAGCCCTGGCTGCGCTACGCCGCCCTCGACGTGGAGCTCCTGGTCGACCTGCGCGACGCGCTGGAGAAGGAGCTGGACCGGCAGGGCAAGCTGGAGTGGGCGCTCCAGGAGTTCGACGCGATCGCCTCGGCCCCGCCCGCCCCGCCGCGCAAGGACCCGTGGCGCCGCACGTCCGGGATGCACAAGGTGCGCCGCCGCCGTCAGATGGCGGTGGTACGGGAGCTGTGGGAGGCCCGCGACCGGATCGCCCAGCGGCGTGACGTCTCCCCCGGCAAGGTGCTGAGCGACTCCGCGATCGTCGAGGCGGCCCTGGCGCTGCCGCCGAACGCGGGCGCGCTCTCGGCGCTGCCCGGCTTCGGCCAGCGGATCGGGCGGCGCCAGCTGGAGCAGTGGCAGGCGGCCGTGGACCGGGCGAAGGCCCTCCCGGACGCCGAGCTGCCGCAGCCGGGCCAGCCGATGGCGGGCCCGCCGCCGCCGCGTGCCTGGGCCGACAAGGACCCGGCGGCCGCGGCGCGCCTGGCGGCTGCCCGTACGGCGGTCTCCGCCCTGGCGGAGCGGCTGAACCTGCCGCAGGAGAACCTGATCACCCCGGACACGGTCCGCCGGGTCTGCTGGGAGCCGCCGTCCCCGGCCACCCCGGACACGGTCGCCGACACCCTCACCGCCCACGGCGCCCGCCCGTGGCAGGTGGAGCTGGTGACCCCGCTGCTCGTGGCGGCCCTGGCGGCGACCGCCTGAGCCCGGTTCTCCCGCCCCCTCCCCCTGGATCCCACCGGCGGTCCGCGGCCGACGGGGTGCCCCCCTCCCTGGAGCGGGCGCACCCCGTCCGACGTGCGAGGATGACCGCTTCATCAAGGTGATGATCAGTGAAGAGGGGGGATGTCCATGCCGCTGACTCGCCGCACCGTACTGGCCGCCATGACCGCGGTTCCGGTGGCCGGGATACCGGTGCTCGCCGCCGGTGGGACCGCGCGGGCGGCCGGTGGACCCGCGCCGCTCGCCGCGCCGGCCGTCGCCGCCGGTGCTCGTGGCGCCGCCACCGGCAGCGTTCTGCACGCGGGGAACCGGTTCGATCTGCGGGCCGTGCCCGCCCGGCTGTTCGGCGGGGAGGTCCGGCTCAAGCAGGGCCGGGTGCACCAGCAGCTCGCCTTCGACCCGGTGACCGGCCTGGGCTATGCGACCCAGCTCATCAGCGACGGCCGCCGGCTCACCGGCGAGGCCGCCGCCGTGCCCGGCGCGGACCGCGACCGCCGGGGCGATCTCTGCGTCAACGAGATCACCGCCGACGGCGCCGTCCGCGCCGTCATGTACCTGCGGGGCTTCGGACACGGCGGCGGGCTCGGCGTCGAGCACGTCGACGGCCGCGCCTGGCTCTGGCTGGAGACCGACGCGGATCCGGTGCCGAGCGGCTTCGCGTACGGCAAGCGCGTCGCCCGGATCGCGTTCACGCCCGACGCCGTCGTCGACGCGGGCAGCCCGCTGATCGAGGTGTTCGACCCCGTCCCCGGGTCCTCCCTCGTCACGCCCTCCCTCGACGTCACGCACGGCCGGATCGGGGTGCGCCACGAGGCCGCCGGTGTCGCCGAGTACCGCGTGTACCCGCTGGACGCCTTCAAGCGCCGTGACTTCACCCCGCTGTACCGCTTCCCGGCCCGCTACCGCACCCAGTCCTGGTGCCTGTACGGGGACCTCGTCGTACAGAACGAGGGCAGCGCCTACGGCGCCACGAACCCGCGCCCGGGCAACTCCTGGTGGAACGTCTACGACATCACCACCGGCCTGATGATCGAGCGGACGTTCAACGCCACCGCGCTCGACCTCTCCCACCGTGAGACCGAAGGCATCACGGTGCGCACCACGCCCGACGGGCCGCAGCTCGTCTTCGGCTTCGCCACTCAAGAACCAGGACCCCGGCAGATGGCCCTCTTCAGCATCAGCGGCACCACCGACGGCACCGGCGACCACGTGCCGTGGACGGTCATCGACTACGACACCGCCGTCTACACCCCCAACTCGGACAACTACGTCCCGCAGTACCGCCAGCTCGGCAACCGGATCGACCTCCACTTCCGGCTGTCCCGCGTCGACGACGCCCCGTGGACCAACGGCGAGACGGTTTTCGTGCTGCCGCCGCACATCCGGCCGAACCGGACCCAGGGCCTGGTCGGCCAGACCACCGGCTCCGGCGTCACCGGTTCCCTGACGGTCCGCTGGGAGGTCCAGACCGACGGCGCGGTGCGGGTCTACGACCAGCGCGCCTTCAAGGGCTGGATCGGGGTCGACGGCGGGTACTTCACCAGCTGAGCACCGTCGGCGAGACCTGTACGACGAAGCCCCCGGCGCGCGGAGCACCGGGGGCTTCGTCGTGTCCATGTCCCGGTTCTGTCACCGCTGCGCCGAAAGCATTTTGAACGCGCTCAAACAGCGCTACTTTCTGAACATGATCAAAAATCTCTGGGCCGAGCGAACCGACCGGGCCGACCGGGCCGACCACACCGACCACGCCGATGACCCCGACTACACCGACTGGCACGAGGACTTCACCGCCGAGCGGGCCCGCCGGGCCGCGCTCGGCGACCCCGACTGGGCGCGCGGCGCCCGCCTGCCCAAGGCGCTGGTGCGCAGCATCCAGCGGTTCCAGGTGGGCGAGGACGGGGACGGCGCCCAGCTGCGGGCGAAGGCGGACGGCGCCGGGGACCCGGTCTACGCGGCGGCCGTCGCGCTCTTCGTGGCCGAGGAGCAGAACCACGCCCGGCTGCTCGCCCGGCTGCTCACGGCGGCCGGGGCGCCGACCCTCTCCGGCCACTGGAGCGACGCCGCCTTCGTCCGGCTGCGGCGGCTGCTCGGGCTGCGCCTCGAACTGCTCGTCCTGATGGTGGCCGAGGCGGTGGCGCTGCAGTACTACCGGGCGCTGCGCGACGGCTGCCCCGACCCGATGGCGGCGGAGGTGGCCGGGCGGATCCTGGCGGACGAGGAGCGGCACGTACCGTTCCACTGCCGTCGGCTGCGCGAGGGCTTCGCGCCGCTGCCGTACCCGGCACGGCGGGCGGCGACGCTGGGCTGGCAGGGGCTGCTCGGTGCGGCGGCCCTGGTGGTGGCGTACGACCACGGTCCCGCGCTCCGTGCGCTCGGGGTGCCCGGGGGCGCCTTCGTACGGGCGGTGCTCGGCGGTTCGGGGGCGATGGCGGCGGCCATGGACGGCCGGGGACCGCTGCCCGGAGCGGCGGTCCGGCGCCCGGGGCGGGCCGCCTGAGCGCGCCTTCGGGACGGCGGCGGGACGGGCCTCGGGAGTGTGACCTTCGCCGCTTGGCACGGGGGGACTGGGCAGCCTGGTTACCCACAAGTAGCATGGGGGGAGCAAGCGCGCGCTTAGGTGCGTGCCGGGCCGTGTGCCCGCGCAGCAGCAGTGCCATCCCGCACCCTGGAGGAGAGCCATCGTGCCTCGTACCGTCAGGGATGTCGTCTTCGTCGACGGCGTCCGTACCCCGTTCGGCAAGGCGGGCCCGAAGGGCATCTACCACGAGACCCGCGCCGACGACCTCGTCGTCAAGGCCATCCGGGAGCTGCTGCGCCGCAACCCCGGCCTCGACCCCGCCGCGATCGACGAGGTCGCCATCGCCGCGACCACCCAGATCGGCGACCAGGGCCTGACCCTCGGCCGCACCGCCGGGATCCTCGCCGGGCTGCCGCAGTCCGTGCCGGGCTACTCCATCGACCGGATGTGCGCGGGCGCCATGACCGCCGTCACCTCGGTGGCCGGTTCGATCGCCTTCGGCGCGTACGACGCCGTCATCGCCGGTGGCGTCGAGCACATGGGCCGTCACCCCATGGGCGAGGGCGTCGACCCGAACCCGCGCTTCGTGTCGGAGAAGCTCGTCGACGAGTCCGCCCTGTTCATGGGCATGACCGCCGAGAACCTGCACGACCGCTACCCGAGCATCACCAAGCAGCGCGTCGACGCGTACGCCGTGCGCTCGCAGGAGAAGGCCGCCAAGGCGTACGCCGACGGCAAGATCCAGCAGGACCTGGTGCCGATCTCGGTGCGCCGCACCTCCCCCGAGGCCGGCGAGACCGGCTTCGGTCTGGTCACCGCCGACGAGCCGATGCGCCCGGGCACCACCCTGGAGAACCTGGCCGGCCTGAAGACCCCGTTCCGGGTGCACGGCAAGGTCACCGCGGGCAACGCGGCCGGTCTCAACGACGGCGCCACCGCCTCGGTCATCGCCTCCGAGGAGTTCGCCCGCGAGAACGGCCTCCCGGTCAAGATGCGCCTGGTCTCGTACGCCTACGTCGGCGTCGAGCCCGAGGTGATGGGCTACGGCCCGATCCCGGCGACCGAGAAGGCGCTGGCCAAGGCCGGTCTCTCGATCTCCGACATCGGTCTCTTCGAGATCAACGAGGCGTTCGCCGTCCAGGTGCTCGCCTTCCTGGAGCACTACGGCATCGCCGACGACGACGCCCGCGTGAACCAGTACGGCGGCGCCATCGCGTTCGGCCACCCGCTCGCCTCCTCCGGCGTCCGTCTGATGACGCAGCTGGCCCGCCAGTTCGAGGAGCAGCCCGAGGTCCGCTACGGCCTCACCACCATGTGCGTCGGCTTCGGCATGGGCGCCACGGTCATCTGGGAGAACCCGCACCACAAGGACGCCGGAGGCAGCAAGTGAGCACCACCACCGAGCTTCTCAAGGGCGCGGCCGAGCTGTTCCCCGACGAGGTCGTCACCGCCGCCCACGTGCGGCACTTCGAACTCCCCGCGGGTGCCGGCCGGTTCGCGCTGATCACGCTGGACAACGGCTTCGACCACACCAAGCCGACCACGTTCGGCCCGCAGTCCCTGGCGAACCTGGACGCCGCGATCGACCAGGTCGAGGCCGAGGCCGCGAACGGTGAGATCGTCGGCGTCGGCATCACCGGCAAGCCGTTCATCTTCGCGGTCGGCGCCGACCTCAAGGGCGTCGAGCTGCTCAAGCGGCACGAGGACGCGCTCGCCATCGGCAAGGGCGGCCACGACGTCTTCAAGCGCCTGTCCGCGCTCGCCGTGCCCACCTTCGCCTACTACAACGGCGCGGCGATGGGCGGCGGTGTCGAGGTCGGTCTGCACTGCACCTACCGCACCGTCTCCAAGGCGCTGCCCGCGTTCTCGCTGCCCGAGGTCTTCCTCGGTCTGGTGCCCGGCTGGGGCGGCTGCACGATCCTGCCGAACCTGATCGGCGCGGAGAAGGCCGTCTCGGTCGTCATCGAGAACTCGCTCAACCAGAACCGGCAGCTCAAGGGCAAGCAGGTCTTCGAGCTCGGCATCGCCGACGCGATCTTCGAGGGCGCCGACTTCCTGGAGCGCTCGCTGGTGTGGACCGCCGAGGTCCTGGGCGGCTCGGTCACGGTGGAGCGTCCGGAGATCGACCGCGGCGAGGGCTGGGACCAGGCCGTCGCCAAGGGCCGCGCCATCGCCGACTCCAAGGTGCACGGCGCCGCCCCGGCCGCCTACCGCGCCCTCGACATCATCGAGGCCGCCAAGGACGGCGACCTGCAGAAGGGCTTCGACGCCGAGGACCAGGCCCTCGCGGACCTGATCATGGGCGGCGAGCTGCGCTCCGGCATCTACGCCTTCAACCTGGTGCAGAAGCGCGCCAAGCGCCCGGCCGGCGCGCCGGACAAGAACCTGGCCCGCCCGGTCACCAAGGTCGGCGTCGTCGGCGCCGGTCTGATGGCCTCCCAGCTGGCCCTGCTCTTCCTGCGCCGCCTCGAGGTGCCGGTCGTCCTGACCGACATCGACCAGGAGCGCGTCGACAAGGGCGTGGGCTACGTCCACGGCGAGATCGACAAGCTGCTCGGCAAGGGCCGCATCAACCAGGACAAGGCCAACCGCCTCAAGGGCCTGGTCTCCGGTGTCCTGGACAAGGCCGAGGGCTTCGCGGACGCGGACTTCATCATCGAGGCCGTGTTCGAGGAGATGTCGGTCAAGCAGCAGGTGTTCGCGGAGGTCGAGGCGGTCGCCCCGGCGCACGCGATCCTCGCCACCAACACCTCCTCGCTGTCGGTCAGCGAGATGGCGTCCAAGCTCCAGCACCCGGAGCGCGTGGTCGGCTTCCACTTCTTCAACCCGGTCGCGATCCTCCCGCTCCTGGAGATCGTGCGCGGCGAGCAGACCGACGACGCCTCGCTCGCCACCGCCTTCGGTGTCGCGAAGAAGCTGAAGAAGACCGCGGTCCTGACGAAGGACGCCCCGGCGTTCGTCGTGAACCGCATCCTCACCCGCTTCATGGGCGAGATCCAGAACGTCATCGACGAGGGCACCTCGGTGGCCACGGCGGAGAAGGCGGTCGAGCCGCTCGGCCTGCCGATGTCCCCGCTGGTCCTCCTGGAGCTGGTCGGCCCGGCGATCGGTCTGCACGTCTCCGAGACCCTGAACCGCGCCTTCCCGGACCGTTTCACGGTCTCCCCGAACCTGAAGGCGGTCGTCGAGGCCGGCAAGCGCGGCTTCTACGTCTACAAGCCGGAGAACGGCTTCAAGCCGGAGCTCGACCCCGAGGTCGCCGCGCTCCTGAAGCAGGGCGACACCGTCCTGACCGAGGAGCAGGTCCGGGACCGGGTCCTGGACGCGGTGGCCCAGGAGATCGGTCTGATGCTGGCGGAGGGTGTCGTCGCCGAGGCGCAGGACATCGACCTCTGCCTGATCACCGGTGCGGGCTGGCCCTTCCACCTGGGCGGCATCACGCCGTACCTGGACCGTGAGGGCGTCTCCGAGCGCGTCAACGGGAAGCGTTTCCTGGCGCAGGGCGTGGCGAGCGTCCCGGCGTAACCCCGCGCGTGTGCCACGGCCGGTGGCCCGTACCCCGAGGGGGTGCGGGCCACCGGCCGTTCGCGGTTCCGCGGGCCGCGCCGGACCGGCGCCCGCGGCGGCCAGGCGGCTGTCATCCTGGGGGGATGACGCTCCCCCTGCTCGTCGTCGACGGCGCCAATGTGGTCGGTTCCACCCCGGACGGCTGGTGGAAGGACCGGCGCGCCGCCGCCGAGCGGCTGCGGGACCGGCTCGCCGAGCACGGCGGCCCGGCCGAGGGGCCGGTGCCCGGCCCGTACGAGATCGTGCTCGTGATGGAGGGGCAGGCCCGTGGGGTGGCCTCGGTGCCGGGGGTACGGGTCGAGGAGGCGCCCGGCAGCGGTGACGACCTGATCGTGGAGCTGGCCCGGGGCGCCGTGGGCCGGCCGTGTCTGGTGGTCACGGCCGACCGGGAACTGCGCCGCCGGGTGGCGGAGTCGGGGGCACTGAGCACCGGGCCGCGGTCGCTGCCGTCGTGACGGCGGGACGGGCGGCCCCGGGGCGGGCGGTGCTGGGCTACCCCTGGCCCTCCCGGGCCAGGCGGCTGTGGCTCCGCCCGTACAGGAAGTAGACGACGAAGCCGAGGACCATCCACACCGCGAAGCGGAACCAGGTCTCGCCCGGCAGATTGAGCATCAGCCAGAGCGAGGCCGCGATGGAGATCACCGGCAGGTAGGGCACCCAGGGGGTGCGGAAGGCGCGGGGCAGGTCGGGGCGGCTGCGGCGCAGGACGATGACACCGGCCGCCACCACCACGAAGGCGAACAGGGTGCCGATGTTCACCAGCGTCGCGAGCTCGTTGATGCTGGTGAATCCGGCGACGATCGCGATGATCACGCCCAGCAGGATGGTCGGCCGGTACGGCGTCCGGAAGCGCGGGTGGGTGATCGAGAAGAAGCGCGGCAGCAGCCCGTCGCGGCTCATCGCGAAGAACACCCGGGTCTGGCCGAGCATCAGGATCAGACAGACCGTGGTGAGGCCGATCGCGGCGCCGAAACTGATCACGCCCGCGTAGAACGGGTGGCCCACCGATTTGAAGGCGTCGGCGAGCGGGGCGCTGACCGACAGCTCGGTGTACTTCTGCATGCCGGTGACCACCAGGGCGACCGCCACGTACAGCACCGTGCAGATCAGCAGCGAGCCGAGGATGCCCCGGGGCATGTCGCGCTGCGGCAGCTTCGTCTCCTCGGCCGCGGTGGCGACCACGTCGAAGCCGATGAAGGCGAAGAAGACCACGGAGGCGGCGGTGAAGATGCCCATCACGCCGAAGTTCGTCGGCTCGTAGCCGAACATCAGCTGGACCAGTGGCTCGGTCCAGTCGGAGCCGCCGCCCGGCGGGGTGACGGCGGGCGGGATGAAGGGCTTGTAGTTGTCGCCGACGATGAAGAACAGACCGGCGACGATCACGATCATCACCACGGTCACCTTGATCGCGACGACCGCCGCCGTGATCCGCGCGGACAGCTTCATGCCCAGCACCAGGACCACCGTGATCACCAGGACCAGGATGAACGCCAGGATGTCGAAGGTGCCGCCCGCGACGTCGGGTCCTTCCAGGGCGGCGGGCAGATGCCAGCCGATGTTGTCCATCAGCGAGCGCACATAGCCGGACCAGCCGACCGCCACCACCGCCGTGCCCAGCGCGAACTCCAGGACGAGGTCCCAGCCGATGATCCAGGCGGGCAGCTCGCCGATGGAGGCGTACGCGAAGGTGTACGCCGAGCCCGCGACCGGCACGGTGGACGCGAACTCCGCGTAGCACAGGGCGGCGAGGGCGCAGACGATGCCGGCGGCGACGAAGGCGAGGGCGGTCGCCGGGCCCGCGTTCTCCTTGGCGACCTTGCCGGTCAGGACGAAGATGCCGGTGCCGATGATGACGCCGACGCCGAAGACGGTCAGATCCCACGCCGAGAGCGACTTCCTGAGCGCGTGCTCGGGCTCCTCGGTGTCGCGGATCGACTGCTCGACCGACTTGGTCCGGAACATTCCGGAATTCGCTCTGGGTTGCTGGTCCGTGCTCACGGTCGTACCTCCCTGCCTGGGGGCTGCCCGCTGGGAGGCCAGGATGCACGCGAAAGGGCCGGTCGGCACCCGAAGGGGTGAGCCGACCGGCCCAAAGGTGACGCATGGTGACCGCCGCGGCGAGCCGGGCGGCCTCCCGAGGTCCCGGGGCCCCGGGACCCGGGATCAGTCGCGCGCGGGCTCCACGGCCGGTGCCGCGGTGCTCTCGAAGCGTCCGTCGAGCCGCGAGACCAGGCCGGTGACCTGGCGCGCGATGTCCGGCGCGGTGAGCCCGATCTCCGCCATCACCTCGGCACGCGTGGCGTGGTCGAGGAACTTCGGCGGGATGCCGAAGTCGCGCAGCGGCACGTCCACGCCCGCGTCGCGCAGCGCCTGCGCGACCGCGGAGCCGACGCCGCCGACCCGGCTGTTGTCCTCGACCGTGACGACCACCCGGTGCCGCTCGGCGAGCGGCGCCATCGCCTCGTCCACCGGCTTGACCCAGCGCGGGTCGATCACCGTGGTCGAGATGCCCTGCTGGTCGAGCAGACCGGCGATCTCCAGGCACATCGGGGCCAGCGCGCCGACCGAGACGAGCAGCACGTCCGGCGTGTCGGTGCCCGGCTCGCGGAGCACGTCCATGCCGCCGATCCGGCGCAGCGCCGGGACCGCCGGGCCGACCGCGCCCTTGGAGAAGCGCACCACGGTCGGCGCGTCGGTGACGTCGACGGCCTCGCGCAGCTGGGCGCGGACCTGGTCGGCGTCGCGCGGCGCGGCGAGCCGCAGCCCGGGCACCACCTGGAGGATCGACATGTCCCACATGCCGTTGTGGGAGGCGCCGTCGGTGCCGGTGACCCCGGCCCGGTCGAGCACGAAGGTGACGCCGCACTTGTGCAGCGCCACGTCCATCAGGACCTGGTCGAAGGCGCGGTTGAGGAAGGTGGCGTACACCGCGAACACCGGGTGCAGTCCGCCGGTGGCGAGCCCGGCCGCGGAGACCGCGCCGTGCTGCTCGGCGATGCCGACGTCGAAGACCCGCTCGGGGAACGCCTTGGCGAACCGGTCGAGGCCGACCGGCTGCAGCATGGCGGCCGTGATCGCGACGACGTCCTCGCGCTCCTTGCCGAGCGCGACCATCTCCTCGCCGAAGACGCTGGTCCAGTCGGCGCCCGAGGAGGCGATCGGCAGACCGGTGTCCGGGTGGATCTTGCCGACCGCGTGGAAGCGGTCGGCCTCGTCCTGGAGGGCCGGCTGGTAGCCGCGGCCCTTCTCGGTGAGGCAGTGCACGATGACCGGGCCGCCGAAGCGCTTGGCGCGGGTGAGCGCCGACTCCAGGGCCTCGATGTCGTGCCCGTCGATGGGGCCGACGTACTTCAGGCCGAGGTCCTCGAACATGCCCTGCGGGGCGATGAAGTCCTTGAGGCCCTTCTTGGCGCCGTGCAGGGTCTCGTACAGCGGCTTCCCGACGACCGGGGTGCGCTCCAGGATGTCCTTGCCGCGGGCGAGGAAGCGCTCGTAGCCGTCGGTGGTGCGCAGGGTCGCCAGGTGGTTGGCGAGGCCGCCGATGGTGGGTGCGTAGGAGCGCTCGTTGTCGTTGACGACGATGACGACCTGGCGGTCCTTCGCGTCGGCGATGTTGTTGAGCGCCTCCCAGGCCATGCCGCCGGTGAGGGCGCCGTCGCCGATGACGGCGACGACGTGGTCGTCCTTCTTGAGGATCTTGTTGGCCTTGGCGAGGCCGTCGGCCCAGCCGAGGACCGTCGAGGCGTGCGAGTTCTCGATCACGTCGTGCTCGGACTCGGCCTGTGCGGGGTAGCCGGAGAGGCCGCCCTTCATCTTGAGCCGGGAGAAGTCCTGGCGGCCGGTGAGCAGCTTGTGCACATAGCTCTGGTGGCCGGTGTCCCACAGGACCCGGTCCTTGGGAGAGTCGAAGACGCGGTGCAGGGCGATGGTCAGCTCGACCACGCCGAGATTGGGGCCGAGGTGCCCGCCGGTCTTGGAGACGGCGTCCACGAGGAAGTTCCTGATCTCTTCGGCCAGCTGGTCCAGCTGTTCCGAGGAGAGCCGGTCCAGATCTCGCGGTCCCCTGATACGGGTCAGCAGAGCCACCCGTGCCTCCTTGCGTTTGAACTGGTCGAGCTTGCCGATTTGTCGAGTCTAATGTTCCGTCTTGGATCGTGGGCAGCGGGCCGGGGGGTGGTGCGCCACTCGAATGGCCGACACACCACTGGTCCGGCCGGCCGGTCCCACTGGTCCGTACGCGTGGCTACGCGTCCGTACCCTTCCGGACGCGACAGGGCCCGGCGCCGGTTTCCCGGTGCCGGGCGGACTGTACGTGACGTTGGTTACGCGCGACCGGCGGTCTTCTGCGTGCGGCGCGACACCGAGTCGATCACGACGGCGGCGAGCAGCACCGCGCCGGTGATCATGTTCTGGATGGCGTTGGACATGCCGATCATGTTCAGGCCCTGCTGGATCGACTGGATCACGATCATCCCCAGGAGTGCCGACCACACCTTGCCGCGGCCGCCGAAGAGGCTCGTGCCGCCGATCACGGCCGCCGCGATGACCAGCATCAGGGTGTTGCCGCCGCCGAGGCTCTTGGTGGCGCCGCCGGAGAGGCTCGCGATGAACAGGCCGCCGAAGGCGGCGAGGGTGCCGGAGATCGCGAAGACGGCGATCCGGACCCGGTCCACGTTGATGCCGGCCCGGCGGGCCGCCTCGGCGTTGCCGCCGACCGCGAAGACCTTGCGGCCGAAGACGGTGCGGCGGGCGACGAAGTCGGCGAGCACCAGGACGGCCAGGAAGAGCACCAGGGCGAGCGGCAGGCCGCGGGCGCCCTCGGGCTCGTTCATGACGTAGGCGACGACCAGGCAGAGCACGGCGACGACGCCGGTGCGCAGCGCGATCTCGGCGATCGGGCGGGCCGGGAGCTGGGCGGCCTTGCGGCGGCCGCTGTCGCGCAGCAGCGAGAGCAGGTACGCGGCGATGGCGACGACCGCGAGGCCGTAGGCGGCGATCTTGTCGGCGAAGAAGTAGTTGGTGAGGTTCTCCACGACGCTGCCGGACGGCGTGTTGATGGAGCCCTCGCCGCCCATCAGCCACTCCTGGAGGCCCATCCAGCCGAGGAAGCCGGCCAGGGTCACCACGAAGGCGGGGACGCCGATCTTGGCGAAGAAGAAGCCGTGCAGCGCGCCGATGGCGGTGCCCGCGAGCACCGCGAGCACGATGGACAGCCATTCGTTCATGCCGTTGCTGACCTGGAGGCCGGCCCAGACGGCGGCGCCGACTCCGGCGACGGAGCCCATCGAGAGGTCGATCTCGCCGAGGACGAGCACGAAGACGATGCCGACGGCCATGATGCCGAGGCCCGAGGCGTACACGGCGACGTTGGCGACCGAGCTCGCGGACAGGAAGTTGCTGTTCTGGAGCTGGAAGACGATCGCGATGACGATCAGGCCGAGGATCACCGGCAGCGAGCCGAGCTCGCCGCCGCGGATCTTGCGGGTGAACTCGGTCCAGTAGCCCTTGAAGCCCTCCTCGCGGACGAGCAGGCGGGGGTCGACGGCCGGGACGGGCGCCGCGGAGGTCCCGGTGGCCTCGGGGGCTCCGGCGGTCTCGGCGGCGGTCGCGGGGGTCTTGGCGAGGTCGCTCACTTCGCGTCCCCCTTCTCGGGCGTCTCGGGCTGTGCGGCGGCGGGGTCGGCGGCCGCGGCGGGGTCGGCCTTGCGGGCCTGGCGGCGGGTCACGGCGTTGTCCGTGGCGCCGGTGATGGCGGCGATGATCGTCTCGTGGCTGGTGCCGGCGACGTCGAAGACACCGTTGTTGCGGCCGAGCCGGAGCACCGCGACCTTGTCGGCGACCGCGCGCACGTCGGCCATGTTGTGGCTGATGAGGATGACGCCGTGGCCGCGCTCGCGCAGCCGCTCGACGAGGTCGAGCACCTGGGCGGTCTGCTCGACGCCGAGGGCGGCGGTGGGCTCGTCCAGGATGACGACCTTGGGGTCGCCGATCAGGGCGCGGGCGATGGCCACGACCTGGCGCTGGCCGCCGGAGAGGGCGGCGACGGGTATGCGGACCGACGGGATGCGGATGGACAGGGTGTCCAGGAGCTCCCGGGCGCGCTTCTCCATGGCGATCTCGTCGAGGACGGAGCCGGAGCTGACCTCGCTGCCGAGGAAGAGGTTGGCGACCACGTCGAGGTTGTCGCAGAGCGCGAGGTCCTGGTAGACGGTCGCGACCCCGAGGTTCTGGGAGTCGTGGGGCTTGGTGATCTGGACCGGGCGGCCGTCCCACTCGATGGTGCCCTCGTCGATCGGGTGAACGCCCGAGATCGTCTTGACGAGGGTGGACTTGCCGGCGCCGTTGTCGCCCACCAGGGCGACGACCTCTCCGGCGTGGATCTCCAGATCGACATCGGTGAGCACCTGGACGGCGCCGAACCGCTTGGAGACCCCGCGCAACGCCAGCACGGGCGTAGCGGACACGTGAATCATCTCCTTCGCCGCCTGACCGGCGGGGATGTGGTGCGAGGCGTACCCCCTGAGGGGGAGGAGCAGGGGGTACGTGGGGAGTCCGGCGCCCCGCCCCCGCTTGCGGGGCGATGGATGGGGCTGGGGCGCCGGACCGGTTCCGGTGGGGCGGGTGGGGTTACTTGATGCCCGCCGCGTCGCAGGCCGCCTTGTACTCGGCGGTGCAGATGTCGGCCGCCTTGTAGACGTTGTCCGCGATGATCGTGGAGGCGATGTTCTCCTTGGTCACGACCTGCGCGTCGTACAGCTTCGCCGGGATGTCCTTGAACTCGCCGGTGAGGCTGGTGACCTTGATCGGGACCAGGTCGTCGATCTTCTCGCCCTTGAGGAGCTTGACCGCGATCTCGGCGGTGGTCTCGGCCTCCGGCTTGATCTGCTTGTAGATCGTGAACGCCTGATCGCCCTTCAGGATCCGCTGCAGGCCCGCGAGTTCGGCGTCCTGGCCGCCGACCGGGATCTTCAGACCCTGCTTGTTGAGGGCGGTGATGATGCCGCCGGCCATGCCGTCGTTGGCGGAGTAGACGCCCTGGAAGCCGGTCTTGCCGAGGGAGTCGATGGCGGCACCCATCTTCTTGTTCGCCTCGTCCGGGGACCAGTCCGGGATGTCCTGCTCGTAGACGACCTTCTTCACGGCGCTGTCGATGACGCTGTGGGCGCCCTTCTTGAACAGCGGGGCGTTCGGGTCGGTCGGCGAGCCGTTGATCATGACGACATTGGACTCCTTGGCCTTGGCGCCGAGCGCCTTGACCAGGGCCTCGCCCTGCAGGCGGCCGATCTTCTCGTTGTCGTACGAGACGTAGGCGGAGATCGGGCCCTCGGCCAGGCGGTCGTACGCGACCACCTTGACGCCCTTCTTCTCGGCCTGCTGCACCCAGGACTTGGTGGCCTTGTAGTCGACCGAGTCCAGGATGATCACCTTGACGCCCTGGGTGACGAGGGCGTCGAACTGCTTCTTCTGGGTCTCGGTGTCCTGCGCGGCGTTGTTGTACTTGACCTCGCAGTCGGAGCAGAGCGCCTTGATCTTCGCCTCCATGATGGGGCGGTCGAAGGTCTCGTAGCGCGTGGTCTTGTTCTCCGGCAGGAGCAGGCCGATGGTCTTGCTGTCGCCGCCGCCCGAGTCGCCCGAGCCGCTGTCGCCGGCCTTGCCGCAGGCGGCGAGGGAGAGGGCCATGGAAACCGCGGCCGTGCCTATGACGACGCGACGCGTCACTGCGTTCATGTGGGGTTGCCTCCCTGACGAGGCCGCGACGTTGCGGCCGAGGTGGCTGGAAGTCAACTCGGCCGCAACCTCAACGTCAAGGAGTAAATCCTTAACGAGATGACAACGGTGCCATCCGTTATCTAAGTGAAGGCAGGCGTGGGGGTGGTGGCGGCCAGCGGCAGCCCACTGTCAGACCCCTGCAAAAGCGTCGAATCCCCCATCTCGCTGAGCACCAGGGCGAGTGCGCCCAGGACCTCGGCCCGGCCGCCGAGGGCGCCGGGGGCCAGCGAGAGCTGTCGGGCGGCGCTGGGGATCGCGTACCGCGAGACGGAGTCCCTGATGGGCGCGAGGACGAGCTCCCCGGCCTCCGCGAGGTCGCCGCCGAGCACCACCCGGCTCGGGTTCAAGAGGTTGCAGAGGTTGGCCACCCCGCTGCCGATGTGCCGCCCCACGTCGGCGATCACCCGGCGGCAGCCCGGATCGCCCTCACGGGCCAGCTGGACCACCCGCTCCATGGTCAGATCGGGCCCGTGGCTGGACTGCAGCAGCGGCAGCACGTACCGGGCGGCGGCGAAGGTCTCCAGGCAGCCCCGGTTGCCGCAGCGGCACACCGGGCCCGACTCGTCGAGGGTGATGTGGCCGATCTCCCCGGCCGTGCCGCCCGGGCCCCGGTAGACCCGGCCGTCGATCACCAGACCGGCGCCCACGCCGCTCGCCACCTTGATGTAGGCGAGGTCCTTCACCCCCCGGCCGCTCCCCCACACCAGCTCGCCGAGCGCGCCCAGATTGGCGTCGTTGTCGACGTGCACGGGCACGCCGAGCCGCGCCGACAGCTGGTCGGCCGGGTTGATCCCGCTCCAGCCCGGCAGGATCGACGTGGAGCCGATCGTGCCCGAGGAGACGTCGATCGGGCCCGGGACGCCGAGGCCCACCCCGATCACCTTGTCGCGGCCGATGCCGGTGGCCGCGATCAGCCGGCTGACCAGCTGTTCCGCCCGGTCGAAGCCCTCCGCGGCGGAGGCGTCCACGTCCAGCGGCTCGGCCTCCTCGGCCAGCACCTGGTGGGCCAGGTTGCCGACCGCGACCCGCAGATGGGTGTGGCCGAAGTCGACGCCGATGACGATGCCCGCGTCCCCGCTGAGCGAGACACTGCGGGCCCGGCGGCCCCCGGCGGAGGTCGGGGTGACCTCGACCGTGCCGCCTTCCTTCAGTTCCCGCACGATGTTGGAGACCGTGGCGGCGGACAGGCCGGTGCTCCTGGCGATCTCCGCCTGGGTGAGCGATCCGGCCATCCGAACAGCACGGACGACCCGCTCCAGATTGGCCCGGTGCAGCGAGGACTGCGACCCCGGAGTCTCCATTGACTCTCTCCACCCTACGACGTGTACAAGTTATGAACTCCAAGCTCCTTCGTGGGGCTTGTCGCCGTCAAGTCCTCGACGGTAGTGGAATCCGGAAGCAAAAGGTCCGGCCCCGGAGATCATGTCTCCGGGGCCGGACCGTCACGTCACATGTCGTTACTTGAGCGTGGCCGAAGTGAGACCCGCCTGGACCTGCCGCTGGAAGGACAGGTACACCACCAGCATCGGGATCATGGCGATGGTGACACCGGCGAAGAGCACCGGCAGATCGGTCTCGTAGCCCTGCTGCTGCTGGAGCTGGATCAGGCCCTGGGTCAGCACGTACCGCTCCGGGTCGTCACCCGTCTGCGGCTGCATCAGCACCGTGGGCAGCACGAACTGGTTCCACTGCCCGAGCGTGTTGAAGATGCCGACGCTCAGCAGACCGGGCTTCGCCATCGGCAGCATCACCTGGAAGAAGGCCCGGGTGTGCGAGGCCCCGTCCAGGATCGCCGCCTCGAAGACCGCCGTCGGCAGGGTCCGGAAGAAGGAGTGCATGAAGAAGACGGTGAACGGCATCGAGTAGGCGACGTACACCAGGATCAGACCCTGGTACGTGTTGAGCATCCCGAGCATCTTCACCATGAAGAACAACGGGACCAGGGCCAGGAAGACCGGGAACATCGAGCCGGCCACGAAGAAGTAGTAGATGAGGCGGTTGCCCCAGAACTCGTAGCGGGCGAGCACGTACGCCGCCATCGCGCCGAACAGCATGGTCAGCGGCACCGAGAACACCAGGACGATCACGGTGTTCACGAAGTAGTCGCCGATGCCCTTGCTCCAGGCCCGGCTGAACACGTCGAAGGTCCAGTTCGTCGGCCAGCCGAAGGCGGACCCGGCGATCTGGGAGTCGGTCTTGAAGGAGCTCAGGACCAGCCACAGCAGCGGCAGCACGATCATCAGCGCCCACAGGGCGAGGAATCCGTGCGAGAAGACATTGAGGACGGTGCCCTCGCGGGGCGCGCCCGCGGCGGGGGCGGCGCCCCGGCCGCCGGAGCGCTGGCGGGGCACGGAGCCGCCGGTGCCGGCGCCGGACGCGCGGCCGGACGGCTGGTCGGACTTCTGGATGGGTGCAGTCATCGTCGGTTCTCCCGCTCAGAACTCAAGGCGCTCGCGGCGGGTGGCGCGCAGCGTGACCACGGACACGATCAGGGTGAGCAGCAGCATCACGACGCCCATGGCGCAGGCGTAGCCGCTCTTTCCGAAGTAGAGGAAGTTGCGCATCATGACCGTCGACATGGTCTCGCTGTGGTGGTCGGGGCCACCGCCGTAGTCGCCCTGGGTCATGGTGGAGACGAGCACGAACATGTCCATCGCCACGATGCCGAGATAGACCCAGGCGGTCTGCACGGAGTCCCACAGCAGCGGCAGCGTGATGCGGAAGAAGGACTGGGCGCGGCCCGCGCCGTCGATCAGCGCGGCCTCGTAGATGTCGCGCGGGATCGACTGCATGGCGGCGGAGAACAGCACCAGATAGAAGCCGACACCGTGCCAGACGACGACCGCCATCAGGGCCCAGAGCACGAAGTTCGGCTCGTTGAGCCATTCCACCGGCTGGTCGGCGTCGATCAGTCCCAGCTTGAGCAGCACGCCGTTCAGCATGCCGCCGGTGTCGCTGCGGTACACGGCGCCGAACAGCACCGCGAGGATCGCCAGCGACAGCACCTGCGGAAAGAAGTAGACGATCTTGTAGAACTTCGAGCCGCCGACACCGGAGACTCCGCCGGCCCGGCTGCGCCCGCCCGCGTTCACCATGAAGGCGAAGAAGAGCGCGAGCAGAATGGTGATCACCGGGATGAACACCAGGAACAGGATGTTGTGCCAGACCGCTCCCAGGAAGACGTCGTCCTTGAAGAGGGCGACGTAATTGTCGAGACCGACGAAGGAGAAGGTCTGCGACTGACCCTTCCAGTCGGTCAGCGAGTAGCCGAACGTCTGGATGTACGGCCAGATGACGAAGACCAGATAGAGAGCCACGGGTACGAAGAGAAATCCCGTGACGAACTTGTACTGCCCTTTGCGCATGGCGTTCCTGTCCCTGATGTCCCCGGTGGTGATCCCGGCGCGCGCCGCCGCGCGCGCCGGGACTGCGCGTGTGTCAGGCGCGGTGGTTGTTCTTGGACGCCGGGTCCTTGGCGGCCTTGTCGACCGCGGCCTGCGCCCGCTTCAGCCATTCCGCGGGCTGGATGCGCTTGGCCATCAGCTCGTTGGAGGCGTTCTGGATCTCCGTGTCCATCTCGCTGTACCACTCGGTGTACAGGAACTGGAAGGTGTTGGTGCCGGCCTTCTTGGACGCCTCGACGGTGGACTGGGTGCCCGGGCGGAGCTTGACGCTCGGGTCCACGCCGTCGGCGAGGATGGTGAGCGAGTTGGCCTCCTTGGCGAACAGCGTCGACCACTCTTTGGAGAGCATCATCCGCATGAACTCCTTCGCCTCGGCCAGGTTCTTGGCCTTGGCGGGGATGATGAAGGGCTCGCCGGAGCCGGCCCGGATGGCCTCGTACGGCATCTTGCTGCCGGGCAGCAGCGGCATCGGCATGAACTTCATGTCGAAGTCGGCCGGGGTCTGCTTGAGCTGCTCGTTCTCCAGCCAGGAGCCGGAGGTGATGAAGGCGGCCTTGTACTGGTTCCACCGGGTCTGCGACTCGGTGTGGGTGAGGCCGTTGGTGCCGGGCATCAGGTAGCCCTTCTCGACCACCTCGTAGATCGCCTCGACGGCGGCCTTGGCGGCGTCGGAGCCGACGAACGCCTTGGGGTCGAGGTTGTCGATCGCCTTCATCGCGTCGAGACCGCCGGTCTTGGCGATCATGTCCATGATGGCGACGTTGATGTAGTACGGGAACTTGCCCTGGTGGGCCAGGCCGCCGATGCCCTGCGCGGTGGCCTCCTTGCAGATGGCCAGGAACTCGTCCCAGGTCTTCGGCTCGGTCCAGCCCTTCTCCTTGAAGAGCTTGCCGGAGTACCACAGACCCCACACCGTGTAGATGTAGTTGAGGGCGACGGTCTTGCCCTCCAGGACACCGGCGTCGATGGTGCCGGGGATCAGGGTGTCCCGGACCTTCTTCGCCGGGTCGTCGACGGACGGCGCGTCGAGGACCTCGGCCAGGTCGAGCAGCTGACCGTTCTTGTGCAGCACGTCGATCTTGATCTTCTGGGCGCCGGAGTCGTCGACGATGTCCGGCGGGTTGCCCGCGTTGAAGCGCGGCTGCAGCTTGCCGGTGATCTCCTGGGTGCCGGTGTGGGTCGCGGCGACGCCCCACTTCTTGTTGAAGCTGGCCTCCCACGCCTTGGCGTAGTCGTCGCCGTAACCGCCCTTGAAGACGACGACGTCGATCTTGCCGCCCTTGGCGACGCCGAACGGATTGTCCTTCGTCTTCTCGCCCTTGGGCTTGTCGGCGCCCTTGTCGTCGTCGCCGCCGCTGGAGGCGCACGCCGACAGGAAACTCATGGTCGGTACCGAGATCAGACCGAGTGCGGCAGAACGCTTGATCAGATCGCGACGGCCGAGGCCCTCATTGTTCGGGGCGGAGGTGGATCCCATGCTCAAGTCCTCGCCTTCATTCAGGACTCAGGCGGTGTACCGGTCGCCCGTACAGAGTTCGCCTAGGCGAAGGGCCCCGCCACCGCGGTCAATTGCAGCTGGGTCGTGCAGGCGTCGGGCCGCCGTGGTTCGACTGTTCTGTCGACGACTGGCTGGACGCCGACAGGTATAGTCCACTTCCCGTTCCGGGAGCAAGATCGAAACCAGCATTCTCCGGCAGTCTTCTCCGAGTTGAGACCTGCGCGATATCGCCGGTGTTTCTGCCCCGGTTCCTCCCGCCAATTCGCGTCAACACCCTTGACACCATCCGCCACTTGCCCTTCTCCTGGGTTCTCGCGTGACCTCTTTGACAACGTTGTCTAGGATCAACGGCAGGAGCGACGACACGGCATGCAGCCCCAACGCAGAGCGGTCTGTCTGGCGGCCACGGCGGCACTGGTACTGAGCCTCACCCCCACGGTGGCTCAGGCGCTTCCGGACCGAACGGACCAACCCGCTGGATCCGCCCAGGAGTTCACCACCTTCGCCAGCTCCTTCGAAGCGGCCGAAACCCAGCCGACCTGGCGCAACACCGTCGAAGTCGGTCCCGACGGCGCCAAGCGCGTCTCGGGCGTCGACGGCGGCTTCGTCACCGGCATCCCCGGCAACGTCACCGACCAGGTCACCACCGTCCGCGCCAGCGGCGAACACACCGGCGCGGGCGAGGTCAAGGAGAACCTGGTCGACCTCCAGCCCGGCACCAAATGGCTGGTCTTCGAGCCGACCGCCTGGCTGGAGTTCGACACCGCCGAGCCGGTCAAACTGGCCACGTACGCGCTGACTTCGGCCAACGACGCGGCCGAACGCGACCCGGCCGACTGGACCCTCAAGGGCTCCGCCGACGGCAAGGAGTGGACCGTCCTCGACACCCGCTCCGGCGAGAGCTTCGCCCAGCGGTTCCAGACCAAGTCGTACGAGGTCCCCGGCGGCGGCGCCACCGCCTACCCGCACTACCGCCTGGAGATCACCAAGAACGTCGGAGCGGGCCTCACCCAGCTCGCCGACGTTCAGTTCTCGAACGGTGACACCTCCCAGCCGGTCCCGCCCGAGATGCGCAGCGCCGTCGACCGCGGGCCCACCGGCTCCCCCACCGCCAAGTCCGGGGTGGGCTTCACCGGGATGCGGGCGCTGCGCTACGCGGGCACCCACAAGGGCGAGGGCCGGGCCTTCTCGTACAACAAGGTGTTCGACGTCGACACCCGGATCGAGCGCGACACCGAACTCTCGTACAAGATCTTCCCGTCGATGTCGGCGGCCGAGACGGATCTCAACTACCCCGCCACGAACGTCTCGATCGACCTCGCCTTCACCGACGGCAGCTACCTCAGCGAGCTCGGCGCCACCGACACCCACGGCGGCGCGCTCAGCCCGCAGGGCCAGGGCGCCGCCAAGCGGCTCTACGTCAACCAGTGGAACCAGGTCACCGCGCGGATCGGCGACGTCGCCCGCGGCCGTACCGTCGACCGGATCCTGGTGGCATACGACTCCCCCAAGGGCCCGGGCAAGTTCCAGGGCTGGATCGACGACGTGTCGATCGCGCCGAAGCAGCGGCCCCGCCCGTACGCGCGCGTCTCGGACTACGCGTCGACCGTCCGCGGCACCAACTCCTCCGGCTCGTTCTCGCGCGGCAACACCTTCCCGGCCGCCGCGGTCCCGCACGGCTTCAACTTCTGGACGCCGGTGACCAACGCGGCCTCGCAGAGCTGGATCTACGAGTACGCGCGCGGCAACGACACCGTGAACGCGCCCAACCTGCCCACCCTGCAGGCACTTTCGGCCAGCCACCAGCCGAGCCCCTGGATGGGCGACCGGCAGACCTTCCAGGTGATGCCGTCGGCCGCGGCCGGCACCCCGCCGACCGGGAAGACCGCCCGCGCGCTGTCCTTCCGGCACGCCAACGAGACGGCGAAGCCGCACTACTACGGCGTCACCTTCGAGAACGGCCTCAAGGCGGAGATCGCCCCGGCCGACCACGCCGCCGTGATGCGCTTCCGCTACCCCGGCGACGACGCGAGCGTCGTCCTCGACAACGTCACCGACGAGGGCGGCCTGACCCTCGACCCGGCGACCCGCTCGTTCACCGGCTTCTCGGACGTGAAGAGCGGCCTGTCGGCGGGCGCGGGGCGGATGTTCGTGTACGGCGTCTTCGACGCGCCGGTCACCGCCTCCGGCAAGGACACCGAGGCGGGCGTCACCGGCCACTTCCGCTTCGACGCGGGCGACGACCGCACGGTCACCCTGCGGATCGCCACCTCGCTGATCTCCGTCGAGCAGGCGAAGGCCAACCTCGCCGACGAGATCCCCGACGGCACCTCCTTCGACACGGTGCGCGAGCGCGCGCAGCGCGGCTGGGACAAGGTGCTCGGCCGGGTCACCGTCGAGGGCGCGAGCCACGACCAGCTGACCATCCTCTACTCCAGCCTCTACCGGCTCTACCTGTACCCCAACTCCGGTTTCGAGAAGGTCGGTTCGACGTACAAGTACGCGAGCCCGTTCGTCGCCCCGGCCGGGCCCGACACCCCGACCCGGACCGGCGCGAAGATCGTCGAGGGCAAGCCGTACGTCAACAACGGCTTCTGGGACACCTATCGGACCACCTGGCCCGCCTACTCCTTCCTCACCCCGCGCAAGGCCGGCGAACTCGTCGACGGCTTCGTGCAGCAGTACAAGGACGGCGGCTGGATCTCCCGCTGGTCCTCGCCCGGTTACGCCGACCTGATGACCGGCACCTCCTCCGACGTGGCGTTCGCGGACGCGTACGTCAAGGGCGTCGACTTCGACGCGGAGGCGGCGTACCAGGCGGCCCTGAAGAACGCCACCGTCGTCGCGCCGAGCCGGGGCGTCGGCCGCAAGGGCACCGAGACCTCGCCCTTCACCGGCTACGCGTCGACCGACACCCACGAGGGTCTGAGCTGGTCCCTGGAGGGCTACCTCAACGACTACGGCATCGCGCGGATGGGCCAGGCGCTCTACGAGAAGACCGGCAAGAAGCGCTACCGCGAGGAGTCCGCGTACTTCCTGAACCGGGCCCGCAACTACGTCACCCTCTTCGACGCCAAGGCGGGCTTCTTCCAGGGCCGCGACGCCAAGGGCGACTGGCGGGTGCCGTCGGCCTCGTACGACCCCAGGATCTGGGGCTACGACTACACCGAGACCAACGGCTGGGGCTACGCCTTCACCGCCCCGCAAGACTCCCGGGGCCTGGCCAACCTGTACGGCGGGCGCGCGGGCCTGGCGAAGAAGCTCGACGCGTACTTCTCGACGCCGGAGACCGCGAGCCCCGAGTTCGCCGGGTCGTACGGCAGCGTCATCCACGAGATGACCGAGGCGCGGGACGTGCGGATGGGCATGTACGGCCACTCCAACCAGGTCGCGCACCACGTGCCGTACATGTACGACGCCGCCGGTCAGCCGTGGAAGACGGCCGCGAAGGTCCGCGAGGTCCTGGACCGGCTGTACACCGGCAGCGAGATCGGCCAGGGCTACCACGGTGACGAGGACAACGGCGAGCAGTCGGCCTGGTTCCTGTTCTCCTCGCTCGGCTTCTACCCGCTGGTGATGGGCAGCGGGGAGTACGCGATCGGCTCGCCGCTCTTCACGAAGGCGACCGTCCGGATGGACAACGGCCGCACCCTGGTCGTCGAGGCGCCGCGCAACAGCGCCCGCAACATCTACGTCCAGGGCGTGAAGGTCAACGGCAAGCGCTGGACGTCGACGGCGCTGCCGCACGACCTGCTCGCCAAGGGCGGCGTGCTGTCCTTCGACATGGGCCCGAAGCCCTCGGCCTGGGGCACCGGCCGGAGCGCCGCGCCGGTGTCGGTCACCCAGGACGACGAGGTGCCGACCCCGCGCAAGGACGCCCTGGTGGGCACCGGACCACTGTTCGACGACACCTCGGCGACGGCGGGCCCGCTGGCCGCGGCCGTCGAACTGCCGGTGCCCGCGGCGAAGCCGGTCCGGGTGGTCCAGTACACCCTGACCTCGTCGGCGGACCGGACGAAGGCCCCGACGGGCTGGGTGCTGCAGGGTTCGACGGACGGCACGCGATGGAGGGACCTGGACCGGCGGTCCGGGGAGTCGTTCGCGTGGGACCGGCAGACCCGGGTGTTCTCGGTGGCGAAGGCGGGGACGTACGCGAAGTACCGGCTGGTGCCGGTGCCGGTGGGGCCGGTGGCTGCGGGTTCGGGTGCGGGTGCGGGTGCCGCCGGGACGGCTGGAGCGGGCAGGACGGCTGGGCCGGGCGGGACGGCTGGAGCGGGCGGGACGGCTGGGCCGGGCGGGACTGACGCGACGGCTGGGCCCGCGGTCACGTACGGCGAGCTGGCGGAGGTCGAGCTGCTGGGCTGAGGTTTCCGCCGCTGATTCCTTCCGCCGCTGATTCGCGGCGGGATGTGGGAGGGCCCGTCTCCGTGGGAGACGGGCCCTCTTCGCTGTTCCGTGCTGTTCCGTGATCCTTAGCCGCGGATCAGGTTGCGCAGCACGTACTGGCATGCTTCCGCTGCGCGGTAGTTCTAAGGGATTTCGAGGGGGGCGCGGGGATCACCGCCACCCTCTACCTGCCCGGTGAGGTGCGGAAGGGGCCAACCCCGCATGCGCGGGGATCACACGGTGCGCGTCGCCCGGGAGCTCGCGGAGCTGGGACCAACCCCGCGTGCGCGGGGATCACGTAAAGAACCCGGTCCGTCGGCCAGGGCCCACGGGACCAACCCCGCGTGCGCGGGGATCACGTGTCCGGGGCGTCGGGGTCGAGCTGGTCCGCGGGACCAACCCCGCGTGCGCGGGGATCACGCCACGTCATGACGTCCGCTGCCGAGGAATGGGGGACCAACCCCGCGTGCGCGGGGATCACGTTGGGGGTCCGTCCTTGCGGGTCGGCACCCCGGGACCAACCCCGCGTGCGCGGGGATCACCCTGCACGGTGGCGGTGCCGGAGCGCATGAGAAGGACCAACCCCGCGTGCGCGGGGATCACAGGAGCTGACCAGCGACTTTATCCGGGCAGGTGCCTGTTTTTGCTTACTTCCCAAGATTGCGACATTGACCACTTATCTCGCATAGCGCATCTCGACGATCCTCTGTCCTGCATGCTCATGCCCGCCCCTCCGGACCTCACCAAGGGCGCGATCTCCTACCCGCCTCCGAATCTCCGGCGCTTGGACGCCTTGCTCCACCCCTGCCCGGGAACCTCAGGCGTTCGCTGTGCCGGGCGGTCCGAAGCAGGGTTCGGGCGACGGATCAGCGTCAGCCCCTCGTGATCGGTGGGGTGCCACGCGTGATCGTGGGTTTCGAAGGTGTAGCCCTGCTCATTGTTCGTCTGATAAGCGAGCAGAGCACGGCCTTGGTTGGCGTATTGACGGACCTCGTTCCAGAGCGCCTCGCGGATGCGGGCCGAGGGAGAGCCGAGGAAGACTCCCGGAGAGATCTCCAGAAGCCAGCGGGTGAGAAACCCTCTCAGGCCGACCGGGCAATTGGTGAGAACGATGACGGTCACCAGATGATCTCATTGCCATAGTTGCGGCCACTTTCGACATGTACGTCCCCGTCGGACTGGAGGGTGACACGGTCCTCGGCCGCATCGCCCGTGTCGCGGGTGCCGTCGAATCCGAGGAGGTCCTTGATGTCCCGGACACAACGATCCAGCAGGCGCGTCTCGTTGATGCGGTCGCGGAGCAGCCGTCGCGTGCGGGCCGCGACGTCCTCCTCGCCTTCGACGGCCGCGTCGAAGGCGGCCGGGATGGCGATCTCGGTCCGGTAGAAGTCGGCCACGTCCAGCACGAACGAGCGCTCGTGTCCGGAATGGACGAAGCCGAGGCCGGGTGAGCAGCCGAGCGCCGCGACGACGGCGTGGGCGATGCCGTACATGCACTGGGCCGCCGCCGTGATGGCCTGGTTGGGGGCGTCGCCTGCGGAGAAGTCGCCGCGGTGGAACTCGCGGCGGACCCAGGGCACGCCGGTGCGGGCCGATTCCTCGCGGTAGCAGGTCTTGACGCGCCCTCCCTCCATGCTGAGGAGTTCCTGGCGGGTGCGGCCGGCCGGGTCCTGGTCGGGGAACCGGAGGCGGTACATGGCCCGCGCCACATCCAGCCGTGTCCGCCGGTTGGCCCAGGCCGTGGCCTGTGCTTCGACCAGGCCGGAGGAGCGGGTGAGGGCCCGGCCGCCCGCGTAGTAGCGCACCCCGTGCTCGCCGACCCAGGCCACACCGGCGCCGGAATCGCCGAGGACGGACATGGCCTGGTGGGTGATTCGCGTTCCCGGTCCGAGGAGCAGGGTGCCGATGGTGGCGGACGGGATCTGCGTCACCCCGTCGGCGTCCTCCGCCGTGATGGCGTTGGATTCCCGGTGCACGGTGCAGCGTTCCAGATAGACGAACGAGATGCGATCACCGATCCTGGCGAGTTCGCGTGGCGAGGAGGCTCCCCGTCGGCCGATGGTGCCCATCGTTCACCGCACCGGGGCGAGCGTCATGAGACCGCAGCCGTACGCCTTGGCCTTGCCCAGACCGTGGGTGAGTGTTCGGCGGAAGACGTCCGGGTCCGTGACGCGCAGCCGACCGTCGAAGGTGGCCCTGGTGATGCGTACGTCGTCACGGCCGGACCTGGCGGGAGACCTGCGGAACTGGAGGGCGCGCTGATCGCGGACGATCAGTTCGTGTTCGTCACCCCGTTCCGCGAGTTGCCGTTCCACCGGCTTCCGTACCACCTCGAACCCCGCCCGCTCCTGGCGTTCGATGAGCCAGCGCATCTGATGCCGTGGAGTCCGGTGCGCGGCACGCTTCGTCTCCTCGCCCTCGGCGCTGTGCTGGTGATGGATGTTGTGCACGGGGTTCGCCGTGAGCCTGAAGCCCCAGGTGTCCCCCGTGGCGAGTGCGTCGAGGAACGGCCCGTACTCAAACGTCGCCCAGCCGGCTTCATCGGCGGCGGGCCAGCCCGCCTGTTCGACCAGATGGGTCAGGTCGGGGCGGGTGGGGCTGGCGATGAACAGCCGGGTCTCGGTGGGGGTGTCGTGGTCCACTCGCCAGAGCACCCGGGGGCCCGATCCGTCCCGCGGTGGAGGCACCGGGAAGGACATGTTCACCGCACCGTGCAGGAGATGCGGTGAGCCGAGGAGCCGCCGGGCGTCGGATCGGGCGGTGTTGATGCGGAAGCGGGTCAGATACATCGGGTGGTCCTCGGTGCGGCGGGCGGAAGCCCATCGGTCGGGTCGTGGGCCGGTGGCTGTACGGGTACCGGCTCGCCCCAGCGCACACCGCGCGGTCCGTAGCGCCGATGGCGGGGATCAAAACTCAGCGGAAGATCACGGAACGTGACATCTGGAGTCTCTCCGGCCGGACAGTCGAGCAGAACCTCCAGCGTCTCCGGTCCGGTGCCCGGAGCCCGGTCCGGGCGCCTGCTGCCGGAGAGCTGATTCCGGTACCACGTCGACGCCTGCCATTCCGCTCTCTCCAACGCGTCCTTGAGGCTCGTCCCCAGCGGCTCCGACATCGGAATCGGCCGTGACGGAGGACAGGAGCGCCGCCCGAGGTAGGGCAGGAAGACCGGGTCCAGCAGCGCCTCGTACAGTGCCCGGACGAGTCCGGGCTCGCCTGCGACACCCGCGACGAAGACCGCGTCCGCGAGGTAGAAGCGTTCGGAGAGCGGCATGCGCTTGCCCGAGTCGGCGTGGCGCGCGGTCTGGAAGTCACGCATCCGGCTGCCGGGCTGATCGATCCGTACACCGAACTCCAGCGCGGCGAGATCGGAGAGGTCCGCCTCCCGGGAACGCCCCTGGGCACCGGCCAGGAGGCCGAGGACGCCGCTCTTGGTGGGCGCGTTCTCGGTGGTGCGGCGGGTGAAGCGGGCCGCCGAACCCCAGGCCTGGAGGGGCCCCGCGAGCCGCAGCAGCAGCACGCTCACGCTCCGTCCTCCAGCTGAGGGCTCTCCCCGGCCTTCAGCCGGGCGGCCACCGCCGCTCCCACGGCCGTCACCAGTTCGGGAAGAGCCAGTTCTTCGCCCAGGGAGGAGAGAGCTTCGGTGTCCTGACCGACCCGCAGCACCCAGGTCCCTCCCTTGTCCGTGAGCCCGAACGCCTTCTCCAGTTCGGGTACGTACGTGGCGAGCCGTTCGCAGCTCGGGCGCAGGAAGCCGCCCTCCTCAGCCGTCTCCACGGGCTCTTCGAAGGCCCCGACGAAACTGATCGGGCGCCGGGTACGGAGCTTGACGATCACCGCCGCGGGCAACGTGTGGTTGCCGAAGGTGTTGATCTTCCCCGTGGGGAGCGAGGTGATGAATCCTTCGAGGAAGGCCTCCACCGCCCGCCTGGTGGGGTCCGCGGACGGTGTCCGGTCCTCGCTCAGACCACCCAGGTTCTCCTGGAGCCGGTTGGCGTCGACCGCCGCGTAGCGGTAGAGGGTCGACGAGTTGAAGTCGACGGTGCCGATCATGCCGGCGCCCATCTCGGCGTCCGTGTTCGTATCGTCGACGGCCGTGAAGTAGTCCGACTCGACCTCGACCGCGTGCACACTCAGGGCATGTGCCACCTGGGCCGCCGCGTCGACGTTGAGATCGGTCGAGTCCGCCACCATACGGCCGAAGAGGGCGATGTCCACCGAGTGCCCGGTGTCCACCGACCGGCGGGCGCGTGCCTTGTTCTCCCTGGTCTTGAAGAACTCCTTGAGCGTCTTGAGATCGCCGTCCGATGCGCCTTCGACCGTGAGAGCGGCCAGCGCGTCGAACTGGCGGCTGCTCAGAAACATCAGATAGGTCGATTCCGGGGCGGATTCGGCCTCGTCGCCGCCCCCGCCCTTCCTGCGCTTGGGGACCGTGAGCTTCACTCCCGTCACGGTCGCCAGGGTCTCCGCGGCCAGTTCCTCGGCCGCTGCCGGGGAGAGCAAGGTGTCCAGGACGGAAATCCGCTCCGCCAGTACCTCGACGACCCGCTTCGTCCGGACCCCCAGCTCGGAGGGGTCGAGCAGTTCGGAGAAGGCCGTGCGGGTGGCGCGCTTCCACGCCTGGCTGGAGACCCGGGCCCGGCGCTTGCCGCCGTAGACGGCCGACTTCGGCGTACCGGTGTCGTCCCGGTTGAGGTTGCTGGGAGGGACGGTCTGGAGAACGTGGATGTCGATGATGGTCCGGTTCATGAACGCTCGGTTCCTCTGTGTGCTCGACGAAGGGAAGGACAAGCGGGAGGGGGAGAGGGAGAGGGAGAGGGAAGGGAAGGGAAGGGAAGGGAAGGGAAGGGAAGGGAAGGGAAGGGAAGGGAAGGGGATGGCGGGGACACGGGGTGATCAGTCCCCCGGGCCGTAGTCCTCGTCCGTGCTGCCGAAGCTCAGGGACGGGTCGATCGCGTCGCTCCCGTCGTCCCCGTTCCGCGCCGTGCTTCCGCGGCGGGGGGCGGCGAGGTGGAACTCCCGGCCCCACTCGCGCCGCACCGCCGCGCGTCCCGACGGCGTCTGCCAGCGGCAGAGCTGATCGGCCAGACGCCCGTAGTCGAGCGGCACCTGCCCTCCGCGCAGCAACAGCACGATCTCCCGCAGCCGGACGGCGACCGACACGATGGAGTCGGCGGTACCGACCCGGACGAGCCGCTTGCGCAGCGGTTCGTTCTCCGAGTCGTCGGAGCCGGGCTTCTCGTCCGTCTTCTTCTGGATGAGCGTCCGGACCGCGCCCCCCAAGGTCGTCCCGGGGCTGTGCATGTCGCCGTCGCGGACGGACTGCTGGTGCAGGGCCCAGAGCGTCACCGCCAGGTACACCGCTTCCTCGGCGTGTTCCCGGCGTACGCGTGTGCTGCTTTCCGCGAGGGCGTCGCCCAGCTCCTCCAGCCCTCCCAGGCCCCAGTGGTCCTGCACCGTGTGCGCGGTCTGCCCGGCACCGCGCCGCAGCCGGGCGAGGTCCGCCACCGCGGCCGGGTTGTCCCGGCGGTAGCCGCGCTGAAGCCGGGAGACACAGCGGGCGGCGGCTACGCCCGCCGGACCGGGCCCGTGCTGCCGCCGGACCGGGGACGGACCGGCGGGCTGCCGGGGTGCGGGCTCTTGTTCCATCGTGGTCATACGGAGTGCTCCGTGGCGTCGCTGTGAGGGTGGTGTTCGCAGGGGAGTGAACGGCTCGTCAGGTGGGCGGTCGCGGAGGAGCACCGGCTTCCGGCAGCGGATCGCCCACCGGAAGGATCTTGTTGATCCTGGTCCGGAACCACAGGTCCGCGCGGGCGTCGTCCACCCAGCGCTTGCCCGTACGCGGGAGATCGATGATTCGCCCTTCCGCAGCGGCCGGACCCGCGGTGTCGAGCAGCTGCCGGCCGAGGCGATGGACGATCCGCCGCACGGTCGCCTGCCATGAGGCACGGTCGGCGACCGGGTCGTCGCTCCCGCCGAGGTTCCGCAGCCACTGCCGGTAGGGACCGTCCAGCGCCCCGAAGCCCAGGTCGCGGGCGATCTCCGTCAGCGGGACCGGGTCCGATCCCGCGGCGCGCGCGAGATTGCCCGCGAGGTGTCCCAGCGCGGTCACCGCCTGCTCCGCGTCCGAGACCGCGTCCACCGCCGCGGCGCCGTGGAACGGCCGCTCCTCGTGGAGCAGGACGACGGGCAGCGTGACCCCGTCGTCGACGACCTCGTCCACCACGGACTGCTGGGTCCCGTACACCGCCCCCACCAGTCGTACCCGGATGAGGGAGCCCTTCGGCAGCACTCCCTCGGTGGTGAGCAGGGCGAGCCACTTCACCACTCCCGCAGGCAGCGTCCGCGGGGTGCCGCGTCCTGTTCCGTCCGACGGGGAGCGCTGCGCGTACAGCAGGCTGCCGAGGCCCCGCCACGCGGCGCGGGTGGGGTCGTGCTGCCGCGGCATGTAGACCAGCGGACGGCCCAGCTTCTTCTCCTGCGGGGCGCTGCGGCGCCAGCCGGACATGGGCTCCGACTTCCACCGGTCGTGCGGGGTGAGCGGGTCGCCGTAGCCGAGGACGACCCCGGTGACGGTGAGGCCGGCGCCGTCGGCGTCGTCGGCGTCGTCATCGGTGTGCAGGAGGACACGCCGTGACTGCCAGGTGTAGAGATCACGGGGGCCGGAGGGTCGGCGGACCTCGGGGTCCTCGGCGATCCGGCCGGGGCCCGGCGCCTCCTCCCGGCGCCAGACCGGCATGTCCCCGCGCCGGTCGACGGTGAGCAGGTCCTCGTCCGTGGGGATCAGATTCAGCAGCAGGGTCTCGTGCAGGGACTCTCCCTCGGCGAAGACACCACCGAGGTTGCCCGCCCAGCCCGTGCCCTCGGGATAGACCCTGCCACCCGTGGTCCGGTCGTCACCGGCCATACCGGACTTGATCCCCGACGGGTCGAAGGCGTGTGTGTGCACCAGCCACCGGGCGGCCTCGGCGAGAGAGAGCCGGTCCGCACCAGGCCGGCGCATGGCGAAGAAGGGGTCCCCGTTCGGAACGTCGGCGACGATCCGGTTCAGTGAGGCG
Source organism: Streptomyces sp. NPDC090025 (assembly GCF_044748125.1). NCBI lineage: Bacteria > Bacillati > Actinomycetota > Actinomycetes > Kitasatosporales > Streptomycetaceae > Streptomyces > Streptomyces sp. NPDC090025. Next base: position 295,031 of record NZ_JBIVFL010000002.1, on the reverse strand, counting down.
ACCTCGTTCTTCTCCGTGTGCAGGCCCGCCGTCTGGAAGAAGGGGCGCTCCGCGTGGAGCAGATCGAACCGGCCCTGATGCCGGGCGAGATACCCGGGCACGGTGGAGAAGGGGTCCGCCGCATGCCACAGCTCCTCCCAGTCCTCCATCTCCGCGGGTCCTTCCACCGCGTCGTGGAGGATCGCCAGCAGCAGCCGGAGCAGCGCGAACTCCTGTGTGGGCAGATCACCCACGAGACGCCGTAGATCACGGGCGTGTGCGAAGACCTCCAGCAGCGAGAGTTCCGTCATCGTGCCGTCGAGGCGCTGGACCGGCAGCCACGGCCGGGAGACCAGGTCGAATGAGTTCGGCACGGGATCAGGCACCTTTGCTTCCAGTGCGCCGACGGGTGTCACCCGAAGTCCGTCGGCACGGCTGTATCGGAGGTCGAAGCCTGTCAGACGGGTCTGACAATCCTCGTTCAGGACGAGAACCAACTCCCCTGCCAGCCAAGGGCATTCCTTGACCTGCCAGGCCGGAACGGCGAATCGCTCCAGCTCGGCGATGGTCCGGTCGATCGCCCACGGCTTGGAGAACTGCCAGGGCAGTGTCAGGGCGCTCGCGGCGACGGCCTCGGCGGCCCAGCGCGTCGGAGGCGCGTGCTCGGGCAGGTCCAGTCCGCCCCTTCCGCCGTCGAGCCAGTCGACGGTGGTCAGCCGGCCGTCCCGGCGGCGCTGGATGACCAGCACCTCCAGGCTCTCCTCACTGTCGCGTACCTGAGCGCGCCCCTCGCGGGTGTCGTCCGCGTCGCCCGCGTTCGCGTCGAGCCAGCCGATCACCGGGCGTCCGGCCCGGCGGACGGGTCCCAGACGGAAGACATCGGCGTTCTCCCGTTTCGTGGCGAGGCCGTTGAGGTACGCGCGACGGTTCTCGGCCAGCGTGGAAGCCCAGTGGCCGGGGCCGACCGGACCGTCCCCGTAGGCGGACTGGACCAGCGGGCTGATGTGGTCGGGCAGGACGAGCGGAGCCCCGTCCAGATGCGGGCCGAGGACCGCGAGCGCCCGCAGCAGCGTGTGCGGCCCCCGGTAGACGCCGAGCGAGCCGCGCACGGGCTCGGGAGGGTCGGCCCGCCAGTCGGCGCCGGTGACCAGACACCGGGCCCGGACCAGCCGGGGCGGACGGGAGCGTGGATGGCGGTGCAGCCGCCCCATGCGCTGGAGCATCAGGTCCACCGGCGCCAGATCGGTGACGAGCAGATCGAAGTCGATGTCGAGCGACTGCTCGACCACTTGACTGGCCACGACGATGTGCGGCCCGGTGGGACGCTCCCCGTACGGACCGAAACGCTCACGCAACTCGGCGTCCTTGCCCGCCCGGTCGGCCGCGAGGAACCGGGAGTGCGCCACGGTCACGGCGTCGGTGCCGAAGTGCAGCCTCAGCCGTTCCGCGGCTTCCAGCACCCGGTCGACGGTGTTCCGTACGACCAGTGCGCAGCCGCCGTCCCGCAGTTCGTCCGCCAGCCGCCGGACAAGGATCGACAGATCGTCGTCCACTCTCTCCAGCAGCACCTCGGTGCGGCGGCCCGTGGCCGGGTCCGGGCACGCGGTCGTCACCGCCGCCCCGGGAGCCACGGCGGTGAGCAGCGGGTACGCGTCCTCCGGTACGTCCGTGACGCCCCCCGGGTGCCCCGCTTCCTCTCCCGCGTAGGCTGCCGCGAGCTCCCTTCTCCGGCCCGCGGGAAGCGTCGCCGACAGCAGCACCACCGGTACTCCGTACGCCGCCAGCCATTCCAGCACCCGGTCCAGGTAGGCGTTCATATAGGCGTCGTAGGCGTGGACCTCGTCGATGATGACGACCTTGCCCGCGACCGCCAGATGCCGCAGCGCCAGATGCCGGCTCTTGAGCCCGGCGAAGAGCACCTGGTCGATCGTCCCCACCGCGAATGACGAGAGCAGAGCCTTCTTCCGCCCCCGTAGCCACTGGTGCGCGTGGAGTCCCGAAGGGCCGGAGCGGGCGGCCGCCCCTGGATGGGGCACGGCATCCGTACGGTCCGGCTCGACGGCGGCGATCGTACGGTCCCCGGCACGCATCAGCCCTGACCAGACCTCATTGAGCGCCGACTTCGCGTGTGCCAGTACGACGGAGCGCGGGCCGTCCTGGGGAAGGTGGTCAAGCCAGCTCAGCAGACGCGGGAACATCGCGTCTCCCGTGGCCCGGGTCGGCAGCGCCACCAGACAGCCACCGGCCCCGGTCCTGGCGGCAAGGATCTCCGCCGCCGCGAAGGCCGCCTCCGTCTTGCCCTCGCCCATCGGCGCCTCGATGATCAGCAGCCCGGCCGCGGGCATCGCCCGGGCCATCCGTACCGCCTCCTCCTGCACCGGCCGGATCACCGCACCGTCCGGCAGTGCGAAGCGTTCCCGGAACAACTCGGCCGCTGTACCCTCCGGTTCCGCCGCCGTCCAAGGCCCGGGCAGGTCGAGCCCGGCCCACGCCGCCGACAGGCGCCGGGCCTCTCCCTCCGGGCCCCGTGGCGACCAGGACGAGGGGTCGTACGGAAACAACTCCGTTGAACTCGCGATCCAGTCGGAGACGATGACCAGGCCGGTCAGCACCACCTGCACCGTCTGCGGCAGCCGCACCGACGACCAGTGCGCGAACCGGTCTGTGAGCCCGGCGACTTGTGCGCAGGCGTCCATCAACTCGTATTGCACAGAACGCCATGTGTCCTCGCTCGCACCCGGGGTCCGGAGCAGCCGGGGGCGGAGCCGGAGATCGTGGATCTGCTGGTGGTCCGGCGGCGTGCCGTGATGACCACCGGCCACCACGGCGAACTGCCCGGAGAAGCGGTCGGCCAGTCCGAACCGCTCGGAAAGCCACTCCTGGAGCAGGAGTTGACTCGCCAGCCCGTGCGGAGCCATGCGCCGGTCGGTGCCGAACTGCTTCTGATACGGCATTTCCAGCCCGGCCGACCGCATACGATCCGCCAGACCCTCCACCTGGCAGGCGAAGGCCGGTGTCGCCTTGCCGATGTCGTGGGTGGCGGCGAGGAAGACCAGCAGGCGACGTGCGTCGTCGGCGCCCCCGGGCAGCGCTTCGGCGACGAGTGTCTTCACACGGTTGGGTACCCATTCACCCCACAACACCCCTGCCACAGAGGCGCTGTCCGCCATATGGCGCCATAGGGGGAGCCACTCTTCGGTCCGTCTGTCGTGCTTTCCCCAGGCCCGTCTGGCGGCGGGGGAAAGGAGATCGAAGGGTGACCCGGAGTCGGGATCGTTCGAACTCGGTACTGAATGCGGCATGGCTGCATACCCCCGCCGGGCTGTGGTGTTCCGAAAGGGTCGGTGGAGAGACCAGGTCGCCGGCCGTCGAGTGCCGACATGGGGACAGCGTGTTCCACGAGGGGGTTCGGACCGGGGCTGGTGTGAACCACCTGGTGGCCGCTGGGCGCCGGTCTCCCTGTCGCTCGCGCAGGCCACCGGTACGTGGGCGTCACGCTCCCGGGAGGGCCGGGCGGAGGCAATGTCCACGCAAATTGCCGCCGCGGCCTGGCAGTTCGCCGCGGCTGTTCGCCACGCTGTTCTCCTGAGAGGTGTGCACCGACGAGGACGGCAGGAGGGCAGAGTTCACCCGCGCGAGGGGCCGAGTGATCTCCCCTGAGCCGGGGACTGCCGCGTCACCACAAGTAACGTAGCGCATCCGCAGGGTTGCTGACGCCAGATCAACCGGCTTTCATTCCCTCAAGGGGCCATGCTCCTCAGGTAATTGACCTTACGCAGCCGAGAAGTTCATGGTTGAGGACTGGGAGCGATCGCCGACCGGCCGCGCAGACTGAAGATCAATCCAGCCCCCGCGGGCGCAGTGAGCAACACACACCCGAGCGCGCACCCCAGAAGTCCGTGAGGGTCAGCCCCGCAGTGGCGGGGACGGTCTCCTCTGTGCGCCCGTCCACGGCTACGCGGAGGGTGCACGCCCCACAGGTGTGATCGTTTCAGAACGACATTCGAAGGCGCCGGAGGCAGATGATGTGCTGCAGGCGGGGCCAGGTAGTCCCTGGTGGAGATCGGGGCGTGGCTCGTACGGGTGCGGCGGTTGCCTCCGGTGAGCGTCACGACGCGCGGGGTGCCACAACGGTCCACGATCACATGGCACTTGGAGCCAGGGCGGGCGCGGTCGACAGGCGAGGGGCAGGCATGGCTCCCCCTTTGAGAGCCCGGACATGCGAGCCATCCACGGCGCAGTCGTCCAGGTCCAGCAGGTCCGCGCGTCGCAGTTCGGTCAGCAGTGCGGTGTGCAGGCGGACCAGAAGCCGGCCCACGCGAAGCACCGGCTGGTGCCCTCGGGCACGGGCGGCGAGCTGGCGGAGGTCGAGCTGCTGGGCTGACCTTCCCGGCGCATGCGTGAGGGCCCGTCCCCCTGGGGGGACGGGCCCTCACGTCGGCTTGCTAGCCGCGGATCAGGTTGCGCAGCACGTACTGCATGATGCCGCCGTTGCGGTAGTAGTCCGCCTCACCGGGGGTGTCGATGCGGACGACCGCGTCGAACTCGACACCGGTGTCGGTGGTGACCTTGACCGTGCTCGGGGTGGTGCCCTCGTTCAGCTCGGTGATGCCGGCGATGGAGAAGGTCTCCTCGCCGGTCAGGCCGAGCGAGTCGGCCGACTGGCCGGCCGGGAACTGGAGCGGGAGGACGCCCATGCCGATGAGGTTCGAGCGGTGGATGCGCTCGTACGACTCGGTGATGACGGCCTTGACGCCGAGGAGCGCGGTGCCCTTGGCCGCCCAGTCGCGGGACGAGCCGGAGCCGTACTCCTTGCCGCCCAGGATGACCAGCGGGGTGCCGGCGGCCTGGTAGTTCTGCGAGGCGTCGTAGATGAACGACACCGGCGCGTCGGCCTGGGTGAAGTCGCGGGTGAAGCCGCCCTCGGTGCCCGGCGCGATCTGGTTGCGCAGGCGGATGTTGGCGAAGGTGCCGCGGATCATGACCTCGTGGTTGCCTCGGCGCGAGCCGTAGGAGTTGAAGTCACGACGCTCCACACCGTGCTCGGTGAGGTACTTGCCGGCCGGGGTGTCGGCCTTGATCGCACCGGCCGGGGAGATGTGGTCGGTGGTGACCGAGTCGCCGAGCTTGGCGAGCACCCGGGCGCCGGCGATGTCGGTGACCGGGGTGGTCTCCATCGTCATGCCCTCGAAGTACGGGGGCTTGCGCACGTAGGTGGACTCGGCGTCCCACTCGAAGGTGTTGCCGGTCGGGATCGAGAGCGCCTGCCACTGGGCGTCGCCCGCGAACACGTCCTGGTAGGACTTGTTGAACATGTCCTCGCCGATGGCGTTGGCGACGACGTCGTTGACCTCGGCCTCGGACGGCCAGATGTCCGTCAGGTAGACCGGGTTGCCCTCGGTGTCGGTGCCGAGCGCGTCCTTGGTGATGTCCACCTTCATGGAGCCCGCGATGGCGTACGCGACGACCAGCGGCGGGGAGGCCAGGTAGTTCATCTTGACGTCGGGGTTGATCCGGCCCTCGAAGTTCCGGTTGCCGGAGAGGACCGAGGTGACCGCGAGGTCGTGCTCGTTGACGGCCTTGGAGACCTCCTCCGGCAGCGGGCCGGAGTTGCCGATGCAGGTGGTGCAGCCGTAGCCGACGAGGTTGAAGCCGACCTTGTCGAGGTACGGGGTCAGGCCCGCCTTGTCGAAGTAGTCGGTGACGACCTTCGAGCCCGGGGCGAGGGTGGTCTTGACCCACGGCTTGCGGGTCAGGCCCTTCTCCACGGCCTTCTTCGCGACGAGCGCGGCGGCGACCATGACGTACGGGTTCGAGGTGTTGGTGCAGGAGGTGATAGCGGCGACGGTGACGGCGCCGTGGTCGATCGTGTAGGTCGTGCCGTCGGGGGCGGTGACCTGGACCGGGTTGGACGGGACGCCGTTGGTGGCGGCCGGGGCGTCGGACGCCGGGAAGGACTCCTGGCCGGCCTCGTCGGCGGTGGCGACGTAGTTGAGGACGTCGCTCTTGAACTGCTCGGCGGCGTTCGCGAGGACGATGCGGTCCTGCGGGCGCTTCGGGCCGGCGATCGACGGGACGACGGTGGAGAGGTCGAGCTCGAGCTTCTCGGAGAAGTCGGGCTCGGCCGCCGGGTCCAGCCAGAGGCCCTGCTCCTTGGCGTACGCCTCGACGAGCGCGACCTGCTGCTCGGAGCGGCCGGTGAGCTTGAGGTAGTTCAGGGTCTCGCCGTCGATCGGGAAGACCGCGGCGGTGGAGCCGAACTCGGGCGACATGTTGCCGATGGTGGCGCGGTTCGCGAGGGAGGTGGCGGCGACGCCCTCACCGTAGAACTCGACGAACTTGCCGACGACGCCGTGCTTGCGCAGCATCTCGGTGATGGTGAGCACCAGGTCGGTGGCGGTGGTGCCGGCCGGCAGCTCGCCGGTCAGCTTGAAGCCGACGACGCGCGGGATCAGCATGGAGACCGGCTGGCCGAGCATCGCGGCCTCGGCCTCGATGCCGCCGACGCCCCAGCCCAGCACGCCGAGGCCGTTGACCATGGTGGTGTGCGAGTCGGTGCCGACGAGGGTGTCGGGGTACGCCTGGCCGTTGCGGACCATGACCGTACGGGCCAGGTGCTCGATGTTCACCTGGTGGACGATGCCGGTGCCCGGCGGGACGACCTTGAAGTCGTCGAAGGCGGTCTGGCCCCAGCGCAGGAACTGGTAGCGCTCCTTGTTGCGGCCGTACTCGAGCTCGACGTTCTGCGCGAAGGCGTCGTTGGTGCCGAACTTGTCGGCGATGACGGAGTGGTCGATGACCATCTCGGCCGGGGAGAGCGGGTTGATCTTCGCCGGGTCACCGCCGAGGGCGGCGACGGCCTCACGCATGGTGGCGAGGTCGACGACGCAGGGCACGCCGGTGAAGTCCTGCATGATCACGCGCGCCGGCGTGAACTGGATCTCCTGGCTCGGCTGGGCCTGGGAGTCCCAGTCGCCGAGCGCCCGGATGTGGTCGGCGGTGATGTTCGCGCCGTCCTCGGTGCGGAGCAGGTTCTCCAGGAGAACCTTCAGGCTGTAAGGCAGCCGGGCGGAGCCCTCGACCTTGTCCAGCTTGAAGATCTCGTACGACTCGTCACCCACGCGCAGCGTGGCGCGGGCGTCGAAGCTGTTCGCCGACACGACAGTCTCCTTCATATATGTGCGCGTTCCACCACATCCTGCCGCCACGTACTCGTCGTCGATCCGCTAAGGTAAGGCTAAGTTAGGTAACCCTTACCGGGGGTGGCGGCAGCGGTGCGCCTCGGCAGATATCTCGATGTCGAGATAACTCTAGTACATCACCGGCGGTCGGTCATGCCCGGCAGGCGTTGTCCCGTGTCACTGAAGGTTGAGCGCGTGCCATCGAACCTTGAGCGCCTGAGGCGATCAGCCCCACTGCCTCCACAGGCGCCTCAGACGGCGGAGGCTCGTGCCGTCTCGGCGGATCCGTGACACGGGCGGCCGGGGATTCCTCTCGCCGGCCGGGGGCCAGTGGCCATCAGGGGACAGAACGGACGACTGGCGCTCCGCCTGTGCCCTGATTTCCCAGTGGGCCTCGTGAGCGGTTACGCGATACGCCTCTTCCCACGAAGCCAGTGCCGCGGCGACCCCCGCACCGGCTGTGCCCCGGCGACGAACGTGGCGCGCAAGCCACACGAGGGAAGCAAGGACTGCACCCAAGCCACCGAAGATCGCCAACAGCGGGAGGACGTCATCCATGCGCTGAGGCTATGCCCACCTCCGCTGCCGTGTCACACGTCGAGCGTCGCTCAAGGTTCGATGACACGCGCTCAACCTTCAGTGACACAGGACAGGCGTCGGGCGTGCTCGGATCGGAGTGTTCCGCGAGGGGTGGGGTGGTTCCGCCTGTGCGGCGAGCGGGCCGGGGGCGGCGCTGAGGGGTGGTGCGCGGCGCGGTGAGCGCGGCGGTCAGGCCCGGTGCGCCGACCGCGAGGCGGTCGCGTCGACGCCTGAGGCCCGCAGCGCGCGGGCCAGGAGCTCCAGCTCGGGCAGCGTCCCGTGTAGCGCCCGGCCAGGATCTGTTCCCGTACGGGCCCGCAGAGGGGCTGAACCCCGGGATCCCCGTCGGAGGTCTGCTCGGCGTCGGCTTCGGCGTCCCCCCGGACAGCGGCCGGGACCCCGCCCCCGCCACCCGCACCCCCGACGCCGGTCCGGACCTCGCCTGCCCCGACCTCGGCCCGCTCGCGGGGACCCGGGCCGCCGGATTCTCGCCGACGGGCCGCACCCTGGCCGTCGCGACCAGCAGCGACCCCTCCCCTGGGCCCGGCCGGAGCTCCCCGTCGAGGAGTGAGCGGCACCGTCATCGTCGTCGTCACCTCCGCGTGGCGGCCAGGTACCGGCCCAGGGTCTCCTCGCTGTCCGGGGTGAAGCGGTCCTCGCGGACCGCCCGGAGCAGGTCGGGCACCGGCAGCCAGCGGTACGACATCACCTCGTCCGGGTCGGGACGCGGAGTGTCGTCCGCCAGGACGGCCTCGTGGACGGCCAGCCAGTGCGGGCTGAGCCCGCCGTGGCTGAGGAACTTCACGACGAGGCGCACCGGGGCCCGCACCCCCAGCTCCTCCGCCAGCTCGCGCGAGGCGGCCTCCTCGTACGACTCCCCCGGGGCCACGGCGCCGCCGGAGCCCACTTCCTCGTACCCGGGGAACCGGGCGACGCCCAGGGCGCGGCGCTGCACCAGGATCCGGCCGTCCCGGTCCCGGCACACCACGACGGCGACCCGGTGCGGCCAGCCGCGCCGCACGGCCTCGGCCCGGCCGACGACGCCGATGACGCGGTCCGACTCGTCCACACGCTCGACGAGTTCGGCAAGGCCGTCATGTGTGTCATCGGCCTGGGGAGGCGCGTGCCCGTCGCCCATGGCGCTACCGGACCCGCTCGCGCTCATGGAGCTCCCGCATGACCCGGTCGCGGAGCAGCTCGTACTCCGCCACGAGCCTGCGCCACTCGGTCACCGGCGGGCGGGGGACGACGCTGCCGCCGACGACGGTCTCCTCCGGGCCGAACTGCTCCCGGGTGAGGTCGATCTCTATGCCCATGCCGAGGCGATTCCACCAGTGGTAGTCGACCCGCTCCCCGCCGACGTGCACCTCTCCTCGGATCAGCTCGCCGCCCAGCAGGTCGTTGACCACCATGGCGGTCACCCCGCACTGGTCCCGGGCCGGGTTGTCCGGGGTCCAGCGCGAGCGGAACTCGGGAGTGCAGGTCTCGGCACTCCAACTGCCGCGAACGGCTCGTTCGATGTCGGAGAGAAGCAGCGGTGTCATGTCTCCGATGCTGCCAGTGAGCACTGACAATGCGGCCTAGCCGATCCCTGGGCTGTCCCTGACCTTCCTGAAACCGTCGACGACGACCCAGACTCCGCTGCCGTACGGGGACTCCTCGGACTGCGCACGGATCGCGTCCACGTCGACGGACACCGGCCAGCGCGTGCCGTGCACCGACCAGTGCACGCCGGTGAGGTCGATCCCCCGGAGGTCGACAGCGCGAAGGTCGGCCTCGGTGAAGTCGGTGAGGAGGCGGTGCGCTTCCTCGGGATCGAGGGTGGCCGGGTTCCGCCCGAGGGCCCGTGCGGCAGCGCGCCCGAGCGCCGAGACCTGGACCGCGAGCAGATGCCGACCGACCTGTCCCGCGTGCGCGGAACCCGTCGCCGAGCGATTCGTCGTGAATGCAGTGATGACGACGCCGAGGTCGATCAGGAACGCGCTTGTCCGGTCGCAGAACTCGGCGATCTCCTGGGACTTCGCGACGGACCCGAGTTCCTCCACCGCCCTCGTCATGGTGCCGAGCAAGCCGAAAACGCGTTCACCAGGGGTGCGGGCAGCCAGGTGCTTCATCCTTGCCACCCGACGGATCACCCTCTCCAGCACGGTCATGGCGCTGCGGTCGCCTGCGGCGCCCACGGCCTCCTGCTGCAGCCAGATATCCAGGTGGAGCGCGTTCAGGTCCAACCGCAGCTCCTCCAGAGTCACGACAACCGTAGCGACAGCCTCACGACGGAGGGCCTCATAGGCGTCCTCGACCGAGTCGTACTCGTACAGATCACGCAGGACCCGGCTCACGTGATCCGCCCGCCCGCACGCTGCCGCGACTCGCTGGTCGGCACGCAGCGCAAAGCGTGCACCCGGATCGAGTGGCACCGCCGGATCCTCGTCCAGGCGACTCGTGGTCCCGGTTCCGCGCACGGGAACGACGTGGTCGGGCACGATCGCCGCCAATCCGCCCTCCACGTCCAGGACCTGACCAAGCCGGTCCACCGATGCCGCGTGCTCGCTCTCGGCCGCGATCTCCCGCAGCCCCGCCTCCACGTCGAGGACCGCGTCCAGCGCCGCGTCCAGCGCCGCGTCCAGCGCGTCGCCGCGGAAGGGACCGAACAGGCTCAAGAAGTCGGGCTCGTCCGTCACTGGTCCCGCTCCTCTGCTGTCAGAAAGGCCGCCGCCGCGAGGCGTGCCTTGCGCAGGTTTCCCCGTACCGTCTCCGCCGACAGTTCGAGCTGTTCGGCGATCTCCACGGGCCTGAACCCGGCGAGCGTCCAGGCGAGCACCTGACGCTGGCGCGGCGGCAGGGCCGCGAGCACGCGCAGGGCGAGGTCCTGGGCCTCCCACGCCGATGCCAGGTCGGGGTGGGCCAGGAGCGCGGTCGGCGCGGGGAGTTCCGCGACCGGCTCCTCCTTGGTGCCGTACAACACGCGGCCGAGTTCGCGTGAGGCGACGGTGTGCACCCATGCCTTCGGCGCGCGCAGGTCGGCCCATCTGCGGTGGGCGCTGAGCATGGTCTCCTGGGCGATGTCCGCGGCCAGCGGGAGGCTCGCGCCCTGGCGGACGAGGAATCCGACCAGGGGTTTGATCATGGCGCGGTAGAAGGCGGCGAACTCGGCGTCGGCATCGAGATCGGTGGCGGCAACGGTGACGGCCTCCGCCGGACGCTCGGGGTCCTGGGTCGGCAGGTCAGCGGAACCCGCGAGGCCGGGGGAGCTCCTGGCGGTGGACGGCAGGACCGCCGGCCGCCGCTCGGCGTCGTCCACCCCACTGGCCTCGTTCACGCGACCGACTCCTCGCCCGGGCCTTGCCCTTCGCCCAGGGTGCCGCCCGACCCTCGGCTGATCCTCAGCCTCAGTCGGCCGTCCCCTCGCTGGTCGTCGAGCTCCAGCTCGGCGCCCTCCGGCGCGGCGGCCGCGAGGCCGAGCACGTACTGCCGTTGCGCCTTCTCCTGCTGGACGCGGCCTCGGTGCCGGAGCCACAAGGCCAGCACCCCGGCCGCCTTCGCGACGACCACGCCCACCACGGTGGTGATCAAGGTCATCTGGTCCACCCCCGCTCCCCCCTCTCCTCGGTACCTCCGCCGATCGGAGGCGCTCACCTATGAGAGGCGGGCCGCACGGCGAACGTGAACCCGCACGAGACTTTTTCTTCCGCACCCTTCTTCCGCGCCACCGCTCCGGGGACGACCGCTCACCGCTCGTCCAGGAACTCCCGCACCGTCGCGACGAACCCCGCCGGGTCGTCCAGCCAGGGGTAGTGGCCCGCACCCGGCCGCACCCGGAGCGTGGCGTTCGGGAGGAGCGGGGCCAGGGCGGCGACGGCGCTGGGCGGGCTGTTGAGGTCGAACTCGCCCGCGAGCAGCAGGGTGGGGGCGGTGAGCCGGGTGAGGGCTGCGCGGGTGGCCTCGACGGCGGCCGGGGCGAAGGTGTCGTCGGCGCCGAACCCGGCGACGGCCTCGGGGTTCTCCGGTGCGCTCGCGGTGTGGTGGCGGCGGGCGGCCTCGTCCCAGCGGCCGTGGAAGAAGGGGGCGACGGCGTCCCAGTCGGCGCCCGAGCCGTCGTTGACGGCGGTCAGGGCGGCGAAGGCGGCCGGGAACCAGGGTTCGTGGGCGCGGCGGCGGGCGAGGGCGAGCCGGGTCTCGACGGCGATGTCGATCCCGGCCGCGCGCAGTCCGGGGGTGATCAGGATCAGCCGGTCGACCCGCCGCGGGTGGCGGGCCGCGTACTGGAGGGCCAGGTTCGCCCCGGCGGAGTGGCCGAGCAGGGCGATCCGGTCGAGGCCGAGGTGGGCGCGGAGGGCCTCGATGTCGTCGACCTGGCGGTCGCAGCGGTAGCGGGCCGGGTCGGCGGGCGCGGGGGTGCGGCCGGTGCCGCGCAGGTCGGGGAGGAGGAGGGTGCGGTGGGCGGCTAGTCCGCCGAGGTCGCCGAGGTAGCGGGAGTCGGCGGGGCCGCCGGGGAGGCAGAACATTGTGGCGCCGTCGCCGGATCCGGCATGGGGAGGGAGGAAGCGGTGGGCGAGGAGCGCGTCCGGGGCAGAGGTCATAACCTAGTTATATAACGGGGTTATGGGGCTGTCGAGGAGTGCTCCATGTCCTCCATAACGGGGTTGTATAACTGAGGCATGACGAGCGAGGAGCCCCCCACCGCGACCGCCGACCTACCCACCGGCATGACCGACGCCCAGGTCGAGCGGATGTTCGCCGGGATGAACGAGGTCATCCGGGCGGGCGAGGAGATGCGCGGGCTCCGCGCCGAGATGGTGCACTTCTTCGCCGCTGCGGGCTGGACCCAGGAGCGGCTCGCCCGGGTCGCCGGGATGAGCCAGCCGGCCGTGTCCAAGCAGCTGGCCAGGCAGTTGGCCGGGCAGACGGCGCCGGCGCCGGACGCGGCCACGCTCGACGGACAGGACCCGCCCTGGCTGGAGGGGCGCCTCCTCGGCCTCGCCGAGGAACTCGCCGACCAGCTGGCCGAGCGGGGCGAACACGCCGAGTGCGCCCGGCCGGCGCTCGCGCTCGCGCGCGGCCGCAAGCGGTTCACCGAGCAGAACGTGGACGCGCTGCGGCGCCTGGTCGAGCGGGATCTGCGGGAGCACGGCGCCCGGCTGCCGGGCGGTTTCCGGACGGCGTACGACACGATCGCCCGCGCCCTCGACACGCGGACCGGTCCGCACGCCGCCGATCCGTCGCGCGCGCCGGAGTCCCGGCGGAAGCTGGCCTGCCAGATCCAGCGGGTGCGCCTCCGGGAGGAGTGAGGACCGGGGAGCGAGGACCGAGGGCTGAGGGCTGAGAACCGAGGACCGGGGAGTGAGGACCGAGGGACTCCTCCCCCCGGGCGCCCCCCGGACACCCCCCACCCGGCCGTCACGGATTGCCGCATTCGGGACTTGACCGGACTATTGAGACATGTTCAGCGGCGCACATGTGATCCTCTACACCCACGACGCGGAGGCCGACCGCGCGTTCCTCAAGGACGTGCTCGGCTTCGCCCACGTGGACGCGGGGCGCGGCTGGCTCATCTTCAAGCTGCCGCCCGCCGAGATCGCGGTGCATCCCACCGACGACACGCCGAAGCACGAGATCTATCTCATGTGCGACGACATCGCGGTGACGCTGACCGCCCTGGAGGACCGCGGGGCCGAGGTCTCACGACCCGTCACGGACCAGGGCTGGGGCCTGGTCGGGGCCGTACGCCTGCCGAGCGGCACCGAACTGCCGCTCTACCAGCCGCGTCACCCCGTCGCCCACGATCTGTCACCCTGATGGCGCACCCCAGCGCGAGCGGCATCTCATATCTGAGATAACGTGACGCCATGGCAGACGACTACCTCGTACGCATCGGCAAGCTCATCCGTGACGCCCGGCAGCACCGTGGCTGGACCCAGACGCAGCTGGCCGACGCACTCGGCACCAGCCAGAGCGCCGTGAACCGCATCGAGCGCGGCAACCAGAACATCAGCCTTGAGATGATCGCCCGTATCGGCGAAGCCCTCGACAGCGAGATCGTCTCTCTCGGTTACGCCGGTCCGATGCACCTGCGGGTCGTCGGCCGCCGCCGTCTCTCCGGCGCCATCGACGTCAAGACGAGCAAGAACGCCTGCGTCGCGCTGCTGTGCGCGTCGCTGCTCAACAAGGGCCGTACGGTGCTGCGCCGGGTCGCGCGCATCGAGGAGGTCTTCCGGCTCCTGGAGGTCCTCAACTCCATCGGTGTCCGCACCCGTTGGATCAACGAGGGCGTGGACCTGGAGATCGTGCCGCCCGCCGAGCTGGAGATGGAGGCGATCGACGCGGAGGCGGCGATCCGCACCCGCTCGATCATCATGTTCCTCGGCCCGCTGCTGCACCGCCTGGACCGCTTCAAGCTGCCGTACGCGGGCGGCTGCGACCTCGGCACCCGGACGATCGAGCCGCACATGATCGCGCTGCGCCGGTTCGGTCTGGACATCACCGCGACCGAGGGGCTCTACCACGCCCAGGTCGAGCGGTCCGTCTCGCCCGACCGCCCGATCGTGCTGACCGAGCGCGGCGACACGGTGACCGAGAACGCGCTGCTGGCCGCCGCCCGTCACGACGGCGTGACCGTCATCCGCAACGCCTCCTCGAACTACATGGTCCAGGACCTGTGCTTCTTCCTGGAGGCGCTGGGCGTACGGGTCGAGGGCATCGGCACCACCACGCTGACCGTGCACGGGGTGCCCGAGATCGACGTCGACGTCGACTACTCCCCCTCCGAGGACCCGGTCGAGGCGATGAGCCTGCTCGCCGCGGCCGTCGTCACCGAGTCGGAGCTGACGATCCGCCGGGTGCCGATCGAGTTCATGGAGATCGAGCTCGCGGTCCTGGAGGAGATGGGCCTGGACCACGACCGCTCGGCGGAGTACCCGGCCGACAACGGCCGCACCCGCCTGGTCGACCTGACGGTCCGCCCCTCCAAGCTGGAGGCGCCGATCGACAAGATCCACCCGATGCCGTTCCCCGGCCTCAACATCGACAACGTCCCCTTCTTCGCGGCCATCGCGGCCACGGCGCAGGGCCAGACCCTGATCCACGACTGGGTCTACGACAACCGCGCCATCTACCTCACCGACCTCAACCGCCTCGGCGGCCGCCTCCAGCTCCTGGACCCCCACCGCGTCCTGGTCGAGGGCCCCACCCGCTGGCGCGCCGCCGAGATGATGTGCCCGCCGGCCCTGCGCCCGGCGGTGGTCGTCCTCCTCGCGATGATGGCGGCCGAGGGCACCTCGGTGCTGCGCAACGTGTACGTGATCAACCGCGGCTACGAGGAACTGGCGGAGCGGCTGAACTCGGTGGGCGCGCAGATCGAGATCTTCCGCGACATCTGAGCAACACCGCTCCGGCCGTCACGACCGCCACGGCCTCCACGGCCGCCACAGCCTCTGTACGCAGGGTCCGCTCCCGAACCACCGGCCATCTCAGGGTGGTTTCAGGATGGTTCGGGAGCGAACCCGGCCCGCGGCTAGTCGTCGCGGGTGCACAGATGTCCCGCCGGGCAGGCGGCGCAGCCCTTGTGATCGACCCAGCCGGTGGCCTCGGCCGCCGCGAAGAGTTCGCGCGCGTGCTCGGGGCCCCGCACGTCCACGTGCCGGCCGTACTCCCGTGGGTCGGGCACCTCGCCGTTCGCGGCGCAGGAGCGGAGGAAGGCCACGGCGTTCAGGATGTCGGGCGGGAGCTCCTCGGCGGCCTGCTGGGGCAGACACACGGAGGGAATCTCCGCCGCTTCCGGGGCGCCCGCGAACACCCAGGGCTCACCGGGTCGCTCGGGCTTCCTGGCCACGAAGCGGACGCACGCCGACGCCCACGCGTCGTCACCGTCCCCGGAGCCGACGACGAGCAACATGCCCGCGGCGTGCAGCTCGTGCAGCGCGTCACGGACCATGTCCGAGGCGGCTCCGGTGGGCACCCACGGGTTGGGGGCGTCGAGCGGGACCCGCTGCGGCGGTCCGCCGTCCCGGCTGAGCACGAGACGGTCCGCGTCGATCATCTGGTCCAGGACCACGGCGGCCAGGGGGACATTGCCGCCGTAGCGCCGGCCGAGCGGACCGAACCGGTCGAGCAGGAGACGTGCATCGGGGCCGAGCCGAGGGTCGGCGGATGGCTTCCACTCCCTGCCGGTCTGGGCGATCCTGAACCACTCGTCGTACAGCTCCCCCGGCGGCCGGAGCTCCTGAAGGCTGTACTCCGTGCCACGCGGGGCACGCGGTCGGCGCGGCTTGTTGAGCTTCGTCCTGCCCATGACTGCTCCCTGACTCTCGACGCTCTCCGGCACTCGGCTCTCGACTCTCTTGGCGCTCTCAGCGCTCTCGAGGCGAGGACCGGCGGGGCTCCGGTGGGGAGACCCGACAGTCGGATGAACGAGCGTCCGGGGTCGGGGAACACGCTTCGCCCTTCACTCCGACGGGTGAAACTCCGGCGGTCCCCTCCCATGAAGGGGCGGCCGGGGCACACGTGTTCGTGGGCGTGGCGTCAGAGCAGGTCAGTCGATGATCGGGCCCACGGCCGACCAGCGCTGGCCGAGGGGCCGCTGATGCCCGGAATCCAGCCGCGTGCCGTTCGCATCGACGACCGCGTAGTCGAGAACGAGCTTGGACGGGTCCCCGTCCTCATACAGCCACACGGTGACGCAGCCCTTCGAGACAGAGGTGTCGAACCAGACGTCGACCCCTTCCGCCTCAGAACGGACCGTGAGCGCCTCCCCTGGTTTCATCCAGTAGTCGTCGCAGTACGGCTCGATGAAGAGACAGAGCTCGGTGTCGCCACGGTTCTCTATCGGCATGCTGCTGCGACCCACTGATCCCCCACGATCGATACCCCTCGGCCCCTCGGCCCCTCAGCCCCTCGACACACTAGCCGCCGGTCTGTCGCGCTCCTCGCGACCGGCGAAGCCGGGACACCGGAGCCGTACCGGCAGGGTCAGGCGCCGCCGCCCGGGAGCATCGCGCCGCCCTTGAGGCGTTCCATGTCCGAGGGGCGGACCTTGATGGCCAGGATGGCGATCAGCGCCGAGACGATCGCGAACGCCGCCGCGACCACGAAGCCGGAGGTGACTCCGCTGGTCAGGACCTGGTCGGACCAGGGTTTGGGGAGCTGGCCGGTCTTGGCGAACTCGGCCTTCTGGAGGGGGCCCGCCTGGCTGAGGAAGGCCGGGACCTGGTCCTTCGCCTCGTTGCGGCTGGCCGTGCCGAAGACGGTGACCAGGATGGAGAGGCCGAGCGAACCGCCCACCTGCTGCATCGCGTTGAGCAGGCCGGACGCGGCGCCCGCCTCGCGGGACTCGACGCCGGAGAGGGCCATCAGGGTCAGCGACACGAACATCATGCCCATGCCCGCGCTGAGCACCAGCATCGGTCCGAGGATGCTGCCCACATAGGTGGAGTCCACATCCGTCAGGGTCAGCCAGGACAGTCCGGCCGCCAGACACAGCGAGCCGATCACCATGAAGGGTTTCGGCCCGTAGCGTGGCAGGAGCTGTGAGGTGACCCCGGCGAGCACCGCGATCACCGCGCTGACCGGCAGGAACGCCAGACCGGCCTGGAGCGGGCTGAAGCCCAGGACGTCCTGGACGAACAGGGTCAGGAAGAAGAACATCCCGAAGATGGCCGCTGCCAGGCAGAGCATCACCCCGTACGTGCCCGCCCTGTTGCGGTCGGCGAACATGTGCAACGGCGTGATCGGCTGCCGGGAACCGCGCTCCACGAACACGAACGCCACGAGCAGCACCACCGCCGCCACGAACGAGCCCACGGTGAGCTTGTCGCTCCAGCCCTCCTGGGCGGCGCGGATGAACCCGTACACCAGGGCCACCATGCCGAGGGTGGAGGTGAGCGCGCCGAGCAGGTCGAAGTGGCCGGGATGGCGCTCGGACTCCTTCACATGGCGTGGCGTGAGGAAGGCGATCAGCAGGGCGATCGGGACGTTCACGAAGAACACCCAGCGCCAGTTGAGCCATTCGACCAGCAGACCGCCGGCCAGCAGGCCGATCGCGCCGCCGCCCGCCGAGACGCCCGCGAACACGCCGAAGGCGCGGTTGCGTTCGGGGCCCTCGTCGAAGGTCGTGGTGATCAGGGACAGCGAGGTCGGCGAGGAGATCGCGCCGCCGACGCCCTGGAGCGCGCGGGCGGCGAGCAACTGCCAGGACTCCTGGGCGAATCCGCCGAGCAGCGAGGCGAGGCCGAAGAGCAGCACGCCGAAGATGAAGACCCGGCGGCGGCCGAGGATGTCACCGGCGCGGCCGCCGAGCAGCAGCAGACCCCCGAAGGTCAGCGTGTAGGCGTTGACCACCCAGGACAGGCTGGTGGTGGAGAAGCCGAGGGCGCTCTGGATGTGCGGGAGCGCGATGTTCACGATGGTGATGTCGAGGACCACCATCAGCTGACAGGAGGCGATCACGAACAGGGCGATGCCCTTGCCGTCGCCGCCGCCCGGCTTCTTCGGGGCCGCGGTCGTCTGCGAGGTGGTCGGCTTGGGGGTAGTCATGGCGCATCGCGCCCTCACCTGAGGGAGCCGTGGGCCGGTCAGTCCACCTTTCGACCCTAAGCCCGGCCTCCGGGAGTGACCAGTTGATCAAGACGGGGCCGTACGACGGGCCTTGGCGGGGCCGCCGGGCGCGGGGTTCAGTCGACCACCGCGAAGCCGTCGAGCTCGACCAGCGCCTGCTCGTCCCAGAGCCGTACGACTCCGATCACGGCCATCGCCGGATAGTCGCGACCCGCCAACCGCCGCCAGATCCGGCCGAGTTCGGGTGCGTGACGGCGGTAGTCGGCGACGTCGGTGGCGTACACGGTGACCCGGGCGAGGTCGGCGGGCGAGCCCCCGGCGTGCCGGAGCGCGGACAGCAGGTTGCCGAGCGCGGTCTCGAACTGCTCGGGCAGGGTCTCCCCCGTCACCTTCCCGTCGCGGTCGAGGCTGGTCTGCCCGGCGAGGAAGACCAGGTGCGAGCCGGTCGCCGTGACGGCGTGGCTGAAACCGGTCGGCGGCGCCAGCTCGGCGGGGTTGTGCCGGTGCAGGCTCATGCGGGGCCTCCGGACGGGACGGTGACAGGGAAGGTGGCGTGGGCGGCGGACTGGGCGGCGGCCTCGGCGAGACCCGCCGGGGTACCGGCGGCGGGGGCCGTTCCGTCCGCCGCCGCCCGTGCCCGCACCCGCTCCGCCCGGTACAGCTCCTTCGCGATGATCGTGCGCTGCACCTCCGTCGCCCCCTCGTAGATCCGGGGCGCCCGGACCTCCCGGTAGAGGTGTTCCAGCAGATGGCCGCGTTGCAGGGCGCGCGCGCCGTGCAGCTGGACGGCGGCGTCGACGACGTACTGCGCGGTCTCGGTGGCGAGCAGCTTCGCCATCGCGGCCCGGCGCGGCACGTCCGCGTCGCCCCGGTCGTACGCCTCGGCCGCCGCGTACACGAGCAGCCGCGCTGCCTCCGTGCGGGTCGCCATCTCGGCGACCTGGTGCGCCACGGACTGGAGGTCGGCGAGGACGCCGCCGAACGCGGTCCGTCCGGCGGTGTGCGCGAGGGTGGCGTCGAGCGCGGCCTGGGCCATGCCGACGGCGAAGGCGCCGACGCTCGGCCGGAAGCGGTTGAGCGTGGTCATGGCGACCCGGAAGCCCTCGCCCACCTCGCCGAGGACGTCCTCGGGTCCGACCGGCACCCCGTCGAAGACCAGGCTGCCGAGCGCGTGCGGGGCGAGCATGTCGAGCGCCTCGCCGGACAGCCCTGGCCGGTCCCCCGGCACCAGGAAGGCCGTCACCCCGCGCGGCCCACCGCCCGCCGCCCGATCCCCCGCCGACCCGTCCGCCGCCGACCCACGCGGCCCACCGGATCCGGCCGGCTCCCCCGTCCGGGCGAAGACCGTCACCAGATCGGCCTCCGGCGCGTTCGAGATCCACCGCTTCTCGCCGTACAGCCGCCAGCCCCCGGTCTCCGGGTCGGGCACGGCCGCCAGGGCGAGCGCCGCCGCGTCGGACCCCGCGCCCGGTTCGGACAGCGCGAACGCGGCGACGGCCCGGCCCGCGACCACCTCGGGGAGCCAGCGGGCGCGCTGCTCCGGGGTGCCGAACGCGGCGACCGGGTGCGCGCCGAGGCCCTGCAGGGCGAGCGCGGTCTCCGCCTCGGTGCAGGTCTGGGCGAGCGACTCGCGCATCAGGCACAGGTCGAGCGCGCCCGCCTCGAAGAGCCGTCCGATCAGGCCGTACGTGCCGAGGGCGGCGACCAGCGGGCGGTTGACGCGGCCCGGCTCGCCCTTCTCGGCGACCGGCCGCAGCCGCTCGGCGGCGAGCGCGCGCAGCTCCGCGCACCAGGTGGTCCGTTCCGGATCGAGCGAGAATGCGGCCATCGGGGCCCTCTCCGGCGCGTCCGCCGACCGCCGGGGCGGCGCCGGAGCTACCTCTGCAGCTGATATCGCGAACCGTTGACTGTCGTCACCATCACGATACGCTCGTTGGGCGACGGTCGACCCCTTCATGACACGTCCGCGATCTCGGCCGAGGCCCCGAGGCCCCGAGGCCCCCGGCCACGACGTCGCGGACGCGCCCCGCGCCGTGCACGCCGACCCGCCGCGCACGGCCACCGCCCCGCACCGCCCGACCGACCACCCGACAGGGGGACGGACGTATGGAGCTGACGCCCTCGGCCCATCTCGACACCTTCGCCCGCGACCACCTGCCCCCTTCGGACCAGTGGCCGCGCCTCCTCTTCGAGCTGCCCTCGCTCGCCTACCCCGACCGGCTCAACTGCGGCGCCGAACTCCTCGACCGCACGGTGGAACGTTTCGGCCCGGACCGTGAGGTGTTCCGGGACGGCGAGGGCGGCGTCTGGACGTACGGGCAGCTGAGCGAGCGGGTGGACCGGATCGCCCATGTGCTCAGCGACGACCTCGGCGTCCGGCCGGGCAACCGGGTGCTGCTGCGCGGCCCGACCACCCCGTGGCTGGCGGCCTGCTGGCTCGCGGTGATGAAGGCGGGGGCGATCGCCGTCACCGTGCTCGCCCAGCAGCGGGCCCCCGAGCTGGCCGTGATGTGCGAGATGGCCCGGTGCAGCCACGCGCTGTGTGACGTCCGCGCGGTCGAGGAGCTGGCCCTGGCCGGGATCCCGGGGCTGCGGATCACCCCGTTCGGCGGCGAGGGCCCGGACGACCTGCTGACCCGGGCGATCGGCAAGCCGTCGCGGTACGAGGCGGTGCCGACGGCCGCCGACGACGTGGCGCTGATCGCCTTCACCTCGGGCACCACCGGACGCCCCAAGGGCTGTATGCACTTCCACCGGGACGTGCTCGCCGCCGCCGACACCTTCTCGGCGCATGTGCTGCGCCCCCGCCCCGACGACGTCTTCGCGGGCTCGCCGCCGCTCGGCTTCACCTTCGGCCTCGGCGGCCTGGTGGTCTTCCCGCTGCGGGCCGGAGCGTGCAGCGTGCTGCTCGAACAGGCCGGTCCGCAAGCGCTGCTCGCCGCGATCGAGCGGCACCGGGTGTCCGTCCTGTTCACCGCGCCGACCGCGTACCGGGTGATGCTGGAGGAGCTGGCCAAGCCGGGCCACGGTCCTGGCGAGGGCCCGGACCTCGGCTCGCTGCGGCGGTGCGTCTCGGCGGGCGAGAACCTGCCCGCGGCCACCTGGGAGGCGTGGCACGGCCGGACCGGCCTGAAGCTGATCAACGGCATCGGGGCGACCGAGCTGATGCACATCTTCATCTCGGCGGCCGACGGCGAGATCCGCCCCGGCACCACCGGCCGCCCGGTGCCGGGCTGGCAGGCCAGGATCCTCGCCGGGGACGGGCGGGAGCTGCCGGACGGCGAGGAGGGGCTGCTCGCGGTGCGCGGCCCGGTCGGCTGCCGGTATCTCGCCGACCCGCGCCAGACGGAGTACGTGCGCGGTGGCTGGAACGTCACGGGCGACACGTACGTCCGCGAACCCGACGGCTACTTCCGCTATGTCTCGCGCGCCGACGACATGATCATCTCGGCCGGGTACAACATCGCGGGCCCCCAGGTGGAGGAAGCGCTCCTGGCTCATCCGGACGTGGTGGAGGCGGCGGTGGTCGGCCGCCCGGACGAGCTGCGCGGCCATGTGGTGGTGGCGTACGCGGTGGTACGGCACGGGGTGCCGCGCGACGGGGGCACGGCGGCGGCGCTGCGCGCCTTCGTGCGGGCCAGGCTCGCCCCGTACAAGGCGCCCCGCGAGATCGTCTTCCTGGACGCGCTGCCCCGTACCCCCACCGGCAAGCTCCAGCGGTTCCGGCTCCGGGAGACCGCGGTCCCGGCGACGGCGCCCGGCGGGACCGGGGTCGCGAGGCAGGGCGGGACGACGGCACCGGACCCGGCGTCCTAAAGTGATCACCGTGGCCGAGCAGCACACCCCCCGATCCCTGATCGTCTCCCTGTACGGCGCGTACGGGAGGCTGCCGGACGACGCGCCGTTCCCGGTGGCGGAGCTGATCCGGCTGCTCGGCGTGCTCGCCGTGGACGCGCCGTCGGTCCGCTCCTCCGTCTCCCGGCTGAAGCGGCGCGGACTGCTGCTGCCCCGGCGGACGGCGGACGGCGCCGCCGGGTACGCACTGTCGGACGACGCCCGGATGCTGCTCGACGACGGCGACCGGCGGATCTACGCCCGTGCCGAGCCCGCGCTCGCGGAGGGCTGGGTCCTCGCGGTGTTCTCGGTGCCCGAGGCCGAGCGGCACAAGCGGCACCTGCTGCGGTCCCGGCTCGCCCGGCTCGGCTTCGGGACGGCGGCGCCGGGCGTGTGGATCGCGCCCGCGCGGCTGTACGAGGAGACCCGGCACACCCTGGAACGCCTCGACCTCGCCGGGTACGTGGATCTGTTCCGCGGCGACCACCTGGGCTTCGCGGCGACGGCGGAGGCGGTGTCCCGCTGGTGGGACCTGCCGTCCATCGCCAAGCTGCACGAGGAGTTCCTGGACGCCCAGGAGCCGGTGCTCCGGGCCTGGTCGGCGCCGGGCGCGGAGCCGACGCCCGAGCACGCCTACCGCGCGTACCTGCTCGCGCTCGACTCCTGGCGCCGACTGCCCTACGCGGACCCGGTGCTTCCGCTCGCCCTGCTGCCGGAGAACTGGCCGGGCAGCCGGTCCGCCGAGGCCTTCCTCGCCCTGCACGAACTGCTGCACGCGCGCGGTGGGGAGTTCGTGCGGGTGTAGAAACCCGCGTGAACTCGCCGGGTCAGGCCGGACCCCGCCGGATCAGGCCGGGTCGTCCGCCGGGAGCGGTTCGGTCAGGCCCGCGCGCTCGGCCAGCGCGCCGCCCTGGAAACGGCTCTCGGCGCCCAGCTCCTCCAGGAGCTCGGCGATGTGGCGGCGGCAGGTGCGCAGCGACATGCCCATGCGACGGGCGATCACCTCGTCCTTGGCGCCGTCGGCGAGCAGCCCCACCAGGGCACGGCGCAGGCTCGGGCCGACCTCCTTGTACGCGGCCTCGCTGGTGCCGTGGAACGGGGCGGCCCCCGACCAGTGCTGCTCGAAGACCCGGCACAGGTACGCCACCACGTCCGGGTCGCGGACGAGCACCGCGCCCTCGCCGCCGGCGCCGTCGGCACGGCGCGGCAGGAAGGCCACAGCGCGGTCGAACACGACGGCCCGGTCCGGGAGTTCGGCGGCGGTGCGGTACTCGGCACCGGCTTCGGTGAGCCGTTCCACGTACCCCTGGGTGGCGAGGCTGGCGCGCGCCGAGTGCTGGTAGAGGGTGCGCATCCGGACGCCCCTGGCGAGCATCGCGAGGTCCCGGTCGAGGGCGTCGCCGAGCCGGCCGGGGGCGCGTCCGCCGCCGGGCTGGATGCTGAACACCTCCTCGCGGCAGCGGGCCGACTCCTCGGTGAGCATGGCGGACGCGGACCGCATGTCGGGCAGCAGGTCGACGCCCTGCCGACGACCCTGTGCGCGCCGCGCGGCCCGGTAGCGCGGCATCAGGGCCTGCAGTTCGTCCCGTACGGCCTGGGCGTGCGCGGCCGCCCTGGCGAGTTCGGCCTCCAGCGGGCCGACGACCTCCGCCGCCGCCGCGTCCGGGCTCACCGGGATCAGCTCCTCGGGGCGGCCGGGGGCCGGGCGGAGGAGCCGCAGGCTCAGCAGGGTGCGGGCGGCGGCCTCGACCTCCTGCGGGCTGAGGCCGAGCGCGGGCACGGCGGCGGGCCCGCGGGTGAGGCTGCCGTGCGTGAGCACGTACTCGAAGACCGTGACGGCTTGCGCGTCCAGTCGCGGCATTTCCGTGAGATGTGTCCCCATGGGCACGGATTCCCCCCGTTTCGCGGCCCTGCTACTTCCGTGCCATGCAGGGTATTGCCAGGTCGCGCCCCTGGATCAAGCGGGCTCGCTGGGATCAACTGAGGTCCCCGACGCGGTCAAACCCCGCCAAGGGCACCATCCGGCGTGAACCAGCCAAAAAGCATTGTTCTCGCCACCTCACGTGTCTCGAACCAGGAGCCCCCGCATGTCCGCAGTCGTCCGCTGTCTCCTCGTCCTCACCGTCCTGCTCGGCGCCGCCGCCGTGACCGCGGGGCAGCACGGGGGCGGGCCGGTCACGGGGCGGACGGTCGCCGCCGCCGAGCTCCTGGACACCAGCTGGGGCGACGACTACGTCCGGCCGCAGCAGTAGGGACGGGGACCGACGTGTCGCTCTCCGAAGCCCCCGCGGCCTCTGCCGCCCCCACCGGAACGGGCGTGACCGCCGGGCCCGGCCCGCGCCGGGCCCGCGCCGAGTCCGCCGCCGAGCTGGCGCTGCTGCCGGACCTGGTGCGCGCCGCCATCGCCCGCGCCGCCGGTGCACCCCATGCGTCAGCCGCCTCCGGCTGGTCCGTGACGCCGGGCGACTTCTGGTGCCATGTGGTGCCCGAGGGGTCGGTCCGCCGGGCGCAGGGCTGGAAGCTGCACGTGTCCGCGACCCCGCTGTCGGCGCCGCTGGTGCTCGCCCGGGCCGCCGAGGTGCTCGTCGCGCACGGCGCCGCCTTCAAGTTCGCCGGGAGCCCGGCGCGGGTCGCGGCCCTGGTGTCGGGGCGCTCGGCGCGCGGCGGCGGCGGCAAGTTCCTCACCGTCTACCCGGCCGACGACGAGCGGTTCCGGCTGCTCGCCGACGCGCTGCACCGGGCCACCGTCGGACTGCCGGGCCCCGCCGTCCTCTCCGACCGACGGTATCTGCCGGACAGTCAGGTCTTCTACCGGTACGGCGTGTTCACGGGGGTGCGGGAGCTGACGGCCGACGGCGGCTTCGCGGCCCGGCTCACCGACCCCGAGGGGCGGCCGGTCGCCGACGAGCGCAACGCCTGGTTCAGTCCGCCCGCTTGGGCGGGCGACCCGTTCCCGGACCGCCCGGCGGCCCCCGCCCGGGCGGCCGGTGCCGCCGCCAAACCCGTGCTGCTCGCGGACCGTTATGTCGTCAGGGGCGCGATCCAGCACTCCAACAAGGGCGGCGTGTACCGTGCGGAGGACACCCGCACCGGCGCCCAGGTCGTCGTCAAGCAGGCCCGTCCGCACGTCGGCGCCGGGCTCGAAGGGCTCGACGTACGGGACCTGCTGCGCCGCGAGGCGACGCTGCTCGCCCGGTTCGCCGCCGTCGCCCCCGACCGGGTGCCGCGGCCGGTGGAGACGTTCGAGCAGCAGGGCAGCGTGTTCCTGGTGGCCGAGTCGGTGCCCGGGGCGACCCTGCGCCGTACGGTCGCGGAACGGCTCGCCGCCACCGGCACCGCGTGCCCCGACGAGGCCACCGGGGACGACCTGGCCGGGCAGCTCGTCGAGCTGGTCGCCACCGCGCACGGCCTCGGCGTCACCCTCCACGACTTCGGCCCCAACAACGTGATGGCCGCCCCGGACGGGCGGCTGCTCCTGATCGACCTGGAGATGGCCGCCACGCCCGGCGAACGCTGGGTGCTCGGCGCCACCCCCGGCTACGCCGCGCCCGAGCTGCGCGCCGCCGACCAGGTGGCCCCGGCGTTCCCCCCGTCGGCCGACCTGTACGCCCTCGGGGCGACCGTGCTGCACGCGGTGAGCGGCGCGGACCCGCTGTTCGCGCCGGACCGGCCGGCGGCCGACGCCCGCCCCGACGAGGAACGCCTCGCCGGACTGCTCGCCCTGCTCTCCCGCGACCACCCGCCGCTGCGCCGCCTCGCGCCGCTGATCCGGGGCCTGATGCGGGACGTCGCCGAGGAGCGCTGGAGCCTGGCGCGGGCCCGGGACCTCGTCGCGGGGCTGCGGGCGGAGACGGCGGTACGGGAGACGTCGGTACGGGAGACGGCCGCCCGGACTCCCCGCGCGCCCGCCGCACCCGCACCCGCACCCGACCACGACGAGCGCGACCGGAACCGCGACCGGGACCGCAACCGCGACCGGCTGCTGCGGGACGGCGTGGCGCATCTCCTCGCCACCCTGCGCCCGGACGCCCCGGAACGCCTCTGGCCCTCCGACTCCTTCGGCGAGACCTGCGACCCGGTCGCCGTCCAGCACGGCTCGGCCGGCGGGGTCGCCGTGCTGGCCAGGGCGCTGCGGCAGGCGGACGCCCTGCGCGACGCCGGGATCCCGGTGGACCGGGCGGCGCTGCGCGCGGGGCTCGGCACGGCCGCCCGGTGGACGGCGGACCTGGTCGACGCGGTGCCTGGCAGCCTGCCGGGCCTGCACTTCGGCCGCTCCGGCACCGCCTGGGCGCTGCTCGACGCGGCGCGGGCGCTCGGCGACCCGGCCCTTGAGGAGCGGGCGACCGCGCTGGCGCTGGCGCTGCCCGTACGGTGGCCGAATCCCGATGTGTGCCACGGCGCGGCCGGGTCCGGGCTCACCCAGCTGCACTTCTGGCGGACGACCGGGGACCGCCGCTTCCTCGACCGGGCGGCGGAGGCCGCCGAGGGACTGCTCGCGGTGGCCCGGCCCACCCCCGAGGGGGTGTTCTGGCCGGTCCCCGAGGACTTCGGTTCCGCGCTCGCGGGCGCCTGGCACTACGGTTTCGCGCACGGCGTCGCCGGGGTGGGCACGTTCCTGCTGCGGGCCGCCGAGGCGACAGGCGAGGAAACGTTCCATCAGGCGGCCGCCGGGGCGGGCGTGACGCTGACCGTCGCGGCGCGCGGCGGCGCGGGCGGGACGCTGTGGCCGGTCGACCGGGCCCGCCATCTGTCGGACTCGCCTGAGCTGGCCCGGCACTGGTGCAGCGGCTCGTCCGGCGTCGGCAGCTTCCTGGTCCGGCTGTGGCGGTCCGGCGGCGGGGTGGACGAGGAGCTGCTCGCCCTGGTGGACGGGGCCGCCCGGGCCGTCGTCGCGGGCCGCGTCACCGACTCCCCCGCCACCTGCCACGGCCTCGCGGGCAACGCCGAGTTCCTGCTCGACGCCGCCGAGCTGACCGGCGACCCTCGGCACCGCGCGGCGGCGGAACTGCTCGTCGAACATCTCGCGGCGCAGGCCGTGCTGCGCGACGGACGGCTCCTCGTCCCCGACGAGAACCGCACGACGGTGCTCGCCGAGTACGCCACGGGCCTCGCCGGAAGCCTCTCCCTGCTGCTGCGGCTGCGCTGCGGCGGGCCGCGGGCCTGGCTGCCCTAGGTCGTGTCCGGAAAGTAGCGCCGTCCGCCCGCCAGGGCGGGGCTCGCGGCGTCTGGCGCGTGCGATCGCAAGGCGGAGGGTCGCCCTCGTACTGGGCGTACGAGGGCGATCCCGACAACGCGGCGAGCGCTCGTGCCAGGCGTCGCGAGCCAGGCGGGACTTTCCGGACACGACCTAGGACTGACGCCCGGACGGCCGGACGGCCGTACCCCCTGATCCTCCGTCGGCCGCGTGCCGACGGACGCCGGTCCCGCCCGGGGCCGGTACCACCTCCGCACCGAAGGAGAACGCCATGATGGAGCACGACATCGACGCCCTGCAGCTGCTGCCCGAGGAGGTCCGCACCGAGGACGCCCGCGGCGAGGAGCACGCCGCCGCGCTGATCACCGCCTGCCGCTGGCTGACCAGCGGTTGCTGATCAGCAGCCGCTGATCCGCGCGGGCACGCACGAGCGGGACCCCTCGGGGTCCCGCTCGGTGTTCTCCCGCCCTCGCGGGAGCGCGGCTCAGCCCTTGTACTCGGCGATCTGGATCAGGTTGCCGCAGGTGTCGTCCAGGATCGCGGTGGTGACCGGGCCCATGTCGGTGGGCTCCTGGACGAAGCGCACGCCGAGGCCGGCCAGCCGGGCGAACTCGGCGTGGACGTCGTCGACGGCGAAGGAGTTCACCGGGATGCCGTCGGCGGCCAGCGCCTCCTGGTACGCCTTGGCGGCCGGGTGCTGGTTGGGTTCGAGGACCAGTTCGGTGCCCTCGGGGGCGTCGGGCGAGACCACGGTCAGCCAGCTGTGGCCGCCGAGCGGGACGTCGGCCTTCTTCAGGAAGCCGAGGACGTCGGTGTAGAAGCGCAGCGCCTTGGCCTGGTCGTCGACGAAGACGCTGGCGAGGTTGATCCTCATGGGGATTTCTCCGTTGTCGGTGTCTCGTGCGGGGTACTGCCGGCCGGGAGCCAGCGCCCGAGGGCCCTGGTCAGCGGCTCGGTGTCGAGGTCGTGGAACTTGTAGCGGCCCTCGCGCCGGGTCCGTACCAGACCCGCGGCCTCCAGGACGGCGAGGTGCTGGCTGACCCCCTGCCGTGAGATCGCCACGTCGTGCCGGGTCGCCAGACGCACGCAGATCTCGAAGAGGGACTGCCCGTTCCGCTCCGCCAGCCCATCGAGGATGAGCCTGCGGGTCGGGTCGGCCAGGGCCTTGAACACATCGTCCGCCATGACCCCACGATAGGCAAGCACCGACTTGCCTATCAAATCGATCAGATCCCCGAGCCCGGCTACGGGTCCTTGCGGCCGGTCGGCGGGCGGCGGCTGCCCGCCCGGTACGGCGCGGGCCAGGGCGCGCCGGGGCCCGCGTAGCCCTGCTCGGCGGCGGCGTGCAGGGTCCAGTGCGGGTCGTACAGGTGCGGCCTGGCGAGTGCGCACAGGTCGGCGCGGCCCGCGAGGAGCAGCGAGTTCACGTCGTCCCAGGAGGAGATCGCGCCGACCGCGATGACCGGGACGCCGAGCGCGGAGCGGATCAGGTCGGCGTACGGGGTCTGGTACGAGCGGCCGAACTCGGGCATCTCCTCGGGGACCACCTGGCCGGTGGAGACGTCGAGCGCGGCGGCGCCGTGGTCGGCGAAGGCGCGGGCGATCCCGATGGCGTCCTCGGCGGTGGTGCCGCCGTCGGCCCAGTCGGTGGCCGAGATCCGGACGGTCATCGGCCGGTCGGCCGGCCACACCTCCCGTACCGCGTCGAACACCTCCAGCGGGAACCGCAGCCGGGCGTCGAGGTCGCCGCCGTAGCCGTCGGTGCGCCGGTTGGTCAGCGGGGAGAGGAAGCCGGAGAGCAGATAGCCGTGCGCGCAGTGGAGTTCGAGGAGGTCGAACCCGGCCCGGGCGGCGCGCCGGGCGGCGGCGGTGAACTGTTCGCGGACGGCGGCGAGTCCGGCCCGGTCGAGGGCGCGCGGGACCTGGTTGAGGCCCGCGCGGTACGGCTCGGGGGAGGCGGCGACGAGCGGCCAGTTGCCGTCCGGCAGCGGCTGGTCGATGCCCTCCCACATCCGGCGGGTGGAGCCCTTGCGGCCGGAGTGGCCGAGCTGGACGCCGAGCGCGGTGCCGGGTGCCTGGGCGTGCACGAAGGAGGTGATCCGGGCCCAGGCGTCGGCCTGTTCGTCGGTCCACAGTCCGGTGCAGCCGGGGGTGATCCGGCCCTCGGGGCTGACGCACACCATCTCGGTCATGACCAGGCCCGCGCCGCCGAGCGCCCGGGCGCCGAGGTGGACGAGGTGGAAGTCGCCGGGCAGGCCGTCCTCGGCGACGTACAGGTCCATCGGGGAGACGACGACCCGGTTCCGCAGGGTCAGGCCGCCGAGCCGGTACGGGGTGAACATCGGCGGGGTGCCCGGCGGGCAGCCGAACTCGGCCTCGACGGAGGCGGTGAAGGCGGGATCGCGCAGCCGCAGGTTGTCGTGGGTGACCCGGCGGCTGCGGGTGAGCAGGTCGAAGGCGAACTGGCGGGGCGGCCGGTCGAGCCGGCCGGCGATCTCCTCGAACCAGCGCAGGCTGGCGGCGGCGGCCCGCTGGGTGGAGGCGACGACCGGGCGCCGCTCGGTCTCGTAGGCGGCGAGCGCCTCGGCGATCCCGGCCGGGGTGCCGGGCCGGGCGTCGACGTGCGCGGCGAGCGCGACGGCGTCCTCGACGGCGAGCTTGGTGCCGGAGCCGATGGAGAAGTGCGCGGTGTGGGCGGCGTCGCCGATGAGCACGATCCCGCCGTGCGACCAGCGGGCGTTGACGACGGTACGGAACGCGGTCCAGGCCGACCGGTTGGAGCGCAGGGCGCGGCCGTGCAGGGCGTCGGCGAAGAGCTTGGCGCAGCGGGCGGCCGACTCGGTCTCGTCGAGCTCGTCGAAGCCGGCGGCCCGCCAGACCTCCTCGCGCATCTCGACGATGACGGTGGAGGAGCCGCCGTCGGCGGTGCTGAAGGGGTAGGCGTGGAGCTGCATCACGCCGTACTCGGTCTCGGCGATCTCGAAGCGGAAGGCGTCGAGCGCGAAGTCGGCGGCGAGCCAGAGGTAGCGGCAGCGGTGGGTGGTGAGGGTGGGCCGGAAGACGTCGGCGTGGGCGGTGCGGGTGCGGCTGCCCGCCCCGTCGGCGGCGATCACCAGGTCGTGGTCGGCGGCGAGTTCGGCGGCGGGCGGCGCGTCGGTGCGGAACCGGAGCCGTACGCCGAGTCCGGCGCAGCGGGCGTGCAGGAGTTCGAGCAGCCGGCGGCGGCCGAGGGCGGCGAAGCCGTGGCCGGTGGAGCGGAGCAGATGGCCCCGGTGGACGATGTCGATGTCGTCCCAGCGGACCAGTTCGGCGCGCAGCGCCGCGTGCACGGCGGGGTCGGCGTCCTCGATGCCGCCGAGGGTCTCGTCGGAGAGCACCACGCCGAAGCCGAACGTGTCGTCGGGCGCGTTGCGCTCCCAGACGGTGACCTCGCGGGCCGGGTCGCCCCGCTTGAGCAGCGCGGCGGCGTAGAGCCCGCCGGGCCCGCCGCCGATGACGGCGACGCGGAGCGGCGCGGTCGCGGGGGGCGCCGACGTGGGCGGTACGGGCGCGGGCTCGGGCGGCGGGGGCGTCTTGGGCGGTACGGGGTCGGGCGCGCCGCCCGGCGCCGGGGCGCCGGTGCTCATCGGCCGCGCCACTTCGCCGGGCGCTTCTGGGTGAAGGCCGCGTGGAACTCGGCGTAGTCCTCCCCGTGCATCAGCAGGGCCTGGGTGGCGGCGTCCAGCTCCACCGAGGCGGCCAGCGGCATGTCGAGTTCGGCGGTGAGCAGCGCCTTGGTCTGGGCGTGGGCGAGGGCGGGGCCCTCGGCGAGGCGGCGGGCGAGGACGGCGGCCCGCGCGTCGGCGGCGCCCTCCTCGGTCAGCTCGCTGATCAGACCGATCCGCTCGGCCTCGACGGCGCCGACCGCGTCGCCGAGCATGAGCAGCCGGGTGGCGTGGCCGAGGCCGACGACCCGGGGCAGCAGATAGGCGGCGCCCATGTCGCCGCCGGAGAGCCCGACCCTGGTGAAGAGGAACGCGAAGCGGGCGGTGGGGTCGGCGACCCGGAAGTCGGCGGCGAGCGCGAGCACCGCGCCCGCCCCGGCGGCGACCCCGTGCACGGCGGCGATCACCGGGAACGGGCACTCGCGCAGCGCGCGCACGGTCTGGCCGGTCATCCGGTTGAAGTCGAGGAGCTGCGCGGTGTCCATGGCGAGGGTGGCGCCGATGATCTCGTCGACGTCGCCGCCGGAGCAGAAGCCCCGGCCCTCGCCGCCGAGCACCAGGGCCCGGACGGCCCGCTCCCGGGACAGCTCGGCGAGCAGATCACGCAGGTCGGCGTAGGCGCCGAAGGTGAGGGCGTTGAGCTTCCCCGGACGGGCCAGGGTGATCGTGCCGACCCCGTCGTCGATGGTCAGGCGCAGATGGCGCCAGCGTTCGGTCCGGGTCGCGGAGCCGGTGAAGGGGCTCATCCGGGAGGACCTCCCTGTTGTGTGCACGTACCGGTACGGCAGCACCACCCTGAGGGTATCACTCATGTGTGACTGTCGTCACGAGTACGCGATACGTCTCAGCCGCCCCGTCCCCACCGACACCACCGACACCACCGACGCCCCCGCACCGTCCCTGACATCCGAAGGTCCCCGCCCGGCACGGACACAGGTCCCGGGGCGAACCGGGCGACCGCCTCTGGAGCCGGATTTATGGCTCCGTAAGGTGGAAACCAGGACGTCCCCGTAGCCGCGCCCCCCGCCCCCACGAATCGCCCGAACGGAACCTGCCGTGTCCGACCTGCCTGGCCCCGCAGCCCCCGACCCCGACCCCGACCCTGCCCCGGTTCCCGCCCCCGGCCCGCTCCCCGCCGCCTGGCGGGTCGAGCTGCCGCACACCACCGCCGCCGTCCCGATCGCCCGGGCCCTGGTCCGTACCGCCCTGATGGCCATCGAGGGCCCCGAGCGCGCCGCGGCCGACCGCGACACCGCCGAGCTGCTCACCGCCGAGCTGGTCGCCAACGCCGTCGAGCACACCCCCGGCGACGGCCCGATCGAGCTGGTCGTCGAACTGCTTCCGGCGCCCGGCGGCTGCCAGATAGAGGTCCACGACCACGGCCCGGCCGCCGGGCCCGACCAGCTGGTCGGCCCCGATCCGGCCGCCCCCGTCGACCCCTGGCAGGAGCACGGCCGCGGTCTGCTGCTGATCCGCGCGCTGAGCAGCGACTGCGGACACCGCCCCACCGCGCACGGCAAGGCGGTGTGGTTCACGCTCCCGGCGGTGCCTGCGCAGCGGCGTCGGACTCCGGGTTCCTGACCAGGCCGCGGCCGAGCCGCGAGTTGCGGCGCCCGTACCCCGCGTACACCAGCGCGCCGACGACCAGGAAGACGGCGAACTGCACCCAGGTCGTCCAGCCGGTCCCCCAGATCAGGTAGACGCAGAAGCCGACGCCGAGCAGCGGGCTCAGCGGGTAGAGCGGCACCCGGAAGGAGCGCGGCAGCTCCGGGTCACGGCGGCGGAGCACGACCACCGCGATGTTCACCACGGCCATGATGGTCAGGGTGCCGATGGTGGTGAGGTTGACGACCACGTCGAGCGAGGCGAACGCGGCCGGTACGGCGAAGACGAGGGCCACGATCCAGGTGTTGGCGACCGGGGTGGCGCTCTTCGGCGAGACCCGCTCGAACACCCGGGGCACCAGGCCGTCGCGGGACATCGACATCAGGATGCGGGTCTGCCCGTACATCACCGCGAGGACGACGGACGCGATGGCGACGACCGCGCCGAAGGCGATCACGCCGCCGCCGATGGTCGAGCCGGTCACCTGGTTGACGATGAGCGAGAGCGCGGCGGGCTTGTCGGCGACGGCGTCGGCGCCGAGCGCCCCGATCGCGGAGAGCGCGACGGCGCAGTAGAGCAGGGTCACCACGCCGATGCAGATGAGGATGGCGAGCGGGATGTTGCGCCGCGGATTGCGCACCTCCTCGCCGGCGGTGGTGATGGCGTCGAAGCCGATGTACGAGAAGAAGGCGACGGACGCGCCCGCGGTGATGCCCGCGGTGCCGTGCTCGGCGAACGGCGAGAGGTTGCCGTCCTTGAAGGCGCTGAAGCCGATCGCGCAGAACAGGACCAGGATCGCCAGCTTGAGCACGGCCATGGCGGCGGTGGCGCGGGCGCTCTCGCGCACGCCCCGGACGAGCAGCACGGCGGCGAGCAGGATCACCACGACGGCCGGGAGGTTGACGGCGCCGCCGTCGGCGGGCCCGGCGGAGAGCGCGGCTGGCAGCTGCCAGCCGATCAGGCTGTCGAGGAGTTCGTTGAGGTACTGGCTCCAGCCGACCGCCACGGCCGACACGGAGACGCCGTACTCCAGGAGCAGGCACCAGCCGACCAGGAAGGCGACGCGCTCGCCGAGGCCGGCATAGGCGAAGGAGTACGAGGAGCCGGAGACCGGGATCGCACCGCCCAGCTCGGCGAACGAGAACGCGGTGAAGACGCAGGTGATCGCGGCGAGCACGAAGGAGACGAGGACGGCGGGGCCCGCCTCGGCGACGCTGTCGGAGAGGCCGACGAAGATGCCGGTGCCGACGATCGCGCCGATGCCGAAGCACACCAGCTGGAAGAGCCCCATGGTGCGGCGCAGGCCGTGGCCTTCGAGGTCGGCGCCGGACTCGGCGATCAGCTGGCTCGGGGACTTGATCCGCGCGGGGTTGGGCCGGGCGGGGCTGGGCCGCGAGGCGGACGGGGGCATGCGGGGCGCTCTTCTCTGGTCGTGCACGCAAGAAGGGGGGTCCGGGCATGCGTGCCCGGACCCCCCTGAACCCTGTGATCGTAGACCACATTCCGCATATTCACCCAATCAGGCGTATTTATATGCCTAACCGGACCTAGCGCCCGACGGGGTGGCCCACGAACGGGCCTCCGTCGGCCGCCGTCGGCCGCCGTCGGCCGCCGTCGGCCTCAGGCGGGGTCGCCCATCGTCGCGACCATGACCGCCTTGATGGTGTGCATCCGGTTCTCCGCCTCGTCGAAGACGACCGAGTGGGCCGACTCGAAGACCTCGTCGGACACCTCGAGCTCGGTGAGGCCGTGCCGGGCGTGGATCTCGCGGCCGACGGCGGTGCCGAGGTCGTGGAAGGCCGGCAGGCAGTGCAGGAACTTCACGTCCGGATTGCCGGTGGCCCGCAGCACGTCCATGGTCACGGAGTACGGGGCGAGGGCGGCGATCCGCTCGTCCCAGACCTCCTTGGGCTCGCCCATCGACACCCACACGTCGGTGGCGACGAAGTCGGCGCCGCGCACGCCCTCGGCGACGTCCTCGGTCAGCGTGATGGTGGCGCCACTGGCCTCGGCGAGGCGCTGCGCCTCGGCGACGAAGTGGTCGGCGGGCCAGTACGCCTTGGGGGCGACGACGCGGACGTCCATGCCGAGCAGGGCGCCGGTGATCAGGTAGGAGTTGCCCATGTTGAAGCGGGCGTCGCCGAGGTAGGCGAAGGCCATGGCGTCCAGCGGCTTGGTGCTGTGCTCGGTCATGGTGAGCACGTCGGCGAGCATCTGGGTGGGGTGCCAGTCGTCGGTGAGCCCGTTGAAGACGGGCACCCCGGCGTGCGCGGCGAGCTCCTCGACGGCCTCC
This sequence comes from Streptomyces sp. NPDC090025, assembly GCF_044748125.1. Taxonomy (NCBI): domain Bacteria; kingdom Bacillati; phylum Actinomycetota; class Actinomycetes; order Kitasatosporales; family Streptomycetaceae; genus Streptomyces; species Streptomyces sp. NPDC090025. The sequence goes on along the minus strand of NZ_JBIVFL010000002.1, from coordinate 260,114 downwards.
TGGCTGTCGCCCCGGTACTCGATGCCGTCGAACATCCGGCCGAGGACCCGGGCGGTGTCCTTGACCGACTCCTTGTGGCCGATCTGGGAGCTCGCCGGGTCGAGGTAGGTGGTGGACGCGCCCTGGTCGGCGGCGGCGACCTCGAAGGCGCAGCGGGTCCGGGTGGAGGTCTTCTCGAAGATCAGTGCGATGTTCCGGCCGGTGAGCCGCCGCACCTCGGTGCCCGCCTTCTTGGCCGCCTTCAGCTCGGCGGCGAGCGCGACGAGACCACGGAACTCCTCGGCGGTGAAGTCCAGCTCCTTGAGGAAGTGGCGGCCGATGAGGTCGGCGGTCATGGGCGCTCCTGGGTTACGGTCGAGGACGCGGCGGCGGCGTCGGGGATACGAGAATGCTGGAAGTATATACGGTAACCAGCATTCTTATACAGCCCCTACGGTCCCTACGGCCCGCGTCCGCTCATACGGCGTCCCGTCCTACGGCGTCCTGTCATACGGCGTCCCGCTCGACCGGGCAGCTCATGCAGCGCGGGCCGCCCCGGCCGCGGCCCAGCTCGCTGCCCGGGATCTCGATCACCTCGATGCCCTGGCGGCGCAGATGCGTGTTGGTGGTGACGTTCCGCTCGTACGCGACGACCACCCCCGGCTCCACCGCCAGCACGTTGCACCCGTCGTCCCACTGCTCGCGCTCCGCCGCGTGCACGTCCTGGGTGGCGGTGAGCACCCGGATGTCCTGGAGGCCGAGGGCCGCCGCGATCGCGCTGTGCATCTGCTCCGGCGGATGGTCGGAGACCCGCAGCGACTGGCCCTGGTCGCCGGGCTCGATGGTGTACGAGCGGAGCATGCCGAGGCCCGCGTACTGGGTGAAGGTGTCCGCGTCCACCATCGTCATGACGGTGTCCAGGTGCATGAACGCCCGCCGCTTCGGCATGTCGAGGGCGACGATCGTGCGCGCCGAACCGGCCGCGAACAGACCGCGCGCCAGCATCTCCACGGCCTGCGGGGTGGTCCGCTCGCTCATCCCGATGAGCACGGCGCCGTTGCCGATGACCAGGACGTCGCCGCCCTCGATGGTCGACGGGTAGTCGGACTGCCCCTCCGACCAGTGGTGGAACGGGCCCGCGTCCGCGCCCGTGAACAGCGGATGGTGCTTGTAGATCGCCTCGAAGTGCACGGTCTCGCGCTGCCGGGCGGGCCAGCGCATCGCGTTGATCGACACCCCGTCGTAGATCCAGGCCGAGGTGTCCCGGGTGAAGAGGTGGTTCGGCAGCGGGCCGAGCACGAAGTCGTCCAGGTCGAGGGCGTGGAAGCGGACCGAGGTCGGCTCCCGGTGCGCCGCCAGGAACTCCCGCTTGGTCATGCCGCCGACCAGCGCCGCCACCAGGTCGGCGGAGTCCAGCGAGTCGAACGCGGCCCGCAGATGGTCGGCGGCGAGCGGCCCGTACTCCTTCTCGTCGAAGACCCGGTCGAGGACCAGCGCCCGGGCCGCCGGCAGCTCCAGGGCCTCGCCCAGGAGGTCGCCGAAGAGATGCACCTCCACCCCCCGGTCCCTGAGCACGTCCGCGAAGCCGTCGTGCTCCTGGCGGGCCCTGCGCACCCAGAGCACGTCGTCGAAGAGGAGGGCGTCCTTGTTGGTCGGGGTGAGCCGCTTCAGCTCCAGATCCGGGCGGTGCAGGATGACGCGGCGCAGCCGCCCGGTCTCGGAATCGACATGGAATCCCATGGGCCCATCCTGGCGGAGCCGGGCGGCTCGCGCGTGGCGGTCGGCGTGTCGGAATCCGTGCTGCCGGATCCCCGGGGTCAGTGCCGGAGCACGACGATGAAGATGAGGACGACGAGCAGCACGAACACCGCGCCGAGCAGCGCGATCGTCGTCACGCCGTCCTTGTCGTGCCCGGCGTCCGGCCCGTTGCCGTGGCCGTCGTCCCAGCGGTCGCCTTCGCGCCGGGCCCGGCCCTCGGCCGGGACGGTGGTGCGGGTGCCCCGTTCGGACACCGGGCGGGGCGGGGCCTCGGCCGGTTGCGGGGGGATTGAGGGCGGTGCGTAGGGCTGGGGGTGCGGGTGCGGGCTCTGGGCCGCCTGCGGCTGCGGGTACGACTGTGCGTGCGGGTGCGGCTGGTGGTGCGGCTGTGGTTGGGGCTGGGGTTGCGGGGACGGCTGCGGGTCGGGCGGGAGCACGCCGAGGACTACTTCCTGCCACACGCCCTCGGGCAGCCCGGGACGGCCCCCGCCGACGAGCCCCCGGAAGACGGCCCGGTCGACCGGGTCCTGACTGGTGCCGAACCGGCGCAGCACGGCGGCGAGATGGCGGAACGGTGCGGCCTCGCCATGGCGGGCGCCGAGGACCGGGCGTACCGCCCACGCGTGCAGCGCGGCGACGTCGGCCGCCCACCGGACCGGTGACGTGGGGGGCTCCCCGGGGTGCTCCCGGCGGACGAAGTAGCCCGCGGCGATGACGACCTCGCACAGCTCGACGCGGAGCGAACGGCCCCAGTCCGAGTAACGTCCGGCCACCGCCTGGACGACCAGGGTGACCACCGCCCGGGGCTGGGTACCGGCGCGCAGCACCGCGAGCAGCTCCCGGTCGTCGGCCGCCGCCAGCCATCTGCGCCGGTCCTCCGCGGTCGGGGCCTCGCGCAGCAGGTACTCCAGGCTGAAGTCCTGGTGCCGCCCCCGGCGCCTGCGGCCGGGCCGGACGCGCCGCCGCCCGGGCGGCGGTCCGGCCCACGGCGAGTCCGCGAGCGTGTCCGCGATCGTGTCCGCGAACTGGACACCGGCACCGATACCGCCACCGGCCGTCTCGGCGGGCCCGCCCATACCGATCACCGGCTGCCGCTCCCGGTCCCGGTCCGGCTGCCAGTCCCGGTCCGGGGAGCCCTCGCGCGCCGGGGACGTGACCGGGGGTGTGGCGGGCGACGTGGCGGGCGACGTGGTCGCGGGGTACGGCGGGACCGGCGGTGTGCCGTGGGAGGCGGCCGGTGTCCACGGGGCCGGGGAGGCGGCGGGGGCCTGGGCCGTCGGCTTCGCGGCCGGATCGCCCGCCGTGACCGGCGCAGTGCCGGTCGGCGGGCGCGCCGTCGTGTCGGCGGTCGTGTCGGTCGCCGTATCGGCCGTCGTGTCCGTCGCCGTGTCGTGGCTCCGCTGCCGGCGCTGCCGCTCCGTCCGGTCCAGCTCGTCGGCTGCGGCACGGGCCACGTCGAGCATGTGGGGCTTCGCGTACGAGGCCTGGCGCAGCGCCCGGTGCAGCGCTCCGGCGACGGCGTACCGCGTGGTGTCGCCCGCTGCCACGCCCCGCAGATGATGGTCGACAAGGCGTGCCGCGACCTGTTCGGCCTCGTCGCCGACGCGGTGCAGCGGGTCCGCGCGGTGCCGGTGGCCGTCCGTGCTGGCCTGCCCCGACCACCGGCCGACGAAGATGAAGCGGAGGAACTCGCTCTCCTCCGTGTCGTGGGTGGCGAAGGTCCAGTGGAAGTCGGTGCTCTCACCGAAGAGTCCGTGCAGTCCCCACAGCACCGGCAGCGCGCTGCCGCCCTGTTCGTCGCGGAGGGTGAAGCGGTATCCCGGTCGGCGCAGGAACTCCGCCACGGCGCCGACGAGTTCGGTCCTGGCCGTGCCGAGCCCGGCGTCGAGTGCGGCGTGCCCGGTGGGCGTCGCGTCGAGCAGGACCCGCTCCGGCACCGACGGCAGGTCGCCGCGTACCCGGTCGAGCGGCAGATCGGCGCCCTGCCAGTTCCAGGCGTGCAGGCCCAGGCAGTTGTCCGGGCTGAGCAGCTCAGGGGAGCCGGTGAGGAGGTGGCAGATGGCGGAGGGGCTGCCGCCCGGGTCGCTCCAGGGGATCCGGCGGATCAGGATGGCCCGGTCCCCGGCCCTGTGCTGGAGCCGGACGAGCGCGGGGCGGGTCGCCGCGCCGTTCGTCCGCAGCAACGGCCCGACGAACCTGGCGAGGGGCTCGACCTCGGCCCGGTCCACGGACCAGGCCACGGGACCGAAGCCGGTGGTGCCGGAGAGCTCCGCGTCCCAGCGGAACACGATCTGGTCGACCTGGTCGTCCATGCCCGTCCGTTCGCTCCGGTCCGGTCGCGCGTCCCGGTCCGGTCGTATGTCCCGGTCCGCGCCGTCCTGGGGTGCCATCGGTCAGTCCCTTCCTCTGAGCAGCCCGCACGCGGCGAGGACGGACAGCAGGGGGGTGAGGATCCGGCGGGGCCGCGCCCCGTGCGGGAAGCGGTCGCCGCGGGCCTCGCCGCCCGTCGCGGCGACGAAGTGCAGGGTGCAGTGGGCGCAGTCGTCGAACGGGCGCAGCCAGGCGGGGCTCCCGTGGTGGCGGAGGAAGGCGTAGGCGTCGCGGCTCTCGGCGGTGAGGACCGCCGGGTCGTGGCGGGACGGCAGGGCCCGGCCGAGCCAGTGGTCGACGGTCGGGTCGAAACGCATCAGGTCGCTCTTGTTGACGGCGAGCGCCGAGGGCGCGGTGACATAGCCGTCCCCGTCGCGCGGCAGCCGGTTGAGGACGGTGGCGAAGGCCTCGTCGCCCAGGCCGCGGTAGGAGACCCGGTACCGGTCGCGGGCCGGATCGAGCGAGGGCAGCCGCACGGCGCGCAGCGGGTCGACGACGAACACGAAGGCGTCCACGCCCTGGAGGAAGCTGGTCACCGGGCCGTCCGTGACGAGGTCCTCGCCCGCGAGGTCGAAGAAGATCACCGGGCGTGGGGTCCGGCCGGGCGCGCTGACCAGCAGGCCGTCGGAGAAGCGGGCGAAGGTCTGCTGGCCGGTGCGGGGCAGCATGACGCCCTGCTCGAGGTGCTGCACACGGTCGCGCAGATAGGTGCGGTGGGCGTCGGGGTTGAGCGGCAGGCATTTGAGGCCGTAGGGCTCCAGGCCGCCGAGTTCGACGGCGCCGAGCATCGAGGCCATCAGATGGGTCTTGCCGACGCCGGAGCTGCCGACGAACGCGATGGACAGCGGTTCGCCATTGGTGAGGTAGGGGACGGGCAGTGCGTGGGTGTCGGGGCCTTCGAGGCTGTGCGGGCAGAGCTGGTAGGCGGTGCGCAGCAGGTCCTGGCGGTGGCCGGGGCGGTGCTCGGCGGACAGGTCGAGCGGGCTGCGGTTGCCCATCTCGTCGAGGGTGACGAGGAGTTCCTCGTCGAAGGTGACCGGAAGCAGGCAGTGGGGGCACATCCGGCCGGCGGGCCGGGGCGGCTCATCGGGCGGTGGCGGTACGGGGGCGGGGCGGGCCGCCGGTTCGCCGAACAGCCGGTCGCGCCAGCCGCGGCGGGCCTGCGGGGGCGCGGTGAAGGGGCGCGTCGCCGCGTCCAGGCGTTCCTGGCGCCGGGCGGCCCGGCGGGCGACCTCGGCGTCGTAGCGGGCCCGGCCCTCGTCGAGCGGGTCGGCGGCGCCGACGGCGTGGGCGAGCGGGTCGGGCAGCCGGAGCAGCCGCAACAGCTCGGCCGGTGCGGGCCGTTCGGCCGCGGTGGCGGCGAACAGGCCGCTCTGCGCGAGCGCGGCGAGCCGCCGGTAGTCGGCCAGGTCCTCGGGCGGGCCGTCGGCCCGGTCGGGGCGCCCGGGCGGGCCGGGGTTCCCGGAGAGCAGCAGATAGCCGATCCTGGCGAGCGACCACAGGTCGTCGCGCGGGTCGGCGTCGCCCTTGCCCCGGCGCTGTTCGGGTGCGGCCCAGGGCGCGCTGCCGAACGGCTCGCGGGGTTCTCCGGCGCGCAGCACCGCGTACGGCTCGCTGAGCCGGACATGGCTGCCGTCCCACCGTACGGTGTCGGGGGCGAGCGCCCGGTGCACAAGGCCGGCCGCTTCCAGGAGGCGTACGGCGAGGGCGAGTTGGTTGATGATGCGCTGCTGCTCCTCGGGGCCGAGGCGGTCCCGGCAGTCGGTGAGCGGCGCCCCGGTCGAGGCGCGGTAGAGCACGAAGGGCTCGGCGCAGTCGAGGTCGTAGCCGAGGATCCGGGTGAAGACCTCGGCGAACTTCTCGTTCCCGTAGTGCCGTTCGAGGGTGACGGCGGCGGCCACCTCGCGTTCGAGGAGGGTGTACGCGCGGGGGTCGGCGTGCTGGGCGGACGGCAGCCGGTACTGGACGACGGGCCAGCCTGCGGCCAGGGTGAGCAGCCGGGCCCGCAACTGTGGGCGGCCCGCGGCGCGGCCGTCCGGCCCGTACCGCGCGGCGAACCGGACCGGCACCTGCTGCGGGGTGAGGAACTCCAGTTCCTCGCCGGGTTCTTCGGGGTCGGGTCCGGCCGGGGGCGCGGCGGTGGGCGGCTCGTCGGTCATGGTGCTCCGTCCTCGTCGGCCAGGACCGTCCGGACGACGTCCGTCCGCAGCGGTACGAGGCGGAGCACGCCCGCGTGGCGGCCCGCGTCGGTCCAGGTCACGTCCTCGGCGCCGCCCCGCCAGATGTCGTCGCCTGTGGTGCCGTGCCGCATGGTCTCGGGCACGAAGCGGATCCGGCGGGCGGCGCCGGGTTCCTGGGAGAGCAGTCGCTGGTGCTCGGGTCCGCACAGCGGGACGGTGAGGCCGGGTTCGTCGTCGGCGCTGAGGAGCCGGGCGATGCCGTCGGGGGCGACGCCGGTGAGCCGGGCGGCGTCGGGCCGCCCTTCGCGGTCGCGGCCGGGCGGCGGTGAGGCGGCGGCGTCGCGTTCGAGCCGGGTGCGGGTCTCGTCGAGGAGGGCGGTCATGGGGGTGTCGAGCGGGAGCCGTCCGGCGTTGCCCGGGTCGCGTTCGATCCCGGCCCAGCAGCCGTCGAGCAGGCCGGAGACCCCGTCGACCAGGTCGGTGACGAGGGTGTCGACGAGGGCGGGGCCGCCGTCCCCGTAGCGCCGGTCGAGCCAGCGCGGGGTGACGGCGGGCGGCTCGGCGGCGAGCGGGTCCCCGGCCGGTGCGGCTTTCGGCGGGTACGGCGGTCCTGGCGGGTACGGCGGTCCTGCCAGGTCGGCCATGGTCGGCGGCGGCCCCGAGGCCGGGGTCGGGGTCGGGGTCGGGTCCTTGGGCGGGGGCGCGGAGGCGGTCGGCTCGTCCCAGACGGAGCTGTCGGACCACTCGTCCCAGTCCCAGCCGCCGCCCGTCGTCTCCGGCCCGGCGGGACCGGTCACGGTGGCCGGGCCGCCAAGACCGTAGGGGTCGGGGCCGGTGAACGGATCGGTGCTGCCGTACGGGTCGGGTGCGCCGGGGGTGCCGTAGGCGTCGGCCGTCGCGGCGAGCCCGCGCAGCAGCCGGGCGACCGCCCCGGCGCCGTCGGAGCAGTGGTGGCGCACGTCCGCGAACAGCCAGTCGTGCACGGCGGCGGTGACCAGGAGGGTGTGGATCTCGTCGAGGGCCCGGCCGCCGTCGTCCGGGTCGGCCCGGTCCCACCACGCGTCGACGGCGACGGTCCAGTCGCGCAGGGCGCGCAGGCCCACCCCGGCCACGGCCAGGGTGAGGGCGAACGCGCCGACCCAGACCGGCGGGGAGAGGGTCTGCCCGACGGCCGCTCCGGCGATGCCGCCGAGCACTCCGCCGAACAGCCGGGGCGTGACACCGGTGGTGCCGCCGCCGTCGAGCCGCCCGTCGGGCGAACGGTTGGGGCGGCGGCGGCCCATCAGGACCGCCAGCCCGGCGGCGAGCAGCCCGACCGCGGGCCCGGTGGCCCAGCCGATGCCCGGCCACACACCGCCGAGCAGCGCGAGCAGTCCGGTGAGGAGCATCGCCCCGACGGCCGACCCGCCCGCCACGAAGGGGTGCTGGGCGAGCAGCCGGTCGACCCGGTCCCGGCCGCAGACGGTGTCGAGGGCGGCGAGCCGGGCGGCACTGCCCGCCGGTGCGGTCCGCGCCGCGAGGGCGGCGAGCCGGGCCGCGACGGACCGCAGCGGCAGCCGACGGGCGATCAGTTCATGGGTGTGGTCGCGCAGCGCCGGGACGATCCCGGTGCGGGTGATCTCGCGGGGCATCTCGGGGAGCCGGACGCCCCGGTCGGCGAGCAGGCCGCGGTCCTCGACCGTGGGCCGGACCGCGCCCGCGAGGCCGAACGCGTCGGCGACCAGGGCGCGGAAGCCGCGCAGCGCGCCCGCGAGGCGTTCGATGTCGCCGGGCAGGTCGACGCTCCGCCCGACGCCGGTGAGCAGCCCGGCGGGGCCGCGCACCCGCGCGTACCCGTCGACGGCGTCCTCCAGGGACTCCGCGCCCTCCTGCCGGAGCCGTCCGGCGCGGCCGTGGGCGGGCAGCCACTCGTGTCCGGACAGCGAGGCGGGCACCGACTCGTCGAGGAGCAGGGCGAGTTCGGGCGGGACCCCGCCGACGGAGCCGGTGACCGGCACGTCGGGTCCGGTCAGCGCCTCGACGGCCTGCCGCCAGGCGCGGGCGCGGGCCTCGTCGGTGAGGTCGTGCTCCAGGATGCGGACCGAGGGCACGGCGACGCCGTCGGTGACCCGGCCGAGCGCGCGCAGCACGGCGTCGAACACCTCGGGCGTGGCGAGCACCTCGACCAGCGGGCGGAGCGCGGCGGCGGCGTCCCCCTGGAAGCCGTCGAGCAGCCACAGCACTCCGGCCGCGGGCGGCCGCAGGGTGAGGGTGCGGCGCAGGCTGCGCTCCCCCGGCGCGCTGACGGCGAGGCAGACGACCTGCGCCGGGCCGTACGAGGACAGCCGCTCGTGCAGCAGCTGGTGGCCGACGAGTGCGTCGGCGTCGTCGACGACGAGGAAGCGGCGGCGGCCCGCGGGCTGCGGCACGGCGAGGGCACGCCGTACCGCTTCCTCGGGCCCGTACCCCTCGGAGCCGTACGGGTCGGAGCCGGACGCCTCGGGCCCGTACGCCTCCGATCCGTACGCCTCGGCGCGCAGGTCGAGGCAGACGGCGTGGCCGGGCACGGGGTGCTCCGGCAGGACACGCGGGTTCATGCGTCCTCCCCGTCCAGGTCCCAGGGGTAGCCGCCGTTGCCGGGCTCGGGCGCGGGCCCGTGGTGGCCGGCCGGGGGCGGCGGCGCCGCGGGCGCGGGGCCCGGGTCGGGCGCGGGGCCCGCCGGGGCGGCCGCCGGGGCCGCGGGCTGCGGCGCGGGCGGGGGTACGGGCTGGGCGCTGGGCGCGTGGCGCTCGTAGAGGGCGCGGAGGGTGGGCCGGGTGGGGCGGCCCGCGCCGGGGAACCGCATGTCGAGCGCCGCCGGGTAGGTCACCTCCCAGAAGTCCCGCAGCGGCGCCAGCCATTCGGCGCTCTCCGCCCCGTACTCCAGGGAGACCTCGTCGAGCAGCGCGAGCTGGCGCGGCGCGATCTCCTCGACGAACCGCACGAACAGCGGCGACGGGCCGACCGGAGTGTGGCCGAGGCCCTTCGGCAGCGCCTGCATCAGACGGCCGCAGAACTCCTCGATGATCGTGCCCTCGTCGAGCAGCGCCCAGCGCTCGTAGGCCCGCAGCAGGCCCGCCCAGCTGGACAGGGCACCGTCGAAGTCCTCCAGGCGCAGCGACATCGTCGCGGACTCGCCCTCCTGGAGCCGGATGCGGACCAGGTGCGGCGAGGCCTCGGGGCCCTCGGTGTGGATGTGCCCGTTCCACATCGCGCAGAGCAGCCGGTGCATGATCCGGCGCCGGTCCTCCTCGGTGGACACCAGCCAGTCGTCGTGGTGGCCGAGCCGCTGCCGCCAGTGCAGGAAGTCCTCCTGGCCGCCGGAGTCGCGGGCCTCGGACCAGAGGGTGAGGACGCCCCGCACCTCGGAGATGTCCGTCAGGTTCATGCCGCTGCGGAACAGCACGACGGTGATCGACTCGGTGTCGACCGCCCGGTACTCCTGGGTGGCGCGCGGCGGCAGGTTGAGCTCCTGGCGCAGGTACTCGGCGGCGCGGCTGTCGGTCTCGCCCGCCGGGTGCACGATGAGGATCTTCAGCGGGCCGCTGCCGTCCGGGCTGAAGCCGACCGGGAGGAGTCCGGCGAGCGCGGCCCTGAACTGCACCAGCCAGCGCGGGTCGACCTTCGCCTCGGCGCTCTTGTCGCCCGCGACGGCGCGGAGCAGCAGCGCCATGGACGGCAGCAGCGGGCGGGTGAAGCGGTCGTCGTTGGCCTCGCCGAACAGCTTCTTCACCCGCCGCTCGACGACCTGCTTGATCTCCTTGACGGCGGCGCCGGGCGAGCGGCGCACCGCGTCGAGCGCGCCCCGCCACTCCTCGGGGCGGATCAGCCGCTCCAGGAGTCCGGCGGCGTCGGTGGACTCGGGCAGGCCCTCGCTCTGGATGAGGCGGTCGAGGACGTCGTCGTAGAACGCGCGCAGGCTGTTCTGCGGCGGCAGCAGGTAGGAGACGCCGGTGCGGTCGTCGCGGTAGAGCTTGCGGCGGCCCTCGACGAACTGCTTGCCCTCGTCGAGCTCATGGGTGCGCAGGCCCTTGGCGAGTTCGCCGAGCTCGTGGAGCATCTTGGCGAGCGGCGGCCGCCACTGCGACTCGCCGGCCTGCCAGGCCCGGTGCCACAGGACCCGGGCCCGCCACTGGTACCAGGCGTCCTGCGCGGCGAGCGCCGCCTGCACGTCGGGGTCGCTCCAGCGGGCGGCGACGAGGCCGCCCGCGCCGCGCCTGATGTGCGGGATGGCGGGCGGGGCGGACTGGACGTCCGGCGGCCTTTCGGGGTCGTTGCGCCGGTTGTCGAGCATCCCGACGAACCCGGCCTCGGCGACCCGCTGCGGGTGGCCCGGCTGCCCGTTGAGCACCGCCTCGACCCGGAACGGGCTGACGAGGCCGAGGAGTTCGCGGACGGCGGTGGCGGGCTTGAAGCCCTCCGTCATCCTCGGCATCTCGCGGGCGAGTTCGGACTCCAGGCGCTCCAGCTCGGTGCGCATGTCGCTGAGCCGGTTGCGCAGTTCCTGGATGATCGCCTTGCTGCCCTTGGGCAGTTGCTCGGGCAGCGCCACGTCGGGCGCCTCCCTGCCCCACAGCCGCCCCACGCCCGCCCGGTTGAACATGTCCTGGACCAGCTGCTTGTCCTCGGGGGTGACCCGGCGGGCCCGCTCGCCGAGTTCGCGGACGGCCTGGGCGAGCAGCCGGGCGGCGACGATCTCGGCGAGGTCGTCGACGGGCACGGTGAGGGAGGCGGCGAGGCTGGTGGACATGCCGCGGTAGCCGATGCCGGTGCGGGCCGGGGTGGAGCGTTCGACGCTCTTGTTGATGAAGCTGGCGGCGAACGACTGGTAGTCGTCGTCGGAGCGGGCCGCGGCGCCGGTTTCCTCGCTGAGTTCGGTGCCGATCAGCGACATCACCATGGCGGTGATGGAGCGCCGCAGGTCCTCGCTGCCGATGACGGCGGGCTTGGAGAACAGGAACGCGGTCTGCACCGTCGAGGGGCGCAGCGCGACGACGCCCTCGACGGGGTAGCGGACGCTGATCCGGCCGCGCTGCTCGACGTCGCCGACGTCGTCGAGGGCGTCCGGCACGTTCTGGTCGTCGACCAGCCGGGACAGGTCCACCAGGGCGCGGGCCGCGTTGAGTTCGGCCTCCCGGCCGCCGCCCGACTCGGGCGGGAACGCGGACGGCATCACGACCAGCGGGTAGATCTTGACGCCCGGCACCTTGCCCTTGCGGAACTCGTGGCCGATGAGGTGCAGGAAGTCGTAGAAGATGCCCGCTCCGGTGCCGCCCGCGACGGAGAACGCGACGAACACGTCGCAGCCCCGGATCCGGCCGCCGCCGACCCGCTGGAGGTCGCCCGCGGAGTTGCCGATCGCGCCGATGGCGTCGCGCAGTTGCCTGAGCACCGGTTCGAGACCGGAGCGCATGGTGGCGAACAGCGCGGCGCGGCCGACGGTCGGCAGCTGTCCGGCGCCGTTGTGGAGCGGGGCGACCCGGGGCTGGCGGGCCTGCGGCGGCAGCCAGAGCCGGGTCTCCTCGTGCAGCGCGACCCGCAGCATCCGGGTCACCTCGGGCGAGGAGTCGTAGTCGGTGGGCAGCAGGTCGTGGACCATCCGGGAGGTACGGGCGTAGGCGGCGTTCTCGGTGCCCTTGGCCCGGAACTGCGGCTGGTGGAGCAGCTCCCCCTCGCTGAAGTCGGCGTACACGAACTGCAGGCAGTCGGGCAGCTGGAACGGCAGCCGCTGGCCGCCGTCGACGAGCTCGGTGCCGTCGGGGCCGCACAGCTCGCGGCGCAGGCTGAGTTCCAGCTCGCTGCCGATGCGGCCACCGGTGCCGCCGAGGCCCACGAAGAGCATGGGCTGATAGATCTTCATGTCGTCTCCCCTGAGGACCCGAAGGGCCTTCGTTCCGTACGTGCGTGGGGCGTGGGGCGTGGGGCGTGGGGCGTGGTGGTGCGGGGTGCGGGGGGTGGTGGTGCGGGGCGGGGGCGGGACGCGGGGGTCAGAAGTCCGCGTCCCAGCCGCCACCGGACGAGGACGGGGGCGGCGGGTCGGCGGGCCGCCCGGAGCCGCCCGCCCGGTCCGCGCCGCCGGGCCGGTCGGACCCGCCCGGGCGCCGGAACCCGCCGAAGCTCGGCAGCGTGAACGGGCGGCCGCCGCCGGTGCTCCGGCGGCTCCCCCGGCCGTCCCGGACCACCAGCTCGCAGTCGTCGACCTCGACGGCGCCGCCCGGGTGGACGGCCGTCTCGCGGCCGCCGTACGGGCGGAACATCAGCCGTCCGTCGCCGGTCCTGCGCAGCCGGTGCGAGGCGGTCGCCCCGGCCTGGCGGCGCTTCAGGACGGGCGCGGCGCCGCGCGGCTCCTCGATGCCGAACATGTACTCGCCGCCCGGGCTCTGACCGGCCTGGACGGTGAGACCGCCCAGCTCACGGCCCTCGCGGCGGAGTTCGATCCGTACCCCGGTCAGATCGCGGCGGCGGTTGCGCACGCTGATCCGGACGGCGGCGAACCCGGCGAGCAGCAGCGCGACCACCACCCCCGCGAGCACCGCCCACCACCAGCGGTCCCACCAGGTGGGCGGCGCCTCCACCTGGATGTCGAGGAAGACGGCGTCGAGCTTGCGGTCGCCCTGGCCGGTGTCCACGACGACGAGCCGGCCGCCGAGCGCGCCGACCGGGGTGCCCTTGGGCACGGTGAGGGTGAACTCGGCCCGCCCGTCGGGTCCCGGCGCGGCGACGACGGTGCCGGGGGTGATCCGCGGGCCACCGGGACCGGCACCGGCACCGGCACCGGACGACGCTCCTGAGGGACTGCCGGTGCCGGTCGTGCCGGTCGTGCCGGTCGTGGCGTCCGCGCCGTCGTCCTCCAGGGCCAGCCGCAGGGTGTGCGGGGCGCTGTCCTTGTTGTCGATGTCGACCCAGCCGCGCACGGTGTCACCGGGGTGCACGGTGGCCCGCTCGACGGAGACCTGCGCCGTGAGCAGCTGGGTGCCTTCGGTGATGTACGTGTGGAAGGGCACCCGGTCGGAGGTCACGCCCGGCGCGGACATGTCGGCGGTGATCTCCAGGGCGCCGGTGGCACCGGCGGGTACGACGAGGCCGCCGGTGAACCGGACGTCCCCGGCCGTCTTGTCGGGGCCCTTCCCGTCGTCGGTGAGCCGGGCGCTCACCGGGGCGAAGCCGCCCGCGCCGGTGAGCCGCGCGGTGACGGTCACGCCCTCCAGCTGGTGCGGGTCGGTGATGACGACCCCGCGCCGGGTCTGCAGCCGCACCTCGACCACCGCGTCCTGGCCGGGGCGTGGGGCGACCGGGTCGAGGACGACGGCGGCACGCAGCCGGCCCTGCCAGATGGCCCGCACGGCGACCTCACGGTCCCGGTGGCCTTCGGGGGCATCGATCCGCACCCGCCAGCGGCCGGGCAGCGGGTTGCGCACCCGCAGCGCCTCGACCGGTCCGTCCTGGCCGCTGACCTCGAAGGCGGAGCCGTCGAACTCCCCATGGGTGGGCACCTCGTGGCCCTTCGGGTCGAAGTAGGTGACCCGGACCTTGGGGTCGTGCTTGCTGACGGTGAGGGAGCCGTCGGTGGCGATCGGCGGGATCGACACGAACAGGTCGGCGGGCGGCTTGCCGGTGTCGCCCTCGGCGATCCGGGCGCACCGGGCGGCGGCGAAGGTCTCCTGCAGCGCCTTGTCTATCCCGGCGGATCCGCCGACCACCCGGGCCCGCGGGATCGAGTCGGGCACGTCGTTGCAGGCGCCCCGGAAGCCGCCTTCGGCCATCGCCTTCAGGGCGGCCTGGTCGATCTTGTCCCCGAAGCCGAGCGGCCAGATCTGCACGCCCGCCGAGCGGGCCTTGGCGAGTTCGTCGGTGAGCGCCTTCTCGCCGTTGGACGGGCGGCTGGCCGGGTCGGTGCCGTACTCGGGGCTGTCGCCGACGTCGAGCCGCCCGTCGGTGAGCAGGAAGACCACCTTGGGGGTCTTCGGCGCCTTGGCGTCGAGGGTGGTGTCAGGGGCCTTGGTGAGGGCGGCGACGGCCTGCCGGATCGCCGCCGGGAAGTCGGTGCCGGGGCCCATCCGGGCCTCGTCGCGGTGGTTGAGCGCCGGGACGCAGTCGCTGAGTTTCTGGCGTCCCGCCGAGTCGACGACGGTGAGCGGGCACACCTCGTTCACGGGTGACTGGCCGGACCGCTCCGAGCTGCCGAACCCGATCACGACGGCCCGGGAGCGCTCGGAGATCTCGCCCTGGCTGATCAGGGCGGCGGCCTCGGTCTCCCGGGCCAGGTCCTGGTCCGCCAGGCTCTTCGACTGGTCGACGACGACGGCGAAGTCGATCGGGTCGGCGCTCTCCGCCGGGTCGGCCGCCGGGGCGGCCGGGGGCGCGCCGGGCACCGCGCCCGCGGTGCCGAACGGCACCGACAGGGCGAGCAGCAGCCCGGCGAGCAGCGCGCCGGCACGGCGCGGCCGGAGCCCGCGGAGCCCGACGCGGGGGCCCCGGCGCGCGGGCGGAAGGACGGTCACGTTCATGGGTGTGTCACCACAGTTCGCTGAGGAGGGCCAGCAGGGCGCCGGCCGCGAGAGCGGCGACGCCGAGTCTGAGCCATCGGTACTTGGCGGCGAGGACGAGTCCGTGGACGGCTGCCTGTTCCAGGAGCCAGCCGGTCGGGTCACCGCCCGCGGTTTCGAGGCGGGCGCGGAGCACGGCCACCGGGGTGCCGGAGACCAGTTCGCGCAGCAGGGTCCGGTCGGCGCCGGGCCGGGTGCGCGGCAGCACGACGGAGACCAGCATCAGGACCCCGGCGGTCCACAGCACCCCGGCCGTGACGAGGAGCCCGAGTCCGGCGCCGCCGGGCACCGGGCCGTTGTCGCGGGAGAACACGACGGCGAGGAAGGCGAGCGCGCCGGACAGCAGGATCGCCGCCTTGGTGTCGGCCCGCCCGATGTCCTCCCGGACACCGGCCAGCAACTGCTCGGCCAGCTCGCGCAGTTCACCCGCCGGGGGCGCGGTGGCCGAGGTCGCGGGTGTGGTCGAGGCCCCGGGCGTGGCGGGGGTCGCGGGTGTGGTGGGGGTCGCGGGTGTGGTCATTCGTCGTCCCAGTCGTCGAACCCCGCGCTCGGCCGGTTCCTCGGCGGCTCGTCGTGCCGGTCGCGGCGCCCGGCGGATCCGTAGCGGTCCCCGCTCCCCGTGGTGACGTCGGTCGGCTCGTAGATCCGCTCGTCCCTCGGCTGCTCCGGGGGCGACGGCTGCTCCGGCCGCTCCGGCGCGGGCCGGTCGTCCTGCGGCCGCCGGTCGCGGCCCGACTCGTCCCAGTGCGGTTCGACAGGCTCGGGCGCGGCGGCCTCCAGGGGGCGCCGGGCGGTCCGGGCGGTGTCGAGGACCTGGGTGGCCACGCCGCCGACCACGGTCCCCGCGCTGTCCTTCAGGTGCTGGAGGAGCTGGTACGCCTGCTCGTCGATCTCGTGCCGTTCGAGCACCCCGGCGTCGAGGAGGCGACCGAACAGGGCCATAAAGTCCTCCTGGCCCTCGCGCCGTTCGCGCTGGAGCTGGCTGCGGATCTCCCACTCCTGGTCCGGGGACTTCGCCATGTAGTGGGCGATCTGGGCCAGTTCGCCGCGCTGGAACAGCACTTCGAGCTCGGCGGCCCGGGCGTGCACCAGCTTGCGCTGCCACTGCTCCTTGCGGATCTCGGCCTGGGCGGCCTGGTCGTCGCTGCGCGCCGCGACCCCGATCAGGTCGCCGCGGCCGATCTCCTTCTTCGTCTCGTCGGCGAGGTCGAAGAAGACGTACACCTGCGTCCGCAGCCCGATGTCCCGGCCGAGCAGCAGCCGCCCGGACGCGAGCTCGGCCCGTACCGCCTCGTCGGCCCGCTGGGCGTCGGTGAGCGGGAAGCGGCGGGAGACCGAGCGCAGCCCGTCGAGCAGATCGCCGTGGAGCAGTTCGGCGACGTCCCAGACCAGCTCCCGCACCACCTGGTAGGGGTCCTCGACGGTCCACACCACCTGCACCCGGGCGTCGAACCAGGAGCCGTCGCCCGCCGCCGGGAGCTGGAGGTTGAACTCGGTGACGTTGCGGCCGAGTTGCACCTCGAAGACGGTGACGGGGCGGCGGAGCAGGGGGACGTCACGGTCCTCCTTGCGGTCCGGCCAGATCACCCGGTGGCCACCGTTGCGGTAGAGCAGCACCGCGGCGACCTGGGCGCTGCTCCACTTGTACGGCGGAGCGCACTCGCGCAGCAGCGGACCCCTGACCGCCCCTTGGCCGCCCCGCCCCTGGTTCTGGCCCTGGCCCTGCCTCTGGTCCTGGTTCTGCCTCTGGTCCTGGTTCTGGCCTCGCGCCATCTGACGGCCCTGGTTCAGGTTCAGGTTCTGATTCGGGTACTGGTTCGGGTTCTGGTTCTGGTTCGGGCCGTTCATCGGTTCGCTCCTTCCGCGACGGCGTCCCACATGCGGCGCGCCGCGCTCTTGTCCATCGGGCGGTCCCGGTCCCGTACCAGGTCGTTCAGCAGGCCGCGGATCCGGTCGCGGTCGCGGCGCTCGACCGAGAGCCTCGGCAGCAGCTCGCAGACCAGGCCGAGGGCGGTGGCGTCCTTGGCGGCCCGGCGCAGCAGGGTGCCGAGCCCGTCGAGCGCGGCTTCCCCGGCCCGCGCGGTGTTGAGGGTGCGCCGCAGCAGCGCGGCGAGCCGGGGCGCGAGGTCGGGCCGGGTGGCGAGGAGGGCGACGAGCAGCGAACGGGAGGCGTGCTCGTCGAGCGCCGGGACGTCGTCCAGGCCCCACAGATAGGTGGTGCGGGTGGTGAGGCTGTTGATGACGGCCAGGTGGGTCAGATTGGCCAGGCTGGTGCGGCCGTCCGTCAGCCAGTGCTCCATGCGGCGCACCACCGGCTCGGGTTCGCCGCAGGCCAGCAGCCGGGTGACGCTGAACGAGGCGGCGCCGAGCACGTCGATGTCGTTGCCGGTCTCGCGGTCGCGCACCACCCGGGCGAGGGCGTCGAGCGAGCGAGCGGGACCGCCCGCGGCGAACGCGTAGCCGTGGGTGAGCAGCGCGGTGTCGCGGAGGTTGTCGTCGCCGGAGTCCGCCCAGTCCTTCACCACGTCGGCGATCGCGGGCCGCACCTCGGGGTCGCGGGCCGCCTCGGCGAGCGCGGTGGCCGCCGCCATCCGGGCCACGCCCTCGTCAGTCCCGGCGAGCGGGGCGATCAGCTCGTGGAAGCCGTGGATCCAGTCCCAGGAGCACAGCACCCCGGCGGCGATGGCGGCGCGCACCCACACCTCGGGGCGCGGGTCGTCGCACAGGGCGCGCAGCCAGCGGGCCATCGGGCCGCGCACGTTGTGGTAGCCGTGCCAGACCTCGGCGAGCACCGCTTCGGCGAGCGCGTCGCCCTGGAACTGGATGGCGCGCATCGGCACCTTGGCAGGGCCGAGGTCGAGTTCGGCGTCGTGCAGGGCGGCCCGGGCGAGCACCGGCCGGTGTTCGGCGTGGGTGCCGAACAGGCGGCGGCCTGCCGGGTGTTCGGGGTCGAGAGTGACGGCGAGCTCCCAGGTGAGGAGTTCCGCCGCCTCGGTGGCGATGCTGTACGCGGAGCCGTTGAACACGGCGACGGAGATCCGGAAGGCGGCCGCCGCGAGGCTGGGCAGCGCCTCGGGCACCGATCCCGGCCGGTCGGCGTCCGCGAACCACTCGCGGGCCTGGACCCGGACGAAGGCGGCGCACTCCTCAAGGAGCCGTTCCTCGGTGAGCGAGCCGTTCCGGTGCCCGGCCAGGTGGTCGGCGAGCCGGGCGGCCTCGCGCGGGCGGAGCTCCGCCAGGCCGAGCGCGGCCACCACGTCGGGCCGGACGGCGAGCGCCCGGGTCTCGGCGGCGGCCTCTTCGGACACCCCGCGCAGCAGCAGCCGCAGATGGCGGTGGAGCACGTCGGCGGCGGGCGGCGGCGCGCAGTACATCCCGTACCGGCCGCGCAGCAGCCGGTCGGCGAGGTCGCCGCTGTCGACGACGATCACCGCGTAGCCGTCGGCCGCGGCGAGGAGGTCGGCGAACCGGTCGAGGTGCAGCTCGGAGAGGCGGCTCTGCGGGTGCCGGGCCGGTTCACCGCGCTCGCCGCGGCCCCGGCGCGTCTCGCGCTCGCGCGGGGCGTCGTCCTGGACGTGTTCGAGCAGGTGCCCGGCCTTCTCGTGGAGCGCCTCGGGGGTGATCTCGTCAACCCCGTGCCGGGGGTCGAGCCGGAACACCCGGCGCTCGGCTACCTCGGCGAGCAGGGCGAGCGCGGTGGCCTTGCGCCCGTTGCCGGGCTCGCCGCACAGCACGACGACCCGGTGGCTGCGCAGCCGGTCCTTCATCCGCTGGTAGTCGGTGGCCTCGCGGTAGACGGCGTCGAGGTGGTCGAGGGTCTCGGCGGGCACGGTGCCCTGGACGAACTGCGGCCGGTCGCCGACCAGCAGGTCGAAGCGGTCGCCGTAGTGGATGTAGGCGTCGCGTCCGGCGGCGGTGCGGTGGTCGCCGGGCCGGGTGCTGCCCTGGCCGAGGGAGCGGCGGGCGGCGCGCGCGATGCCCGCGCCGCCGGTGCTGCCCCGGCCGCCGCGGGCCGCGTTGTCGAAGGGGCTGGGCTCCTTGGCCTGCTCGGCGCCGGAGCCGTCGGTCGTGGCGCCCGCCCCGGCGCCTTCGCCCTTGCCGCCGCCCGCGCCCGGCTGCCCGGCCGCGCCCCCGCCGTCCCTGCCTTCCCTGGCGTTGTTGGCGTCCGGCTCGCGGCCGGAACCGCCCTGGCCGAGGTCGTCGTCGCTCATGCCCGCCCCTCCCGTGCCGGATGCTCCGAGCCGCCGCCCGCGGCGCCGTCGAAGCCGTCGTTCTCGAAGCCGTCGTTCTCGAAGCCGTCGTTCTCGAAGCCGTCGTTCTCGAAGCTGTCCGCGAAGTCGTCGAAGTCCTCGTCAGCGAAGCCGTCGTGGCCGTCCGGTCCGACCCGGTCGGGGTCGGGGTCGGGGTCGTCGTCCCAGTCGGGCTCCCGCTCCTCGCGGATGTCGCCGGGGTGACCGGCTCCGGCTCCCCGGCCGTCCTCGCGCGCCGCGTCGCGGGCGCCGTTCCGGATGCCGGTGAAGCCGCCGTGGATCGTGTTGCCCTCGTTGATCTGGATGTCCCGACCGGCCCGGTACCAGCGGTTGCCGCCGGACTTCGGCCGGTCCGGCTCGGTGACGCCGCAGCCGTCGGTCAGCGCGGGCCGGTCGGATGGTGGTGGGGCGTCCCCCCGCGACGTCCCACCACCGGTTCGTGGGTCACCCTTCCCCGACCGCGCCGCCCGCCCGAGGTCCGGCCGGACGCCGTGGCCGGTGCCCGTGGCGCGGCTCCTGCCGGACCCGCCCCGGGACATCGGTGGCTCGGGCAGCCCGGGCACGTAGAACCAGGCGTCCTCCCGGGTCTCCTTGGACGCCACCAGCTCGCGCCGGTAGCGGTCCGGTTCGACATAGCGGCCGCCTTCGGCGACCACGTTCCGGTAGAGCCAGTCCGAGACCACGATCAGCAGGTCGACGTCCGGCGCGTCCGTCATCACATGGCGGGCGGGCGCGCTGTCGCACAGGCGGCAGGCCAGGTCGACGGCGCGGCCGACGAGCCCGCGGCCGTCGTCGAGGACGAGGCCCGCGTTCATCCCGACGCGCAGCCGCAGGCGTCTGCGGCTGGTCGCGTTGTGCGCGCGCAGGCTCTCGCGGAGCGTGTCGATCCAGCGGCCGACCATGCACACCGGGGGCACGTCCGGGCGGAGCGCGGCGAGGATGCCGTCGCCCCGGTCCTCCTGGTGGACGGTGCCGGGCTCGATGCCGACGGAGGCGTACGCCTCGCCGAACGCCTCGTACATGGCGGCACGGGTGAGCCGTTTCTCGTCCATGCCGAGGCGGCCGGAGCCGACGACGTCCCCGAAGACGACGAGCCGGTGGAGCGCGCCGGCGTTCGCGCCGACTTCCGCCCCGGTGCTCGGTCCCGTACTGCTCACTCGGACTCCTCTGATGTGGTTCAGGTGGTTCCGTGGTGGTGACGCGTCCAGCCTCGCGGCTCCCGGCCGAGGGCGATGTAGCGGTTTACACAGCCGGGGGTCGTTTGTCCGACGAATGTGCGCCGGGGTGTGCGCGCCCCTCGGCGAGCAGCACGAGCAGCGGCATGTCGACCACGACGACGGTGCGTTGGGCGGTCTTGACGACGCCCTGTTCGCGCAGCAGCCGCAGCGCCTTGGCGACGGCTTCCCGGGTGGCTCCGATGGCGGCGGCCAGGTCGTGCTGGGGCAGCGGGAGTTCGACGACGGTGCCGGAGCCGTCCCGGCGTCCGGCGCGTTCGGCGAGTTCGACGAGGCGGGCGGCGAGTCGGCGCAGCACGGTCTCGGAGGCCAGCGAGCGGCGTTCGACGTCGGCGCTGCGCAGCCGGTTGGCGAGCTGCCGCATGATCAGTGAGGTGGCGTGCGGGCGGGCGGCCAGGAAGCGGCGGAACCGGTCGCCGGAGATGACGACCGCCTCGACCCGGCCGAGCGCGGTGACGGTGGCGCTGCGCGGGCGCTGGTCGACGGCGGCGAGGTCGCCGACCACCTCGCCCGCGCCGCGCAGGGCCAGGATCAGCCGGGCGCCGCGCTCGGTGCCGACCGAGACGACGGACCAGCCGGAGAGCAGGGCGATGACGTACGCGGTGGTGTCCCGCTCCCTGATCATGATGTCGCCGGGTGCGTAGGTGCGCGGGGCGCCCTCGGCGAGCAGGGCCCGGCGGTCGGTGTCGGAGAGTGCGTGGAGGAAGCTTCGATCCTGGCCGAAAAGACTCACCGGTCGCTCACACCCCCGCACGACACCGCGCATTCGCGTGCTTGTTCCCACATCAACGGGCAACGGGCGTCACATTGTTGACACTCTGTCACTCCGTGGGGTGAAGAACGCTAGGGCCACCGACAGAATCGCGTCAACGCGGTCCGCGCGATCACGAGGGGCGCAAGGGAGCGCTCTTTTCCGCCCCCTTGCGCCCCCTGTGTCCACTCCGTGACCTGCCGCGCACCGGCCCGTAACCGGAGCACTCCCCGACCGGTGTCGGCGCAGGCCGAAGGCCGGTCCCGGAGCGGATCCGGGACCGGCCTCGGGGTCGCGCCCGCCCCTGGCGGGGCGGCTACAGACGCGGGTCCACCGGCTCCGACTCCAGCGCCAGGACCGCGAACACCGCCTCGTGCACCCGCCACAGCGGCTCGCCCGCCGCGAGGCGGTCCAGGGCTTCGAGGCCCAGCGCGTACTCACGCAGCGCCAGCGAACGCTTGTGGCCCAGGAACCGGCCGCGCAGCCGCTCCAGGTTGTCCGGACGGGTGTACTCGGGGCCATAGATGATCCGCAGGTACTCCCGGCCGCGCACCTTCACACCCGGCTGCACCGGGCGCCCGTCACGTCCCTTCACCACCGCCGCGAGCGGCTTGACGACCATGCCCTCGCCGCCCGCCTCGGTCAGCCCGAGCCACCAGTCGACACCGGCCCGCACCGCGTCCGCGTCGGACGGGTCGACCACGAGGCGCCTGGTGCTCTGGAGCAGCCCGGTCGGGTCGTGCTCGACCAGCCGGTCGAGCCAGGCCAGCTGCCGGTCGTGCGGCACGGCCCCGAGCGACCTGCCGCGCGCCGCGAGCACCTGGAAGGGCGCGAACCGCACCCCGTCAAGGCCGTCCGTCGGCCAGCAGTACCGCCGGTACGCGTCGGTGAACGCGCCCGCGTCCACGGCCCGTTCGCGCTGCCGCTCCAGCAACTCGGCGACACCGGGCACCCCGCGCCCGGCCGCCCGCTCCAACGCCCCGACGACATCCGGGAACACGGCGCGCGCGGCCGCGCCGACCGCCGCGTACTGCGAACGGAGCAGCCCCTGCGACTTCAGCGACCACGGCATCAGTTCGCCGTCGAGCAGCAGCCAGTCGGTGTCCAGCTCCACCCACAGGCCGGCCGCGTCGATCGCCGCCCGCAGCCGCCCGAGCACCAGCTCGGTGGTGGCAGGGTCGTCGAAGAACGGCCGTCCGGTACGGGTGTGCACGGCGCCGGTCACCCCGTCGGCCACGGCCGTGCCGAACCGTTCCGCCGCGACCCCGGCGTCCTTGCAGACAAGCGCGACGGCCCGGGAACCCATGTGCTTCTCCTCGCACACCACCCGCTCGACACAGTCCGCCGCGTACTGCGCGAACGCCTCCGCCGGGTGCTCCAGATAGCCCTCCGCCCGCGACACGGCCGTCGGCGCCATCGTCGGCGGCAGGTAGCCGAGCAGCCGCGGATCGACCGCGAACCGGCTCATCACCTCAAGAGCCGCCGCCGCGTTCTCCTCGCGCACCGACACCTTGCCGAGCAGCGCGGTCTCCACGATCCGCCGCCCGTGCACGTCCTCGAGGTCCAGCGGCCGCCCCTCGTGCCCGCCCGGCGCCGCCGCGTCCGCGAGCAGCGGCCGTACCGGCTCGTACCAGACCCGCTCGGCCGGTACGTCGACCAGCTCGCGCTCCGGCCAGCGCAGCGCCGTCATCCGCCCGCCGAACACCGCACCGGTGTCCAGGCAGAGCGTGTTGTTGACCCACGAGGTGGTCGGCACCGGCGTGTGCCCGTAGACCACGGCCGCCCGGCCCCGGTACTCCTCGGCCCACGGGTAGCGCACCGGCAGCCCGAACTCGTCGGTCTCGCCCGTGGTGTCGCCGTACAGCGCGTGCGACCGCACCCGGCCCGAGGTGCGCCCGTGGTACTTCTCCGGCAGCCCGGCGTGGCACACCACGAGCCTGCCCTCGTCGAGGACGTAGTGGCTGACCAGACCGTCGATGAAGGCCGACACCTCGGCGCGGAACGCCTCGGGCTCGCGGCCCAGCTGCTCGATGGTCTCGGCGAGCCCGTGGGTCTCCTGGACCTTGCGGCCGCGCAGCCAACGGCCCAGCTTGTTCTCGTGGTTGCCGGGCACGCACAGCGCGTCCCCGGCCGCGACCATGCCCATGACGCGGCGCAGCACACCGGGGCTGTCCGGGCCGCGGTCGACCAGGTCGCCGACGAACACGGCGGTCCTGCCGTCCGGGTGGCGCCCGTCGACGTACCCCAGCCTCGCGAGCAGCGTGTCCAGCTCCGAGCGGCAGCCGTGCACGTCGCCGATGATGTCGAACGGTCCGGTCAGGTGCCGCAGGTCGTTGAACCGCTTCTCCCTGACCACCTCGGCCGCCGCCACCTCCGCCTCACCGCGCAGCACGTGCACCTTGCGGAAGCCCTCGCGCTCAAGTCCCTTCATCGAGCGGCGCAGTTCGGCACGGTGCCGCTGGATCACCCGGCGGGGCAGGTGCGCCCGGTCGGCGCGCCGCGCGTTGCGGTCGGCGCACACCTGCTCGGGCAGGTCGAGCACGACGGCGATCGGCAACACGTCGTACCGGCGCGCCAGTTCGACCAGCTGGCGGCGTGCCTCGCGCTGCACGTTGGTCGCGTCGACGACGGCGAGCCGCCCGGCCGCGAGCCGCTTGCCCACGATGTAGTGGAGGACGTCGAAGGCGTCCTTGCTGGCGCCCTGGTCGTTCTCGTCGTCGGCGACGAGCCCGCGGCAGAAGTCGGACGAGACGACCTCGGTCGGCTTGAAGTGCCGTTGCGCGAACGTCGACTTGCCGGAGCCGGTGGCGCCGATCAGCACCACGAGGGAAAGGTCGGTGACGGCCAGCGCACGCGGGGCGGCGGGGGCGGTGGCGTCGTTGTCGGTTTCGGTGTCGGTCATGCCGCGTCCTCCTTCGGGGCCCGGTCGGTCGTGGTGTGATCGATGGCGTCGTGCTCGATGGCGTCGTGCTCGGTGGTGGCGTGCTCGGTGCCGTCGGTCCGGGTGAACACTGCCATCTGGGTGGGCGGGCCGACCTCGGGGTCGTCCGGGCCGACCGGGGTGAACGCGACGCCGTAGCCGTACCGTGCGGCGACCTTCGCCGCCCAGTCACGGAACTCCGCCCGGGTCCACTCGAAGCGGTGGTCGCGGTGCCGCACCTGCCCGGCGGGCAGCGACTCCCAGCGCACGTTGTACTCGACGTTCGGCGTCGTCACGATCACCGTGCGGGGCCGGGCCGAGCCGAACACCGCGTACTCCAGGGCGGGCAGCCGGGGCAGATCGAGGTGTTCGATCACCTCGCTGAGCACGGCGGCGTCGTAGCCGGTGAGCCGCTTGTCGGTGTACGTGAGCGAGCCCTGGAGCAGCTTGACGCGGCCGGCCTGCCGCTCGCCCATCCGTTCGACCCGCAGCCTGCGGGAGGCGACCGCGAGGGCCCGCGCGGACACGTCGACGCCGACGACCTCGGTGTGGCGCACGTCCTTCAGCAGCGCCTGCACCAACTGGCCCTGGCCGCAGCCCAGATCGAGCACCCGGGCGGCGTCGTCGGCGCGCAGCGCGCCGAGGATCGCCTCGCGGCGTCGCTCGGCGAGCGGGACGGGACGGTCCTCGGTGTCGGTGGTCTCGTCGACGGCGTTGTCGACGTCCTCGACGTCCAGACCGTCCGCCTCGGCGAGCCGGACCAGCTCCAGACGCTCGTTCGCCGCGCGGGTCAGCCCCCAACGACGGGACAGATAACGGCTGGTGATCAGCTGCCGGTCCGGGTGGTCGGCGAGCCAGCCGTCCCCGGCGCGCAGCAGCTTGTCGACCTCGTCGGGCGCCACCCAGTAGTGCTTGGCGTCGTCGAGCACCGGCAGCAGCACGTACAGCTGGTTGAGCGCGTCGGCGAGCCGCAGCTCACCGGTCAGCACGAGCCGCACGTACCGCGAGTCGCCCCAGGCGGGGAACTCCGGGTCGAGCGCGACCGGTTCGGCGGACACCTCGGACCAGCCGAGCGGCCCGAACAGCCGGGCCACCAGGGCGGCGCCGCCGCGCGCGGGCAGCGCCGGGACCTCGATCCGCAGCGGCAGCGGGGCGGCGGCGCGCTCGGGCAGGGCGGTGCAGCTGCCGTGCAGGGCGGTCTTGAACACCTTGGCGAGGGCGACCGCGAGCAGCGAGGACGCGGCGTACGGCCGGTCGTTCACATACTGCGCGAGCGCCGCGTCCGGTGCGCCGCCGCGCCCCTTGCCCTTGCCACGGCGCACCAGCGCCATGGGGTCCACGTCGAGCAGCAGGGCGGCGGTGCACCGCGCCGCGCTCGCCTCGGGGTAGAGGACGTGCGCGGTACCGTGCGCGGTGGCGAAGGACTGCGCCTTCTCCGGATGCTTGTGCAGGAGAAAGCCCAGGTCGGTGGCAGGTCTCTCCGCGGTGCCGGTGGTGCTGATCGTCAGGAACATGCGTTCAAGGATGACCTCGGGGACCGCCCCGCCACAACGCATTTCAGCGGGGCGCGGCCCCGCCGGCGAGCGCCCGCGCGAGGGTGGCGACGGTGTCCGGGCCGACCCGGCAGCAGCCGCCGATCAGCCGGGCCCCCGCGGACCGCCAGCCGTCGGTGACCGCCGGGGCGAAGGTCGCGCCGCCGTGCCAGCGGCGGGTGCCCGCGTCCCAGCGCTCGCCGCTGTTGGGGTAGACCACGACCGGTTTGCCGGTCACGGCGGTGGCGATCTCGACGGCGTCGGCGGCGTCGGCCGGATCGCAGCAGTTCACCCCGACCGCCACCACCTGATCGACCCCTTCGGCGATCCCGAACGCGTCCTCAAGCCGCTGCCCGGCACGGGTACGGGCACCCTCCACCGTGTACGACAGCCACACCGGCACCTCGAACCGGCTCACCGCCCGCAACAGCGCCTCGCCCTCCTGCGCGTCCGGCACGGTCTCCAGAGCGAGCACGTCGGGCCCCGCCGCCACGAGCGCTTCGAGACGCGGCCGGTGGAAACGCTCCAGCTCGACCATCGAGAGCCCGTACCGGCCGCGGTACTCGCTGCCGTCGGCGAGCATCGCCCCGTACGGCCCGACGGACGCCGCCACCCAGATGTCCCTCGGGTGCCCGTCGGCCACCGTCCTGGCCAGCTCCACACTCCGGGCGAGCAGCCGGGCGACGTCCGTATGGTCGAGCCCGCGCCGCCCGAAGCCCTCGAAGGTGGCCTGATAGCTGGCGGTGATCAGAACCTGCGCGCCCGCCCTGGCGTAGGCCGCGTGGGCGGCCTCGATCTGCTCGGGCGCGTCGGCGAGCAGCCGCGCCGACCAGAGCGCGTCGGACAGGTCGCAGCCCTGCGCCTCCAGCTGATTGGACAACCCACCGTCGAGCACGAGCGCGCCCTCGGCGAGCGCGGCGGCGAGCATACGCGTCGGCCTCATCCCCCTGTCCTACCCACCAAGCACCCAGTCCTCTCCCGCCCGCGCAGCGCCCCGCATCCGCACCGCCCGCACCACCGCGTCAACCCCGACGTCAGCCGATGATCTCCGCAGGCTCGGTCGGGTGAATATCCACCCCCCTGACGGGCGGCATCTCGCCAGGCCAGTGACCGGCGGCGCCCGGGGGTCGTTGGCTCGGGCGGAGCCGGACCGCCCGGCCCGCGTGCCGGCGGAGGTTGTCGGTGCGTCGTTCTCTCGTGTGGGCCTTCGCTGGCCGAAGTGCCCCGGGCCGAGGAGGCCGCCATGTCCCAGGAAGCCGTGCCGGAACAGCCCGTACAGGCGCCGGCAGCGTCGGGCGGTGCCCCCAAGGGGCTGCTGCAGCAGATGGAGGAACTGATGGCGGCGCTGACCGCCGACCTGTCCCAACTCGACGCCGACCTGCAGTCCTCGGGCACCCCGCGCGACGCGGCGCATTCCGTCGACGAGCGCTCCGTCTGACGCCGGGGGCGGTCAGCGCGGGCCCGCGGTCGGGCCGGCGCGGCCCCGGGCGGGGTCGGGCGGGCGGTCGCGGGCCCGCTCGCGGTCGCGGACGGCGAGCCGCCGGAGCATGGCGCGGACGCGGTCGCCCGCCTCGTCGGCGGCGTCGATGGCTTCGATGCACTGCCAGTAGAGCCCTTCCTCGTCCGTCGCGCAGGCCACGCCGACCAGCGCGATGCCCACCTCGCCGAGCAGCGCGCCGAGCGCGGTGAGGGCCGCGCGGGCGTCCGTGACGGCGGTGAGCCGCGCGGCCCGTGGGCCGCCGCCGCGCAGCGCGGGGTGCTCGACCGTCGCCCGCCCGCCGCTCGTCTCACTGAGTCCCCGTGCCTCGCTCCGCAGCTCCAGCGGGCCGCAGAGCGCCAGCTGGCTTCCTATCGCCTGGGCGAGCGCCTGCGCCTGCCAGGCTTCCACCACGATGTCCAGTACGACCCGGGCCTCGGCCAGCTCGTGCCGCCCGGTCGCGATCAATCGCTCCGCTTCCATCAACGCCGCCCCCGTTCCCCTGACTTACCGCTCACTCATTCCATTACCCAGCGTGAGGCGGGCTGAGCCCAAACACCAGGGGAATTCGGAAATCTGTGGACAGGAAGCTTCTTGGGGAAAACTCGATCACTCCGAAGAGTGACGATGACTGTCGATGTCAGGTGACTCGGGGTGCTCGGCGGGCGTCGCCCCGGCCTCCTGACCGGCCGCGTCCGCATCACGGGCCGGTACCGGGAAGCGCGTCTCGTTGCGGTCGATCTTCGCGGCGAGCGCGGCGAGCGGGTCGACGCCCAACACCGCGCAGAACTGCAGCAGATAGGCGAGGACGTCCGCGACCTCGTCGGCGACCCGGTGCGCGCGGTCCGGGTCGGCCATCACCCCGGCCGCCTCCTCGGGCGTCAACCACTGGAAGATCTCCAGGAGTTCGGACGCCTCGACGCTGAGCGCGGCGGCCAGGTTCTTGGGCGTGTGGTACGGCTGCCAGGCGCGGGCCGCGGCGAAGTCGACGAGGCGCCGCTGCAGCCCGTCGAGGTCAAGGCCGGCCGAGGCCGGGCCCGACGCCGACGGCCTGAACGCCGACGGGCTGGACGCGGACGGGGTCTGATCAGGTTCGGTCACCCGCCAGGTCTACCACTGTCAACCCACCGGCCTCCGAGCCCCCCGGGAGGTCCCGTACCTGCTCCCCCACCGTCCCGACCAGACGCAGATGCCCCTCGGCGCAGATCTCGGCGGCGAGCGCCAGCAACGCGCGGGTCTGGCGCGGGTCCTGGCCCCGGTCGAGGCCGTCGGCGAGGACGGTCAGGGTCTGCATCGCCTGCGGGACCTCCGCGACCGGGTCGACGGCGAGCACGCCGGGGCCGGTGAGCAGGACGAGGCCGAGGGCGAGGGTGCGGAGTTCGCCGTCGCCGAGGCGGCTGAGCGGGGTGGCCGCCGCGGAGCCGCGGGCGGCGCGTTCCAGGACGGCCTGGACGAGCGAACCGTCCGCCGTCTCCCGTAAACCCAGCGAGGTGACGGGCCCCGGGCAGGTCGCGGCGGCGAACGCGGCGAGCCGGGCGTGCCGTCGGGGGCATTCGGCGGCGGTGCGGTGCAACACCTCGGCGAGGTTGCGGCAGTCGCGGCGCAGCCGTCCGGCGCCGATCGGGACCGGGGCGCGCATCCCGCGCGGCTGGGGGTCGCAGGCGAAGACGGCGCGGAGCCCGACGACGACCTGTTCGGCCGCGGCGAGGACTTCGCGCTGGCCCGGGGTCTTGCCCGCGACGCGCAGCGGCAGCAGGGCGGTGCCGAGGAGGTCGTCGGGGAACGGGGCGCGGGTGACGGGGGTGGTGCCCGCGGTGTGCCATTCAGCTTGGACGGTGCCGCGTCCGGGGTCGCGCAGCGCGGTGGTGAGGAGGGTGCGGCCGCCGGGTCCGGTGAGGCGTTCGCCGACGATCCGCAGGCTGGGTTCGACCTGGACGGCGAGGTCGAGGTCGACGGGTCCCGCGGGGCCGTCGACGGTGCAGCCGATCCGCAGGCCGCGCCTGCCCTGGGCGTCGGGGCGGGCGCGTTCGGGGATGCGGTCGGCGGCGTCGGGCAGCGCCTCGGCGAGTCCGGCGCCCGCGCCGAGCCCGGCGAGGATCTCGTACGCGCGCAGGGCGGTGGACTTGCCACTGCCGCTGGGGCCGCGCAGCAGGGTGACCGGGCCGAGCGGCAGGACGGTGCCGCGGTGCACGCCGAAGGAGGAGAGCCGGAGTTCGGTGACGGCGGGCCTGGCGACGGCGGCCGGGCGCGCGCCCGGCGGGTAGGCGCCCGGCGGGTGGGCGCCGCGTGGGCGCCGCCGGACGGCGCCCACCCCAACGCCCCCACCCGCACCCGCACCCGCACCCGCACCCGCACCCGCGCCCCCGCCCCCACCGGCGGTCGTCGTTCCGGACCCGGACCCGAACCCGGACCCGAACCCGGACGGGGCGCGGGGCGCTGCCCGCGGCCGCCCCTGCGCGGGGACGAGTCCCGGCGTCGGTACGGGCCCCGGCGCGGGACCGGCCGGCGGTTCGGCGGTGGGGTGGTACGTGCGGTCGGGGGCGTCGGGGGCGGTGCCGCCGGTGGTGGTCATGCCCGGACCGTACGCAGCCGCCCGCGCGCCGAACCGTTACGGCTGACGGACCTTCCTACGAACGAGGGACCGCGCCGGTGTCCACGCCGTCGTACCGCTCGGTGGCGGCGGAGCCCTCGGCGTCGTCCGAGCCCTCGGCGCCGTCGACCTCGGTGCCGGCCGGGGCGAGCAGGAAGACGTTCCGGTCGACGCGGTGCATCCCGCTGCCGAGGCCGAAGACGACGCCGCTGCTGAAGTCGAGGATGCGCTTGGCGACCTCGGTGTCCGCGCTGGTCAGGTCGAGCAGCACGGGGATCTGGGCGATGAGGTACTCGGCGACCTCGCGGGCGTCGGCGAAGACCTGGACGCGCAGCACGACCATCCGGCGCTGTTCGGCGGACTCGTACTGCTCGGGGATCGTGCGGTGGTCGACCCTGGACGGCCATTCGTCCCGGCCGCGCAGCGGGACGACCTGGGCCAGGCCCTCCCACTGTTCGTCGGTGACGTCGTACCTCTCGTACCTACTCATGCGCCCATCCTCCCGTTCCTCACCCGTTCGGCCCAACACCGACACGAACGGACTCGGTGCCCGGCCGTTCGACGGCACGGCCTATGATCTCCCGCCGCCGCACTCGGCACGGACTCCGACATGGGGGAACACTGTGGAACGACCTGATGACAGCCGGGCTTCGGTGCTGCGTTTCGCGACGGAGCTGGTGGCGTGGGTGGCGACGCCGTGGGCGCTCGCGGCGTACTCCTGGGTGCTGGCGGTGCTGTCGGTGGTGGTCCTGATCGGGCTGCCGACGGTGTTCTCGACGCCGGGCGACAAGGCGCAGGTGATCGTGGCGGTGCCGGGTGCGGTGACGATTCTGCTCGTGCTGACGCAGCTGGCGGCGGCGGTGGCCGCGGCCTGGGTGGTGTGGCCGGTCTGGGCGGCGGTGGCGGTGTCGGTCCTCGCGACGGCGACGCTGGTGACGGAACGGCCGCGGTGGCGTTGGCTGTCGGCGGCGCCGGAGGCCCCCGCTGACGCCCGTCGGCGCCCGCTGAGGTCGTAGGGGACCGCCCGGCGCACGGAGCGGGCCGTCCGCCGCCCCGTTGCCGCCGCTCACGGACTGGGGCGCCGGATCCGGCGCGTCCGGCCGCCCGGCCCGTCTACCGTGGCTCCATGTCCCTGTCCGACGTCGACGAACTGGTCGAGCGGTTGCGCGCACTGCCGCCGCACGTGCCCGGCGACGCGCGTGAACTGACCGCCGTGCTCGCCGAGCTGAAGGCCGCGGCGGGCCGCTGGGCGGACGTCCTGTACGAGCTGCGGGCGACGGCACGCGCGCATGCCGGGCCGCGCGCGGCGGCCGCGCTGGAGATCGCGTTCCGCAAGGCCGAGGAGTCGTACGTGGAGCTGGAGATCGCCCACGGCGACCTCCGGGACCTCACCCGCGGCGACCAGGACCCGGGCCTCGGCTGACCGGCGCGGCTGACCGGTACCGCCGACCGGTACCGCCGACCGGACACACGCCCGAAGCTCAGATGTTGCGCAAATTTGGGCCGCTGCGTGACAGGGCCCTGTCCGCCGGGTTTCCCGGTGCGTACACTCCACCGCGAAGCGTGATCATCGCCGGTCGGAGGACACGACATGAGTGCGGCTTCGAGGTGAACCAGAGTGAACCAGACGTACGGCATCGTGGCCGTCACCGCCGCGGTCCTGGCCACACTGGTGATCGGAGCGGCGGGGCTGCGGATCTCCCGCACCACCTCCGACTTCTACGTGGCCTCCCGCACCGTGCCGCCGCACCTCAACGCGATGGCGATCAGCGGCGAGTACCTGTCCGCGGCCTCGTTCCTCGGCATCGCCGGGCTCGTCGTCGCCCAGGGCCTCGACATGCTGTGGTTCCCGGTCGGGTACGCCGCCGGATATCTGGTCCTGCTGGTGTTCGTCGCCGCGCCGCTGCGCCGCTCCGGCGCGTACACGCTGTCCGACTTCGCCGAGTCACGGCTTGAGTCGAAGGCCGCCCGGCGGGTCGCGAGCGTGCTCGTCGTCGGGGTCGGCTGGCTCTATCTGCTGCCGC
Source organism: Streptomyces sp. NPDC090025 (assembly GCF_044748125.1). Lineage (NCBI taxonomy): Bacteria > Bacillati > Actinomycetota > Actinomycetes > Kitasatosporales > Streptomycetaceae > Streptomyces > Streptomyces sp. NPDC090025. Next base: position 228,484 of record NZ_JBIVFL010000002.1, on the reverse strand, counting down.
AGTTCCAGGGCGCGGGCCTCACCCTCGGCCTGGTCACCGGCGCGCCCGGCTGGCTCGGCGGGGTGCTCGTCGCCGTCGTCGTGACGCTCGCGGTGGCGGCGGGCGGGATGCGCAGCATCACGTTCGTGCAGGCGTTCCAGTACTGCCTGAAGGTGATCGCGCTGCTCGTGCCCGCGCTGTTCCTGGTGCTGGCCTGGCTCGGCGACCCGCGGCCGGTCGCCGCGCTCGACGAGCCACCGGCGTTCCGCGAGCAGACCCGGGTGACGGTCGAGCACACGGTACGGGTGCGGATCCAGGAGCCGTTGACGGTCGGGGTCACCGGGACGGTGGACGGCGCGCGGCACGACGGGGACCCGGTGGCGCTCGGCACCGGGGTGCACGAGATCACCGGCGGGACGACGCTGCGCTTCCCGCCGAAGGCGCGGGTGCCGCAGCGCGAGTCGGACGCCGGGCCGCGCGAGGGCGCGTCGAGCTGGGCCGCGCCGCTGTCCGGTGGCCGGGACGCCCACCCGCTGTACACCACGTACGGCGTGATCGTGGCGACCTTCCTCGGCACCATGGGGCTGCCGCACGTCCTGGTCCGCTTCTACACCAACCCCGACGGGCGGGCCGCCCGCCGCACCACCGTCATCGTGCTCGCGCTGGTCGGCGGCTTCTACCTGCTGCCGCCGCTGTACGGCTTCCTCGGCCGGATCTACGCCCCCGACCTCGTCCTCACCGGCAACACGGACGCCGCCGTGCTCGTGCTGCCCGAGCGGGTCATCGGCGGCGTCGGCGGCGACCTGCTGGGCGCCCTGGTCGCGGCCGGGGCGTGCGCCGCGTTCCTGTCCACGGCGTCCGGGCTCACGCTGTCGGTGGCGGGGGTGCTCAGCCAGGACGTGCTGCCGTCGCTCGGGGTGCGGCACTTCCGGCTCGCGACGCTGATCGCGGTCGCCGTGCCCGTCACGGTGAGCATGGCGGCGGGCGGGCTGCCGGTGGCCAACGCGGTCGGGCTCGCGTTCGCGGTGGCCGCGTCCTCGTTCTGTCCGCTGCTCGTCCTCGGCATCTGGTGGCGCGGGCTGACCGCGCCCGGGGCCGTCGCCGGGCTGCTCACCGGCGGCGGCAGCGCGCTGACCGCCGTCGCGCTGACCATCGCGGGGCCGTTCAGCGACGGCTGGGCGCACACGCTGCTCGCCTGGCCCGCGGTGTGGACGGTGCCGCTGGCGTTCGGAACGATGATCCTGGTCTCGCTCGCCACCCGGAACCGGATCCCGGCGGGCACGGACCTGGTGATGGCGCGGCTGCATCTGCCGGAGGAGCGACGGGCGGAGGAGCCGTCGGTGCGGTTCCGGCCGGTGTCGAACACGCGGGAGGCCCGGGAGGCCCAGGAGACGCGGCAGGCAGTGCCGGGACCGCGCCGCGCGGAACACGACGCCGCGCACGGCCCGGACCCGGGCACGTGACCCGCGCTCCGGGCCTCGATCAGGGGCCCGGCACGGGCGGCGCCCGGACCCGCCCCCGTCCTCGTACCTGGCGGCATCCCCGTACCCGGAGGAGCGACAGCGCATGACCGGCGCGGCCCGCAAGGCGGTCCGGCGGCACGGCGACTGCACCACCCTCGCCGAGGAGTCGCGCTCCGTCGAGCAGTCCTCGGAGCTGGTCCGCGCCCGGTTCGGGAACGGCTGGAAGTGACCTTCCAGGTCGCGCCCGAGGTGCTGTCGGTCGCGGTGCCGTGCCTCTGACTCACCTGCGGAGGTGAACCCTTGGTGCGCGCGCGCCGTTGACATGAACAGTCCGCAAGCACCTTCCTGCGAAAGGACACCCCCGATGCCCGGCATGCCCCTCCAGACCCCCATCCACACCCCCGAGGCACAGGCGACGTTCGACAAGGCGTACGCCGAACTCCTCCAGGAGGTACGGGTGGCACAGACCGGGGTCCAGTTCCTGCTCGGCTTCCTGATGACCCTGGCCTTCTCGCCGCGGTTCCTGGACATCACCACCGTGCAGGCGTACCAGTACGTGGTCACGCTGATGCTGGCGTTCGCCGCGGCGACGCTGCTCACCGCTCCCGCCCCGTTCCACCGGGTGGTGTTCCGGCACGGCCTGAAGCACCGGCTGCTGAGTCTGTGCCACGGGTTCGCACTCACCGGGCTCGCCCTGTTGATGCTGTCGATGACCAGCGCCTTGGTGCTCGTCGTGGACGTGGTGCTCGGCCCGTCGGAATCCGCGATCGCGGCGGTCGTGCTGTTCAGCGCGATGTCCTGGGTGTGGTTCGGGCTGCCGCTGTGGCAGCGGATGCGCCACGGCCGCCCGTTCCAGCAGCGCTGACCGTCCACGGACCCAGCGCGACGACGGCTCCTGTCGCACCCCGCCCGCCGCCCTCGACCTCCGCGCCGACGCCCGCCACCACCTGGCCTTCGGCTTCGGCGTCCACTGGTGCCAGGGGGCGACGCAGGCCCGGATGGAGCTGGAGATCAGGGGCGTGCCCCGGCCGTGCCGCCCGTGGGCGTGGGGGTCGTGGCCGGGTGGTGGACCGTCCAGCCGTCCTCGGTGAGGTGACGGGTCATCCGCGGGGCGGCCGAGGCGGCGACGAGCAGTTCGACCAGGCCGCTGCGTTCCGCCGGCGAATGGTCGATGGACACCTCCTCGACGTTGACGTCCAGATCGGCCACGCCGGACAGGAGACGGGCCAGTTCGCCCGCCTGGTCGCCGATGAGGACGTGGACGGGGGCGAGCCGGGACGGCTTCTCGCCGTGCTTGCCGGGGAGCCGGCCGTGGCCCGTCCGGCCGCGCCTCAGCAGGTCGGCGACCCGGGCCGCGCCCCGTACCCGGGTGTCGGTGTCGTCGGCGGTGAGGGCGCGCAGGGCGGCGACCGTCGTGGCGAGGTCCGCCGCCAGCGCCTCCAGGACCTCGGCGACCGGCGCCGCGTTGGCGTCCAGGATGTCGGTCCACAGCCGTGGGTCGCTCCCGGCGATCCGGGTGACGTCCCGCAGGCCCTGCCCGGCGAGCCGGGCCGCGTCGTCCGGCAGGTGGGCGAGGCGCGCCGCCATCAGGGCGGCGACCAGGTGCGGGGTGTGGGAGACCAGCGCGACCGCGCGGTCGTGGGCGTCGCTCTCCATGACCACCGGGACGGCGGCGCACAGCGCGACCACCTCAAGGGCGCGGTTCAGGGTGTCCTTGGAGGTTTCCGGGGTCGGGGTGAGGACCCAGGAGCGGCCCTCGAAGAGGGTGGCCGAGGCGGCGAGCGGCCCGGACTGCTCGCGCCCGGCCATGGGATGGCCGCCGATGTACCGGGCGGGGTCGGCGAGTTTGCGCACGTCCCGCTCGGGTCCGGTCTTGACGCTGGCCACGTCGGTGTAGCTGCGGGCCAGGCCGTTCGCCTGCTGGGCGGCGAGGACCTCGCCGACGTGGGCGGGCGGCACGGCCACCACGGCGATGTCCACGCGCTCGTCGGGCGCGCCGACGAGCCCGGCGCCGAGCGCGGCGGCCGTGCGGGCCGCCGACTCGTCGGCGTCGAGCAGGTGGACCCGTACACCCCGGTCCGCGAGCGCGAGCGCCACCGAGGTGCCGATGAGGCCGGTCCCCACCACCGCTGCCGTGCGGATCATCGGGTCTCCTCCAGGGGTGCGGCGGCGGGCAGCGGACGGTTCCTGTGCACGATGGACTCCTCGATGCGATGCGGGGCGGGACAGGTCGGGACGGGCCGGGTGCGGCGGGGGCGGGCGTCGCCGCCACCGCCGCGATGTGCCGATGTGCCGATGTGCCGGTGTGCCGGTGTGCCTGGGGTGGGTACGGGCTCACTCCGCCAGCAGGTCGGGCTCCTCGCGGACGATCTCGTCCCACAGCAACTGGAAGCTGAACCAGCCGAGTTGGGCGTCGCCGAAGCCCTCCCCGGCCGCCACGGCCTGCTCGTGCGTGAACGGCTTCGGCGTACCGGCGGCGTGCGCGAGCAACTGGACCTGGGCGCAGCTGTCGTACGTGAAGAACCAGTGCACGGCCTCGTCGAGGGAGCCGCCGACGGTGATCAGGCCGTGGTGGCGGAGCAGGATGGCCCGGTTGTCGCCGAGCTTCTCGGCGATGTCGCGGCCCTGTTCCAGGGAGACGGACGGGCCCTCGTAGTCCTCGTACAGCGTCTGCCGTCCGTAGAAGGCGGCCGATTCCTGGTCGATGGGTTCGAGCAGCCGGCCGAGGGAGCCGAGGGCGCGGGAGTGGGCGGTGTGACCGTGGGCGGCGGCGGTGGCCCCGGGCTGGAGCTCGTGGATCTGGGAGTGGATGACGAAGGCGCTGGGGTTGACCCGGTGCCTGCCCTCCACCACGCGGCCCTCGGCGTCGACGCGGATGAGGTCGCCGACGGTGACGTGCTTGAAGGAGACGCCGAACGGATTGACCCAGAACTGGTCGTGGTGCTCGGGGTCGCGCACCGAGATGTGGCCGGAGATGCCCTCGCCGAACCCGTACTTGCCGAACAGCCGCAAGGCCGCGGCCAGTCGCTGCTTGCGGTGCCGCCGGGTGTCGTCGGGGTCGGTGAACACCGGCTCGCCGGGGATCGGCAGTCCGGTCGCGGTGTCGGCGAGGAACTCCGCGCGGGGCGGCTCGGGGGTGGGGGCGGTCGTCGTGGTCATGCTGGCTTCCTCTCTCTGATCTCTGGGATCTGGGATCTGGGATCTGATCTCTGGGATCCGGGATCCGGGATCCGGGATCCGGGATCCGGGATCCGGGATCCGGGAAGGTGCGCTTAGGCGGGGAGCAGGACGTCCTCGGAGCGGGCCGCGTGGGTGTCCCGCGCGTGCTGGAGGATGGCGGCGACGATGTCCTCGGCGCGGTCCACCAGGGACGGGACGCCGAAGGTGAAGAAGAGCGAACCGGCGCCGATGGTGCCGAGCCCGTAGAGCCGCGGGTCGTGGCCGCCCGCGGTGACGAGACGGCTGGTGGCGCGGGCGAGGTGCAGTCCGCCGAGCGGGTGGCGGTCGGCGACGCCCGCCCGTGTCATCGTGGTCACCAGCGGCAGCGCGCCGGGGGTGATCCGGCCCTTGGCGGCGTTGACCGCGTTGACCACCCGGTCCGCGCCGAGCGGCGGCCCGTCCTCGGTGATCAGCTCGAAGCCGCCGGTGGCGCGTTCCGCGACCTTGCGCAGCCCGGCGTGGATGCTCAGGCGGCCCGCGTCGAGGAGTTCCAGGAGCACGGCGGCGCTGGCCGGCGGCATGGGGCAGCACAGGCTCATGATGGTGCGGTAGTGGGAGCGCAGCAGCTCGACCCGGTCGGTGTCGCGCAGCAGCGGCCACACGTCGGGGCCGATGTCGGGTACGGCGTGCTGGAGCACCCGCAGTCCCGGGTCGGGCGAGTCCACGGCGGCGAGCTGGCGCCGCAGCCGGTCCGCCGGGGCCTCCTTGTCGAGATGGGTGATCTCGGCGAGGACGGCGTCCAGGTCCGCGCCCGCCTCGCGGAGTTCGGTCCACACCATCCGCGCGAACTCGCCGAGGGTCAGCTCGTGGCCGCCCGCGGCCAGCGCCCGCATCCGTTCCTTGGTGAGGTGGCGGGGCCGGACCTCGATGGGCCGCTGCCGGACGCCGGGCAGCACGCCCCGCCGCGACAGCAGCCGGATGTGTCCCTGGTGCCCCTGGTCGGCGAGGGCCAGGATGATGTCGACGGCGGTCAGGCCGCTGCCGATGACCGCGACCTCCTCCCGGGGGCCGATCCCGCGCAGGCCGCGGGAGATCGGGTACGGGTCCGTGAGGTAGCCGGGGGCGCCGTCGAGGCCGTAGGCGTCCATGGGGCTGTCGCCGCCGACGCACAGCACGACGTAGTCGAACGCGCCCGCCGGGCCGCCGCCGGTGCGCAGGTGGACCTGGTCGGCGGAGCGCCGGGCCTCGGTGACCGCCGCGCCGACGAGGTCGACGCGCCAGCCGTTCCTGCGCAGTTCGCCGAGGGCCGCGTAGGCGGACTGCTCCAGGTACTCGCCGTAGACGGTGCGGGGCGGAAAGCGCGTACCGGAGTACGGGTCGGCGCTGGCGAAGCCTTCGACGACCCGCTCCCTCGTCTCCAGCCAGCGCCGGAAGTGTCCGGGGTCGCCGACGCGGACGGACATGTCCTCCGGCGGCGCATTCACCTTGATGGTGTCGATGTCGACCTGATAGGCCCGCCCGCGCCACAGATTCGGCGACGGCTCGAAGACCGTGATGCTGCCCGACGGGTTCTGCGCCTGGGCGAGTGCGTCGACGAGGCAGACGGCGGACGCTCCGCCGCCGACCACGGCGATCGATATTCCCGACATTTCTCAGCCACCTCTCGAATACTGGGGCCGCGGAGCTCCGCGGCCGGTCGCTCTTCCGGGCTCTCCCCGGGCTCTCCCCGGGCTCTTCCCGGGCTCCTCCGGGGCTCTCCCCGGGCCCTCCCGGGGCTCTTCCGGTCCGCTCACATCGCGTGCTGGTCGACGCGCCGGAACTTCCCGTGCAGGAACGTGAGCGCCGACCGGGAGTCGCGCACCCCGGCGCCGACGACCTCGCCGACGAACAGCAGGTGGTCCCCGGTGACGAGCTGGTCGTGGAGGCGGCACTCCAGCCAGGCGGCGGAGTCGAGGAGCAGCGCGCCGGTGTGCTCGCCGGGTTCGGCGGGCAGACTGCGCAGCGCCTTCTCGCGTTCCTCGGCGGGGCGGGCGAAGATCCTCGCGAGGTCCTCGCCGCCGCCGTCGAGAATGGAAAGGGCCCATACCCGGGACGCGAGCAGATCGGCCACGAACGTGGAATCGCGGCGGATACTCAGGGCCACGAGCGGCGGGTCGAGCGAGAGGGACGTCAGTGAATTGACGGTCAGCGCGTTGTGCCGACGCGTGGATTCCGTGTCGGAGTAAGTGCTGACCACGCAGACGCCGGTGGCGAAGGTACGCATGACGGAACGCAGATCGTCTTTCACGGCGATCGCGGGACGATCGGCCGATGACAGGTCACCCATGAAAGGTCCTCTCCGGCTGCGGAAATGGAGAAACTCGTTCTCCGTCGAAGACGTTACCGACCGGGTGAGTTCTTTCTTTGCAGAGGTGCGCACCGGAAATGTCCGGTCCACGCTTGTCCGGGGAATTCCGGTCCCGGAATTCGGGCAGCGAAAAGGCCGGTGCCCCGCCCGTTCCCGTACGAGGGAACGAGGGGGCGCCGGCCCGGTGTGGTGCTGGGCCTTCGGAGACCGGGTGGCCGTGGTTACCGGGTGGCCGTGGTTACCGGGTGGCCGAGGCGGCGGCCTCCGTGCGGCCGCGTGCCGAGGCGCGGAGCGCCGCGACGAGCGTGAGCACCATGGTGAGGACGGAGATGCCGGTGACCACGTAGAGGCCGTGGTGGTAGCCGGTCAGGGTGGCGGCGGTGTCGTTCTTGTCGGCGTCGCCCGCCATGGTGGCGGTGACGACCGCGAGGACGATGGCGGCCCCGACCTGGTAGCCGGTCTGCAGCACACCGGCCGCCAGGCCCTGCTCGGAGTCGTCCACGCCGTTGGTCGCCTGGACGTTGGCGGCGGGGAAGGAGAAGGGGAAGGCGATGCCGATGAGCACGATGCTCGGCAGGATGACCCAGAGGTACGAGGACGTCTCGTCGATCCGCAGGAAGAGCAGGTACGAGGCGGTGTAGGCGACGAAGCCCGCGAAGATCATCCACTGGATGCCGAAGCGCGCGATGAGCTTCCCGGCGCGCGGGGCGATCGTCATGATCAGCAGGCCGATGGGCAGGAAGGCGAGCGCCATCTCCATCGGCGACCAGTCGCGCAGCGACTGGAGGTAGAGGCCGCCGATGAACTGGAAGCTCATGTACGTGCCGAGGATGGCGGCGGCGACCAGGCTCGCGCCCACCAGGGCCCGGTTGCGCAGCAGTCCGAGGCGCAACAGCGGCTGGGCGGCCCGGCGTTCGACGACGACGAAGAGGGCGAGCAGGACGAGCGCGGCGGCCAGCGTGCCCAGGGTGCGCGCGGAGGTCCAGCCGGCGTTCGGGGCCTCGACGATCCCGTACACGAAGAGCAGCATCGCGGCGGTGACGCTGATGGCGCCGGTCACGTCGAACCTGCCGCCGCGCGCCGCGGAGCGCGGGTCGCGGGGCACCAGGGACAGCGCGCCGGCGAAGGCGATGACCGCGACGACGACCGGCAGCAGGAAGGTCCAGCGCCAGCTGATCGAGGTGAGGGCGCCGCCGACGATGACGCCGGTGGAGTAACCGACGGCGCCGCAGGCGGTGTAGATGCCGACGGCGCGGTTGCGCTGCGGGCCCTCGGCGAAGCTGGTGATGATGATGGAGAGGCTGGCGGGTGCGGTGAACGCGGCGCCGATGCCCATCACGAACCGGGCCACGATCACCACGATGCCTTCGTGGGTGAGGCCGCCGACCAGGGATCCGACGGCGAAGACGGCCACGCCGAGGAGGAACATGCGGCGGCGGCCGAGCAGGTCGGCCATCCGGCCGCCGAGCAGCAGGAAGCCGCCGAAGCCGAGGACGTACGAACTGACCACCCACTGCACGGACTCGGTGCTCATGCCGAGGTCCGCCTGGATGGGCGGGACCGCGATGCCGACCATGATGTTGTCGAGCGCGTCGAGGAAGAACGCGGCGCAGACACTGACGAGCAGACCCCACTCGCGAAGGCCCCACTTGCCGCCGTTCGCCGCGCCTCCGTTCGCCGCGCCGGAGCCCGCGTCGCCACCGTCCGCCTTGCCGGTGCCCGTACCGCCCGCTCCGGCGGGCGTCGCACCGACCTCTGCCTCACTGGGAGTTGCTGTCATCTCGCTGTCCTCATCATCTCGTCGGTTGCCGGTCACTTCAGGTCCGTCGCCCGGCCGGGCGGTCGGCGGGCGGGCCAACACGGCCAACACCCCGCCCGCCGACCGCCGTTCACCGTGCCGGTGTCAGCCCTTGAGCCCGAGGGGGAACGGCGCCAGCGGCGTCCCCCCGAGCAGATGCGCTCCCGCGGACTGCACGATCTGCTCCTGCGCGAGGATGTGCTGGCACATCGTGTGCAGGTCGCGGTACCAGCGGTCGAGCGGGGAGGTCCGGTAGATCGAGGCGGTGCCGACCAGGTCGGCGAGCCGGGTGACGATCGACCGGGCGGTCTTGAAGGCGTTCACGCGGGCCAGCGCGGACGACACCTGCTGGTCGGGTGTGGCCGGGACGCCGGACGACAGCCGGTCCCACAGGTCGTCGAGCGTGCCGTAGACGGCGTAGCGGGCCGCGGCCAGCTCCATCTCGGCCTGGCCGATGGCCGTCTGCACCCGGTAGCTCTCGGCCCACGGGACTCCGGTGCCCTTCTCGACCCGCCCGACCGCCAGCTCGCGGACGTGGTCGAGCGCCGCCCGCGCCACACCCAGCGGCACCCCGGGCACATTGCCGAGGAACGCGTCGGGGGCGGACAGCGGGCCGGAGCCGCGCGGGGTGGTGAAGTCGAAGGTGTTGCGCTCCGGCACGAACAGGTCGACGGCCTGGTAGTCCATGCTGCCGCTGCCGGCGAGGCCGGTGGTGTGCCAGGTGTCGACGGGCTCGATGTCCCGGCGCGGGACCATCATCAGGCGCCAGTTCACCGGGGCGCCGCCGGGGCCCGGCTCCGGCTCGCCGTCGGTGTGCACCACGCAGCCGCCGACGACCCAGTCGGCGTGGGTGACGCCGCTGCCGAACGGCCAGCGGCCGTTGACCCGGTAGCCGCCGGGCACCCGGTCGGCGCGGCCGACGGGGAAGATCAGGCCGGCGGTGATGGCGTCCGGGTTGGCGAGCATCTCCCGGGACACGGACTCGTCGAGATAGCCCGCGTAGATCCAGGTGTCCATGCCGATCATGCCGCACCAGCCGGCCGCCGAGTCGCCGTACGACAGCGCCTCGACGACCTCGCACTGCTGGGCGAAGGTCAGCTCGGGCCCGCCCCACTCCTTCCGCATCCCGATGCGGAAGACGCCGGTGCCGCGCACCAGCTCGACGACGTCGGCGGGCAGCCGCCGGTTGCGGGCGATCTCCTCCGAGCGCTCGCGCAGCAGCGGGGCCACGGCCCGCGCCCGCGCCAGGATCTCGGCCGGGGTGTTGGGGACGCGCTGGTCGCCCGTCGTGGGATCGAGAGTCTGCGTGACAGTCATGGAACCCCTCCAGTACGTGCGTGCTCATGTCTGTTCGGGCGCGCCGTCCGGGCGGTGGAGCGGCAGAGGAGCCTGCCGGGCGGCGCCGTCCTCACGCTAGGGACGGCGACCTCTCGCCTTTGACGTGTACGCGCACGCGTTCTGATCCGTCCGCACACACCGCAGGGTCTAACCAACGGAATCGACTTTAGAGGTTAGAGATACACCGCTGCAACCGGTCACGTACGCTTGAGTGGTTAGAAGCGGAGCGCCGGGCCGCGCCTTGGCGCGATGCGGACCATGGCGGGCGGGCCATGGCGGCCGGGCCGGGAGCGGGCCGACCGGGGCGAGCCTGCGCCGGGCCGCGCGCGTGCCGCGTCCGCACCGGGCCGGAAGGAGGCGGGTGTGCGATGAGCGATGCCGATCCGCGCCTGCCGGGCGCCCACCTCGGCCGGCCCCTGGGGATCCCGCTCGGGCTGCCGCCCGGGCTCCCGCGCGACCTCGGCCGGCCCCTCGCCCTCGACCTCCTGAACACCCGGCGGCAGGAGGACGGGCGGCACGAGGACCTGCTCACCACTCCGGCCGGACTGCACACCTGGCTGGCCGGTCACGGCCTGGCGGACCGCTTCCCCGCCGACGCCGCGTCCCTGGATGCGGTACGCGCCACCCGGCGCGCGCTGGCGGCCGTCCTCGCGGCACCGGACTCCGCGGCGGCCGCCGGGCAGCTCGACGCGATCCTGCGGCGGGGCCGGATCCGGCCCACGCTGACCGCCGAAGGGCCGGGCGAGCGGGCCGAGTTCGCGGATCCGTCCTGGGGCGCCGCGTGGACGGCCGCGCACGACTTCCTGCGCCTGCTCGCCACGGCCCCGGACCGGATCCGCCGCTGCGGCCGCCCGGACTGCGCCCGGTACTTCCTCGACACCTCGCGCAACGGCACCCGCCGCTGGTGCTCGATGGCGCGGTGCGGCAACCGCGCGAAGGTGGCGCGCCACTACGCCAGACAGCGGGGCACGCGATGAGGGCGGGTGCGCCGGTGAAAGCGGGTGCGCCGGTGAAAGCGGGTGCGCCGGTGCGGGCGGGGCGCGCGGCGAGGGCGGGCACGGGGCCGGGACGGCCCGTACACCTCCCGGCACTTGGAACGCCAGAAGTCCACCAGCGAAGGGACATCCATGGATCCACGCATCCGCCACCGCACGGTCGCCGTGCAGGGGCTCGACGTGTTCTACCGGGAGGCCGGCGCGCCCGACGCGCCGGTCCTGCTGCTGCTCCACGGCTTCCCGGCCAGCTCCCGGTCGTTCCGCGACCTCATGGGCCGCCTCGCGGGCCGCTTCCGGGTCATCGCGCCGGACCACATCGGCTTCGGGCACTCCGCGCGGCCGTCCCCGGACGCGTTCGACTACACCTTCGCCCGACTGGCGGAGATCACCGACGCGTTCACCCGGCGGCTCGGGCTGACCCGCTTCGCGCTGTACGTCCACGACTACGGCGCGCCGATCGGCTGGCGGCTCGCGAGCGCCCACCCCGAGCGGGTCACGGCGATCGTGAGCCAGAACGGGAACGCGTATCTGGACGGCCTGGTACCGGAGTTCTGGAAGCCGGTCCGCGCCTACCTGGACGACCCGAGCCCGGCGAACGAACCGGCCGTGCGCCAGGCGCTGACCCCGGAGGGGGTGCGCTGGCAGTACGCCCACGGGGTCCCGGACGAGAGCCTGCTCGACCCGGACGCCTGGCACCTCGACGCGGCGGCGCTGCGCCACCCGGGCAGCGTCGACGTACAACTCCGGCTCATCCGGGACTACGCCAGCAACCTGGACAACTACCCGTTGTTCCAACGGTACTTCCGGGTGAGCCAGGTGCCGTTGCTGGCCGTCTGGGGAGCCCACGACGAGATCTTCGGCCCGGAGGGCGCGCGGGCGTTCCGGCGCGATCTTCCGGAGGCCGAGGTGCGGCTGCTGCCGACCGGGCACTTCGCCCTGGAGACGCACTGCGCCGAGATCGCGGAGCTCGTCGAGGACTTCCTCGGCCGACGGCTGCCCGCCTGAGCGGCGGCCACGGCCGGGGGGGGGGGGGGCCCCCCCCCCCCCCCCCCCCCCCCCCCCCCCCCCCCCGGGGGGGGGGGGCCCCCCCCCCCGGCGCCGCCCCCCCCCCCCCGCCCCCCCCCCCCCCGCCCCCCCCCCCCCCCCCCCCCCCA
>NZ_JBIVFL010000002.1:0-216242 GCF_044748125.1 Streptomyces sp. NPDC090025 | reverse complement strand
GGGCCCGGCCCGGGGGCCCCCCCCGGGGGTGGTGGCGGGGGGCGGGGCGCGGCCGGGGGGCGGGGGGGGCCCCGGCCCCCCCGGGGGGGGGCCCGGGGGGGGGGGGCCCCGCCCCCCCCCCCCGCCCCCACCGCCCGTGCGCCCACGACCTGGGGTCAGGAACGCGCCCCAGCTCCTTGGGCCGCCGCCCGCCGTTCCTGGAACCACTCCCCCAGTCGCGCCCGGCGGAGCTTGCCGATGCCGGTCTTCGGCACGTCCTCCTTGGAGACCACGACGACGTGCACCCGGTCGACGCCGAACGCCTCCGTCACCCGGCGGCGCACCCGCTCCACCGCCTCGGACTCGGACTCGGACTCGGACTCGGTCGCGCCGTCGCGCGGGTGGAAGAAGACGGCGAGCTCCTCGGCCGGCCCGTCCGAGCCGTCCGCACCCGGCGTCCCGGCCGTGGTCGCGGTCACGGTCACGGCGCAGGCGACGGTGTACGAGGGGGCGACACAGTCGAGTTCCTCCACCCGGGCCTCGATCTCGTGGCCGTGGTAGGTGACGCCGCCGAGCTGGATGACGTCGTCGGCGCGGCCGGTCACGGTGAGGATGCCGTCCTTGACGTAGGCCAGGTCGCCGGACTTGAACCAGCCGTCGGCGGTGAACGACTGCCGGTTCTGCTCGTCGTTGCGGTAGTAGCCGCCGGTCACGCTGGCGCCGGTGACCTGGAGCTGCCCGGTGACGCCGGGCGGCACCAGCTCGCCCTGCGCGTCGACCACCCGCAGGGCCGTGCCGGGCTGCGGCCGGCCGACCGGGACGTACCGCTCGTCCCCGGCGTTGACGGCGGAGAACTCGCAGTCGGCCACCCCGGCGGACGTCTCCGACATGCCCCAGCCCGGGTACATGGCGTCCGAAGGCAGCCCGAAGGGCGCGAGGACCTCAAGGAACCGGCGGACGACACCGCTGCGGACGGCCTCGCCGCCGTTCATGATGTACCGCACGCAGGAGAGGTCCCAGGACCGGCCCGCGCACCGGTCCGCCTGGTCGTTGATGAGCCCGAAGGCGAAGTTCGGCGCCCAGGTGGTGTCCGAGCGGTGCCGGTCCATCGCGGCGAGCCAGCGCAGCGGGTCCTCCAGGATCCACGCGAACCGGGCGTGCACCTGGTGACAGCCGAGGTACACGTCCCGTACGTGGAACATGACCAGGCCGCCCACATGGTCCATGGGCATCCAGTTGAACGTGCGGGTGCGGTCGCTCAGCCCGTTCGACCGGACGGTGGCCGCGGTGCGGCTCAGCACATTGCGATGGGTGAGCACCACGGCCTTGGGCACCCCGGTGCTGCCCGAGGTGAGCAGCCGTACCGCCGGTTCGTCGGTGGCGGCGTGGTGCCGGTTCCGGTCGGGGGCGTACGTGAGGAGGTCGCGGGTGGTGCCGACCCAGGCGTCCCGCCAGCGCGGGTCGGCGGTGGCCGCCGGGTCCAGCTCCTGTCCGGCGCCGGTCACGACCCGGGGCGCGCCGTAGCCGGTCCACACCCGCAGCAGCAGGCCGGGCGCCGCCGCGCGCTGTTCGGCGGTGGCACCGGCGTTGACCGGCATCGGGACGAAGCCGCCGAGGACGCAGGCCCAGAAGGCGGTGAGCAGCTCGGGGTCGTCGGCGACCTGGAGGACGACGGTCTCGCCGGGCCGGACGCCCGCGGCGCGCAGGCCCGCGAGCATCCGGCAGGCGTCGTCGAGCAGCCGCTGGTACGACCTGCCGTGCTCGGAGCCCTGCTCGGAGCCCTGCTCGGAGCCCTGCTCGGAGCCGTACTCGGAGCCGTGCTTGGAGCCGTGCTCGGCACCGTCGGCGGAGCTGTCGGCGGGGCCGTCGGGGGCGATGAAGCGGAGGCGCTCCTCGGCGCCGTGGCGGGCCGCGGCCCGGACGAGCGCGGAGCCGAGGTCGGGAACCTCGGCGACCACGGCGGGTCCGCCGTCGAGGTAGGAGATGTCCTGGAAGTTCCGGGAGCTCCGGAAGTCCCGGAGGTTCCGGAGGTCCCAGAGGTTCCGGGCGTCGGGGGCGGTGCGGGTGCCCTCGGTGTCGCGACCGCCCTCGAAGTCGGGGACGCCGGGGGCGTCGGGGGTGTCGGGGGTGTCGGGGGTCGTCATGCGTGATCAGCCTCCTCGGCGGCGGTCGCCACGATCACCAGCGGGCCGCGCCCGTGGAAGGGGACCGGCTCCTTGCGGAAGCCGCCGTACTCCGCCCGGACGCGCAGCCCGGCCTCGGTGAGCAGTTCGCGCACCTCGGGTCCGGTGAGGACGGCCTGGTCGTAGAAGTTGTCGTAGAGGGCCACCCGGCCGTCGCGCTCGCGGACGAGCAGGGTCTCCTCGCTCCGCCAATTCGCCGCGTGCGGGTTGACCGACTGGCGGGCGAGGCGGGTGATGAGTATGCCGTCGGGACCGCGGTGATGGGCCACCGTATGCGGCTGGAAACCCTCCACGAAGTTCAGCAAATGCCCGAACTCCAGGACAACATGACCGCCGGGGAGCAGCAACTCCCGCATCTTGCGCAAGAGTTGGCGCAAGTCGGCGCGCGGCAGATAGTTCAGCGTCATGAAGACGCTGTAGACGAGGTCGAAGCGCTCGTCGGTGGTGAAGGTCTCGGCCCGCTCGTGCGCGTAGCCGACGCCGGTACCGTCGGTACCGCCGGGCATGCGCGCACCGGTGGCCGCGGCCGTGTCGCGGGCGTATCGGATGAAGCGCTCGCTCTGGTCGATCCCGAGGCCGGAGAAGCCGCGCGCGCCGAGTTCCCTGAGGTTGGTTCCGGTCCCGCAGCCGATATCCAGAACACGGCCGCCGGCCGGTACCAGGGCGGACAGGAATTCGGTTTCCGCGTGGATGTCGCGGAAATCGCCACGCATGATCTCGTAGTACTTTCCGGGGAAATCAAAGCTGGTCAATGCATTACCCTTCCCTTAGTGTGCGAAAAATACCTGGACGAACCAGACCGACCGAGTGGGAGTCGACGGGACCACTCGGCGAGGCCATTCGACGATGTCATTCAGCGAGGGCGAGTCCGCGGATCTTGCGGAACTCGCGGGGCGTGACCCCGTACCGGTCCCGGAAGAGACGGCTGAAATGCGAGGCGCCGAAGAATCCGGACCTTTCGCCGATGGCCGCGATGGACAGGTGGTCGAAACGCGAGTCGGCCAGCTCGGAACGACAGCGGGCCAGCCTTTCGTCCCTGATCCAGCGGGCCGGACTCGTATCGCGCTCATGGAATATCTTCTGGAGATAGCGGAGCGAGACGTTGTGCCGCTGCGCCACGACCGAGGGGCTGAGCCCGGGGTCGGCGAGCCGTTCCCGTATGTACGCCTGGACGCTGAGCATCAGCGTCGGCCGGCCGATGCCCGACTCCTCGGCCATCGAGCGCAGCCGCTCCGCGAAGAGCGCCGCCGCGAACCCTGCCATGCTGCCGCCCAGCAGGTCGATGCCGGTGTCGACGGATTCGCCGTGCTGCTCGAGACCGACCAGGAGGTTGGACAGGAGCGCCCCGAGCCCGTGCGACCCGGGCCACACCCGGGCGGTGAGCATCGTGGTGTCCTTGGCCGTGAGCCCCATCAGGCGGCGCGGCACCATGAGGGTCACGACCCGGAAGCGTTCCGGCATGATGACCTTGTAGGGGCGGGAGCTGTCGTAGCAGACGAGCTGCGCCCCGCGGGCCGTCGCGTGTTTTCCGTCCTGGAACACTAATAACTCGCCGACGAGTGGTCGACAGATGCTCAGATATGCCTCCTTGTGTGTTTCCAGGAGCCTTTCGGGTCTGATCATTTCACGCGGACCGCCCTCGACGAGAAGCGTGCGCACTTCACCGAATCGATTGCTCACGATCGTTCCGTGCGGCTCTTCGTCGTGGTCTCGGACGATCTGCACACAGTCACGGGACTGCCCGGTCGCGTTGAATCGGATAATGGGCTGTCTTTCGACCCGAACACCGACACGCGTCATCGATCAAACCCCCGTCCGCCGAGGACTCGGGGGATTTTCCGCACAATGCCGCCGCACCTCACGGCAGCCGTCCCCATGGTGGGTCCGTTTTCCCCCTGCATCCGATAGCCGACATTGGAACATACCCGGATGCTGGTTTCTATGGACCACTCAAGCCCCCGGACGTCTCTCGGGACGCGCGAGGACAAGCCCTTACGCCCGGCGCTTGCTGCGCGGATGCGTCGGGCGACCACCCCGGCGCCCCTCACGATCGGGCCTCGGAAAGGACGCAACTCCGTCACGGTTGGTGCGCGATTCGTCAATCGACAGGCCCGGAGCGGTGGTTGAGGCGGGGTGGACGCCGGACGGGCGGGGCCCGACGCTGTTCTCGGGCGCCGGACGGCGTGTCCGGCACGGCAAGCGGCACGGGGTTGGCAGGACAGTCGGCAGCGCGGTCGGCAGGGCGGTCGACGCGGCGGAGGGGACGAGTCATGACGGGGTCGCCGTACCACGAGGGCGAGCAGGCCGTGCAGCGGCGGGCGGGGGAAGGACATCCGGGCTGGGGCACCCCCATGTTCCGCGATGTGATCGAGCCGCCGTTCGCCCACTTCCTGGCGGGTCAGCGGATGCTCTTCCTGGGCGGCCAGGACGCGACGGGCGCGCTGTGGGCGTCGATGGTCACCGGGGACGCCGGGTTCGTGTCGCCGCTCGACCCGCACACCCTGCTGATCGCCGCCGCCCCGGTGCCCGGCGATCCGCTGGAGCACGCCTTCGACACGGGCGGGCCGGTCGGCATGGTGGCGGTGGAGCCGCGGACGACCCGCCGGGTCCGGCTCAACGGGGTCGCGCTGCGCGAGGCGGAGGGGCTGTACTTCCGGGCCGGACAGGTCCTGGGCAACTGCCCCAAGTACATCCAGCGCCGCACCCTCCTGGACCCCTCCCCCGCCACCGCCACCGCCGGCGACACCCGCCCCGCACCGGGCCGCGCCGAGACCGGCGACACCCTCAGCGCGGCCCAGCGGCACTGGATCGCGACGGCGGACACCTTCTTCATCGCCAGCCACTCCCCCGCCCACGGCGCCGACGCCTCCCACCGCGGCGGCACCCCCGGCTTCGTCACGGCGGGCCCGCGCCGCGTCTCCTGGCCGGACTACGTGGGCAACTCCTTCTACATGACGCTGGGCAACCTCCACCTCAACCCCGCCTGCGGCCTGCTCTTCCTGGACTGGGAGGCGGGCCACACCCTCCAGCTCACCGGCCGGGCGAGCGTGGACTGGGACCCGCGCCGCGCGGCGGCCTTCCCGGGCGCGCTGAAGTTCGTGGACTTCGACGTAGAGCGGGTGGTCGAGATCCGCCATGCCTCGCCGCTCCGCTGGGAGCTGACGGCGCCGTCGGTCTTCAACCCGCCGACGGAGTGGCCGAGTCGGGGTGCGCGGCAGCCGGGGTGAGTCGAGCCGGGCCGGGCCGGCTCGGCTCGGCTCGGCGCCAGGCTTCTGAACCGGCCGTCCATGGTCAAGCGGCCGCGGCCCCTCACTCCTCCGCGTCGCGGACCAGGAGCGCGATCTGCACCCGGTTCTCGACCTCGAGCTTGGCGAACAGGCTCCCGGTGTGCGCCTTGACCGTCGCGACTCCGATCCCCAGCCGCTCGGCGATCTCCGGGTTGCCGAGACCGTCCGCGATGGCCCGGGCGGTGTCGCGTTCCCGTTCCGTCAGCACGGTCAGGCGTTCCCGCGCGGCGTCGCGGGACGCGCGGCGGGCCTCGGTGGAGCGCGGCCCGGTGGCCGCGGCGATCACGCGGGCGGTGGCCGCGGGGGACAGTACGGGGTTCCCCGCCGCGACGGCGCGCACCGCGTCGAGGATCCGGGCCGGAGGACTGTCCTTGAGGACGAAGCCGAGGGCTCCGGCGCGCAGCGCGCCGAGCACCAGGTCGTCGGAGTCGAAGGTGGTGAGCATCAGGACCCGGGAGCGCACCGGCCCCATGAGGAGCTCCCTCGTCGCGCTGACTCCGTCACGGCCGGGCATCCGGATGGACGACGTCCGGCCGGTGTTGGGCCACCGCGGTGAGCGCGGAGTCCCCGTCGGCGGCTTCCGCGACGACGGTCAGGTCCGGCTCGCCGTCGATGACAAGTCGCAGTGCCAGGCGCACCAGTTGTTCGTCGTCGACGATGAGCACCCGTACCGGCTCTCGCTCCCCCACCACTCAACTCTCCTCACTGGCAATGACGTTCGGCCAGGGCAGCCGCGCGGTGAGGACGTATCCACCCTCGGGTGTCGGGTGATGGCGGAGTTCCCCGCCGACGAGGGTGACGCGTTCGGTGAGTCCGAGCAGGCCGAACCCTGATGCCGGAGGCCGAGCGGCCGACGCCGTGGCAGTCGACGCCGTGGCGGTCGACGCCGGTGAGGTGTCGACCCGCACGCGCAGTCCACAGCCGGTCGTTCCCTCGACGATGACGCGTACGGGGGCGCCCGGGGCGTGCTTGACGGCGTTGGTCAGCCCCTCCTGGACCACCCGGTAGCAGGTACCTCCGACGAGATCCGGCGGTCGCCCCGCCACCATCGTGGTGAACGTGACGTCGAGTCCGGACGCGCGGGCGTCGGCCACCAGGTCCGGGACGCGGTCGAACAAGGGCTGAATCGCCTCCGGTTGACCCCGACCCGGATCCGAATCCGAATCCGGGTCCGGGTCCCTCAGGCCACCCGGGTCACCCGACTCCCCCGGATCGCCCGGATCGCCCGGTTCGGCGCGAAGCACCCCGAGCACGTCCCGCAGTTCCTCAAGCGCCTGCCGGGAGCCGTCGGCGATGCCACGGATCAAGGTGCGGTTCTCCGCCGGGGTGAGGTCCCCCCGGTGGTCCAGCGCTCCGGCCTGGAGGGCCACCAGGGAGATCCGGTGCGCGAGCACGTCGTGCATGTCCCGGGCGATACGGTTCCGTTCAAGGGCCCGCACCCGCGCCGCGTGTGCGGCCCGTTCCCGTTCCGCGCTCTCCGCCCGCTCCCGCAGCGACCGCACCTCGACGCGCCGGGCGCCGACGACCGCGCCCATCGCCACGCCGACGGCCACCGCGGTGCCCGCGCTCAGTGCCGTGAGGGCGAGTGTGCGCCACATCGAGCCGGGCGGACCCGTGACCGGGTAGATCAAGAAGGTGAAGGGCGAGGCGGCGACGAGGGCGAGCGCGGCGACCGCGGTCCACGCCGGACGGCGCCGGGCGGAGACCGAGCACAGGGCCAGCAGCGCGGCGCCGGTGGCGAGTGCCGACGCGCTCGACGCGACGGCGACCGCCACCGCGACGGCGAGCGGGAACCGGCGCCGCCACAGAAGCGCCGTCAGAGCGCCGAGAGCCACCAGCGGATCCCCGGTGACGAACCACGCGCACGAGCCGGTCGCGCACCCCGGAGGCAGCGCCGCCCCGGTGGCGAGCCAGAACGGGATGCCAAGCGCCGCGGCCGCCACCAGCCGCCAGCTCCGCTGCCGGCTCTGCCGCCACCCCCGGGGCCGTGGCACGACGTCCTCGTCCATCCGGCCATTGTGGCGAACCGGCGCGGTCGGTGCGGCGGACGTGGGCGGGTTCCCGCCTCCGCCCCTGGTCGTACGGCACCTTCGACTCCGGTCGAAGACGACTGGAGCCGCCGGACCGATGTGCCGATGACAGCGGGTGAACAGACTCGTGTACGTCAGCCCGTCAGCCCGTCACCCGGTCAGTCCATCAGCGCGCCAGCCCGCCAGCGCCGACCCATCCACCCGCCAGGCCGTCCGCCCGCCCCCGGGCCGCTCCGGCGCGCGACCCCGTCCACCCCGAATCCACCCCGACGGACCCCCAGAGAGGACCCCAGATGCGACGCAAGATCCTTTCCCTCGCCCTCGCCGCCACCGCCGCCACGACCCTCACAGCGGTCGCGACGGTCGTCACGCCGAGCGCGTCGAGCGCGTCGAGCGCGTCGACGGCGGCGACCCGGACCGCCCCGGCAGCGACGACACCGGACTCCCTGCGCTGGACCCCCTGTCCGCCACAGGCAGCCGGTTCGCGGAGCTCCGTCGCGTCCCGACTGGAGTGCGCGACGCTCGGCGTCCCGCTGGACCATCGCGATCCGGGCGGCCGGCAGATCGAGATCGCGGTCTCCCGGCTGGCGAGCGAGAACCCTGCGAAACGCCGTGGTGTGCTGCTGACGAACCCGGGCGGTCCCGGCGCCTCCGGGCTCGACTACCCGGCCCAGCTCGCTGCCGCCGGGCTGCCGAAGGACGTCCTCGACGCGTACGACGTGATCGGCTTCGACCCGCGCGGGGTCGGCCGCAGCACACCGGTGACCTGCGATCTGACACCGCAGCAGCAGGCCCGCGGCAACTTCCCGCCGTACGCGCACACCGCCGCCGACGTCGCCCGGGAGGCACCGAACGCGCGGGCCGTCGCCGAACGGTGCGCCGCCTCCCGGACCGCGTGGATGCTGCCGTACATCACCACCGCGAACACCGCGCGCGACATGGACCGGCTCCGGGCGGCCCTGGGCGAGACGAGGATCTCGTACCTCGGCGCCTCCTACGGCAGTTATCTCGGCGCGGTCTACACGACGTTGTTCCCCCGGCAGAGCGATCGCGTCGTGCTCGACAGCAACATGGGCCCCGGTGGCTACGACCTGGCGGCCTTCCGGCTGCTCGGACGCGGCATGGAGGACCGGTTCCCGGACTTCGCGGCGTACGCGGCGGCGCACCCCGAGTACCAACTGGGCAGCACACCGCGCCAGGTGACCGCGAAGTTCTTCGAGCTCGCGAAGCGGCTGGACGCGGAGCCGGTCGGCGGCATCGACGGGACGCTGTTCCGCGGGGTGACGTTCGACCGCCTGTACGTCGAGGGCCTGCTGCCCCAACTGGCCAAGGACTGGCAGGCGTTGGACAAGGGCGAACCGCTGCCCGCGCCGCCGTCGATCCCGGAGAACTTCCTGGCCGCTCATTTCTATCTGAGCTGCGGTGACTCCCGCTGGCCCGGCGCGGTCGCGGACTACCAGCGCAATGCCGCCGCCGACCGGCTGAAGTACCCGCTCCTGGGCGGGATCACCGGCAACATCAAGCCCTGCGCGTACTGGCCGGACAGCCGGGTCGAGCCGCCGGTGCGGATCGGCGACCGAGGCCCGTCGAACGTCCTGATGGTGCAGAACGAACGCGACCCGGGCACTCCCCTGGTCGGCGCACTGAAGCTCCGGCGGGCGCTCGGCGACCGGGCCACGCTGGTCACCGTCGACCAAGGCGGGCACGGCGTCTACCCGTTCGGCCGCAACACGTGCGCGAAGAGCACGGTGACCGCGTTCCTGGCCGACGGGCGGCGCCCGGCCCACGACCGCGCGTGCGCGGCGGAGTCGCACAGGTGACGGGCACGGACGCCCTCCCCGACTCGGACTCGGACTCGGACTCGGACTCGAACTCCGACTCGGGCTCGGCCGAAAGCGAGCGTTCCGGATCAGGAACCAGCCACATGTCCGGTACGGCGATGAGCCATGCTCAACCCGCTTGTCCTTCCCTCAGTATCGTCCTCGCATGAACCTGTTGAGCCCGGACGATCCACCGGCGCTGGGGCCCTACCGCCTCCTCGGGGTGCTCGGAGAAGGAGGTATGGGCCGCGTGTACCTCGCGCGGTCCGCAGGGGGGCGGACCGTCGCCGTGAAGGTCGTACGGGCCGAGTTCGCCGGACAGGACGACTTCCTGCGGCGGTTCGCGCGGGAGGTCGACGCCGCACGGCGGGTGCGCAGCCCCTGGACCGCGCCGGTCCTGGACTTCGACATAAGCGCAGCGACGCCCTGGGTCGCGACCGGCTATGTACCGGGTCCCGACCTGCGGGCCGTGGTCGCCGACGACCACGGCCCGCTGCCGGAACACACCCTGCTCACCCTGGCGAACCGGCTCGCGCTCGCGCTGGAGGCCGTGCACGGGGCCGGTCTGGTGCACCGGGACCTGAAGCCGTCCAACGTCCTGATCACCGTCGACGGCCCCCGGCTGATCGACTTCGGCATCGCCCGCGCCCCGGGCGCCGTGTCCGACGACGCCTTCCGCACCCGCACCGGCATCGTCGTCGGCTCGCCCGCCTTCATGTCCCCCGAACAGGCGCGGGGCCTCGAAGTCGGCCCGCCGAGCGACGTGTTCAGCCTCGGTTCCGTCCTCGCGTACGCGGCGACCGGACGGCCCCCGTTCGGCGGCCACGCCATGGGGGCGCACGCGCAGCTGCTCCGGGTGATCGAGGAGGAACCGGACCTGGCGGGCGTGCCGGACGGCCTGCTCCCGCTCGTACGCCAGTGCCTGGAGAAGGAGCCCGGACGTCGGCCCGCACCGCACGAGGTCGTGGCCCGCACCGCCGCCGGGGAGGAGGTGCGGCCGTGGCTGCCGGGCGTGGTGCTCGAACAACTGGGAAGGCACGCGGCGCAGTTGCTGGACCTGGACGCGCAGGAACGGGCACCGGACGTACCCGATGCGCCCGTGCCCACGCGACCGGACGTTCCGGCGGTGGCCCTGGCAGAGGAGCCGACCGACGCGCGGCCGGACACCCCGCCCGCGCAGCGAGTTTCCCGGCGATCCCGACCACTCCTCGCCGCGATGGCCGTCGTCGGGGTGCTGGCCCTCACCGTCGGCGGGGTGGTGGCAGCGAACGCCTGGCGTGAGAGGGCCACGGACGCGGGTGGGAGCGGCGGGAAGGACGGAAGCGCGGGGAAACCGGTGACCGTACCCGACGCCTTCCTCGGGGCGTGGGAGGGCGTGCCGCTGAGCGACACGCGCGTCCGTGTCGAGTTCAAGAAGGACGAGCAGGGCCGCACGGTCGCCAGGTCGTTCTTCCTCACCGGCGCCTCGCTCTGCGTGGTGAACAAGGAACCGAGGAAGGCGTCCACGGGCTCGGTCGCCCTGGGGGACGCCCGGAGCGAGAACCCCTTCGCCAGCGGCTCCTGCGCCTTCCTGCCGTCGTACACACTGAAGACCCGCAAGGACGGAAGGCTCGACTTCGCCACCGACGACGGGACGTACAAGGCCGTTCTCTTCAAGGCCAGGGCGGGCGATGCTCCGGTGCCCGAGAAGTACCTGGGGCAGTGGGTGCCCAAGGGCGCGGAGAAGAACCCGACGGCCCAGGTCACCCTCGCGCAGGCGAAGACCGGGGACGTCTTCGTGACGGGCTGGGACAAGTCCGCGGGGAAGCACTGCGCCTGGAAGGAGATCCTGGTGTTCGTGAGCGACACCGGGCTCGTCTCACGGCCGGTGCAGCGACGCGGCTCGACGGATCCCTGCGGTCTGGCGCCCACCGGTGCCCGCGAGTACGTCCTCTCCGGCTCCGGCGTCCTGACGCTGGGGCACGGTGCGCGGACGTGGGAGTTCGTCCGCCGACCCGACAGGTGACGCACCCATGTCCTTCGGGGCGCTCGCCACACCCGATCGGCCCCGGGTCGTGAGGGATTTTCCTCGCGGCCGGGACCGTTGACTACTGCCATGACCGATCAGATGCCCGCTGCCACGAGCAACGACACCGTCCTCGTCCTCGGCGCCACCGGCAAGACCGGCCGACGCGTCGCCGCCCGCCTGCGCCTGCGCGGCACCCCGGTGCGCGCCGCCTCCCGCTCCGGCCGGACCCGGTTCGACTGGTCCGACCCCGGCGGCTGGGACGCGGCCCTGCGGGGCGTCGCCGCCGTGTACGTGGTGCCGCCGCCGGTGCCCGGCCCGATGCACGAGTTCGTCGTACGGGCCGGGGCCGCCGGTGTCCGGCACCTGGTGCTGCTGTCCGGGCGCGGCGCCGACTCCTGGGGCGATTCGACGTTCGGCCTGGAGATGCGCTCGGCCGAGGAGGCCGTGCGCGGCTCGGCGCTTGGCTGGACCATCCTGCGGTCGTCGAACTTCGACCAGAACTTCGACGAGGACCTCTTCCACGCCCCGCTGGTCGCGGGCGAGCTGGCCCTTCCGGCCGGTGCGGTCCCCGAACCGTTCATCGACGTCGAGGACGTGGCCGACGTGGCGGACACGGTCCTCGCCGACCCCGCACCCCACACGGGCCTGATCCACGAACTGACCGGCCCCCGCGCCCTGACCTTCGCCGAGGCCGTCGACCTGATCGCCCGCGCATCCGGGCGCCCCCTCACCTACCGGCAGATCTCACCGGCCGACTACGTCGGCACCCTGACCGCGACGGGCTGGCCCGAGCCCGCCGCCCGCCACGTCGCCGAGATGTTCACCCTCCTGGACAGCGGCCTGCTCGCCGAGCCCACGCCCACCGTCGCCACCCTCCTCGGCCGCCCACCCCGCACCTTCGAGGAGTACGCACTCCGAACCGCGGCGAACGGAACCTGGCACCGCTGAACCCGCCCGCAGCCCGCCGTCGACCGTCGGCATGAGGCTGAAGCGGCTACTTCGCCGGCTCCAGAATCGCCACGCATTCCACATGGCGCGTCCTACCCGAGGTCCGCCAGCAACGAGTCCAGAACAGCCTCCTCCTCTATCCGCACGCCGTGTTCAGCGAGCGCAGCCGTCAGATCCGGATCCCAGGGCGACAGGGCCGCCGTCCCGGTCAAAGGCGAGGGAGCAGGGCTTCCAGCGGCTACCGCCGCACGGTATTCGTCGGCCGTGTAGCGCCACGGCTGCCACGGCACGTGCCGGTGCAGCGTTGTGGCGATGCGCAGGCCGCCCCAGTCGAAGTCGCCGTGGTAGCGGAGGGCGACACCGCGCTCGTGGAGGTGTGCCAGGAGGGTCAGGGCGGCAGCCGAGGGCTGGCCCTGGAGGCAGACCAGCGGGAGGGCGTCCGGGCCGTAGGTGTCGGCCGCGGCCGACAGAACGGCGGGATTCTCACAGACGTGGACCACCGACGGCGCGGTCCGGGGCGGACGGAGGGCGAGCTGGCGAAGGGTGAGCACGCACGGTTCCCCCACATCGGCCATCCAGTCCAGAGCGGGGGTCCCACGGAGATTGAGGGTGAGGACCGTGGAGGAGACGTCGTCACGGAGCAGGCCGGCGGAGGCCCAGGCGGCCCGCCGCCAGGCAGCGCCCGCCCCGTCCGGATGTCCGGTGAGGGCACGGATGCCGGAGAGGCAGAGCGTCGCCTGGGGTGTCCCGTCGTCCAGTGCGTGAGCGCTGCCCAGGATGTCCGCGGCGAACACGGACAGGGAGCGCGGCGGCTCGGCCGGCAGCTCCCGCAGGACGCGAGCCACCTGTTCGAGCAGCGGTCGGGCGGCCTCGAGCGTACGGGCGAGACGCCGCACAAGGCCGTCCTCGCGTACCCGGCCGGCCCATTCCGCGAGGGTCGGAACCTCACCGGCGAGCGCGGTGAGCGGAGCATAGGCCTCGTCCCAGACCTGGTCCTCGGTCCGGCGGGCCTCTTCGAGAGGGACGACGGGCCCGATGAGTGTCGTCACGGCCGCCCTCAGGCCCTCAGGGCTGATTCCCGATCTGACCAGTACGGCGTCCACGGCGTCGAGCCGGACCGTCAGTGCCCTGCCGCCACCCGGAGACCGGCCCAGCAGCCGCTCGGCCGCGGCCCGTTGGGCCGGGGTCGGCGCGGCCAGGGAAACGGGTCCAGTGAGGGACTGTCCGCGCTCAAGGCGGCGTCGTACGCGCTCCAGCAGCCAGGCCAGATCGGGCCCGCCGAGGAGGCGGCGCAATCGGGCTTCGTCGATCGGAGTCCCGTTCACGTCCACAGGGGCTCCGGGTCCGGCATGCGCACCGGGTCCTCGTGACGGGTACGAGCCGTGCCGTCCCATTCCCAGCGGGTGACCAGAACGGCGGCCACCTCGTCGACGCGGGACAACTGAGCGATGGCGATGCCCGGTACCTGCGGATAGCAGGCCCATTCCCGTTCGCTGGTCATGACCACGTCCAGGTCGAAGGCGTGCAGGAGGCCGAGGCACTTGGCGCGCGAGTCGTCGTCGACGCCTGCGAAGGCCTCGTCCAGGGTGACGAGTCGTGGCGCGTACGGGCTGGCCGCGCTCGCGTAGTGCGAGGAGGCCGCGGCGAACAGGGGTACGGAGACCGCCAGGACGCGTTCGCCGCCGGAAGCGGGACCGGTGGCGGGTACCCAGCGACCGTGCTGCTGCCGCTCGACGGCGAACTCGTGCCAGGAGCGGTAGTCGAGGGCCGCCGTGAGGTGTTCCAGCCAGCTGCCGGCCGCGTCCTCGGTCTGCTGACGGGCGATCTGCGTCTGCAGGAACTCCCCCACCGCGGCCCGGTCCTCGGGAGCCCAGGCGTCGGCGGTCTGGAGCAGTCGTCCACGGGCCTGGGCGAGGCCGACAGGCGCCTTGCGGGAGGCCCGCCACACCAGGCGCAGGGTCATGCCGGTGGAGGTGGGACGGTCCTCCAGTTCGGCGTTCATGGCGAGGACTTGCCGCTCGGCGGTGGTGATCAGTTCCTGAAGGGTGCCCGCGACCTCGGTGATGAGGTGGGTTTCGAGGATCTGGCGTTCGTTCGCGGAGAGGATGCGGGTGAGTTCGCCGACCTCGACCGCCAGTGCATCGGCGAGTTCGGGTACGGCGCGCTCGCGGCCCTGGTAGACGATGTCGACGATCATCCCGTCCTCGACCATCCGGACCGAGGCGGTATGGCCGTGCCGGGACAGCGCGTCCTGCAGGGTTTTGAGCTCTTCGCTCAGACGCCGCTGTACGCGCTCCCAAGCACCGTCCGAGTCATCCGTCGTCGACAGCTCCGCTTCGAGGGAACGGGCGAGGGCGATGGCCGGAGTGGCCGCCCACGGGCCGTCTGCGGTTCCCGGCACGGCGAGTTCGGGAAGCGCGACCGTGATCAGCCCGGTGGCGGTGAAGCGCTGGAGGGCGGCGACGGCCTCGGAGCGCGCGGAGGCAGCCTCGGTGATGGCCTTCTCCAGCTGTTCGATCCGGCCTTCGGTCCGATTGGCCTGCCGGTCCGCCTCCGTGCGGCGGTCCTGGGCCAACCGCTGGTCGACGGCGCAGCCGCGCAATGCCTCCGCGGTCTCCGCCAGCCGCCGTTCCAGCTCGGCCACGGCCGCACCCACGGTCGAGCGCAGCGTGGTGAGTCGCTCGTCCGCGGCTGCCGCCTCGCGCGCGGCATCCTCTGCACGCAGGACGAGTTCGGCGGTGCGCTCGCCTGCCCGGCCGGCTTCCTCATGCTCCTCCTGCGTCTGCCGTGCCGCTTCGGTTCGCTCGCGCAGGGCGGGCCAGAGCGCGGCCACGACGGCCGCGAGATCGACGAGGGCCTGCCGTACGACAGCCAGCGCCGCCCGGTCCGGGGGCAGCCCGAGGTCAGCGGCGGCCTCCTGGAGCTCGGCGCTCGCCAGCTCCGATTGCTCGGCTGCGGCCTGCGCTTCGGCGGCCCGTGCTTCACGACGGGACCTGGCCCGGCGCGCGGTGTCGGCGGCAGCCGCCGCGCGGGCGTGCGCCCGGGTCAGCGGCCCGTCGTCGGGCACCGCGGCCAGTTCGACGTCGAGCATACGGCGACGGGTATCCAGAGCCTGCGCGTGCACGCCCTCGGATGCCACCTCCCCCTGGAGAAGGGAGAGTTCGGCGCGCAGGGTGGTGATACGGGTGCGCCGCGCGGCTTCCCGGGCGCCCTCGCCGATGTACTCGGCCGCAGGCTTGGCCCACCGGCCGATGAGGACGCCTACGCGGTAGCGTCCGTCCGGAGCGGCCCACGTGTCGCCCGCCGACCCGGTCTCGGTGTCCCCGCCGACCGCGCCCAGGCCGATCGCCGAGAGCAGCCGGCCCACCGTCTCCTCGCCCACGTCGGACGCCTGGGCATCACCGCGGTCAACGGCCGGGCGCAACACGTCGGCGAGCGACGGCCCGTCGACCGGAGCCGTACCCGCGTCGAGGAGTACGTCATGGCCGTCCGCCGCCGCCAGAGCCGCGCCGTCGGGGCGCACCCACGCGTCCAGCAGCCCCGCCGCCTCCAGGGCCGCCTCCAGACCGGCGCGCTCCCGGTCCGTGACGTCGTCGCGGAAGTCGATCAGCCGCCACAGTGGGGCGCCGGGTGCCTGATCCCGCAGACCGGGGTCCCGGGTGTACGGGGCCAGCGGTCCACGGCGGCCGCCCGCCTCCAGCTCGGCGAGCTCCTGTTCCGCGTCTTGGGAACGGGCCGCCAGTACTGCTCTGCGCTGCGCTGATTGCGCCGTCTGGTCGGCGAGTAGCGTTGCCGTGGCGCTGTGTGCGTCCGATCCGTGCCGGCGTGCCGGGTAGGGCCCGTCCTGGTGCCGGGTCCACTCCTGGAGCTCGTCCAGCAGTCCGACCGGATCGGCGTAAACGAGCTCTTCGCACCGGCCCGCGTGCTCACGCACGGCATCCACCAAGGCCCGGCCCTCGGCCGCCACGGTCTCGTCGGCCGCGTCTTGTTCCTCGGCGGCGTGGGCCAGGTCGGATTCCGTCTCGTCGAGCCGCAGTGCGGCGGCCCGGCGCTCGGCCACCGCGTCCTCCGCCCGGTCCGCGAGCTCCTCGACGTGCGCGAGGGCGCGGTGCCGTCGGTCGGTCGCCTCGGTCACGGCGGCGCGCAGTTCGGCCACCGTCAGCCCCTCGTCCCCGGGCAGGTCCAGCCGTGCTGTCTCTGCAGTCTCGCGCGCGAGGCGCAGTGTGTCCTTGACCAGGTTCCCGGCGGTCTGAAGCCGGTTCTCCGCCGCCGCGAGGCGACCGAGTGCCCGGGTGTGCAGCAGCGCGGCCTCCTCCTGGTCGGCGCGGGCACGTGCGCTGTCCTGCCCGCACCGCTCCAACGCCTTCGCGGCCCGCTCCAATTCACGTGCGCTGCGCATCTCCGGACCCTCGCGCAGGGCCGCGTCGACGGCCTCCAGCCGGGTCTGCGTCTCGGTGAGCGCGGCGATCCGCTCGTCGGCCGCCGCCCGCTCCTCCTCCGCCGCGGACTTCTCCGCCTGTGCCTCGGCAAGGTCGCGCAGCAGTTGCTCGTACTTCGAGTGCTCGCTGCGCGGAAGGCGTGCGCGGCGGCGGGAGGCGATGCGTGCGTAGCGCCGGTAGTGGTCGAGGAACGCGGAAGCCGCGCGCTCGGCCGCGCCGGCGGCCCGTAGTTCCTCCTTCTCCTCGTCCAGGGAGCGGAATGCCTCGGCCACATCCGCGATGACGGCCTGGTCCATGGGCGGGAGCGCTTCGGTGAGGGCGCGGGAGAGGGCGGCTTCGTTGGGGCGTTTGGACAGTTGGGGCTGGCGCAGCTGGATGAGCAGGTCCACGAGGGCGCCGTAGCGCTGTTCCCCCAGCCCGAAGAGCGCCTCGTCGACGGCTCGGCGATAGGTCTTGGCCTGGTCGTAGACCATCCCGTGGCCCGCGACCGCCTCGATGAGCCGGTCCCGGGACAACACCGTGCCGGTGGTGTCGAGGAGGCTGAGCGCCTCCTCCGGCCTCTTCCGCTCCGCTCCGGCCGGCGCGTGGTCGATCCGCTGGGTGGTCACCGCCCACCAGTGCCGGGCGATACCGCGCCCGCTGACGGCCTTGAGCCCGCAGGCGAGCGTACGGAACTGCTCCTCACCGCTCACTTCGTCGCGGCGGCCGAACTCCACCCAGGTGTAGCCGAGCCGTTCGGAGCGCGGGTGCTCTCCGCCGAGCAGCAGGTTCCACTCCATCCTCTTCCCGGCGTCTCCGTCGGGTTCCACCCGGCGCGCGCTCAGGTCCCCGTCGAGGAGGAAGGGCAGGGTCAGGGCGAGCACCTTGGACTTGCCGGTGCCGTTGTTTCCCCGCAGCAGCAGCCGCCCGTCGCGGAAGTGGAATTCCTCCACGTCGTAATGGAAGAGATCGACAAGACCGATCCGCAGGGGCTGCCAGCGGGCGCGCGCGGGGGCCGGGAGTACGGCACGGGGGGTCAACGCTGGTGGGCCTTTCGCTGTCCGGGCACCTGAGCGGTGCCGACTGTGCGGGGTTCGAGTACGACGGTCTCGCCGACCGCGTACCGGGCGAGCGCCGGGCGTGGCATCACCCCATCAGGGGTACGGGAGACCAGACCGAGAGCGGCGAGCCGGCTGACGGCCTGCTCCACGAGCTCTCCCTCGGCTCCCGGTTCACGGGCCGACTTGGCCCAGAAGCCTCCGTGCTCGCCGGCCAGTCCGACGACGCGACGCTCGAGGTCTGCCGTGGAGACGACCGCACCTTCGGCTCCCGTGAGGTACTCGGCGAGCAACAGGGTGACGTGACCGTGAGTGCCGGATTCCGGCATACGGACGTCGGTGAGGTCGTCGTCGGGGTCGACCATGGCGATGCCTTCGGCCCTGACCTCGGCCACCAGGCCCGTCATTTCGGTGATGCGAGCGGTGAGGAACCCGCGCTGGCGGGTGAGATAGCCCAGCTCGGCGTCGGTCAGTTCGTCGTAGTAGAGCACGGGGTCGTCCAGCAGTCGGCGGGTCAGCGAGCGGCGCATCGCGCGGAACCGGAGCTCGTCACTGTCGAGGGCCGTTTCGGCGGTGAGCCCGACGAGTCGCTCGTCCAACGTGGCGGCTCGGATGGTGGACGGGCCGCGGCGGGTCGCGAGCAGCCCGGCGAGCACCCTCCGTTCGACGTCGTACAGGACGTCTCCGGCGCCGCTGACGTACGCCTCTTCGTCGCCGGCGACGCGCCGTAGTACTCCGAGGCTGAGCAGAAGGCGTACGACGGCGGCGAGGTCGAGGCGCTCGTCGCGGCGGTCCAGGGTGAACTGGATGCCCGTCGCGGCCAGCTGCGGATCAGCGGCGTCGAGGACGACCTCATCGGCGAGGCGGCCGAGCGCGATCTGCGCCTCGCCGCGTTCGAGGGCGGCGAGGGCGAGGCAGAGCAGGACGTACCTGCGGCGGGTGAAGGGGGCGGCGCTGCGTGTGGCCTCGCGGGCGGGGTGGGTGGCGTCGGCGAGGTGGGCCGGGATCTTGCCCAGCCGGGCGGTCTCGGCGTCGACCTGGAGGGACCAGCCGGTGTTGCGGTCGAACCACTCGCGCAGGTCGGAGGCGTGTCGCCGGACGAGACGGAACTCGTCGGCGTACGCGCCACCGGCGAGCAGCAGAGGCTGCTTCAGCAGAGTCCGGGCGGCCTTGCGCAGTTCCGCGGCATGCTGCCCGTCCAGCACCTCGGCGTGCGGAGTGCTCACGGTCCGTCGTCTCCTTCCGCCAGATCGATGATCTCGATGGTGTGGTCAGGGCCGCGGAAGATGCCGCCCGGCGTGCGGACCTCGGCCGCGGAGCCGTCGGCCAAGGCAGTGAGCCGGATCTCCATGGACCCGTCGTTGCTGGTGGCCACCGTGTGCGTCATGCCGGGCCGCCAGGTGGCCAGGGCGTCCCCGAGCAGCTGGAGGAAGAGCCGGAAGCTGACGGGGTCGAGCTCGCCGAGCCCGGAAAGCCGGGTGATGCCGTCGGTGACCAGCCGGGCCCGCGCGGCCGCGATCTCCGCAGCCTGTTTGACGGCCACCTCGGCGAGCCTGCGGCGCGCTTCCTGCCGGTCCTCCACCTTGCGGGGCTTGCCGCGCCGCTCGTAGCTGCCGGTACGGCGCAGCTGCGGGCTGATGCGCAGCGGCTCGGCGTCGGCCCATGAGGTGGATGCGGGATCGGGCCGTGCGACGCGGGCGGCCAGCGTCTCGGCGTCCACCGTGAGATGCCGGGCCGGGTACAGCCCGAAGGCGGTGCGCCACAGCCGGTGCCGGGCGTCGTCGTCGGGGGCCTCGGCGAACCAGCGGGCGAGCGTACGGAAGTCGGCGGACCGGTCGGACCGACCGGCTCGGCGCTCGTTCAGCGACCGCACGACGGCCAGCAGCTGGGGTACGGCCCCGAGCGCCCGGCCGCGCAGCAGCCGGGCCTGCGACTCCCGGCCGTCCCGGCTGAGGAACCAGGCCGCCAGCCCGGTCCACCGGTCGGCCCACCGCTGGTACGCGGCCTGCTCGGCGTACCTGGCTTCCTGCGGCGTGGCGTCGGCGGCCTCGCGGGCGGCGGCAGCGCGCAGCAGGAGGTCGATCCTCCCGCCCTCCTCCAGCTCCAGGATCAGCCGGGCGATGCGGCCGCCGAGGGTGATGAGGTCCTGGATGAACCGCTCCAGGTACTGGATGAGCTGGTCCTTGTAGGCGAGGAAGACCTCCTCCCCCACGTCGTGGAGGTCGATGGTCCGCTGCAGGGAGCCCATGAAGGCCCGGGCGTTGTCGGCCAGCGCCCCGAACCGGCTGGCGAGCCCGTCCAGAGCGAGATGCGTCTTGGCCGGATCCGGCTCCTCCTCGGCTGCCAGTACGAGGAGGGCGCGGAGCTGGGTGACGATGTCGTGCAGTGCGACGGCCTGGAGCGCACCCCGTCGACCGAGCGCCTCGTCGTAGGCGGACAGGGCCTCCTCGGCCGCTTCGCCCTCCCGGGTGAGCTGGTAGATGAACCGCTTCCGGTAGAAGTCCTCGACGGCGGTGACCCGCCCGGTGTCCGGGTCGGCGCGCAGGTTCCCCCACTCGACCAGCTTGTCCAGCGCGCCGACGACGCCTTCCAGCTCACTGGGCCGCACGGCGGCGGGCAGCCCGGCGTACGCGTCCTCGGGGCGCAGGTGTACGGCGAACCGCTCCTTGGCGACGAGGAAGGCGCGCATGACCGAGCGGTAGAGCAGGACGTTCGGGGCGGTGAGATGCGCGAAGGGCCCGTACCCGTCCGGCGGGCCCTCCGCCAGGGGAGAAGTCATGTCCATCGCCTGCCATCCTTCCGGACCGTTCTCCGTGATCGGCAGAGACTTAAGTACTTGACCGATTCACACCGACCTTGATCGCGTCTGCTTCTCTCGCTCCTGCCCTGTACCCGCGGCATCCGCAAGCCCTTGTCGCGCTGCCCGCTTCGTCTCAGGCACCCTGGACATCAGGGCCCCCCGTTAGGATCTCCGGGGAGCTTTGTCCACCGCCGGACGGCCGAGCCGGTCAGCTCTTCAGCACACAGCGACCAAGCGGAGGCGGCACATGCGGGAAGGCCGGTGGACCACGGTCACCGAGTCCGAGTACGACCACGAGCACCGCGGCCTCGAGGCCATCCGCACGAAGCTGCCGGATGCCGACCCCTGGCGAGCCTGGTCGAACTTCACCTTCACCGCGAACACCGGGCACGTCCGCGAGATCGATCTCCTCGTGGTAGCCCCTGGCGGGGTCTGCATGATCGAGCTGAAGAACTGGCACGGCTCCGTGACCAGCGAGAACGGCACCTGGGTCCAGACCGCGCCCAACGGTCGTCGCGTCCTGCACGGCAACCCGCTGCACCTCGTCAACAGGAAGGCCAAGGAGCTCGCCGGGCTGCTCGGCCAGAACGGCAAGCGCGTCTGGGTCGCCGAAGCGGTCTGCTTCACGGACAACGGCCTGCGCATCCGACTGCCGGCCCATGACCAGAACGGCGTCTACACCGTTTCCGAACTGGTCGCGATGCTGCAGCAGCCCCCACGCGACGAGCGCCGACGCATCACCGCCGTCGACTCCCGCGAGATCAAGGCCGCCCTCGAGCGGGTCGGTGTCCGCCCCAGCGATGCCAAGTACAAGGTCGGCCCGTACGAGCTGAAGCGGAAGGCATTCGACTCCGGCGAGACGTGGGCCGATTACCTCGCCGAGCACACCGAGCTGCCCGAGGTCGCCCGCGTCCGCATCTACCTGCGCGAACGCGGTTCGGACACCTCGATCCGGCAGTCCGTGGAGAACGCCGCCCGGCGCGAGGCCGCGGTCCTGCGCCGCTTCCGCCACCCCGGAGTCGTCCAGCTCAAGCAGTACGACCCGTCCGGGCACTCCTCCGGCCCTGCCCTGATCTTCGACTACCACCCGCAGACCCTGCGTCTGGACGAGTACCTCCTCCAGTACGGGGAGAAGCTCGACATCCTCGGCCGCATGGCGCTCGTCCGCCAGCTCGCCGAGACGATGCGCTCCGCGCACTCCAGTCGCATCCACCACCGGGCGCTGGCCGCCCGCTCCGTCCACGTGCTGCCGCGAAACCGGGGCCGCGAGGGTCAGGCCGTCGGCGAGGACGCAGCCTGGCTCTCCCCGCACCTGCAGATCTCCGACTGGCAGATCGCCACCCAGCGCAGCGGCACGGGCGGCTCCGGAGAGGGGATGACCCGGTTCGCGCCGACCGCGCTGTCCGCGATGCACCTGGCGGAGGGCTCCGACCCGTACCTCGCGCCCGAGCTCACCGCCCTCAACGCCGATCCGGTCTACCTTGACGTCTACGGCCTCGGCGTCCTCACCTACCTCCTCGTGACGGGCAAGGCACCGGCCGCGAGCCAGGCGGAGCTGCTCACGCGCCTCGAAGCCGGTGAGGGACTGCGTCCCAGCTCGTTGGTCGACGGCCTTTCCGAGGACATCGACGACCTGGTCCAGGCGGCCACCGCCTACCGGCCCGGCCAGCGCCTCTCCAGCATCGACGAGTTCCTCGAGATGCTGGAACTCGTCGAGGACTCCCTCACGGCCCCCGCCGCGCCCCCGGTCCCGGAAGCCCCCGAGAAGGACCCGCTCGAAGCCGTCGCCGGCGATGTTCTGGGGGGCCGCTGGCAGGTCCGCCGCCGCCTGGGCACCGGCTCGACCAGCCGCGCCTACCTCGTGTACGACCAGGACCACGTGGCGCGCAAGACGCGCCCGCTCGCCGTCCTCAAGGTGGCGCTCTCCGACAGCCGGGGCGAGATCCTCGCCCACGAGGCCGAGGTCATGGGGCGCCTGCGCGCCGACTCCCGCGTCATCCGGCTCGTGGAGCCGGAACCGCTGAAGATCGCCGACCGCACCGTCCTCGTCCTGGAGTACGTGGGCGACGAGCGGGAGGAGACCGGCGAGGGCGAGGAATCCGGGACCCCCCGTACCCGCCGCCGCGAGGAGACGGTCGCCCGCCAGCTGCGCGAGAGCGGACGGCTCCAGATCGACCAGCTGGAGGCGTACGGCGACTACCTCTTCGGCGCCGTGGACTTCCTGGAGGGCGAGAGCGTCTGGCACCGCGACATCAAGCCGGACAACATCGCCATCCGCATCCGCCCGAACCGCACCCGCGAGCTCGTCCTCATCGACTTCTCCCTGGCCGGATACCCGGCGAAGGACTACGAGGCCGGGACCGAGGGCTACCTCGACCCGTTCATCGGGACGCTGACCCGGACCGCCTACGACTCACACGCCGAGCGGTACGCGGTCGCGGTCACCCTGCACCAGATGGCCTCGGGCGAGCTGCCCAGATGGGGCGACGGCTCGGTACTGCCCCGGATGACCGACCCGAAGAAGCACCCACACCCGATCATCGCGAAGGACGCCTTCGAGCCCGGGGTGCGCGACGGCCTGGTCGCCTTCTTCGAGAAGGCCCTCCACCGGGACGCCGCCCAGCGATTCCCCGAGCTGAAGCCGATGCGGGACGCCTGGAAGAAGATCTTCCTGGACGCCACCCAGACCATCCCCTCCAGCCACCGCTCCCGCCACCCGGAGCCCTCCGAGACTCCGTCCCTCGACACCGACCAGGCCACCATCGCGGACGCCGAGCCGCTCACCGCGGAGCAGCAGCGCGAGCAGCTGGCGGCGGAGGTCACCCGCGACACCCACCTGTCGGCCGCCGGCCTCACCCCTGCCGCCGAGGCGTTCCTGTACGGGCTGGGCGTCACGACGGTCGGGGAGCTCCTCGACTACAGCCGGCGCAAGCTCCTCAACGCACCCGGTCTGGGTGCGAAGACCCGCGGCGAGGTCCAGCGTCGCCAGCGCGAGTGGGGCGACCGGCTGCGCGAGACTCCGATCTCGCCCCTCACCCCGAGGGGCCGGGCCGAGGCCAAGGAGGAACTGGCCCAGCTGTCCGCCACCGAGTCGGCGCTGCTCGGCACCCTGGCCATGAGGGACGGCGCGAGCGGCCTCACCGGCTCCGCGCTGCGGACGGTCAGTCTGGACACGCTGGCCACGATCTTCGTCCCGGAGCTCAACAACAACCGTTCGAACCACAACAAGGTCGAGACGGTACGCCTGCTCCTGCGCCTGCCCGACGCACAGGGCGAGCTCCCCGACATCGGCGTCTGGCCCAAGCAGAAGGACGTCGCGGACGCGCTCGGCCTGTCGGCCGGCCGAATCCCGCAGCTCCTCAAGGAGGAGCGCAAGCGCTGGAAGAAGCACCCGGCGGTGCAGGCCCTGCGCGGCGAGATCATCGATCTTCTCTCCGACCTGGGCCGGGTCGCCTCGGCCGCCGAGATCGCCGACGCCCTCGCCGTGCGGCGCGGTACGCAGCTGTCCGAGCGCGAGCAGCGGCGCGCGCTGGCACTGGCCGCCGTACGGGCCGTGGTGGAGGTGGAGCAACTGGATCCTGAGGAAGCCGAGTTCCAGCACCAGCCCAACCGCAAGGCCACCGAGGAGGCGCTGGGCGCGGGTCTGCTCGCCCTCGACGTCCGCAAGGTCGACGCCCCGGACACCCCGACGGCGCCGGGCCTGCTCGACTACGCGACCCGCCTGGGGAAGACGGCCGACCGCCTGGCCAAGCTCGAAACCCTGCCGACGGCGACCACGGTACTGACCGAGCTCGGCTCCCTCACCCCGCCGCCGGGTTCGGTGGAGTGGGACGAACGCCGCCTGGTGGAGCTGGCAGCCGCCGCTTCCCTCAACGCGGCGGCGACCCCTCGCCTGGAGATCTACCGGCGCGACCTGCCGCTGGTACGCGCCCTGCGGCTGACCCAGGCCGGTCTGGTCCGGCTCATTCCCGGTGTACCGGAGTCCCGCCAGCCGGGCGTGACGGGCGAGGACATCCACGAGCGCGTCCGCGCCCGCTTCCCCGAGCTGGTCCTTCCCGACGCCCGCGGCGGCTACTCCCACGACCTCCCGACGGCCGGCCCCCTGACGAAGGCCCTGCGGGACGCGGGCTTCGACCTCACTCTGTCCACCCGCGAGGACACCAAGACCCTGCGCTACCTCCCGACGCGGATGGACAGCGCGTCCAGCTACCTGACCACGGGTGCGTGGCGGCAGGCCACGGACGTGGGTGCGGTGACGCGGTACGCGGACGACCCCGCGCTGGCGGGTGCGGTCCGCGCGCAGGAACGCCTTGTCGCCTCGGCCCGCCGCGACGGCTACCGAGTCCTGACCGTGCACCACCACCGCCCGGAGGAAGCGGTACGGGCGCTGGGCGCGGCACCCATCGGCGCCCAGGCCGTATCGGTGACGGCACTCTTCCTGGAGGCGATGCACGCGCTGGCCCCGGAGGGGTCGAAGCCGACGTGGGAGACCCTGCTGAAGGCGGACGTGGCGGAGGCGGGCTCGCGGGGCGCGGTGAAGTTCGCGGAGTACGCGCGGACGGCGTGGGGTGCGGTGGAGCCGCAGGTCCGCAGCCTCCTTGACCCCTCCGCCGGCTCCGGCCCGGTCCTCCTGACGGAGGCAGCGGTCTTCGCCCGCTACGACGCGATGGGTGTGCTGGACCGCCTGGCGGAAGCGGCCCGCCAGGGCGGCCGGGGCCTGTGGCTACTGGTACCGCAGGGCGACCCGTCCAGGGAGCCGAAGCTGAGCCAGGTAGCGGTGGCGTACCAGGCGGGCCTGGGCGAATGGATCGAACTTCCGGACTCGTGGGTCAAGGACGCGAGGACGAGCAGCAGGACAGCAGTGACGGACGGAACCGAAGGAGACACCAAGTGATCGACCGCAAGGCCCTGTTGAACGACCTGAAGCAGCAGGTCAAAGCGGTCGAGACGGACCTCGGCAAGCAGGTCAAGGCCGTGGCCGAAGTGGGCACCCGCCTGCGCACCGAGTACGACCAGGCCCGCAAGCTCGGTCGTACGGCGGCGACGTGGAACTCCTGGCTGGACGAGCGTGTCACCCAGGTCGCGGTGGCCTGGGTCCTGGGCACGGTCTTCGTCCGCTTCTGCGAGGACAACGAACTGATCCCGGAGCCGTACCTGACGGCACCGGACGCGGACCGCCGCGACCTGGCCCTGGCCCGGTACGAGGAGTACGTGGCGAAGGACTCGGACCCGACGTTCCGCGGCTGGCTGGAGCGCGCGTTCGAGGAGCTGGGGGCTGGCCAGGCGGGCCGGTTGTTGTTCGACCGCAAGCACAACCCGCTGTTCCAGATCCCGCTGTCGCACGATGGGGCGCGGGAACTGATCGCGTTCTGGCGCGAGCGAGATGAAGCGGGTGTGCTGGTCCACGACTTCACGGACAAGCTGAACGAGGACGGCACGGAGGGCTGGGACACCCGGTTCTTGGGCGACCTGTACCAGGACCTGAGTGAGGCTGCGCGTAAGACGTACGCGCTGCTCCAGACCCCGGAGTTCGTGGAGGAGTTCATCCTCGACCGGACGATGGACCCGGCGGTGCGGGAGTTCGGCTATGAGGGCCTGAAGATGATCGACCCGACGTGTGGGTCGGGGCACTTTGTGTTGGGCGCGTTCCGGCGGTTGGTTCGGCTGTGGGGTGAGGGGCAGCCTGGTAAGGACGTGCACGAGCGGGTGCGGGCGGCGCTGGATTCGGTGCATGGGGTGGACCTGAACCCGTTCGCGGTGGCTGTGGCTCGATTTCGGCTCCTAGTCTCCGCAATGGCGGCGAGTGGCGTTCGGACAATTCCGGAAGCCGCGAAATATGAATGGCCGGTACACCTGGCAGTCGGTGACTCTCTGATCAAGCACCGACATCAGCAGGGCAACCTATTCGAGGAAGTCGAATCCGAAGGTACGGACGAGCTCGCCGAGTTCAAGTACGTCACCGAGGACGTACACGAGCACCCTGAAATCCTTCACCAGGGGCGTTACCACGTGGTCGTGGGAAACCCGCCATACATCACGGTGAAAGACAAGAAGCTTAACGACCTGTACCGAGACCTGTATGACGCTTGCACAGGAACATATGCCCTATCAGTGCCATTTGCGCAAAGATTCTTCGAGCTGGCCAAGGCAGGAGACCCGGAGAGCGGGATCGGCTACGGAATGGTGGGCCAGATCACAGCAAATTCCTTCATGAAACGAGAATTTGGAAAGCGACTCATCGAGACATACTTCGGCCACGAGGTAGAGCTATCCGAGGTCATCGATACGTCGGCTGCATACATTCCCGGGCATGGCACGCCGACGATCATCCTTGTGGGTAAGCGGCGTGGCGGCACTGGCCGCTCAGAAACCATTCGCACCGTCCGAAGCGTCCGAGGCGAGCCTGCAGAACCGGATCACGGTGAGGATGGGCTGGTCTGGAATGCAATCGTTGAGCAGGTCGACTCTCCAGGCTCAGTCAGCGAATGGGTTTCTGTGGATAACTTGGATCGCGTCCGGTATTTCGCCAACCAGCCCTGGATTCTGGCCGACGGCGGCCTTGAGCTCAACGAGCAAATTGCAGCATCCAGTGTCCATTCACTGGCCAGCGTGACCGACGTCATCGGCCGAACGACACACACTGGCTTGGACCCGGCTTACTTCATGCCAGCGTCAGCAGCATCATCGAAAGGCATTTCCGTTCACTGTGTTCCAGCGGTTCTGGGCGATGGGGTCCGCGATTACTCGCTCGAGGCACCGGAATCCACCTATCTCCCTTACGACAGCCAAGGGGACCCCCGCGATCCCAGCCAAGGCGAGCTCGTCTTTCTCTGGCCCAACAGAACCGCCCTGCGCCAGAGAATTGATTTCGGCCACACGCCTGAACAGCGTGGACTACGCTGGTTTGACCACAGCATGTTTTTCCCGAAACGCTATCGCACTCGCCTCTCCATCCCCTTCGCATTCGTAGCCACGCACAATCATTTTGTGCTGGATCGAGGCGGAAAGGTGTTCAACCGTTCCGCTCCTGTAATCAAGCTGCGCGACGGGGCAAGCGAGGAGGAACATCTGCAGCTGTTGGGAATTCTCAACAGCTCCACTGCTGGATTCTGGCTCAAAATGGTCAGCCACGACAAGGGTAGCCAGTCAGGGACAGGCGGTTTCATGCATGACGAGTGGGAGAGATTCTACGAGTTCACCGGCACCAAGCTCCAAGAGTTCCCCCTACCCTCCACTTACCCCACCTCTCTTGCGACCACCCTCGACTCTCTAGCCCAGCAGCTCTCCGCCACCAGCCCCTCTGCACTTGCCACGCACAGCACACCTACTGCCTCCAACCTCCGGGAAGCCAGGACCCGCTGGGAGTCCATCCGTTCCCGCATGATCACTGTTCAGGAAGACTTGGATTGGCAGGTCTACTACCTGTACGGCCTGCACTCGGAGGACTTGCGCGCACCTGATTGTGCTGAACTAACGGAAGTTGCCCTCGGCGAGCGCGCTTTCGAGATCGTTCTTGCCCGTGAGGTTTCAGCTGGAACCAGCGAAACGGTCTGGTTCGACCGCCACAACTCCAGCCCGAACACCGAGATCCCTTCCACCTGGCCTGCCCCCTACCGTGAGGTCGTCCAAAGACGAATCGAGGCCATCGAGTCGAACCGCGCCATCGGCATGGTTGAGCGGCCGGAGTACAAGCGCCGCTGGGCCACCGACGGGTGGGACGCGCTCCAGACGAAGGCGCTCCGGTCTTGGCTCCTTGACCGAATCGAAGGCCACGACCATTGGTTCGACGAGAACGGAATGCCCGTCCTCGTCAGTCTCTCGCGGCTCACCGATGTGCTGTCCCGTGACGAAGAATTCGTCTCGGTCACCAAGATCTACGCGCCCCGCAAGGAACTGTCCGCTGTCGTCGCCGAGCTGCTGGCCGACGAGCACGTGCCCTTTCTCCCCGCCCTGCGCTACAAGCCCTCCGGGCTGACGAAGCGCGAGGACTGGGAGCATGTCTGGGCCCTCCAGCGGCAGGAGGACGCCGCCTCGGATGAGCCGGCCAAGCGAAAGATCCGAGAAACGATCCCAGTCCCACCTAAGTACGCGTCGGCGGACTTCCTGCGGCCCTCCTACTGGAAAGCACGCGGAAGGCTGGACGTGCCCAAGGAGCGGTTCATCTCGTATGGGCAGACCAACACCCCCACGCCCGACCTCTACGGCTGGGCCGGTTGGGACCACCGGGAGCAGGCGTACGCCCTCGACGCGTACATCGCCTCCCACGAGGCGCTGACCTCCGAGGAACTGACCCCGTTCCTTGCCGGGCTGCTGGAACTCCAGCCCTGGCTTGAGCAGTGGCACGACGAGTTCGACGTTAACTTCGGCGCCTCACCAGCCGCGTTCTTCCGGGGCGACCGGCAGATGGTGCAGGGCGAACACGGCCTGACCGACGACGACCTGCGCGCCTGGCGCCCGGCCGCCGCCCCCCGAGGACGAAGCACGACCAAGAAGTAGGGGCACCGAGAACGCCGACGGCCTCCGAGAACCAAGGGTTCTCGGAGGCCGTCGGCTTGTGGACGCCTATCAGCGGGACAGTTGGTGGCCCTTGACGGCGGTGACGAAGGCCGACCAGCCACCCGCCGGAAACACGAGCACCGGACCGTAGAGGTCCTTGCTGTCCCGCACGGGGACGATGGCAGTGAGGTCGTCGCAGACCTCGACGCACGCGCCGCCGTCCTGATTGCTGTAGCTGCTCTTGCGCCAGGTCGCGGCGGTCAGGTCGATGGATCGCACGGCACTTCCTCCAACATGCGCAGGACGAATTTCCGCGACTCGGCCGGAGAAAGCGCCAGGTCACGCGTCGCATCGTACGCACGTTGCATGCGCTCCACCGCGGCGTTCTCCTCGATGAGTTCGCCTCCATAGCCGTGCTCAGTGTATGCCACCGTACGCCCGTCCGGCAGGCGCAGAAACCAGACGTCGGTCGTCGACAAACCGTGCAACCCGGCGCTCTGCAGGAGCACCTGAACTGTCACGTTCGGCCGCTCAGCCACCTCAGCCAGGTACGAAAGCTGTTCCCTCCACGCCTTCGCATCCCGAAGGGCCGTACGCAACGCCGCCTCCGACAGGATCGTCCGGAATGGCGGCGCTCCCTCCCCCTCCAGCAGTTCCCGCCGCCCAAGTCGCGCTTCCACCTGCTGCGTCAGCCCGTCCCCCGTGAACCCACCCGCAGCCAGCAACTCCGCCGCGTACCCCCGCGTCTGCAACAACCCCGGCAACACACTCACCGCAAAGTGCCACAGGCTCACCGCCTCGGCCTCCAGCGTCATGTACCGCCGGTACCGCTCCTTGAACTGCGTCTTGTCCCCGCGCGCCAGCTCCCACAACACCAGCAGCATCCCCGACGTCCCGTAGTGCTGGTCCAGCGCCTGCACCACCTCCGGCCCGCCCAGGGTCTCGCCCTTCTCCATCTTCCCGAAGAGCGACCAGTCCCACCCCAGCCGATCCCCCAGCTGCCGCAGGCTCGCCCCGCTCCCCGCGCGCAGCTGTCGCAGCTCCTCCGTGAAGCGCTGCCGCGGCTCCTGGCTCCGACCCGTCACCACCCGACGTGGCGGCATCGCGGCTCCTCCCCTGATCTCCGTTGATCTCCGTGGATCTCCGTGGAAGGTGTGGAACTACCGCTGTGGGCCGAGGAACCCGACCCCGTCCACAGTCTCGCCAGCCTCCGGCGGGATCCATGCTCGTAGTGCCCGGGCTACGCACCGTAATCCACACCACACCCTCCGGTCCGGGAAATCAGCGCACCCCCAGCCGAAGGAGTTCGCCATGCCCACCTCCCGCCCCACCACCCCCAACCAGCGCAAGATCAAGGAAGCCCTGGACGCCCGCGACGCCCTCGCCGCCGCTCTCACCCGGGCCGGCATCCAGCTGCCCGCCATGGACGTCCGTACCCCCTGGGCCGACGAGTCCCGCTACGCCCTCGTCCACCTCGGGATCTGCTCGGCGCCCGTGGCGCACGCCCTCGCGGAAGTGATCACGAAGGGCGCCTCCCGGTGACGGCC
The DNA here is from genome assembly GCF_044748125.1 of Streptomyces sp. NPDC090025. Lineage (NCBI taxonomy): Bacteria > Bacillati > Actinomycetota > Actinomycetes > Kitasatosporales > Streptomycetaceae > Streptomyces > Streptomyces sp. NPDC090025. Next base: position 185,668 of record NZ_JBIVFL010000002.1, on the reverse strand, counting down.
GAACCCCACCCCTGCCGCCCCGCCATCGGTGAGACCGTCCGCGACACCCACCACAACCGCCTCGGCATCGTCACCGGCCGCCTCGGTCCGTATCTCCGGCTCCGCCCTCTCACCGGCGGCCGGGAATGGGACGCGGCCCCGGAAGACACCGAGCCCCTCAGCTCACCCGAAGCCCTCCGCGCCCGTCTCGCGGAGGTGAACGCCCGGAGCCGCAAGCCCCGCCCGAGCGGTTGAGCCGGCTGCCCGCCGGCGCGGCCCGTCGTTGTCAGTGCCGGGTGCCATCCTGATGCGTGGGAGCTTTCCCGGTCCCTGGGAGATTTCCGGCCATCAGCCCCGTAACCAGCGATGATGTCGGACAATGTCCCGAGGAACTTGTCCCGGTACCGGCACGGACAGCGACAGCGACGGCGACAGCCGTCAGAAGGTGAGCGAGACGCGCGATGGCTCAGCAGCCGCCCCTCCTCCGCGATGTGATCAACATCAAGGAGTCGATCTCCACGTCCGACTTCGTCCTTCAGCTCTCCGAGGCCACCACCCCCGAGGGTGCCGAGCTCGCGCTCAAGGACTACGTCGTCACGGAACGGCTGCTGGAGAACTTCGACGAGGCCCTCGGCCTCATCAAGGCATCTCTCGACGGGCACACCTCCAAGGCCGCGTACCTCCACGGTTCCTTCGGTTCCGGTAAGTCGCACTTCATGGCCGTGCTGCACGCCCTGCTCAGCGGCAGCCCGGCCGCCCACGGCCGCTCCGACTTCGACGCCGTCCTGACCAAGCACGAGTGGCTGACCACCGACGGCAAGAAGTTCCTGCTCGTGCCGTACCACATGCTCGGCGCGAAGGCCCTGGAGCAGCGGGTCCTCGGCACGTACGTGAGCCACGTCAAGAAGCTCCACCCCGAGGCGCCGACCCCCCGGGTCTACCGCACCGACTCCCTCTTCGCCGACATCCATGCCATGCGCGAGCGGATGGGCGACGAGGCCGTCTTCAAGGGGCTCGGCGCGGTCGGCGGGGAGGCGGACGAGGACGACGAGTGGGGCGAGTCCTTCGCCTGGACCCCGGCCCTCCTCGACACCGCGCTCGCCGCCGAGGAGGTCCACGAGGCCGGGTACGCACTCAACCTCGTCACCCCCTCCACCCCCGTGGAGCTGCGCGCCCGCCTGGTCCAGGACGCCAGCACCAACCTCCTGCCCGGCTTCACCCAGAACGCGCACGAGAACGAGCACGGCTTCATCTCGCTCGACGCCGGCCTGTCCGTCATCGCCGAGCACGCGAAGTCCCTCGGGTACGACGGCCTGATCCTCTTCCTCGACGAGCTGATCCTGTGGCTGGCCACCCTCATCCACGACCAGAAGTTCGTGGGCCGCGAGGCCGGCAAGATCACCAACTTCGTGGAGGGCGCCGACGCCCGCCGGGCCATCCCGATCGTGTCCTTCATCGCCCGCCAGCGCGACCTGCGCGAGCTGGTCGGCGAGGAGCTGTCCGGGGCAGCCGAGTCCTCCATCCAGGACACCCTCAACCAGGCGTCCGGCCGGTTCGACAAGATCACCCTGGAGGACCGCAACCTCCCCCAGGTCGCCCACGCCCGCCTCCTCCAGCCCAAGGACACCGAGGCCGCCGCGCTCATCACGGCCGAGTTCGAGAAGACCCGTAAGGTCCGCCAGGAGGTGTGGGACACCCTCCTCGGCTCCGACCGCGGGGCCGACGGCGTCGGCGCCGACGAGGAGAGCTTCCGGCTCACCTACCCCTTCTCGCCCGCCTTCATGGACACCCTCGTCCACGTCTCCTCCGCGCTTCAGCGCAACCGCACCGGCATGAAGCTGATGGGCCAGCTCCTCGCCGACCACCGCCACGAGCTGCGCCTGGGCGACCTCATCCCGGTCGGCGACCTGTATCCGCTGATCACGGCGGGCGGCGACAAGCCGTTCACCGACAGCCTCAAGGTCGTCTTCGAGGCGGCGGACAAGCTGTACCGGACCAAGCTGCGCCCGTTCCTCCTCGCCACGTACAACGTGTCGGAGGAGGACATCGAGCAGTACACCCACCGCCCCGACAGCATCACCGACGCGGCCCTGCGCGGCCGGGTGAAGACCTTCGTCGGTGACAACCGGATCATCGGCACCCTCCTGCTCTCCGCGCTCGCTCCGAGCGTGCCGGCCCTCGCCGACCTGACGATCCGCAGGCTGTCCGCGCTCAACTACGGCTCGGTCGTCGCCCCGATCCCCGGCCGCGAGTACGGCATCCTGAAGAACAAGGTCGCCGACTGGGCCGGCCGGTTCCCGGAGATCAAGGAGACCGGCACCGACACCAACCCGGGCGTCCGCCTGGAGCTCTCCGGCGTCGACGTCGACTCGGTCATCGCGAACGCCAACGTCAACAACAACCCGGGCAACCGCCTCGCCCTCGCCAAGCGACTGCTCGCCGAGGAACTCGACGTCAGCCACGGCCAGTTGGTCGAAGAGCTGCAGTTCGTCTGGCGCGGTACGAACCGCTCCGTCGAGGTCATCTTCGGGAACATGGCGGACGAGGACGAGCTGCCCGACCACGACCTGATGCCCCGCGAGGACGGCCTTTGGCGCATCGCCGTCGACCTCCCCTTCGACGACGGCGAGTACGGCCCCGTCGAGGACGCCAACCGCATCCGGCGCCTGCGCGAGAAGCAGCAGGGCGAGCGGTCGCGCACCGTCGCCTGGCTGCCCACCCACCTCTCCAGCCAGCGGTACGGGGACTTCTGCCGCCTCGTCGTCATCGACAAGGCCCTCGCCGACGACCAGCGCTTCGACAGCCAGTACGCCGGCCATCTGAACGCCGACAACCGCGCCCGCGCCAAGGGGCTCCTGGAGACCCAGCGCGAGTCCCTGCTCAAGACCGTGAAGGCGGCCTTCAAGCAGGCGTACGGACTCGCGGAGAAGAAGCCCACGGACGTGGAGCTGGGCTTCGGCGACCACCTGGAATCGCTGCGCGAGGTCGATGGGCTCACCCTCTCCTTCGGCCAGTCGCTGCGCGACGGCATCCGACACATCGCGGGCAAGCTGCTGGCGACGCAGTTCCCGGACCACCCGGACTTCGACCCCGACCAGACCGGCACGGTCGTCAAGGCCGCCGACGCCAAGAAGGTCTTCACGCACGTCCGTGCCGCGGCCGAGGCGCGCGACGGCCGCACCGAGGTTCCGGCCGGCGACCGGGCGCTGATGAAGCGGATCGCGGGGCCGCTGCGTCTCGGGCAGCAGAAGGAGGCGTACTTCGAGCTGTCCCCGTACTGGGCCGACCACTTCCGCCAGCTTGCCCGCGAGAACGGCGCCACGGGCGATCTCACCCTGATCACGCTCACCGACTGGACCGACAAGCCGGCACCGCGCGGGCTGCCGGACTTCCTCGGGCGGCTCGTCGTGGCGGCCTTCGCCGAGATGGACGACCGGGTCTGGGTGCGCGAAGGCATGCCGCTCGACCCTGCTCCCGAGCTGGCGCAGATCAAGGACCGCGACGCCCTGCGCAGCCAGCCGCTGCCCTCCACCGAGGACTGGGAGTCCGCCAGGCAGCGCTTCGCGGCAGTCTTCGGGCAGCCGGCGCCCACCCTGCTGCGCGGACGCATCGTCAACCAGTTCGCCCGGCAGATCACCGAGCAGGCCCGCGGATTCCAGGAGGCCGCTGCCGAGCTGGCCGAGCGGCTGGCCGAGCACGCCGGTTTCCTGCACCTCGACCAGACCGCCGAGACCGGGCGCCTCGCACTCGCCCGGCGGGCCGTGGAGCTGCTCAAGGCCCTGACCGGCACGGCCGGCCAGGGAGCGGCCGGAGCGAAGAAGACGGTGGAGGCCCTCGCCCGGTTCGACCTCGGCGCGATGACCGCCGAACAGTACGGGACCTCCATCAAGCAGGCCCGGAAGGTGGCCGAAACGCTCGCCGCAACCTCCTGGAGCACTCTGGAGCTGGCCACGGCCGAGGGCCCCGAGGGCGAGGCGCTCCTCGACTCCCTGCGCAATGTCGCCCGCAGCGACCAGCAACGGACGGACAAGCTGGAGGAAGCCCTCGCCCGCACCCAGCGCGAGGTGCTGGCGCTGCTCAAGCGGAACCGCGCGGTCTCCCCGCCGCCGGTTGCTCCGAGCCCCGGCCCTCAGGGCCCCGCCGATGTTCCGCTGGACACGAAGACCAGCGATCCGCGGATCCCCTACGAAGGGTCTCCGACCGAGCCGTCCACCCCTGCGCGGAAGCACCGCACCAGCGGGGTGCGTACGACGACGGCCTCGCACGCGGTGGCCGAGCTCCAGGCGGAGCTGGCCGAGCTGGCCGCCGCCGAGCCCGGCGTCACCGTGGAGATCACGTGGCGGGTGGTCGGCCGATGAGCGTCACCTCCCCCGCCGTCGCCGTACGCCTGAACCTCGCGACCGTCACCCAGTACCTGTCGTCCCAGAGCTCCCTCACCGCGTCCCTGAACGGCAACGGCCGGCGTCGTGCCGTGCTGTTGCGCTCGGCTCCGCAGTGGGAGGGCCCAGCTCAGCCTGCCTGGGGCGACGGGTTGACGGCTCGCATCGCAGCCGCGCCCTCACCACTGGCCGTGCACGAGCTGCTGCTGGGCCATCTCGACGGCACGGTGCCCGGACCGGCCGTACTCGTCGTTCTCACCGACCGCGAGCAGAACGAGCTGGATCCCGCCATCCTGGCGCGCGCGCACAAGAAGCGCGTCGACACCGTCGACAGCTGGGACGTGGTCCGCGACGCGTTCCGCGCCCAGCAGGTCGATCCGCGTCTCAAGGATGCCAACTGGGCCGCTGAGGCACTGTTGGACGCCACCCCGCCGAAGGGCGGCTGGCCGCCCGTCGCCGGCGGCATGCTCTCCCGGCGCACCGCCCTCACCTCCCTCGCCCTGCGCAGGTTGCGGCTGGGCCGGTACGACAGCGAGGCGGAGTCCTCGGGCCGGGCCCCGGCGGGCGACACCCTGGACCCGCAGACGTTGTTCGGCTGGTCCCTGACCTCCGGCGGACCCGAACTCCTGCTGGAGCTCCGCCGTCCGGAGCGGGAGGGGCTGTCCGCGTTCCTCGGCGAGGAGGACCAGGCGGGTCACGCCGGACGGGCGCTCCTCGCGCTGGTCGAGGCTGATCACGGCCCGGACGCGGTGGCCTTCGGGCTCGTCTGCGCCTCGCTGTGGGTGCACTGCGAGCCGGACGCCGCCGTCTACCGGGCTCGTGGGCGGGCCGAACGGTGGTTGGGCGAGCAGCCCCTCGCTCAGGGGGAGGAGCTCGACCTCGTCGTGTCGCGGTTCGGAATCGCCGCCGAGGAGTACGTCGCCGCGCTGCTGACCTCCGCGTCCCGCACCGGCGGCGACGCGGAGGCGGTGCGTGAGGCCCGTCGACTCAGTGACACCGTCCTGGACCGGGCCTCCGTTCTGGTCCGCCAGTTCGGCGCGGAGGACGCCGCCAAGGCCAGTGCGCTGCTGGCCGCGGGCCTCGAAGCGCGGTTCGCGGCAGTGGGTCGGGCTCTGTCTGCCGGGGAGCCCAAGGCCGTCGCGGACGCCGTACACATGCTGGGCGAGCACAGTCAGGCCGACGGGCCGGAGGCACGGGCCCGGGTGGAACGGGCCCGGATGGGTCGGCGGCTGGCCCAGTGGTTGGCCGGTGACCCGGCCGTCACCTCGGACACGGTGGCCGATGCCCTGCAACGGCACATCACCGAAACCGGGTGGGTGGACCGGGCGCTCGAGCACATCGAGGCGGGCGGCGACCCGGACCCCGTCCTGAAATCGGCGTACGACACGCTCGGCCGTCAGGTGCGCCGCAAGCGCCACGAGATCGACGGTGACTTCGCTCGTACCTTGGCCGGATGGACCGCTGCCGGTACCCGACCCGGCACGATGCTGACCGTGGAGACCTTCCTCGACCGCGTGGTGAAGCCGGTCGTACGGGGCGGGTCCGACCGCCGCGTGCTCCTGCTGGTCCTGGACGGGATGAGCGCCGCGATCGCCAGTGAGCTGGGCGAGGAACTGCGGGCCTCATGGGCCGAGTTCGATCCGCTGGACGAAGGTGCACCCCGTCGTCGCGCGATGGCCGCGGCTCTGCCCACGCTGACGGCCGTCTGCCGGACGTCCCTGTTCGCGGGCCGACTGCTGAAGGGCACACAGGCGGAGGAGAAGAAGCTGTTCCCGGCCCACGCCTTCTGGGGTGGGGAACCTGCCGCGGTCTTCCACAAGGACGATCTGCGCGCCGACGGCTCAGGGGACACGTTCGGTCCGGCACTCACGGAGGCCCTCGCTGACGGGCGCACGCACGTCGCGGTCGTACTGAACACCATCGACGACCGGCTCGCGAAGGAGCAGAAGCTCGGTGACGGGGCCTGGCACCTCGACGAGATAGGGCGGCTTCGTGATCTGCTGCGGGTTGCCGCGGCTCAGGGCATGGCGGTGATCCTCACCAGCGACCATGGCCATGTCGTGGACCGGCGCGGGATCAAGGTGGATGCCAGTGCCCCGGACTCCGCCCGCCACCGCTCCCCCGGCGGCCCCCTGGGAGACACGGAAGTGGCCCTGTCGGGACCCCGCGTGGTCTGGCCCGAGCCGGGCGGCTCGATCGTCGCCCTCTGGGACGCCGACTCCCGCTACACCTCGCTCAAGGCCGGCTACCACGGCGGCGCGGCGCTGCGTGAGTTCACCATCCCCGTACTCGCTTTCCTGCCGTTCGGCGCCACTCCGCCCGGCGGCTGGCGAGAGCTGGGTGATCAGCGTCCGGCATGGTGGTTGCTCGACGGGCACATCCCCCTCCAGAACGCTGTTCCGGTCTCGGCGTCGGCTGCTGCCCGTCCTGAGAAGCAGAACCGGCACAAGCCGACGAAGGCGCAGGCCGAACTGGCCCAGACGCACGATTCCCTCTTCGACGTCGCTCTGGTTCCGGCGGCCGAACACGAGGGCGCCCTGGTCACACCCGTGCTGGTCGCGCCGGACGATGCGCTGATCACGGCACTGCTCGCGTCCGAGGCGTTCCAGGACCAGGTCGGGCTACTGGCCCGCAAGCCGCCCCTGGACAAGCTGGAGAAGGCGATCCGGGCACTCCTTGAGGCCGGAGGCACTCTGCCCGTGACGGCCGTGGCACAGCGCGTCGACTACCCGGCCACCCGCGCGGACGGCTTCGCCGCGGTGCTGCGGCAGCTCCTCAACTACGACGGAGTGCAGGTCCTGCAGACCCTGCCGGACGGACGGACACTCCGTCTCGACAGGAGTCTGCTGCAGCTGCAGTTCGGGGTGTGAAGCGGTGGCTCAGCCGACGTAGTCCCGCAGCAGGGTCGTGAAGGCCGTCAGCTCCCGCATCGACTCGAGGGGCAAAGGCTCCGCATCGAAATGGGCGATGCGGTTCCGCACGTCCTTCACACGCTGCAGATGACGGACGAACTGGCCGCGGTCCAGGGATTCGCACTGGAGCGCGGCCCAGTTGAGGTCCGCCTGTTGCGCCATGGTCTGCTTCTTCTGCTCCCCGTCGAGGAGATAGACGTAGTCGGCGAACATCAGATCCTCGACCCTTCCGGAGCGGTGCTCGGCCTTCTTGTTCGTCTGAACCGCCTTGATCGCTTCTTCGGTGAGCTTGGCACCCAGCCACCGGCGCAGGAGCGATTCGATCTCGCCGAGCAGGAAGAACGGGCGCGCGGCGCTCTCGAAGCGGTGGACCACATGGGCCTGGGTCACGATGCCGGACAGGCTTCCGTCCTCGCCTCGGACCAGAAGGTAGCCGTGCTCCGAGAGCATGGGCAGGCACGCGAAGAACTCCTGCCGCGCGTCCGCCACCGGCAGCGACTCCTGCTGCATGGCGTTCTCCAGGCTGCTCTCCTTGCCCACCTCGTACATGAGGGCCAGGGAACGCCAGGTGATCACTCCGTGCAGGGTCGTCATGCCCGTCGTGACGGGGATCTGGGCGTACCCGCGTTGACGCATCAGGTACGTCGCTTGAGAGAGCTCCGAAGTGATGGACACGCATCGCACTCCGCCGCGCGCGGAGGGCAGGTCACCGATCCGGAGTCGCTGCGGCAGCGCGGCCGACGGAAGCGGATCCCTCTCTGCATCGTCCGCGTCGTCGGGCTCGGGCGTGACCTGCGCGGCAGTGGCGAAGGCAACGATCTGGACCCGCTCGCCCGGAGCGCAGTTGGCGAAGTCCGGCAGAGTGGCGAGCCCGGCGTCGGTCAGTGCTTGCGCGATGTCGTGCACGTTCCACGGCCGGCGCACCCGCACGTCGAACAGGTCCAGCAGTTCCCGGAGGGGGATCTCTGTGCCCTTGAGCGCGAGAAGGTCTTCGGTGCTCGGCTTCCGGCTCACTTGACCGCCTTGCCGTCGGTCATGTCGCGCAGGATCGTCCGCTTGCCCATGGCTGCGTACACCATGTCCTCGAGCTGCTTGGCCCGTGCCGTGTAGAACGCCTCGTAGTCGTTCGTCCTCAGGAAGTACGGATCGATCAGATGCGTCGCGATCACGTCGTCGAACCACTCTCGGCGCATGTCGGAGGCAGCGGCGAGTGAGTCGAGATAGGTACCGGGTGCGCCGGTGAGGGCCTGGGCCGCGCGCAGAGACAGCGGTGTCTTGTTGACGATGGAGTTGGCTGGGGAGGTCTTGGCCCCGTCGTACTGCCGGCGCACCCAGGCGCGGGGGAAGATGTGCCGGACGTCTACGCCGTACTCGTCCATCAGGCTGGGCTTCAGCGGCGTCTCCGTGTAGTGCCAGTCCACAGCGCCCTGTTTGATGAGCAGTGCATAGATTCCCTTGTAGGCGGCACTGTTCCGGGTGGTGAGCGTGTCCAGCCGCTCCGGGAAGAAGTAGGCGTCGGTGACGGTCTCCGGGGCGGGCCCCTCACGCCGGACCCAGGCCACCAGCTGCTCGACGTCCCGCGTGAAGCGGGTCTCGGTGGAGCCGCCGTACATCTCACCGAGTACGCCGCACCAGTACCACTGCGTGATCATGTCTTCCGCACCGAGCGTGTCGGTCGCCTCCCCGAGGATGGCCCTGACCGCGGCGAGCGGCACCAGCTGGGTGCGGTAGGGCAGCTCGGCAGCGCGCACGATGCACTGCCTCTCGAGGAAGGCACCCGCCCAAGCGAACGCCTTGGCGAGCCGCGGAGCGAGCGACTCGAAGTCGGCCAGGGGGAGCTCAAGGAGGTCACGGCGTTTGCAGGAGACGCCGGTGCCCTGCCCGTCCTGCTTCCGGGACCACGTACGCACCAGTGCCACGGCCTGCAGGAAGTCGCTGCTGCTCAGTCCGTCGTCGATGCCCGCCTCGAGCCGTCCGAACACGGGATGCCGGCCGGCCAGATCCTCCTTGATCGCCCGCCAGACCTGCGGCAGCTGGTAGTAGTCGCCGGTCCGCTCGCGGTAGGCCCGGTCTCCGGCGTAGGTCGCCGTCAGGAGCTCGAAGACGTTGAGGGGCACACCCCCCGTGTTGACTCGCTCGAAGACGGCGCACACGGCATCCATGGAAGTCGAGGCGGCCAGTTTGATCATGGGCACCTGGAAGGAACGCACGGGCTCGAGGACCTGCTCCTCGAAGCGGCTCCACCGGTCGAAATGGCCGTCGTCCATTCCCTCGTACGCTCGCCGCCAGGCATTCACCTTCGCGGTGTCGAAGACGATGCTGAGGGGGAAGAGTCCCGCAGCGCACTCGCCTTCGGCGGTGGTCAGGTCATGAACGACGTTCCGGGCGAAATTGGACCGCTGGACCTTGTCCTCCGGCACGGACACGATGGCCTCGTCGCGATCCGCGGGCGAGCCGATGGCGTTCTTGATGTCCACGTAGTACCAGCGCCTGACAGAATTGCCACGCGCATCAGTGGTCTCGACGGGACTGTCCTGGAACAGAGCTTGGAACAGTGAAGTGAGACGCTGCTGTCCGTCGAGGAGCAGCAGGCCAGGTGCCACGTCCTCCGCCACCTGGGCGCCGGTGAGGGCTCGGGCGCGGAAGGGTGAGTCGCCCCCTGTCTCCAGCGTCATCACCACGCCCAGGGGGTAGTCGAGCGTCACCGTCGCGACAATGGCGCGAATTCGATCGTCGTCCCACTTCCAGTCCCGCTGGAAGTCCGGGAGTTGAAGAGACCCTGACGCCACATCTGCCAGGAGCGTCTTGAGTTTCACATTGTCGAGTCCGGCCACGTGCCTGTTCCCCACCCTTGCAGTGCTGCGCTTTCTTCACGCGAGCGGCGATTAGACCAATCACATGACATGGAGGTCAATGAGATCGGCCGCACCAGTAGTCGACTTCGGCCAACCCCCCGGCGCCACTGGAATGGGACACTGGTCACGTGAGTACCGCTGCTTCCTCCCGTCCCTCCCCGGCCAGTGCGGCGCGTCGCCGTGCGGTGATCGACGCCCTGCGTCGCGGCGCCGTCCCCGAAAGCGGGCTCGACCTCCTGGCCACCGGCCTGGACCGGTTCGAGGCAGCACTCGATGCCGAGCTCGACACGGTCGCCTCCGGTTCGTCGGTGTTCAAGGCCGTCCGAGGTGAGTACGGGTCGGGCAAGACCTTCTTCACCCGGTGGCTGGGTGAACGGGCCAAGCGGAGGGGCTTCGCGTTGGCGGAGATCCAGATCTCCGAGACGGAGACCCCCCTCCACAAGCTCGAGACCGTCTACCGGCGCCTCACCGAGCGGCTGGCCACCGCAAGCTTCCCCCCGAGCGCACTCCGGCCGGTCGTGGACGCGTGGTTCTACACGCTGGAAGAGGACGCCCTCGCGGACGGCGCTGAGGAGGAAGCTCTCCCGCAGGCGGTGGAGAAGCTTCTGACAGCACGATTGACCGAGGTGTCCCGGCATGCACCGTCGTTCGCCACGGCACTGCGCGGCTACAAGTCAGCGCTCGCCGGGGGTGACGAGGCGACAGCAGCAGCCGTCCTGGCGTGGCTGGGCGGCCAGCCCCACGTGGCAGCGGCCGCCCGACGCTCCGCCGGAGTCCGTGGCGACCTCGATCACTTCGGGGCCTTCGGCTTCCTGCAAGGGCTCCTGACCGTACTGCGCGACTCCGGGCACAACGGCCTGTTCGTCGTCCTGGACGAGGTCGAGACCCTCCAGCGCGTGCGTTCGGATGCGCGGGACAAGGCGTTGAACGCCCTTCGACAGCTCATCGACGAGGTGCACTCCGGTCGGTTCCCCGGACTCTATCTGCTGATCACCGGAACACCGGCGTTCTACGACGGTCAGCAGGGGGTTCAGCGGCTCGCCCCTCTCGCCCAGCGCCTCGCCACCGATTTCACCACGGACCCGCGCTTCGACAACCCACGTGCGGTGCAGGTGCGGCTGCCGGGCTTCACACAGGAGTCGCTGGTCGGCCTGGGAGTGACCATTCGAGACCTCTACACGGAAGGTGCCGCTTCGCCGGAACGCGTGAAGTCACTCGTCGACGACGCGTACGTCGCCGACCTCGCCCGCGCGGTGGGCGGTGCCCTCGGGGGGAAGGCAGGTGTGGCGCCGCGACTGTTCCTCAAGAAGCTGGTCGGTGACGTCCTTGACCGTGTCGACCAGTTCGAGGACTTCGACCCCCGTCAACACTACCGACTGACCGTGACGAGCAACGAGCTCACGGACGTGGAGCGCAATCACGCGGCATCCGGCTCGGCCGACGACATCGACCTGGACGTGTGATGACTGGAGACGACGCGGGTGGGTCCGCCCATGCCGACGCCCACCGAGTAGGCACAGACCCCGTCGACCGACTCGACCCCGTCATCCTCCACCATGTCGTGAACACGCTCGGCTGGCCCGACCTCCGGCCTCTGCAACGGGCCTCGATCGACCCACTCATGGACGGCGAGGACGCCGTGCTGCTCGCGCCCACCGCGGGCGGCAAAACCGAGGCAGCATGCCTGCCCATCCTGTCTGCCATGTCCCACGAGCACTGGTCCGGAACGTCCGTTCTCTACCTGTGCCCGCTCAAAGCACTCCTCAACAACCTGGTCGTCCGCGTCGACTCCTACGCCCAGTGGCTCGGCCGCCGAGCCGAGCTGTGGCACGGAGACACCAAGGAGTCTCAGCGCCGGCGCATCCGTACGGACACCCCCGACATCCTCCTCACCACCCCTGAGTCCCTCGAGGCCATGCTCATCGGGGTCAAGACCGACCACGCGCACCTCCTGGGCGGTGTCCGAGCAGTCGTGGTGGACGAGGTGCACGCGTTCGCGGGCGACGACCGAGGCTGGCATCTGCTCGCGGTTCTGGAACGTCTGGAGCAGGTCACGGGACACCCCATCCAGCGGATCGGCCTCTCTGCAACCGTCGGGAACCCTCAACAGCTCCTCACCTGGCTCCAAGGTTCCGGTGCAGGCAAACGCCCGGGACGGGTCGTAGCCCCCGACCTCACCCTCACCCCGGCTGCCGCCCCAACTGCCGCCCCCACGACCGGGAACCTCCGGCCGCCCGGCGAGGTGGAACTGGACTACGTAGGGTCGCTCGACAACGCGTCCAAGCTGATCGCCGCCTTGCACCGCGGAGAGAAGCGGCTGGTGTTCTGCGAGTCCAGACGACAGGTGGAGGAGCTCGGAGCCGCCCTGCGCGCGCGCGAAGTGACGGTGTTCCTCTCGCACGCCTCGCTCTCGGCCGAAGAAAGAGCCCGGTCGGAACAGGCCTTCGCGGAGGCGCGGGACTGCGTCATCGTCTCCACCTCCACACTGGAACTGGGCATCGACGTCGGCGACCTGGACCGCGTCATCCAGATCGACTCGCCCCGCACCGTGGCATCCTTCCTCCAGCGCATCGGCCGTACCGGAAGGCGCTCGGGAACCACTCGCAACTGTCTCTTCCTCGCCACCGGGAAGGACACCCTGCTGCAAGCCGCCGGCCTCCTGCTGCTCTGGGGCCGGGGCTGGGTCGAACCGGTAACACCGCCTCCAGAACCTCGCCACCTCGTGGCGCAGCAGCTGCTCGCCGCCACGCTCCAGCAGCACCGCATCGGTGACCAGACCTGGCAAGCGATGTGGAACGGGCTGGCTCCGTTCGACCGGTCAGCGGCTCCCATCCTGCGACACCTGGTGAACGAAGGGTTCCTCGATGAGGACGCGAGCATGCTCTTCATCGGTCCCGAGGCGGAGCGGCGCTTCGGCCGGCGTCACTTCATCGAATTGACCGCTTCCTTCACCGCTCCCCCGCAGTTCACGGTTCTGTCCGGGCGTACCGAGATCGGGCAGACGGACCCTTCCGTGCTGACGGAGGAGCGGCCTGGCCCGCGCCGATTGCTGCTCGGCGGACGCAGCTGGCAAGTGACGTTCATCGACTGGGCGCGCAAGCGGGCCTTTGTCGAGCCGACCGATGGTGGCGGCGTCGCCAAATGGACGGGCGGGTCGCTCGCCGGTCTCTCGTACGCCTTGACCCGCTCGATGCGCGAGGTACTTCTCGGAGCAGACCCCCTGGTTTCTCTCACCCGCCGGGCCGAGGCGTGCCTGACCGAGTGGCGTGAGGAGGATGCTCCACAGATCACGGACGCTGACGGCTCCCTGATCACCAGGCTGGGAACGGATGTGCGTTGGTGGACGTGGGCCGGCTACCGAGCGAACGCGACACTGGCCGCCACCCTTCCCTCGATCAGTGACCCCGTCCAACGACCGACGGACTGCTACGTGCGGCTGAGGGAAGACCTGACACCCGACATGTGGCGAATGGCGCGTGCGGATGCCGATGGCGGGAACGCGCTGGTGTTGCCTGATGTCGATCACCGAGCCGTCCACGGACTGAAGTTCTCAGCAGCGCTCCCCCAGCGTCTCGCGGTGGCCACCGTTGCCGCGCGACTGGCCGACTTCGACGGCGCGCAAGCGGCCTTGCGCGACACCGTACGGTTCCACACCGCGTCCACCGATTGAAGCTTGAGGCCAGGCCCTTGATCCACTGTCTGTTCTAGAATGGCCACGACAGACTCAGCGGCCCGACAGGCTTCCGCTCCGCATCCGTGGAACCAGGACATGCCCCCACCCGCACGAGCTACTTCGTGCTGCCTGGGGGCATTCTCTTGCTGTTCCGTGAGTCTGCGGCGTCACTGGCCACCCGCACCCACGTCGAGGGCCGGTTGGCGCGGCTCCTGACGGAGAACTTCCTGCACCAGCACCGTCACAGGCCCCAGCCGGCGGAGGTTCGGGCTTGGGAGCGCAGCATCCCGGCACTCACCAATGTGCTCGTGGAAGCTGGGCTCGGCGAGGTCGAGATGCTGCTGGAATACGGGCTGCCACTGACCAGCAAGCGCGCTGACGTGATACTGGCCGGCGTCCATCCGTCCACCGGCGAGGCGTCGTACGTGGTGGTCGAACTGAAGCAGTGGAGTGAGGCCCACCCCGAGCCGGAGGATCCGCTGCTCTGCCGTATCGACGCCTACGACCATCCGATCCTCAACCCGATCGAGCAGGTCCGCGGCTACTGCGACTACCTGGTCTCGTTCAACGGGGCCCTGGAGAACGATCCGAAGTCGATCGTCGGCGTGGCATACCTGCACAACGCGACGGAGTCCAAAGTGGCGGGCCTGCGCCATGTCGCAGAAGACGATCGCGGCCGGATGTTCACCGGCGATCAGCGCGGCGCCTTCCTGAGCTACCTGCGTTCGCGCCTGGCGGCGAAGCCCGGTGCAGATGCAGCCGATGCCTTGCTGCAGGCCAAGGTCCGGCCGTCGAGGCAGCTGATGGCCGTCGCTGCCGAAGAAGTACGCGACCGGGAACAGTTCGTCCTGCTCGATGAACAGCGGCTCGCCTACGAGACGGTCATGGCAGCAGTGCGGCGGGCGCGGCAGGCCGATCGCAAACAGGTCGTCGTGGTGACCGGGGGCCCCGGCTCCGGCAAGAGCGTGATCGCCCTGTCTCTCTTGGGAGACCTCTACCGGCGCGGGGTGCCCGCCTTGCACGCCACCGGCTCGCAATCGTTCACCAAGACGATGCGCAAGATCGCCGGCACCCGCAAGCCCGAAGTGCAGCGGCTCTTCCGCTATTTCAACAGCTTCATGGAGGCTGAGCCCAACGATCTCGACGTCCTTGTCTGTGACGAGGCGCACCGCTTGCGCAAGACCTCCGCCAACCGCTACACGAAGGCGACACTCCGCACGGGCCGACCACAGGTGGCGGAACTGATGGCGGCGGCTCGGGTCCCGGTCTTCCTGCTGGACCAGCACCAAGTGGTCCGACCGGGCGAGATGGGGACGGAGGAGCAGATTCGGGAAGCAGCCGCCGCATTGGGGCTCGCATGCACCGTGGTGAAGTTGGACAGTCAGTTCCGATGTGGTGGCAGCGACGCGTACATGCAGTGGGTCGTCGACCTTCTGGGGCTCGAAGGTCAAGATCCCACCGTGTGGGAGCCGGACGACAAGGTGCATTTGATGACCGTCGACACCCCGCAGGAGCTCGAAGACTTCCTGACCGCTCAACGGGCGCAGGGCTACGGCGCCCGCATGTCCGCGGGCTACTGCTGGAAGTGGACGACGAAGATCACTTCCAGTATGAAGGCGCTGCCCACCGACGTGGTCATCGGTGACTGGGCGAGGCCGTGGAACCTCTACGGTGACCGAGCCCTGCTCGGCGCACCGCCGGCGCCGCTGTGGGCCACCGCCCCCGAGGGGTTCGGGCAGGTCGGATGCGTGTACACCGCGCAGGGCTTCGAGTACGACTGGTCGGGTGTCATCATGGGCCCGGACCTGGTGTGGCGGACCGACCGCTGGGTGGTGGACCGCACAGCGTCGAAGGATCCCTCGTTCACGAAGGCGACGTCGGACGACGACGTGGATCGCCTCGTGCGCAATACCTACAAGGTGCTTCTCACCCGGGGCATGATCGGGACGGTCGTCTACTCGACGGATCCCGAGACCCGCGAGAAGCTCCGCACGCTGATCCCTCCGACGCCTTGAGCACCAACCGCCTTCGAGGCGCCGCGGAAATCAGGGTGCTCTCGGCCGCTGGAGCACTGCGAAATCCTGATCGACATCGCTGTCGGAGTCGTCTCCAGCCTTCTGATGACGGCGCTGACCGCGGTGGCAGACCTGCTCTTCTGAGCAGGTTCGTGGCGGGCCCGGAGAGCCCGCCACTCCACGTTCTGTTCAGCTGTCAGAACAGTCGGAGATCGGGTCCTGACTTCCCTCGCTTGCGCTTGCCTCTCCCGTTGGCACGTGGCAGGTGCGGTGTGCGCGCCTCCTTCGGAAGGTTCAGCCAGGTCGGTCGAAGTCCGTGGATCTCCACCTGCCCCACCAGTTCCTTCAGATATCTGCGGGTCTCATCGTCCGTGGAGTACAACACCGTGGCGCGGCTCGCTCGGGTGAACAGCACGTGGTACGCCTGTCGGACCAGCCGCGCGAAATCGTCGTCGTGCACGCTGGACGGGCTGACCTTCGGATCGAGCGAACCGGGAACATCAACCCTCTTGATGTCCGAATCCGGGCCTTCCTTCCGCTCCTTTCCACGCCGGAACACCCACTGATCGCCACGACGCACCATGTCGTCCCCCATGATCACCCCGCACCAGTCCCATTCCAGACCCTGCGCCGTATAGACGCAGCCGATCTGGCCGAGGCCCTTCGGGTGGACCGACCAGATGTCCGAGGGCGGCACCCCGTCCGCGCAATAGCTCTCGCTCTTCGCGTTCCATGGCCGGTGCCAGTCCCCGATGCGGACATCGGTCTCCAGGCGCTTCTCCTCACCCGTGGGCTCGGACCAGGGCCAGCAGTAGCCCGCGACCATGCGCGCGGATGCGCCGGCCCCGGCTTCCGTCAGAATGATTCGTTCGAGCTCCTCCGGGGTCTCCGCCACCTCAACGTGCATCAGACCATCGGGTCTCCAGAGCTCCGGCTCCTTGTCCGCCAGGCCCAGCACTTCGCGCACCCAGTTGATGTACGAGCCGCTGCCGCCACAGCGGAACTGCTCACGCAGTCCGTATTCCAGCAGGTCAGCACCGCGACGCGCGGCCGCATCCGTGATCAGCTCGACGGTTCCGACCTCCTTCGGACGCACTGACTGGGCTTCGTCCAGGAAGAACACCGTCAGGCGCGAGGCGTCGAGGAGCTCGTCCACCTGCGGCCCCTGCCCCCATACCTCCCGCTGTTCCGGTGTCCAGAACCGGTTCGTCGAGCGGTCCCGCAGTCGATGCGCTTCGTCGCAGATCAGCACGTCCACCGGGGGCAGCGTGGTGTCCACGAAGTTGCTGAAGTAGGTGAAGGTCTCCCTGAACTCCTTGTCCCCGTAGCCGACATGTTCCTGAATCGCCGCATTGAAGGCCCTGCTCCCGCTGGCGTATTTCACGGTGCGCCCCTGTGCCTCGAGTTGCGCCTTGACCTGCAGACCGATGGCGCTCTTTCCGGTACCGGCGCCACCTGTGACCAGGAAGACCACCCTCCTCCCGTCGGGGAGCAGCGCGGGTTGCTGCGGGTCTGACAGAACCTTGGACGCCGCGTCGAGAATCTGGTCCGCGACCATCTTCTGGCGCCCGCGGAGGACAAAGACGGTGTCGTCACCTCGGGACCAGTTCATCGCGTCGAGAAGAGGTGTGTTGCGCAGCCCCATGGACGCCAGCATCGTCACGGCCTCGGCCGCACCGCCCCGCGGATCGAAGCTCGCCTTGAGGTCTTCGAGGAACTGGGCCCGCCGATCAGCCGTGTACACGCGCGCGTATGCGCCCGTGGGCGCATCCACCCCGAGCAGCGGACGCACGGAGTCGTCCGTGGCGTTGTGCAGGTAGGCAAAACCCCCGCACTCGAATTCGCTGTTCTTGAAAGGCCCCCTGTCGCTCGTGAAGGCCTCGTAGTACTCACGCAACTGCAATGCGGGATGCTTCTTCGCGCCCAGGCCCGGCACATGGACCCAATCCGCCGTTGCCCGTTCGATCCTGGTCACGGTCGACCAACGTTTCAATTCGACAAGCTGCACGGAGGGTCGGTGCTCGTGAGGATGGCGGCCGACCAGCACGACATCGATGAGCTGGGGTTCCGGGCGGTCGGACTCATCCATGGTGGCCGCGCACTCGACGACCATTTCCACGTTCCCGCGGTCAGCCGCGACCAGATCGTTCGCCAGGCTGATCAGACTCTCCGCCCAGGCGGAGCGCTCCGTGATCGACGCGTCCGAGCCGCGGAAGTGCCGCCAGCGCGCAGCGAGGTGCGGCACCATGTGGCGGCGCGCATGCAGGGTGAGCAGATCCTGCGCTGAGAGCTTCAGCAGGAGCATGGACACGAGGTGGTTCCCCCAGGGCACGAGTAACTCGTGCGGGTGGGGGCATGTCCTCGTGGGAAGCCCGTCGGGCCGCAATCGGTTCGGTGATCTTAGAGAAGGCTTCGGCCTTCGAGTAGCACCGCCCCGGCTCTCGGCCGGAACCATGGTCGTGGTGGCCTGATCACACCCGGCCCCACCCCGGTAGTTCCCTGCCCGGTTCGTCTCAGCCGCCCGGCCAGGGGGCGCTCGCCGGACCGCCCCGGCCGAGTGTCGGCGGACACTGCGGAAGGTGGCGACCGAATGCTCTGGGATGCTCGACGAGAGCTGGCGAGGCAGACCTGGGAGTTCTTCGGCTGATGCCGACTGAGCCCCACATCCTCGCCACGCCGACGTTCGGCCCGCGACCGCGATCACGGCTGCCAGGCGACCTCAGCGGCACCTCAGAGTGGGGCAGCCGCTGGTCATCTGCCTTACTTCGCAGGCTCCAGAATCGCCACGCACTCCACATGGTGCGTCATCGGAAACAGATCGAACACCCGCAGCGTCCGCACCCGGTACCCGCCCTCCATGAAGTACGCCAGGTCCCGCGCCAGCGCCGCCGGGTCGCACGCCACGTACGCGATGCGGCGGGCGGACAGGGTGGTCAGGCGCTGGACGGTCTGCTTGCCGGCGCCCGCGCGCGGGGGGTCCAGGACGATCAGGTCGACGTCCGTGATGCCGGTGCGCGGGAGGACGGACTCGACCTTGCCCTGTTCGATGCGGACCCGCGGGAAGTCGGCGAGGTTGTGCCGGGCGTCCTCCACCGCGCGCTTGCCGGACTCGATGCCGAGGACCGCGCCCTGCTCGCCGAGGCGGTCCGCGAGGGCGCCCGCGAAGAGGCCCACGCCGCAGTAGAGGTCGAGGGCGGTCTCGCCCTTG
Organism: Streptomyces sp. NPDC090025; assembly: GCF_044748125.1. Classification (NCBI taxonomy): domain Bacteria; kingdom Bacillati; phylum Actinomycetota; class Actinomycetes; order Kitasatosporales; family Streptomycetaceae; genus Streptomyces; species Streptomyces sp. NPDC090025. The sequence continues at coordinate 166,647 of NZ_JBIVFL010000002.1, read as the reverse complement.
CGGGGCAGGAGGCCCTGCATCACGGCGCGCATCAGGGTGTCGGCGGCCTTCGGGTGGACCTGCCAGAAGCCGCCGTTGCCGACCCGGTAGGTGCGCTCGTCGGCACGCTCGCGGACGAACGGGCGGCCGTGGACGCGGTGCACGCCGCCGTCCTTCTCCTCGACCCGCAGCACCGAGACGGGCTTGTCCAGCTCGACCAGCGGCAGCCGGGCGCCCGGGCGCGGGGTCAGGATGACCTGGCGGTCCTGGGAGCCGGAGGCGGCGATCGCCTCGACCGACGCCATGCCCTCCCAGGTGCGGCTCTCGATGCCGAGCTCGCTGACGCCGGGCGCCGCGATCATGCAGTGGTCGACGACCTCGACCTCGTGCGAGCGGTGCCTGCGCAGTCCCGCACGGCCCTCGGCGTCGATCGCGTACTGCACCCGGGTCCGCCACTGCGGCACCTCGCCCGAGGGCAGCTTGTCGCCCTCGGCCGGGACCACCGTGCCGTCCCAGCCGGCCTCCTCGGGAGTGAGGCCCGCGAGCCGCTTCAGCTGCTCCGCGACGACCTCGCCCTTCAGCCGCCGCTGGGCGCCCGGCTTGGCGTGCTGCCAGTCGCAGCCGCCGCACTTGCCGGGGCCCGCGAACGGGCACGGGGCCGCGATCCGGTCCTTCGACGCGTCCAGGATCTCCACGGCGTCGGCCCGCAGGAAGCGCGAGGTCTCCTCGCCCTCCGTCACCCGGGCAAGGACCCGCTCGCCGGGCAGGGCGTGCCGGACGAAAAGGACCCGGCCCTCCTCCGTACGCGCGATGCAGTGGCCGCCGTGGGCCACCGGGCCGACCTCGACCTCGTACTCCGCCCCGACCAACGACGAAACAGGGGTGTTCTGCATGACCGGGTGCTCCAGGAGGACGGGGAGGGCTGGCGATGAGGCCGGGACAGGGCCGGGAAACGGCTGGTGGGCCGCTGTCCCGTGACAGCAGCCCACCAGTCTAGTTCCTGTCCGCCCGCCCGGCGGACACGGCGCCACGCGGCGCCGGAGGCCGCGCGCCGGGTCGGACAACCAAGCGCCCCGGTCAGCCGCTCTTGCCCGCCGGCTCCTTCGCCCCGCCCTTCTCCACCGGGCCGCGGCGCACCGAACCCGGCGCGTTCCACTCCTGGCGCTTGCGGGCCCGCTTCTTCGCGGCCTCCGAGGACCGGAGCTGGTACGGCACCGAGGTCACCATCACGCCCGGCGTGAACAGCAGGCGGCCCTTGAGGCGCAGCGCGCTCTGGTTGTGCAGCAGGTGCTCGTACCAGTGGCCGACCACGTACTCCGGGATGTAGACCTGCACGGCGTCGCGCGGGCTCTCCTGGCGCAGGTTCTTCACGTACTCGATGATCGGCCGGGTGATCTCGCGGTACGGCGAGTCGAGGATCTTCAGCGGCACGTTGATGCCGCGCCGCTCCCACTCCTCCTTCAGCGCCTTCGTCTCGGCCGCGTCGACGCTGACGGTCAGCGCCTCCAGGTCGCTCGGGTGCATCAGCTTGGCGTACGCGAGGGCGCGCAGGGTGGGCTTGTGCAGCTTGGAGACGAGCACCACCGAGCGGACCCGGGACGGGCGTACGTACTCGTCGGGGCGCTGTTCGGCGGCCGCGATCTCCGAGGCGACGGAGTCGTAGTGGCGGCGGATCGCGGTCATCGTCACGTAGAAGATCACCATGCCGAGCAGCGCGACCCAGGCGCCGTGGGTGAACTTGGTGGCGAGGACGACGACCAGGACGAGGCCGGTGAAGAAGGCGCCGAAGGTGTTGATCGCGCGGGAGCGGATCATGTGGCGGCGCTTGGCCGGATCGCGCTCGGTGCGCAGGTGGCGGTTCCAGTGCCGGACCATGCCGATCTGGCTGAGCGTGAAGGAGACGAAGACGCCGACGATGTAGAGCTGGATCAGCCGGGTCGAGTCGGCGCCGTAGATCCAGACCAGCAGGGCGGCGGCCCCGGCGAGCAGCACGATGCCGTTGGAGAAGGCGAGCCGGTCGCCGCGGGTGTGCAGCTGGCGCGGCAGGTAGCGGTCCTGGGCGAGGATCGAGCCGAGGAGCGGGAAGCCGTTGTACGCCGTGTTGGCGGCCAGGAAGAGCACCAGCGCGGTGGCGGCGGCGAGGATGATGAAGAAGAACGTTCCGTCGCCGAAGACGGCGGCCGCGACCTGCGAGATCACCGGGTCCTGGACATAGCCGGCGCCGACCGGCTTGCCGTCCTTGAGCAGGTCGTGCGCCGGGTTCTCGGCCATCCGCACCTTGGTGGCCATGGCCAGGAAGATGATGCCGCAGAACATGGTGACGGCCAGGCCGCCCATGAGCGCGAGCGTGGTGGCGGCGTTCTTCGACTTCGGCTTGCGGAAGGCGGGCACACCGTTGGAGATGGCCTCGACGCCGGTGAGTGCCGCACAGCCGGAGGAGAAGGCCCGCAGCAGCAGGAAGACCAGGGCGAATCCGGCCAGTCCGCCGTGTTCGGGTTTGATCTCGAAGTCGGCGGTGGGGGCGCGCATGGTGTCGTCGAGGACGAGACCGCGCCAGGCACCCCAGATGATCATGACGAAGACGCCGAAGACGAACACGTACGTCGGGATCGCGAAAAGGCTTCCGGACTCCTTGACACCGCGCAGGTTCATCAGGGTCAGGAGCACGATCACCGCGATGGCGGCGGGCACCTTGTGCTCCACCACGAACGGGATGGCGGAGCCGAGGTTCTCGATCCCGGACGAGATCGAGACGGCCACGGTGAGGACGTAGTCGACGAGCAGGGCGCTCGCGACGGTCAGTCCCGCCTTGGGGCCGAGGTTGGTGGTGGCGACCTCGTAGTCACCGCCGCCGCTCGGGTACGCGTGGACGTTCTGCCGGTACGAGGCGACGACCGTGAACATCAGGACCACGACCGCGAGCGCGATCCATGGGCTGAAGTGGTAGGCCGACAGGCCCGCTACGGAGAGGACGAGCAGCACCTCGCCGGGTGCGTACGCCACCGAGGACAGCGGGTCGGAGGCGAAGACGGGAAGGGCGATCCGCTTGGGGAGCAGGGTCTCGCCGAGCTTGTCGCTGCGCAGGGCCCGTCCGATGAGGATCCGTTTGGGCACGTCGGTCAGTTTGGACACAACAGAGGATCGTAAGCGTTCGAAAGTGGCCATGCCGACCATCACCGCGATCCGCACGGAATCTCCCGGCGGACCACCTCGAATGAGTCACCGCTGGGGTTGCCGCATAAGCTCGGACCGAACAGTACGGACCGGTCGGACCGGATCCGCACCAGAATCGAACCGGAACCCGCCGGGGACCGAACCGGACAGGTGGCCCCGGTGGCCGCCGAGAGAGTTGTGATCAGGGTGTTTTCGCAGGTCAGCAGGGCGATCAGGAGTGCGGGGTAAGGGGACGTGCACATCGTCATCATGGGCTGCGGGCGAGTGGGAGCCGCTCTCGCGCAGACCCTCGAACAGCAGGGTCACACCGTCGCGGTCGTGGACCAGGACCCGACGGCTTTCCGCCGCCTGGGCTCCGGCTTCGGTGGCCGCCGGGTCACCGGGGTCGGTTTCGACCAGGACACGCTCCGCGAGGCGGGTATCGAGGAGGCCGGTGCGTTCGCCGCGGTGAGCAGCGGCGACAACTCGAACATCATCGCCGCACGGGTCGCCCGCGAGATGTTCGGCATCGAGAACGTCGCCGCCCGGATCTACGACCCCCGGCGCGCCGAGGTCTACCAGCGGCTGGGTATTCCCACGGTCGCCACGGTCCGCTGGACCGCCGACCAGATGCTGCGGCGGCTGCTGCCGTCCGGCGCGGAGCCGCTGTGGCGTGACCCGAGCGGCGGTGTGCAGCTCGCCGAGGTGCACACGTCCGCCGCGTGGATCGGCCACAAGGTCAGCCGGCTCCAGGAGGAGACCGGGGTGCGCGTGGCATTTCTCACCCGGCTGGGCGAAGCGATTCTGCCGACCTCGCAGACGGTGCTGCAGGAGGGCGACCTCGTGCACGTGATGATGCGGACGGACGAGATCGACAAGGTCGAGGCGGCCTTCGCCGAGGGCCCCGAGGAGGGTGGTCACTGATGCGTGTCGCCATTGCCGGCGCGGGCGCGGTGGGCCGTTCCATCGCGGGCGAGCTGCTGGAGAACGGCCACGAGGTCCTGCTCATCGACAAGGCCCCGACCGCCATCTCGGTGGAGCGGGTGCCGCAGGCCGAGTGGCTGCTGGCCGACGCCTGTGAGATCACGTCGCTGGACGAGGCGGCGCTGCAGCGCTGCAACGTCGTCATCGCGGCGACCGGCGACGACAAGGTGAACCTGGTCGTCTCGCTGCTCGCCAAGACCGAGTACGGCGTGCCGCGGGTCGTCGCCCGGGTCAACAACCCGAAGAACGAGTGGCTGTTCAACGAGGCGTGGGGTGTGGACGTCGCCGTCTCGACGCCGCGTCTGATGTCCGCCCTGGTCGAGGAGGCGGTGAGCGTCGGCGACCTGGTCCGGCTGCTGCGCTTCAGCCACGGCGACGCCAACCTGGTGGAGCTGACGCTGCCGCCGGAGTCGGCGATCGCGGGCACCTCGGTCGGCGATGTGGCGTGGCCGGAGGACACCTCCCTGGTCACCATCATCCGCGGCACCCGGGTGCTCACGCCGAGCCCCGAGGAGACCCTGGAGGCGGGCGACGAGCTGCTGTTCGTGGCTACTCAGGCGCGCGAGGAGCAGCTGGAGGAGCTGCTCTCGGTGCGCCGGGAGACGACGGGCGACTGATCCTCGTACGCGGAGCGCGTGGACGATGGAGTGCGTACGGGAAGGGGCCCGGGACCTGTGACAGGTCCCGGGCCCCTTCCCGTACACGCTGAACGAGGGGCTACGCCTCCGGGGTCGTCCCCCGGGCGGCCTCCGCCTTGCGGGCCTTCTCGGCCTTCTCGGCCTGCTCCTCGGCCTCCATCTCGGCGAACACGTCGATCGGCGGCGGCGCCTTGGCGAGGAACACCCAGGTCAGATAGACGGAGAGCAGGAACGGCGGGATCTTCAGGGCGACCAGCACCCAGCCGAACTGCGTGGTGTCGGCCCACCAGTAGAGCGGGAAGAGGATCGCGCACTTGGCGAACAGGATCAGGCCCCAGGCCCAGCTGGCCTTCGTGTACGCCTTCTTGCGGCCGGGGTTGCGGGTCCGCCAGGAGAGGTTCTCCTTGAAGACCGGGCCCAGGATCAGGCCGATCAGCGGGACGCCCGCGAGGGCCGTGATCATGTACGCCAGGGCGAGGCCGAGGGTGTAGAGCATCCCCGGCAGGTAGAAGTCCTTGGCGTTGCCGGTCATCATCGCGAAGACGACACCGAATGCGACGCCGAAGACGCCACTGAAGGCGTGCTTCACGGTGTCGCGGCGGACCAGCCGGACGGCGACCAGGAGCAGCGAGACCGCGAGCGCGGCGATGGCCGAGAACTGCAGGTTCTTGTTGATCGTGAAGATGGTGACGAAGAGCAGTCCGGGCAGGACCGTCTCCACCATCCCGCGCACGCCGCCGAACGCCTCGAAGAGGGCGGCCTCGGTCACCGCCCGGTCGGTCTCGCCGGAGGGCGTCTCCCCGGAGGGCGGGGCGGCGGTCGTCGGCTTGTCGACTGACGTCACCGGGCTACTCCTGTCCGAGCGGTCGGAGCTCGTATTTGGGGTTGAAGAGGACCCGCCGGCCGTGGCTCATGGAGATCCGGCCGGAGGCGATCAGCTTGCGGCCCGGCTCGATGCCCACGATGGAGCGGCGGCCGAGCCAGACCACGTCCAGCGGCGCCGTGCCGTCGAACAGCTCGGCCTCCAGCGCGGGCACACCCGCCCGGGGGCGCAGGGTGACCGTCCGCAACGTACCAGTCACCTTGACGATCTGGCGGTCCGAGCACTCCGCGATGCGCGTGCAACCCGAGGCCGCGGAGTCCTCCTGGAGCTCCACCGACTCCAGCTCCTCCTGGGAGGTGGAAAGGCGGTCGAGCAGACGGCGGAACCGCCCGGCCGGCTTGTCAGTACGCGGTGCTGCACTCATACCGAAAGCGTACCGGGCAGGGCCCACGGCAGAACCGGGCAGGACCCGGAGAAGCCCCGGACCCGGCCCCGACCCGTCCCTGACCCGGCCCTGACGCCGGACCCCGGTACCGGACTCAGTGTTCGAAGCGGTAGCCCATGCCCGGTTCGGTGACGAAGTGCCGCGGGTGCGAGGGGTCCTGCTCCAGCTTGCGGCGCAGCTGGGCCATGTAGACCCGCAGGTAGTTGGTCTCGGTGCCGTAGGAGGGGCCCCAGACCTCCTGGAGCAGCTGCTTCTGGCTGACCAGGCGTCCGCTGTTGCGGACCAGGACCTCCAGGAGGTGCCACTCGGTGGGGGTGAGCCGGACGTCCTTGCCGTCCCTGTGCACCTTCTTGGCGGCGAGGTCGACGGTGAAGTCGGAGGTCTCGACCGTCACCACGCCGTCCTCGCGGCCGACCGGCTCGGCCCGCCGGACCGCGGCGCGCAGCCGGGCGAGCAGCTCGTCCATGCCGAAGGGCTTGGTGACGTAGTCGTCGGCGCCCGCGTCGAGGGCCTCCACCTTCTCGTCGGAGGTCTGCCGGGCGGAGAGCACCAGGATCGGCACCCGGGTCCAGCCGCGCAGGCCCTTGATGACCTCGACGCCGTCCATGTCGGGCAGGCCGAGGTCGAGGACGACCACGTCGGGGTGGCGCTCGGCGGCGAGCCGGAGGGCGGTGGCGCCGTCGGGCGCCGCGTCGACCTCGTACTTCCGTGCCTTGAGGTTGATCACCAGGGCGCGGACGATCTGTGGCTCGTCGTCGACCACGAGGACCCGGGTCATGGCGGGGGACCTTCCTTCTCGTCGTGAGGGCCGCGCGTGCCCGGGGTGGGTACGGGCGGGGCGGGGGTACGGGCGGGGTGTACGGGACAGGTGGGCGGACGGCGGTACGGGCGGGTGTACGGGTGCCGGGGCGGCGTCCCGGGTACGGCGGCGGGGCCACCGGCGCGGCGGGCGGCCGGGGTCAGGTGTAGCTGGGCGCGGACCGGGCGGCCGCCTCCGGGTCGGGCGGCGGTGGCGCGGCGCCCCCGGCGGTCCGCAGGGTGAGGACCATGGTGAGTCCGCCGCCGGGGGTGTCCTCGGCGGTGATGGTGCCGCCCATCGCCTCGACGAAGCCGCGGGCGACGGCGAGGCCGAGGCCCACGCCGGAGCCGCGCGGGGCGTCGCCGAAGCGCTGGAACGGTTCGAAGATGCCGTCTTTGCTCTCGTCCGGGACGCCGGGGCCGCGGTCGGTGACGCGCAGTTCGAGGCGGCTGCCGAGGACGCTGGCGGACACGGCGACCTGGGTGCCGTCGGGGCTGTACTTCACGGCGTTCTCGACGATGTTGGCGACGGCCCGCTCCAGGAGGCCGCGGTCGACCTCGACCATCGGCAGGGTCTCGGGGATGTCGAGCTCGACGCTGCCGTCGGGGACGCCACCGAGGGCCATCGGCACCACCTCGTCGAGGTCGGTGGGGCGCAGCAGCGGGGTGACGGTGCCGGTCTGCAGCCGGGACATGTCGAGCAGGTTCCCGACCAGGTGGTCGAGCCGGTCGGCGCCCTCCTCGATGCCTTCGAGGAGCAGTGCCCGGTCCTCCTCGGACCATTCGACGTCGTCGGAGCGGAGCGAGCTGACGGATGCCTTGATGCTGGCCAGCGGGGTGCGCAGGTCGTGGCTGACGGCGGCGAGCAGCGAGGTGCGGATCTTGTTGCCCTCGGCGAGCTTGCGGGCCTCCTCGGCCTCGTCGACGAGCCGCTGGCGGTCGAGGACGACGACGGCCTGGGCGGCGAACGCGCCGAGCACCCGGCGGTCCTCGGCGGGCAGCACCCGGCCGGTGAGGGCGAGTGCGAGGTGGTCGCCGACGGGGATGTCGACGTCGGCGTCCTCGGGCCGGGCCACCGGGTGGCTGCCGACGCTGGCGGCGCGGGTCCAAGGCCCGGTGCCGTCGGGGCGCTCCAGGAGTGCGACGGACTCCATCGAGAACGTCTCCCGGACCCGTTCGAGCAGGGCCTCCAGGCTGGTCTCGCCGCGCAGCACGCTGCCCGCGAGGTAGGAGAGGACCTCGGACTCGGCGCGCAGCCGGGCGGCCTGGTGGGTGCGGCGGGCGGCCAGGTCGACGACGGAGGCGACGGACATGCCGACGCCGAAGAAGACCGCGATGGCCACGATGTTCTTGGGGTCGGCGACGGTCAGCCGGTGCAGCGGCGGGGTGAAGAACCAGTTGAGCATCAGCGAGCCGAACGCCGCCGAGGCGAGCGCGGGCAGGAACCCGCCGAGCAGCGCCGCCGCCACCGTCAGGGTGAGGAACAGCAGCATGTCGTTGGCGAGGCCGAGGTCGGCGTCGACATGGGTGAGCAGCAGGGCGAGCAGCGCGGGCGCGGCGACGCCGACGAGCCAGCCGCCGACGATCCGGCCCCGGCCGAGCCGGGCGCCGCGGGCCACGGGCAGGCCGCGGCCCTTGGCGGCCTCCTCGTGGGTGACGATGTGCACGTCGAGGTCGGGGCCCGACTCGCGGGCCACGGTCTGGCCGACGCCGGGCCCGAGGACGTACTGCCAGGTCCTGCGGCGGCTGGAGCCGAGCACGATCTGGGTGGCGTTGACGCCGCGGGCGAACTCCAGGAGGGCGTGCGGCACGTCGTCGCCGACGACGTGGTGGAACGTTCCCCCCAGGTCCTCGGCGAGGGTCCGCTGGTCGGCCAGCTCCTTGGGCGAGGCCGAGGTGAGGCCGTCGCTGCGGGAGACGTACACGGCGAGCACCTCGCCGCCCGCGCCCTTCTCGGCGAGCCGGGCGGCCCTGCGGATCAGGGTGCGGCCCTCGGGGCCGCCGGTGAGTCCGACGACGATCCGCTCGCGGGCCTGCCAGGTGGAGCGGATGTTGTGCTCGCCGCGGTACTGCCGCAGGTACTCGTCGACCCGGTCGGCGGTCCACAGCAGCGCCAGCTCGCGCAGCGCCGTGAGGTTGCCGGGCCGGAAGTAGTTCGACAGGGCGGCGTCGACCTTGTCCGGCTGGTAGATGTTGCCGTGCGCCATCCGCCGCCGCAGGGCCTGCGGCGACATGTCGACCAGCTCGATCTGGTCGGCGCGGCGCACCACCTCGTCGGGCACGGTCTCCCGCTGCCGGACCCCGGTGATCGCCTCGACGACATCGCCGAGCGACTCCAGGTGCTGGATGTTGACCGTCGAGACCACGTCGATCCCAGCGGCCAGCAGCTCCTCCACGTCCTGCCAGCGCTTCGCGTGCCGCGAGCCCGGCACGTTGGTGTGGGCCAGCTCGTCCACCAGGGCGACGGCGGGACGGCGGGCCAGCACCGCGTCGACGTCCATCTCGGTGAAGACGCTCCCCCGGTACGCGATCTCGCGGCCGGGGATCCGCTCCAGGCCGTGCAGCATCACCTCGGTACGCGGGCGGCCGTGGTGCGCGACGAACGCGACGACGACGTCGGTGCCCCGCTCGACGCGCCGGTGCGCCTCGGAGAGCATCGCGTACGTCTTGCCGACGCCGGGTGCCGCCCCCAGGTAGATCCGTAGCTTGCCGCGTCCCATGCCATGACCTTACGTCCAGCTAATCGGACATTCCGCACGGGTGGCGGCCCTCCGGGGCTGTATTGACGTGATCCTGACGGCGGCCGGCTTCGGGCCGGGCGATCAGCCGGTCGCGGGCGGGCGACCGGCCGCCCACCTGCCTCCCACCTGCGGTGCCGGGCCGGCCCGGCACCGGCTCACGCCTCGACGATCTCCCCGTCGCGCAGTTCGAGCACCCGGTCCGCGAGACCGAGGAGCTGGGAGTCGTGGGTGGCGACCAGGGCCGTGCAGCCCTCGCTGCGGACCACGGCCCGCAGCAGCTGCATGACGGCGAGGCCGGTCTCGGCGTCCAGCTGGCCGGTCGGCTCGTCGGCGATCAGCAGCCGGGGCCGGTTGGCCAGGGCGCGGGCGATGGCGACCCGCTGCTGCTGTCCGCCGGAGAGCTCCCCGGGGCGCTGGGCCGCGTGGTCGGCCAGCCCGACGAGGCCGAGCAGCAGGGACACCCGCTCCTCGCGCTCCTTCGGGTCGGCGTTGCGCAGCCGCATCGGGACCCCGACGTTCTCCGCCGCGGTCAGGATGGGTATCAGGCCGAAGGACTGGAAGATGAATCCGATCCGGTCCCGGCGCAGCTCGAGAAGGCCCTCCTCGCCGAGCCCGGCGAGGTCGGTGCCGTCGATGACGATGCTGCCCCGGTCGGTGCTGTCGAGCCCGCCCACGAGGTTGAGCAGGGTGGTCTTGCCGGAGCCGGAGCGGCCCTTCAGGGCCACCAGCTCACCGCGCGGGATGTCGAAGGAGACCCCGCGCAGCGCGTGCACGGCCGCCGCCCCCGTCCCGTACGAACGGTGCAGGTCCTTCACGCGGATCATCGGCGAGTCCGTCGGATCCGCCAGGACGGCCGTGCCGGTCCCCGTGTCGCTCTCACTCATCGTGCTACCCCCCAGCCTCGAACGTGTGCGCCGCCAGTATGTGCCGGACTGCCCCGCCGGTGCCAGGTCTGTGGATAACTCGTCGGTCCCGTTACCCGTGCGTCCCGTACCTCCGGGGTACACCTCCGCGAAAGCCGGTGGGCCGCCCCCTCACGGGAGCGGCCCACCGGCCCACCGTCACACGTCCGTCCGGCCGGTCAGCGGATCTCGGAGATCTCCGGACCGCGCTGGAGCTGGCCCATGCCGCCGGAGAAGCGGGACCCGGCCTGGTCCTCCTGCTGCACGCCGTCCGGCACCATCTGGGCGTCGTTGGGCAGCTTCAGGACGATCGGGTCGCGCGGGGCCATCGGGCCCTCGCCGCGGACCACGACGGTGTCCCGGACGATCTGCTCCAGGAGCCCCGCGGCCTCGGGCTGCACCGCGCCCTGGCCGGAGATCACCCCGCGCAGGAACCAGCGCGGGCCGTCGACGCCGACGAAGCGCACCAGCTGCACGCCCCGGTTGCCGTCGGGCAGCTGCACCGGGACCTGGGCGCGCAGCTCCCAGCCCAGCGGGCCCTCGATCTCGTCGATGACGCCGCCCTGCTGGGTGATGCCGCTCGCGATCTCGTCGCGGACCTCGCCCCAGATGCCCTCCTTCTTCGGCGCGGCGAACGCCTGGAGCTGGACGGCGCTGTCGCGCACCACGACGGTGGCCGCGACGATCGCGTCGCCCGCGACCTCGACCCGCAGCTCCATGCCGTCGACACCGGGCACGAAGATGCCGCCGAGGTCCACGCGGCCCTCCTCGGGCTGGTTGACCTCGGTGATGTCCCACGGGCCGTCGGGCCGCGGGGCAGGCGGAAGGTTCACGCGACGCGGCGCGGCGGCCGCGTCGTCCGCGTCCTCGCCGTCCACGGCGTCGACGACCTGCTCGGCCTCGCCCGCTGCGTCCTCAGCGGCACGATCCTTCTTGCGACGTCCGAACACGTCACTGTCCTTCCCGGTCGGATACGACCGAAGCGTATCGATTCCCACCCGTTGTGCCGTCCACTGTCCCGTCCACGGCGGAGTGACCGCCGGTGGACCCGAAGCCCCCCTCGCCCCGCGCCGATCCGGGCAGCTCCGCGACCTCGTGGAAGCGCACCTTCTCGACCTGCTGGACGACCAGCTGGGCGATCCGGTCGAACCGCTCGAACCGCACGCTCTCGCGCGGGTCAAGATTGACCACGATCACCTTGATCTCTCCACGGTACCCGGCATCGACCGTCCCCGGGGCATTCACCAGCGCGACGCCGCAGCGGGCCGCGAGACCGGACCGCGGGTGCACGAAGGCGGCGTAGCCGTCGGGCAGGGCGATCGAGACGCCGGTGGGCAGCACGGCCCGCTCGCCGGGGGCGAGCACGGCGGCCTCGGTGGTCACCAGGTCGGCGCCCGCGTCGCCGGGGTGGCCGTAGGACGGAACCGGCACCTCCGGGTCCACGCGGTGCAGGAGTACGTCGACGGGATTGCGCATCAGGGGTTCACCTCGAAGGCGCGGGCGCGCCTCACCTGGTCGGGGTCGGACATGGCGGCCTGGATCTCCTCCGGGCGCCCGTTGTCGATGAAGTGGTCGACCTTGACCTCGATGAAGAGGGCGTCGGCGCGGACCGCGACGGGGCCTTCGGGCCCGCCGATCCGGCCGACGGCGGTCGAGTAGATCTTGCGCCCGCGCACCGCGGTCACCTCGGCCTGGAGGTGCAGCAGGGTGCCCACCGGGACCGGTCGTACGAAGTCGGTCTCCAGGCGGCCGGTCACGGCGATGACCCGCAGCAGCCAGTTCAGGGAGCCGAGCGTCTCGTCGAGCGCGGTGGCGAGCACGCCGCCGTGCGCGAGGCCGGGGGCGCCCTGGTGGTCGGGGGTGACGGTGAACTCGGCGGTGACGGTCACGCCCTCGCCGGCCCGGGCCTCCAGGTGGAGTCCGTGGGGCTGTCCGCCGCCGCACCCGAAGCAGTGCGCGTAGTGCGCGCCGAGCAGCTCGCCGGGGGCGGGCGCGTCGGGGTGGCGTACCGGCGGTATCGCGTCCGCGGGCGGGGTGAGAGCGGCAGATGTTCCAGTCACAGGCGCTGACCTTACCCGCGCGGCCGGGCGCCGGTCGCGCCGTGGCAGGCTTGGCCCATGCAGCAGCCTTCCGCTCCCTCTTCCGCGCCCAGCTTCGACGAACGTCTGACGGCGCCCCGCTCCTGGTGGCTGATCGCGGGTCTGGTCGGGCTCTCCGGCGCCCTGATCATGTTCCCGCTGGGTACGGTGCCGACGCTCGCCGGGCTGATCGCGGCGGCGGCGCTGGCCGCGGTGGGCGTCTCGTCGTACGGCTCGGCCCGGATCCGGGTGGTGGCCGGTTCGCTGGTCGCGGGCGACGCCCGGATCCCGGTGTCGGCGCTGGGGGCGCCGGAGGCGCTCGACGCGGAGGAGGCGCGCGCGTGGCGCACGTTCAAGGCGGATCCGCGCGCGTTCATGGTGATGCGCAGCTATGTGCCGACGGCGGTGCGGGTCGAGGTCACGGACCCGGCGGACCCGACGCCGTACGTCTATCTGTCCACGCGGGAGCCGGAGGCCCTGGTGGCGGCCCTGGAGTCGGCCCGTACGGCCGCGTAGCGGCCCACGGAGGCGGCCTGCGGAGGCGGGCCGCCTCTGCGCCTAGAAGCCGATCTCCTTGGGGTTCTCGGGCTGTTCCAGCGGCGGGAGCTCCGGGAGGGTGTCCCAGGGCACCGCGCGGGCCCGCAGGTCCTTGCGGACGTGCGCGGCGAGCTTCTTGGTGTCGCGCCGGTTCATCACGGCGCCGACGGCCGCGCCGACCATGAACGGGGCGAGGTTCGGCAGGTTGCGCACCATGCGCTTCATGATCTGCTGGCGCAGTTCGCGCTTCAGCTGACCGCCGAGGGCCGCGTTGACGGTGGTGGGTTTGGTGGGGTCGATGCCGCGTTCCTCGGCCCAGGCGGTGAGGTACACCGTGGTGCGCTGCGGGAGCGTGCCGGGCGGCCGCAGGCCGTAGACCTCGTACAGCTCGGCGATGAGCTTGAGCTCGACGGCGGCGACGCCGGTGATCTCGGCGGCCAGCTCCGCGGGCATCGCGGGCGGTACGGGGAGCATCGCGGCGGCGCCCACTCCGGCGCCGACGGTGGCGCTGGCGTTGGCCGCGCCGAAGACGAGTTTGTCGGCGATCTGGTCCGGTCCGAGCCCGGGGAACTGCCGACGGAGGGTCGCCAGGTCCCGTACGGGCACCCGCGGCGCGGTCTCGATGACGCGGTCCGCGAGGTAGCCGATACCGGCCTTCGCGCCCTGGCCGCCGCGCTGCACACCACGCTGTACGCCACGCCGGACGGCATCGACACGGGCGGGATCGAGCCGGATGCGGTCGAGGCTCGCACGGTCCGGTGTGATGCGGTCGAGCGTGCCGCGGTCCAGCTTGACGCGGCCGAGTCGCAGGCGCGCGGGATTGGCGACGCGCCGCAGCAGACCCTGCTCCGGTACGCCGACGGCCGGCTCCCCGGGAACGCCCTGTTGGGCGTCCTCGTGGTCCGGCCGATCCGGGGCGGGCCGCTGGGCGGCCCGTTGGTGCGCGGCGTCCGCTGCTTCGAGCGAGGCCGCGGGGCCCCGCTCGTCGTCACGTGCGCCAGTTGTGGGCAGGTGGGCGGAGTGCTCGGCGGAGGGGACGTCTGGGACGTCCTTCGCCGGGTCCGAGCCGCCCTTGTACGTCTCCGACCTCCCGGGGAGTCGGAGCCGCCGCTTCCGAGACGGTGTGTCGCCTGCCACGGTCACTCGGTCTCAGTCGCAGTCGCGGCAGATCGGCTGACCGTTCTTCTCCCGGGCCAGCTGGCTCCGGTGGTGCACGAGGAAGCAGCTCATGCAGGTGAACTCGTCCGCCTGCTTGGGCAGGACCCGGACGGCCAGCTCCTCGTTGGACAGGTCGGCGCCGGGCAGTTCGAGGCCCTCAGCGGCCTCGAACTCGTCGACGTCGACGGTAGAGGTCGACTTGTCGTTCCGGCGAGCCTTCAGTTCCTCAAGGCTGTCGGAGTCGACGTCGTCGTCGGTCTTACGTGGGGTGTCGTAATCGGTTGCCATGTCGCTCTCCCCCTCTGGGTGGTTTGCGGTGTCTCCAGCGCACGTAACGCGTGAGAGGCCGGACTTGTGCCCGACCCGAGGCGGAGATTTTGCCTCACATCAAGGTCTGTTACTCAATCGACACCCAATCCGCCCTCTCACGAGTGAGCGGCTTTGGGTGGCGAACCGGACCGTACACGGTCCGTCGGGCCTCCCTCACGGGCGCCACCCCGTGTACTTCCCGTCATTCGGACCCCCGGAAACCCGGACTTTTCCGGGGTTTCAGGGGGAATTCGCGATCACGGAGAGTGGAGGTCCGGACACCCATTCCTGTGATCGATCACACAGCACCGCTCCAGGAATGAGAACCGGAAATTCCGCGCAAAGCGAACAAAACCGGTCGGCTCCGTGCAGTGTGTCAGATCGGCAGAGTGACACGCATCACGAGGCCGCCGCCCTCGCGCGGCTCGGCGATGATACGGCCGCCGTGGGCACGCGCCACGGACCGGGCGATCGACAGGCCGAGGCCCACGCCCTTGTCGCTGCCCGTGCGCTCCTGCCGGAGCCGCCGGAATGGCTCGAAAATATTGTCGATCTCGTACGCCGGGACCACCGGCCCCGTGTTGGAGACCTCCAGGACCGCCGCGCCGTTCCTGGTCGAGGTGGTCACGTCCACCCAGCCGCCCTCCGGCACGTTGTACCGCACGGCGTTCTGCACCAGGTTCAGCGCGATCCGTTCAAGCAGCACGCCGTTGCCCGGGACCACCGCGAGCGCCCGCTCGCCGCGGAACTCGACGCCCTTGGCCTCGGCCTCGGCGTGCGCCTGATCCATCGCCCGGGAGGCGACCTCGGCGAGGTCCACGGGCTTGCGCTCGACGATCTCGTTGTCGCTGCGGGCCAGCAGCAGCAGGCCCTCGACCAGCTGCTCGCTGCGCTCGTTGGTGGCCAGCAGGGTCTTGCCGAGCTGCTGGAGCTCCACCGGCGCCGCCGGGTCCGACATCTGCACCTCCAGGAGCGTGCGGTTGATCGCCAGCGGCGTCCGCAGCTCGTGCGAGGCGTTGGCGACGAACCGCTGCTGGGCGGTGAACGCGCGGGCCAGCCGCTCCAGCATCTCGTCGAAGGTGTCCGCGAGCTCCTTCAGCTCGTCGTCCGGGCCGTCCAGCTCGATCCGCCGGGACAGATCGGTTCCGGCCACCTGGCGGGCGGTCCGGGTGATCCGGCCGAGCGGCGACAGGACCCGGCCCGCCATCGCGTAACCGAACGCGAAGGCGATGATGCTCAGGCCGAGCAGCGCGAACAGCGAGCGGCGCAGCAGGTCGTCGAGGGCGATGTCGCTCTGGTGCCGCAGACACATCGCGACGGCGTTGTTGAGCTGGTCGCCGGTGGACTTCTCGGGCAGCTGGCACCAGTCGGTGGTGGGCTGCACGGTGCCGCTGACCACCTTGAAGGGCAGCTGCAGGGCGGTGTCCCGGACGGCCTGGGCCGTGAACAGGTAGATGATCGCCAGCAGGATGATGCCGGCGATCAGGAACATGCCTCCGTAGAGCAGCGTGAGCCGTATCCGGATGGTCGGCCGCAGCAGCGGCCGGACCGGGTCGCGGGGGTCCCAGCTCGGCTTCGGTGGCGCGTTCAGCAGGGTCGAGGATGACGGCATCGGGTCAGATCCGGTATCCCGAGCCGGGGACGGTCACGATCACCGGGGGCTCCCCCAGCTTGCGGCGCAGCGTCATCACGGTGACCCGGACGACGTTGGTGAAGGGGTCGGTGTTCTCGTCCCACGCCTTCTCCAGGAGCTGCTCGGCCGACACGACCGCGCCCTCGCTGCGCATCAGGACCTCCAGGACGGCGAACTCCTTGGGCGCCAGCTGCACCTCCTTGCCGTCACGGAAGACCTCGCGGCGGTTGGGGTCCAGCTTGATCCCGGCGCGCTCCAGGACGGGCGGCAGGGGCACCGTGGTGCGGCGGCCGAGGGCCCGGACCCGGGCGGTCAGCTCGCTGAAGGCGAAGGGCTTCGGCAGATAGTCGTCGGCGCCGAGCTCCAGCCCCTCGACCCGGTCGCTGACGTCGCCCGCGGCGGTCAGCATCAGGATCCGGGTGGGCATGCCCAGCTCGACGATCTTGCGGGCGACGTCGTCGCCGTGCACCAGCGGGAGGTCCCGGTCGAGCACCACGACGTCGTAGTCGTTCACCCCGACGCGCTCCAGGGCGGCGGCGCCGTCGTACACCACGTCGACGGCCATCGCCTCCCGGCGCAGGCCGGTGGCCA
The DNA here is from genome assembly GCF_044748125.1 of Streptomyces sp. NPDC090025. Classification (NCBI taxonomy): domain Bacteria; kingdom Bacillati; phylum Actinomycetota; class Actinomycetes; order Kitasatosporales; family Streptomycetaceae; genus Streptomyces; species Streptomyces sp. NPDC090025. The sequence continues at coordinate 149,878 of NZ_JBIVFL010000002.1, read as the reverse complement.
CCGCATCCGCGAGGAGCTGCTCGTCCTCGACGACGAGTACGCGCACGTCCGATGTCCTTTCCTGGGCCCTGGCCCCACTGACGCGGACAAGGCGGTTCTGCGCACTGACTGTGCGTGTCCATCCTGCCCCGAACGCGCGTAAACCGGCTGTAAGACGGCCGTGCGGGCGCCCCGGCGGCCGCCCCGACAAACCCCCGGCAGACCCACCGTCAGGCCCCCGGCAGGCCCCCGGCGGGCCCTCTGCGCGGCCTGTGCGCCCCCTGTGCGCGGTGGGCGAACGCCAGGTGTCCGCCGCGTCGACGAGAGAAATCACCTGATTCGCGGGCCAGTTGAGGTTTCTGTGAGGAAGGAGCTGGGGAGGACGACTGCACACCCCGCGATCACGCCCTGTAGGTGGCACGCCACCTACCGCTCTCTGTCCCCCAGAGGTAGCAGTGCGTGGTCCGCCCACCCCCGGCACTACCCGTGCCACCGACCCACCACGAGGGGGCGCACGATGGACGCTTTCACCGCAGGACTGCTGCACCGCATCAGGGCCACGAAGTCCGACCTCACGCGCGCTCGTGAGGCGGGCGACGACTTCCTCGCGGACGTCGAGCAGGCCGAGCTGGACGACCTGCACCGCCTGGCGGCCGAACACGGCGTGGAGGTCGGCGCGGCCTGCGCCTGACCTTCCCGGTCCACGACGACGGGGGCCCCGGAGCCGCTTGGCTCCGGGGCCCCCGTCGCGTCCGTACGCCGCCGTCCCGGCCGGTCAGTCGTGCCAGGCGCCGGACTCCTCCAGGAAGCCCTGGAGGGTGCCGAACAGGCCCGGGGAGGCGGCGAGCGTCAGTTCGCCCGACGCGGGCTCCCCGGCCCGGCCGCCGGTCAGCGCGCCCGCCTCCCGGGCGATCAGCACGCCCGCCGCCAGGTCCCAGGGGTTCAGCCCGCGCTCGTAGTACGCGTCAAGGCGTCCGGCGGCGACATCGCAGAGGTCGATGGCGGCGGAGCCGCCCCGGCGGATGTCACGGACCCTCGGCAGCAGCCGGTGGGCGACCTCGGCCTGGTGCGCGCGGCGGTCGGTGAGGTAGCCGAAGCCGGTGCCGACCAGGGCCTGGCCGAGCTCGGGGGACGGCCGTACGGCGAGCCGCCGCCCTGCCCCGTCCGTGGCGACCGCACCCGCGCCCCCGCCCGCGCCGCCGTCGAGCCAGGCGCCGCCGCCGCGCACGGCGTGGAAGGTCTCGCCGCGCAGCGGGACCTCGACGACGCCGACCAGGGTCTCGCCGTCCCGCTCGGCGGCGATCGAGACGGACCAGGTGGGCAGCCCGTAGAGGTAGTTCACGGTGCCGTCGAGCGGGTCGACGACCCAGCGGACGCCGCTGGTGCCTGTGCTCGACGCGCCCTCCTCGCCGAGGAAGCCGTCGTCGGGCCGGTGCTCGGCGAGGAAACCGGTGATCAGCTTCTCGGCGGCGATGTCCATCTCGGTCACCACGTCGATGGCGCTGGTCTTGGTGTGCGCCACGGCGAGGTCGTCGGGCCGCCCGTCGCGCAGCAGGACACCCGCGCGGCGGCCCGCCTCGCGGGCGAGGCCGAGCAGCTCGGCGAGCAGCGGATCGGCCGGGGCTGCGGAGGTGGTGGCGGGGGTGGGGGTGGGGTCGCTGGTCACGGCAGGGGGCTCCTTACGCGTACGGGCTGTCGGCGCCGGCCGCGGCGGGGCGCTCGGCGCGGGCCGGGCAGCAGCCGATCGGGCACAGGTCGTGGGACGGGCCGAGGGCGCCCAGGGCGCAGCGCTCGGCGCGCTCCCCACGCTCGTTGGCGGCCCGCTCGACGACCAGCTCGCGGACGGCGGCGGCGAACCTCGGGTCGGCGCCGACGGTCGCCGAACGCCTGACCGGCAGGCCCAGCTCGGCGGCCTTGGCGGTGGCCTCGGTGTCGAGGTCGTACAGGACCTCCATGTGGTCCGAGACGAAGCCGATCGGGACCATGACGGCGGCGGGGACCCCGGCGCCGTGCAGCTCCTCCAGGTGGTCGCAGATGTCGGGTTCCAGCCACGGGATGTGCGGGGCGCCGCTGCGGGACTGGTAGACGAGCTGCCAGGGGTGGGCCACGCCGGTCTCCGCGCGGACCGCGTCCACGATCTGCCGGGCCACGTCCAGGTGCTGCTTCACATAGGCGCCGCCGTCGCCGTGGTCGGCGACGGGCCCTGAGCTGTCAGCGGCGGAGTCCGGGATGGAGTGGGTGGTGAAGGCGAGGTGCGCGCCCGCCCGCACGGCCGGGTCGAGCTCGGCGAGCGAGGCGAGCACGCCCTCGACCATGGGGCGGACGAAGCCGGGGTGGTTGAAGTAGTGCCGGAGCTTGTCGACCCGGGGCAGCGGCAGCCCCTCGGCCTCCAGGGTGGCGAGGGCGTCCGCGAGGTTCTCGCGGTACTGGCGGCAGCCGGAGTACGAGGCGTAGGCGCTGGTGGCGAGGACCGCGATGTGGCGGCGGCCGTCGGTGATCATCTCGCGCAGGGTGTCGGTGAGGTACGGCGCCCAGTTGCGGTTGCCCCAGTAGACCGGCAGCCGGAGGCCGGTCCCGGCGAAGTCGGCGCGCAGGGCGTCGAGCAGCGCGCGGTTCTGGCCGTTGATGGGGCTGACGCCGTCGAAGAGGTAGTAGTGCTTGCCCACCTCTTTCAGCCGTTCCTTGGGGATGCCGCGGCCGCGGGTCACGTTCTCCAGGAACGGGACCACGTCGTCCGGGCCCTCGGGACCACCGAAGGAGAGCAGCAGCAGGGCGTCGTACGGGGCGGGATCGAGCTCGTCGGACATGGCACCGATCCTGCCACCCGGCACCGACAGCCCGTGGCGCGCCCCGACCGAAAAATGGGAGGTGACCAATTCAGTTCAACGCCGTAGGCTTTAGCTGTTAAATCGCCATCGGCTTTGTCCCGGATCTTCACTGGTGACACGTGCCGGTTCGATGCCACCTGTCGCCCGCTGTCCTGCCCCAGCCCGGAGATTCCATGCCCAGTCCCTATCGCGCGATCTTCGCGGCTCCCGGCGCCCGGGCGTTCTCGCTCGCCGGTTTCATAGGCCGGATGCCGCTGTCCATGATGGGCATCGGCATCGTCACGATGATCTCGCAGGTCACCGGGCGGTACGGGCTCGCCGGAGCGCTCTCCGCCGCGCTCGCGCTCTCCGCCGCCGTGCTCGGCCCGCTGATCTCCCGGCTCGTCGACCGCCACGGGCAGCGCCGGGTGCTGCGGCCGGCCACCCTGATCTCCCTCGTCGCCGCCGCCGGGCTGCTGCTCTGCGTGAAGTTCGAGGCGCCGGACTGGACGCTGTTCGTCTTCACCGCCTGCGTGGGCACCGTGCCCAGCCTGGGCGCCATGACCCGGGCCCGCTGGGCGGCCATCTACCGGGGCGACGGCCAGCGGCTGCACACCGCGTACTCGTGGGAGTCGATCGTCGACGAGGTGTGCTTCATCTTCGGCCCGATCCTCGCGATCGGCCTGTCGACCACCTGGTTCCCCGAGGCGGGCCCGCTGCTCGCGGGCGTCTTCCTCGCCATCGGCGTGTTCTGGCTGACCGCCCAGCGCGCCACCGAGCCCGCCCCGCACCCGCTCGGTCAGCAGTCCGGCGGCTCCGCGCTGCGCTCCCCCGGCCTGCAGGTCCTCGCCCTCGCCTTCGTCGCCACCGGCGCCATCTTCGGCTCGGTGGACGTGGTCACGGTCGCCTTCGCCGAGGAGCGCGGCCAGAAGTCCGCGGCGAGCCTGGTCCTCGCCGTCTACGCGCTCGGATCCTGTCTGGCCGGCGCGGTCTTCGGGCTGCTGCGGGTCAAGGGCGAACCCTCGGTGCGCTGGCTCATAGGCGTGGTCGCGATGGCCGTGAGTATGATCCCCCTCCTACTGGCCGGGAACTTGCCGTTGCTGGCCGTGGCGCTCTTTGTCGCGGGCCTCTCCATCGCGCCGACGATGGTGACCACCATGGCCCTCGTCGAAGCGCACGTACCGCGCACCAAGCTGACCGAAGGCATGACCTGGACAGGGACGGGTCTCGCGGTCGGAGTGGCGCTCGGCTCCTCGGCCGCCGGCTGGGTGGTCGACGCCTCAGGGGCGGAGGCGGGGTACGTGGTGCCCGTCGTCTCGGGCGCGCTCGCGGCCGTCGTGGCGGTCCTCGGTCACCGCCGGCTGCGTACGCCGGCGCCGACGCGGGAGGGGCAGCACCTTGAGCAGTTCGCGGACGACACAGCCGACGCGGGCGCGGCGGTGGGGGAACACCGGAGCGGCGAGCAGCACCTGGCATAACTGGGCGGGGAACGTCACCTCCCGCCCGGTGCGGGAGGTGAGCCCCGCCTCCGCCGAGGAGCTCGCCGACGCCGTGCGCAAGGCCGCCGAGGACGGTCTGCGGGTGAAGACGGTCGGCACCGGCCACTCCTTCACCTCGATCGCCGCCACCGACGGGGTGCTGGTCAGGCCGGGACTGCTCACCGGCATCCGGCGGATCGACCGCGAGTCGATGACCGTGACCGTGGAGTCGGGAACCCCGCTGAAGCGGCTCAACGTGGCGCTCGCCCGGGAGGGCCTGTCGCTCACGAACATGGGCGACATCATGGAGCAGACGGTCGCCGGGGCCACCTCCACCGGCACCCACGGCACCGGCCGTGACTCGGCCTCCATCGCCGCCCAGATCCGCGCCCTGGAGCTGGTGACCGCCGACGGCACCCTGCTGACCTGCTCCGCCACCGAGAACCCGGACGTGTTCGCCGCCGCCCGGATCGGTCTCGGCGCGCTCGGCGTGGTCACCGCGATCACCTTCGCCGTGGAGCCGGTCTTCCTGCTGACCGCGCGCGAGGAGCCGATGCCGTTCGACCGGGTCACCGCCGAGTTCGACGAGCTGCACGCGGAGAACGAGCACTTCGAGTTCTACTGGTTCCCGCACACCGAGAACTGCAACACCAAGCGCAACAACCGCAGCGCGGGTCCGGCCGCCCCGGTGAGCCGGGTGAGCGGCTGGATCGAGGACGAGCTGCTGTCCAACGGGGTGTTCCAGGTCGCCTGTTCGCTGGGCCGCGCGGTGCCGCCGGTGATCCCGGCGGTCGCCAAGGTCTCCAGCCGGGCGCTGTCCGCCCGGACGTACACCGACATCCCGTACAAGGTCTACACCTCGCCGCGCCGGGTCCGCTTCCTGGAGATGGAGTACGCGCTGCCGCGGGAGACCGCGATGGCGGCGCTGCGCGAGCTGAAGACGATGGTCGAACGCTCGCCCCTGAAGGTGAGCTTCCCGGTGGAGGTGCGCACCGCGCCCGCCGACGACATCGCGCTGTCCACGGCCTCGGGCCGGGAGTCCGCGTACATCGCGGTGCACCTGTACCGGGGCACCCCGCACCGGGCCTACTTCACCGCCGTGGAGCGGATCATGACGGAGCACGGCGGGCGCCCGCACTGGGGCAAGGTGCACACCCGGGACGCGGCCTATCTGGAGAAGGTCTATCCGCGATTCGGCGAGTTCACCGCGCTGCGCGACCGGCTCGACCCGGACCGGCGGTTCGCCAACGACTATCTGCGCCGGGTGCTCGGCGACTGACCTCCGGCCGCCCGGCGGCTCCGCGACCCGTCTACCCGCCGGTCTGCTCGCCGGTCTTCGCGTCCGGCTGCGTGCCGGGGGCGGAGGCCGGCGGCGGGGTGGTCGGGGGCGCGGTGGTGGGGTCGTCGGTCGGGTCGGGGGACCCGGACGGGGTGGGCGTCGGAGTGGGGGTCGGGGTGGGCGTGGGAGTGGGGGTCGGGGTGGGCGTGCCGTCCGGGTCGTCGCTCTTGCCGCCGTCGGGCGTCGGGGTCCCGGCGTCGCCGGACGGCTCGCGCTGACCGCCGCCGGGGGTGGCGCCGGTGCCGCCCTCGGGCCGCTGCCCGTCCTTGTCGCCGTCGCTCTGGCCCCCGCCGCCGCCTCGGACCACGGAGCCGAAGGTCGTGGTGCCCTGGGTGCCGCTGAGGTCCTGACCCGAGGTCACCTCGTAGACGGTGATGCCGCCCATGGCGATCAGGAAGACCACGGCCGCGCCGATCGCGGGCCGTTTCCAGCCGCGCATCCGGGCGCCGTGGGTGGTGGGCTCGCCGAACTCCTCGGTGAACGCCTGCTCGTACGGCCCGCTCACCTGGGCCGCCCCGGCCGGTCCCGCCGTGCCGGGCTGCCCGGGGCGGACGGTCCCGGCGGCGGTGACCTCACGGACCTGCTCGCCGGTGCGCTTGAACAGGTGCTGCAGGACGGGTCCGCCGCAGGTGGCGATGACGCTGATCACACCGGCGCCGAGGATGGTGCCGTAGACACCGAGGGTGGAGGCGAGCTTGGCGGCGAGCACGGCCGCGATGGCGCTCCCCGCGACCTGAGGAACACTCAGATCGAATCGTTTCTTCTCGGCCTTCTCCGAACCCTCGTCCGATATCTCCGCGGCGTGCCCGGCCGCGGTCTCCGCCTCCTGTGTGTGACGCATCTCCGACCCCTGTGTGTTCATCCGTTCCACCATGCACCCAGAAGGGACAAATGGGCGAAGGAATTGGTTCCGGTTCCGCCGGTTCTGTGAAGAGCGACACGCGACCGCGAAGATCGCGGAGACTCAACTCCCGAACCTCCCGAGAAGTTGGGCGGCGCGCCGGTCCACCCAGGTGGCCCGAATGGAGTACTGTGGCGAGCCCTGGGTCCGAGCTCCCTCGCGGGGGTCCGGGACCGACGGAAGGGGGCCGAAGGTGGCACTCGACCGGCGGCGCCACGGCACCGCACGGACGCCGACGACACTGCGTGACGGCCAGTCACTCAGAGTCGCCATCAGGTAACCGTGCCATAACGGCGTTCCAGGGTCCATGCCCGACACGCCGGGCAACTCGGCAGGGTTGTGGCAGGCTGCACCCGGGCAGGCCACACTCGACTAGCGGAAGCAGCGACGCACGTGACGTCGGCAGGCACCACCCGGGAGGTTCCCATGCCCGAACTGCGTGTCGTGGCCGTCTCGAACGACGGCACACGACTGGTGCTGAAGGCTGCTGACAACACGGAGTACACACTTCCGATCGACGAGCGGCTGCGAGCCGCCGTCCGCAACGACCGTGCACGTCTCGGCCAGATCGAGATCGAGGTGGAGAGCCACCTCCGCCCCCGGGACATCCAGGCGCGGATACGGGCCGGTGCCTCCGCCGAGGAGGTCGCACAGCTCGCGGGCATCCCGGTCGACCGGGTGCGCCGCTTCGAGGGACCGGTGCTCGCCGAGCGCGCCTTCATGGCCGAGCGGGCCCGCAAGACCCCCGTGCGGCGCCCGGGCGAGAACACCGGACCCCAGCTCGGCGAGGCGGTGCAGGAGCGGCTGCTGCTGCGCGGTGCCGACAAGGACGCCGTGCAGTGGGACTCCTGGCGCCGGGACGACGGCACCTGGGAGGTGCTGCTCGTGTACCGGGTCGCGGGCGAGGTGCACACCGCGAGCTGGACGTACGACCCGCCGCGTCGGCTGGTGCAGGCCGTGGACGACGAGGCGCGCGCGCTGATCGGCGAGACCGACGACACCCTCGCCGCCGTGCCCGAGCCCAGCTTCCCGTTCGTCCCGCGGATCGCCCGGCTGCCCCGGGACCGGCCGCTGGACCGCGCGCTCGACCGGCAGATGGAGCGGACCCCCGCTCCGGTGCCCGAGCCGGAGGAGGAGCGGGACACCCTGACCAGCCTCCTGGAGGCGGTGCCGAGCTTCCGCGGCGACATGGTGGTGCCCGAGCCGCCCGGCACGGAGCCCTCGGACGAGGTCGAGGCCGAGGAGCCGCCCGCCCCGGCGGCCTCGGCGGGCGCGGGCGCGGGCGCGGCCTACGCCGACGTGCTGATGCCGCGTTCGGTCTCGGGCCACCGGGACCGGCTGGTCGGCACCACCGACCGGCAGGCCGAGGCGGACGGCGTCCGCCCGGGCCGCCGCGCGGCGGTGCCGAGCTGGGACGAGATCGTCTTCGGCACCCGCCGCAAGAAGCAGGAGTAGCGGGAACAGCGGGACCGGCCCCCGAGCGGATCGGGGCCGGCCGTACGGGAAGGGCCCGCGCCGTGTGGACGGCGCGGGCCCTTCCCGTACGGGCTCGGGCGCGGGGTTACTGCGGGTCGGGGCCGGTCGCGACCGGCCGGGCCGGGTCGGCGGACCACTCGGACCAGGACCCGGCGTAGAGCGCGGCGTCGACACCGGCGACCGCGAGGGCCAGCACCTGGTGGGCGCCGGAGACCCCGGAGCCGCAGTAGACCGCGACCTCGGTGTCCGGGCCCGCGCCGAGCGCGGTGAAGCGGGCGGCCAGGGCCCCGGGGGCGAGCAGGAGTCCGTCCGGGCCGGTGTTCTCGGTGGTCGGGGCGGAGACGGCGCCGGGGATGTGGCCGCCGACCCGGTCGATCGGCTCGACGTCACCCCGGTAGCGCTCGGCGGCGCGGGCGTCGAGCAGCAGCCCCGAGCGGGCGAAGGAGGCGGCGCCGTCCGCGTCGAGCAGGCCGAGCCCGCCCGGCTCCGGCCGGAAGTCGCCGGGCGCGGGCGCCGGGACGTCCTTGGACAGCTCACCGCCGTCGGCGGTCCAGGCCGCGAGACCGCCGTCCAGGACCCGGACGTCCTGGTGCCCGGCCCAGCGCAGCAGCCACCAGGCGCGGGCCGCGCCCCAGCCGAGCCCGCCGTCGTAGACGACCACCGGGGTGCCGGCCGAGACCCCGGCCCTGCGCATCGCCGCGCCGAACGCGTCCGGGTCCGGCAGCGGGTGGCGGCCACCGGCACCGGGCGGTCCCGCGAGTTCGGCGTCCAGGTCCACGTACACCGCGCCGGGCAGGTGCCCGGCCTCGTACTCCGGCCGTCCGAGCGGGCCACCGAGGGACCAGCGGACGTCCAGGAGGACCGGCGGCCGGGCCCCGGCCGATTCGCTCACGAGTTCGCTCGCGGAGATGATGGGCTTCATAGGGGCCATCCTCGCGCAGCCCGCCCCCCGGCGGACGCCACCCGACCGATTCACCCGGAGCGCGCGCCCCGGCGCACGATGCCACCATCGGGACGGGACCCCGCTCCCTGACCCGGCTTGATCCGAAAGACACGGCCCAGGTGTATGGGGGGCGAAGCGCGGGCAAGCACCGGCCAGGACCCCCCGAACCGCCCGTCGGCCCCCTTGCGTACGGCCACCGGCGAGAAGAGAGCGACGATGACCGAGGCGACTCGGCGCACCCCCGGCGCACCCTGTTGGGTGAGCTTGATGGTGCATGGACTTGACGCGACCCAAGAGTTCTACGCGGCACTGTTCGGCTGGGAGTTCGAGCCGGGGCCGCAGCAGCTCGGCCCCTATGTGCGCGCGCTGCTCGACGGCCGGGAGGTGGCGGGCATCGGGCAGCTGCCGCCGGACCGCCACCTCCCGATCGCCTGGACGACCTATCTGGCCACCGACGACGCGGGCGAGACCGCGGAGGCCATCCGCTGCTGCGGCGGCACCGTCGCGGTCGGCCCGCTGGACGCGGGCGAGGCCGGGCGGCTGGCCATCTGCTCGGACCCGGCGGGCGCCGTGTTCGGCGTCTGGCAGGCCGACGTCCACCACGGCACGCTGACCGCGGGCCCGCCCGGCACCCCGGTGTGGAACGAGCTGCTCACGTACGAGACGGCCTCGGTCGCCAAGTTCTACGGCACGGTCTTCCCGTACCAGGCGGAGCCGGTGGTCTCCGCCGACTTCGACTACCTCACGCTCCAGCTCGACGGCCGCCCGGTCGCCGCCCTGCACGGGGTGGGCACCGCGCTCCCCCGGGACCGGGGCGCGCACTGGATGACGTACTTCGAGGTGGCGGACGTGGACGCGGCGGCCCGGCTCGTCACCGAGCTCGGCGGTCAGGTGCTGCGCCCGCCGCACGAGGGCGCGGCGGGCCGCCTCGCCCTGGTGACCGATCCGGAGGGCGCGGTGTTCACCCTGGTCAGATCGGCGCCCGAGCGCCCCTGAAGGCGCGCCCGCGTGGGGCGCGCGCCACGGCCTACACCCGTGCGGGCACCTTCAGGTCCAGCTCCGCCAGCCGCTCGGCGGAGAAGCAGTGCCCCACGGCCGGGTCCGCGGCGTGCTCCGCCACATAGCGGGCCGCCTCGGCGCGCAGACCCGGGTGGGCCTTCGGACGCATGCAGAAGCCGACGGCGCGGATCAGCGGCGCCAGGCTCTCCGGTGCGCCGCCGGGGACCTTCGGCGCGCTGCCGCCGGTCAGCTCGGGCACCAGGTGGTCGACGACGACGAGCGGGATCCGGTTGCTGTTCTCGTACGGGGTGAGCCGTTCGAGGACCGTTCCGGTGCCCACGCGCGCGATGGGGACGCCGTAGTAGACGGCGGCCGTCAGCATGGCGGTGGAGAAGCAGCCGACGACCAGCTCGGGGCGGCAGCGCTCGTAGAAGGTCTCGGCGAGCAGCGGGCCGTCGAGCACGGTGAGGGTGACGCCCACCCGGGCGGCCTCCTCGTGCAGCGCGGTGGAGTAGCCGGCCGGGGCCGTCGGGTGCGGCTTGAAGACGATCGAGCGGTGGCCCGCCCCGGCGGCGCCGCGCACCATGCCGAGGTGCAGTTCCTCCTCCTCCTCGACGGTGAGGATGCCGAGGGCCGCGAGGTACTGGCCGAGCAGCAGCGCGGTCGGGCCGGTGGCGGCGGCCGCGGTGAGCGCCGCGTCCTCGGCGGAGTCCTTCGACGCCTCGGCGATCTCGCCGAGCACCGCGCGGAAGGCGTCGTCGGGGACCAGCTCGGCGCCGACGCCGTACTCGGTGAGCAGCAGCGGCGTCAGGCCGGGCACCAGGTCGAGGTGGAGCACCCGGCGGATCCGGCAGGCGATCGACTGGGGCAGCTCGTCGCGGGTGGGGCCGTAGCTCATCAGGCCGTCGGCGTAGACCTCGACGGAGCTCTCGGCGAACACGGCGGCGAGCGCCTTCGCCGGGTTGACCTGGATGGACTCGACGATCACCTGGACGGGTCCGGTGCCGAGCTCCCAGGCGGTGCGGAACACCCGCTGCCAGAGCGGGGCCTCCTCGGGGCGGGGCGACCAGGAGCTGGGGTGGTGCGGGTGGACGGCCTCGTTCCAGTCGAGCACGCCGTCGAAGCGGGTGACGATCCGGTCGTAGCCGGTCATCGTCTCCATCCGGACGGCGGTCTCGGGGATCTCGGCGTTGTTGGCGACCAGCAGCAGCCGGCGGGCGTCGCCGGGGGCGCCGAACTGGCCGGCGTCGATGGCGGCGGCCACGGTGGCGGCGCCGTACAGCGTGGACACCTGGAAGATCTGGGTGGTCCGGGGGGCGTTGGCCATCGGTCAGGCCGCCTTTCCGGTGTCGCGCAGGCTCCGGAGGAGGGTGCTGCGGGTGGTGTCCATGGTGGCGAGGGTCTCGTCGAGGACCGTCTGCGGCATCCGGCGCAGCGCGTCGGTGACGTCGCGGCGCAGCCGCTTGCCGACGGCGGCCTCGTACTGGTCGGACTTGCCCATGTGGAAGGCGATCATCGCGCAGTAGGTGCGGACGGCCTTCGGCAGGAAGCGGTCGGCGTCGCGGTCGGCGGAGACCTCTTCGAGCAGCAGGTCGTAGGACGGGATGAAGTCCAGCTGCCGGTTGTCGGTGATCTGGGTGAGCGAGGTGGTGACACCGCGCCGGTAGAACACGCCGTGCAGGGAGAGCGCCGCGTAGGTGGAAGCGGCGAGGTGCAGCCGCCAGATCCACAGCCGGTCCTCGGCGGTGCGCAGCTTGGTCTCGAAGCGCGAGGCGCCGTTCTCGAACAGCCGGGCGCTGTAGACGCCGAAGGGCACGAACGGGTAGTCGACCATGGTGATCATGCTGGCCGGGGCGATGCCGTCCCGGGGGTCCATGGCGGCGTCGCGGATCTTCGCCGGGGCGTAGCGGATCTGCCGGTTCCGCGCGGTGGACAGCACATGGTCGGTGCGCGCGAAGTCGACACCGAGACGGTGGATGCCGTCGACCATGGCCCGCAGATGACCGGGGGCGTACCAGTCGTCGCCGTCCAGGAAGGTGATGTAGTCGCCGGTGGCCGCGTCGATCCCGGTGTTGCGCGCCTGGGCCACGCCGTGGTTGGTCTCGTGGCGGATCACGGTCGCCTGCGGGATGCGGCTCTTCCAGCGGTCCAGGAGGTCCGGCGTCTCGTCGGTCGAGTGGTCGTCGATCAGCAGGAACTCGGTGTCGTCGTGCGCGTTGTCGGCAAGACTGCGCAGGGTGTCGGGGGCGTAGGGCCCGACGTTGTGGAGAGGCACGACAACGGACAGTTTCGGCACTCGGAAATCACCAACTCGGTTCTCGGGATGTGCGGGGTGGTCAAGGGTGGTGCGTCAGCCGGACGGCGGTCTGCTCCGCCGGGTCCGTCGGGTCCGTTCAGACAGCGGTCTTCTCCGTCTCCTCCGGTGAACGAGCCGGACGTGCACGCGGGGTGAACACCGGCCGTCCGGCCGGTTCGCTCCCGCGCCGCCGCCGGGTCAGCAGGGCGGTGGCGAGCAGCGCGAGCAGCGCCGTCCCGCCGACCGCGGCGCCGAGCTTGACCCCCGGCGGGCGGAACGAGCAGGTCACCGAGGTGGCCTTGCCGTCGAGCGGGACGGCGAGCAGGCCGAGCCGGTTGGCCGCGGGCTTCAGCGGGTCGGTTCCGGCGGCGCACTGCCAGCCGGAGATCCGGGGCACGGCGAACACCGCGGTGCCGGTGCTGCCCGCGGGCAGGTCGGCGGTGACCGTGTGGCCGGTGGTGCGGACGGCGGTGGCGCCGGTGGCGGTCAGTTCCTGGACGGCGGCGGAGAGCCGCGCGCGGTCCAGGCAGCCGATCGGGGTGGCGGGCAGCTTGAGCCGGGGCTGGGCCTTCGGCTCGGGCGTGAGCGTGATCCGTACGGTGCCGGAGGCCGGGACGGTGCCGAGCCGCTGCATCGGGCCGAGGGTGGCGGGCTGCTTCCCGGCGAACCCGACGGCGGAGGCGGCGGTGGCGGGGCCGGACGTGGCCTTGGCGACCGGGTCGAGGGCGGCGGTGCCCTGGTACTCGGGGGCCCAGAACCAGACCTCGGAGCCGGCCGGGCAGCTCGCGGTGAGCGTGCTGGTGGCGGCGGAGGCGGCGCCCGTACGGCGCGGCGCGGCGGGGACCTCGTACACGCTCCGGCCGAGCATCCGCTCCTGCCGGACGAAGGCGGAGTCGTCGGCCCCGGCCTCGGCCCGCCCGGCGGGGTGCACGGTGACCAGCGGCGGCACCGGGGTGTCGGTGGTGGTGACGGTGGCCTCGGGGAGCCGGTCGATCTCCAGCGGGCCCTTGGGCGTCGAGCGCATCCGGGTGCCGATCGAGAAGATCGCGTCGGTGACCGGGTTGTCGAGGGAGACCGGGTGGCGGCCCTTGGCGTAGTAGCCGAAGCCGAGGGCGGCGAGCGTGGTCGAGTACGTCTCGGCGGTCAGGCTGCTGTAGTAGTCGGCGCCCTGGCCGCCCACGAGCAGCACGTCGTTGCCGCCGGGGACCTCGCCGGGGTCGGTGCGGTGCGCGGGCCAGACGTCCTTCGCGGCGACCGCGGCGGCCATGTCCTCGTGCCACGGGCCGACCCGCGGCGACCAGGAGACCTCGCTGAGCTGCTGCTCCTCGATCCGCTTGCCGGTGGCCAGGGTTTCGCCCGCCTGGGCGACGAGCAGCAGCCCGACGGCGATCACGGGCAGCAGCCGCCCGGCCGGGCGGGTGCCCGGGGTGCGGCCGAGTCCGAACGGGCCTTCGGCGCGCAGCCGCGCGGCCAGCGCGACGGCGGCGGCGAGCCCGGCGAGGCCGAACGCGGCGGCGGCGGCCGGGTAGGTCCAGCGGTCGATGTCGACGCTGGGGGCGGCGGCGCGGGCCAGGAACACGAAGGTCACGGCGCCGCCGAGCAGCGCGAGCGGCCGGGGCAGCCCACCGGCGACGGTCAGCCAGGCGGCCATCAGGAGCAGCCCGCACAGCACGAAGGTCTGGCGGTACGGGATGCCGTTCGGCGAGGCGCCCGCGTGCCAGATCAGGTGGGTGGGCTCCCACTGGAGGGAGAGCGTGACCAGCACGATCGCCAGGCACCAGACGGCCCGCACCCGGACGGCGACGGCGGTGTTGAACGGAAGCGTGAGGGCGAGCGCCAGGGCGGGGCTGCCGATGAACAGCGCGGGGGTGGCGACACTGGCCGTGGCGGGCAGGAAGCGCGCGACGACATCGGTCCAGGAGGCCGCGACGAACGGGGTCGGCGGGGTGGGGTCGGCGCCCCTGGTGCCCAGGAAGATGACGAGGACCAGGGGGGCGGCGAGTCCGATGCCGATGCCGACGGTCCGGGTGGCGCGCAGCAGCGCGCGCACGGCGGGGCGGCGCAGTGGGCCACCGGCGGTCCGGCCGGGCCGGGTGCCGGGCCGGGTGCCGGTGCCGGACCGGGTGGTCGTGGCGGGCCGGGCGTCGGCGCCGGGCCGGGCGTCGGCGCCGGGCCGGGCGTCGGCGCCGGTGTCGTCGGTGGTGAGCAGCCGGACGGCGAGGACGATCGCGGCGCCGATGGTGGCCATGTAGGCGGTGTAGAAGTTGGCGAACCAGGCGACGGCGACGACCAGCGGTCCGAGCAGCGGGCGGCGCCCCCTGCGGGCCCACTCCCCCACCAGACAGAGCAGCGGGAAGGCGACCAGGCCGTCGAGCCACATCGGCACGGTGGCGCCGTAGTTGAAGGTCCAGCCGGAGAGCGCGTACGCGGTGCCGAGGATCGCCGCCACCGGCCAGGGGCCGCGCCGCAGGGTGAGCAGCAGGGCCGCCATCGCCGCGCCCGCGGTGGCGATCTTGAGCGCGGTGATGACGTACAGGGCGAGTTCGGGGCGGTCGGCCGGGAAGGCGACCACGAGCAGGTCGAACGGGCTGCTCAGGTAGGTGCCGAAGTCACCGAGGAAGTTGGTGCCGAAACCCGACGACCAGTTGAGGAAGAGGTCGCCCTGGGCGTCGCCGAGGAGCAGCTTGCGCCAGTAGGAGTGGAACGGCAGGTACTGCTGGCCGAGGTCGACGATGTTGCGGGTCCGCGGCCCGAACGGGTAGCTGCCCGCGAGCAGTCCGGCCAGGCAGAACAGCAGGCCGGTGAGGAGCCCCGCCCCGGCCGCCGCCCGCAGTCGCGGCCGGGACGGACGGGACTCGGTCTCGGCAGCGGGTGGCACACGTCCTCCATGAATCTTCGGCGTAGACACGCATTACCGCCGAGTCGTGCGACCGCCGACCGATCAGGAGGGGATCTCCGGGCACACCGCAGGTGAACAGCCGGTGCCGCCGGAGCGGGGCCTGAATCCCGTGGGTCAGGAGAGGTTCTTCTTGCTGCCGTCGGGCGCCACGTCGACGAGCTTGTCCGCGATGCCCTGCTCCTGGAACGCCTTGACCAGCGAGGCCAGGTCCTCGGAGTAGATGTTCCAGCTGTCGGTGTGCACCGGGACCACCTGACGGGGGGCCAGGTTCTTGGCGACCAGGGCGGCGTTCTTGGAGGTCAGGGTCAGCGGGGCGTTGTCGAGGATGGCGGGGGTGCGGGCCGCACCGGCGAACAGGACGGCGGTGTCGATCGGGCCGATCTCCTTCTTGACCCGGTCGCCGACCTGCTGGGCGACCTTCACCGAGGCGTTGTCGCCGGAGATGTACGTCACGGGGACCCCGGCGCCGCTCAGCACGAAGCCGGTGACCTCGCCGTCGGCGCCCCGGTCGACGCCGTCGGGGCCGTGCAGGGCGGGCACCGCGGTGACCCGGACGGTGCCCTGGGCGGTCTTCAGCTCCTGGGACTGCCAGCTCTTCAGGCCCGTGACGTGGTCGCCGAGCCGCTTCTGGGCGCCGGGCGTGGAGAGCACCACGGGCACCTTCTTGAGGAGCTCGCGGCCGGAGTCGTCGAGGTTGTCGTCGTGCTGGTCGTGCGAGAGCAGCACGGCGTCGACGCGGCCGAGCTTGTCGGGGC
This sequence comes from Streptomyces sp. NPDC090025, assembly GCF_044748125.1. Taxonomy (NCBI): domain Bacteria; kingdom Bacillati; phylum Actinomycetota; class Actinomycetes; order Kitasatosporales; family Streptomycetaceae; genus Streptomyces; species Streptomyces sp. NPDC090025. The sequence goes on along the minus strand of NZ_JBIVFL010000002.1, from coordinate 134,006 downwards.
CGAACGCGGGGCCGTGGAGCTTCTCCAGGCCGCTCTTGTACTTCTTCGGCGCGTCGAAGGTGGGGTCGAGCAGCAGGCGCAGCCCGCCGACCTCCAGGAGGGTGGTCGGCCCGCCGACGTGGGTGACGGCGAACGTGCCGGTGGCGGCGGTGGTCGGGGTGGCGGTCGGCGCGCCGCTCGTGCTCGGGTCGGCCGTGCCCTTGGCGGCGCCCGCACCCGGCTCGGCGCTCTTGTCGGACCCCTTGCCGGAGTCGCCGCACGCGGCGAGCACGGAGAGGCCGACGGCGACAGCGGCGACGGCCACGGCGGTACGGAGGAACGGCGAACGGGTGTTGCGGGGCATGACGGACCAGCTCTCTCGCACGGCGAACGCGGGAAGCGTCGCGACGGGGATCGACGTTTTCAACGCTAACACGACTCGTAAGCATCGTTAACGCCACTTCGGCCCGAGACCGCAGCCCCGCAGGTCCTTCCTGTTAGCACTGATATCGTGAGAGGCATGTCGACGGCACGAGAGCGCATCCTGGACGCCACCGAGGAACTGCTGGCCACCAAGGACGCGCTGGCGATCTCGACCCGCGCCATCTGCGAGCGGGCGAAGGTCGGCATGCCCGAGATCTACCGCCAGTTCGGCGACAAGCAGGGACTCCTCACCGCCGTCGCCGACAGCGGCTTCGAACGCTTCCTCGCCGACAAGCGGCGCAACCCGCTCACCGAGGACCCGGTCGCCGATCTGCGCACCGCCTGGGACAGCCATGTCGCCTTCGCGCTGCGCAACCCGCATCTGTACCGGCTGATGTTCGCGCCGACCGGCGACTCCAAGCCGCAGGCCGTCAAGGACGCCCAGGCGCTGCTGCGTTCGGCCCTGGAGCGCTGCCGGGACGCGGGCCGGCTGCGGCTGCCGCTGGAGCTCGCCGGACAGGCGATCCTCTCGGCCAACGTGGGCGTCTGCATGACGGCCCTGTCGTTCCCCGAGCTGTTCGGCACCCTGGACGTCTCGGCGGCGGTACGGGACGCGGTCGTCGGCCGGGTCACCGGCGACGAGCGCGAGGACACCCGGCTCGGCACGGCGACGGTGCTCGCCCGCGCCCTGCTCGGCACCCTGGACGGCACGGCGCCGCTGCCGGACCCGGCGCTCGACGAGCTGACCCGGGCACTCCGGGAGCGGTCCGCCGACTGACGGCGACCACGGGCGGCTGTCGGCTGCTACGGGCGACCGACGGCGGCCGCCCCGCCCGGTGACGGCCCCACACCGTCCCGGACGGGGCGGCCGTGGATCAAGCCTGCGCGCTCCTGGCGTGGAACGGGCAGGCGTCCGCCGCGGCCGGGGCCGCCACCGCGGTGGCCGTGAGGGCGCCCGCACCGGCCGCGCCGGAGTAGGCGGCGGACGAGGCGAGGCCGGGACCGGCCGTCACTCCGTCGAGCTGGTCGAGGATCTCGTCGGAGAGCAGGTCCTGCTGGCCCTTCAGGGCGTCCGCGACCTCCTGGTCGACCGGGAAGACCATCTCGGCAGCGATGTTGTCCTGCACGATGCGGGCGAGGTTGTCGAGGGCGACGAAGATCGGGTCCGACGGCGCCTCGACCGCCGGGAGGTCGATCAGGTGGGTCTTCACCTTGGCCGGGTTCATGCAGGGCTTGATGATGATCGAGTTCTGGTTGAGCACCGAGGTCGTCCACTGCGAGAGGACGACCACGTACAGGTCCTTCCAGCCCTCCTCGCCGACCTTCGCCCGCCAGGTCTTCATGATCCCCTGCACGCCCGCGATCTGGGCGTCGGCCGCGTACTTCATGTTGGTGCGGATGTCGGGGTAGACGCTGCCGGAGAAGTCCTCGAAGGACTTCATGTCGAAGGTGCGGCTGGCGAGCGACTGGTTGATGAAGCGGACGGCCGCGTCGAGCAGCCGCGAGCACGAACCGACCATCTCCAGCGGCAGGTTGGCCCGCTCCAGCTGCTGCCGCGCGGTGGTCAGGGTGGTGGCGTACGCCTGGAGCGGGGTGGTCCAGTCGGTGTTCCCCGTCCCCTTGAAGGCGACCATCTTCAGGTCGTGCGGGTCGATCCGGGAGGCGTTGGGCAGGTTGGGTATCCGGTCGCTGAGGTAGGGGGCGATCACGGAGAAGATGCCGAGCGGCACGTGGCTGATGGACTTCGCCAGCTCGAACACCTCGGAGACCGGGTTCGCGGCTTCCTGGGTGCCGTTGAGCACCAGGGTGAACTTGCCGCCCTTGGCGTCGTTCTGGACCACGATCACCGGGCTGAGCTGCTTGATCAGGTCCGACTTGAGCACCGCGTAGTTGGACCGCATGCCCTTGTTGACGTTCAGGATCGCGTCCCGCGCCTGTCTCTGGCGCGCCGCCGTGTCGAGGACGGCATCGGTCGTGCCGGTCTCCAGGGTGTCGGAGGCGACGGCGGGCGCGCCGCCGAGGAGGGTGATGGCTCCGGCCGCGGTGGCGCCGCCGATGAAACCCCTGCGCGTGGTCATGATGCTGCCTTTCAGGAAGGACGAAGGGAGGGAGGGCGCCGCGAACAGGCGGCCCGCCCGTACCGAAAGAGGGAAGAAGGAGAGATCACGCCATTCCCGGGTTACGGGCAGGGCGGAGCGGACGTCGAGAACGAGCCGGACGGGCAGGAGGCGGCCCCGCGGACGGGGCCGGGCGGTCACTCGACTGCCTGGCCGGCGATGCACGTACTTCGCGGGGCGTTCGCCGTACCGGAACCTGGTCGGGGTTCCCGGGCTGTGCCCCGTACTCGAAGGTCAGGGAGGTCCCTGACCAAGGATCAAGCGGTCGTACCCATCGAAAAGCCCCCAAAGTTTTTCCGTGTCCGCGCAGGTCCCCTCGCAGCCGCCCGCGCGGAAGGGGGGCTACGGGCAGAAACCTATGGCCCGCCCTGTTGCGTCGGCAATGTCATCTAACATGCAGATCCGGACACCGAGTTGAGGCATCGGTTTCGGACAGACGAGCCGCCCGCGGGCGGAGAGGGTGGGGACCCATGAGCAGCGTCGGACGACTGATCGTGATCGTCCTCTTCGAGGGCGTCGACCTGCTCGATGTCACGGGTCCGCCGGAGGTCTTCGCCCTGCTCAGGCGCGAGACGGAGGACCCGACGGGGTACGAGGTGGTCCTGGCCGCCGAGTCGACGGCGCCGGTCACCACCTCGGCCGGGGTACGGGTGCTGCCGGACGTCACGTTCGAGGAGGCGGCCGCGCGGAGCATCGACACCCTGCTCGTGCCGGGCGCGGTGGAGGTGGACCCGGAGGGGCGGGTGCACGCGCTGGTCGACCCGACGGTGGTGGAGTGGGTGCGCACGCTGGCGGCGCGGACCCGCCGGGTCACCTCGGTCTGCGTCGGCGCGCACATCCTGGCGGCGGCCGGGCTGCTCGACGGCAAGCGGGCCACCACCCACTGGTCGACCGCGCAGCAGCTGGCCGCCGATCACCCGGCGATCGAGGTCGACGCCGACCCGATCTTCATCCGGGACGGCGATGTCTGGACCGGGGCGGGCATCAGCTCGTGCCTGGACCTGTCACTCGCGCTGGTCGCCGACGACTACGGCGAGACGATGGCGCTGCGGGTGGCCCGCCAGCTGGTGATGTACCTGAAGCGGCCCAGCGGACAGAGCCAGTTCAGCGTGCCGCTGGAACCGGTCTCCACCACCCGCCGGGTCGAGGACCTGCGGCACTACATCACCCGCAACCTCGGCGGCCGGCTCACGCTCGCCGAGCTGGCGGCGAGCGCGCACGTCAGCGAGCGCCAGCTCACCCGGATCTTCAAGTCCGAGCTGGGCACCACACCGAGCGCCTACATCGAGTCGGCCCGGGTCGAACGGGCCAGGAACCTTCTGGAGTCGACCGACTCGACGCTCGAACGCATCACGTCGACCTGTGGTTTCGGCACCACGGACACCCTGATCCGGGCGTTTCGACGGCGGCTCGACACCACCCCGATGGAGTACCGCCGCCGGTTCCGGGCCGCCCCGGCCGAATGACGGCCCGCCGGGCGGGGCATCCGGCGGCGGCTCAGCCCTGCGGGACCGGCAGCACGTCCGGGGAGAGCGCCGCCGCGCGGGCGGACGCGGCGGTCATCCGGCGCCGGTGGTGGCGGCGGCACAGCACCTCGTAGCCCACCTGGTCCCCGGCGTTGACGTCACCGACGACGACCTGCGCGCCCTCGACGACCATCTCGCCGCCCACCGTGCGGGCGTTGTGGGTGGCCCGGGCGCCGCACCAGCACAGCGCCTCGACCTGGAGCACCTCGACCCGGTCGGCGAGCTCGACGAGCCGCTGCGAGCCGGGGAACAGCTTGGAGCGGAAGTCGGTGGTGATGCCGAAGGCGAAGACGTCGAGTTCGAGGTCGTCGACCACCCGGGCGAGCTGGTCGATCTGCTCGGGGGCGAGGAACTGGGCCTCGTCCGCGATGACGTAGTCGCAGCGCCCGCCCTTGGAGAGATGGGCGACGAGGTACGCGTAGAAGTCGAAGCCCTCGGCCGCCTCGACGGCGTCGGTGACCAGGCCGAGCCGCGAGGAGAGCTTGCCCTCGCCCGCCCGGTCGTCACGGGTGAAGATCATGCCCTGAAGGCCGCGGGCGGACCGGTTGTGCTCGATCTGAAGAGCGAGGGTGCTCTTTCCGCAGTCCATCGTTCCGGAGAAGAACACCAGCTCGGGCATGGGAGGTCGATGACCTTTCGAGACGAGATCAGAGAGTCGGGCGGGACGGGGCGGGTGGCACGGAGCCGGGACCGGGACGGAGCCGGGACCGGGACGGTCGGGGCGCGGTCAGGTGCGGACTTCGAGGAGCGGGACCAGCTGCTCCGCCGGGGTCATCGAACCGTGCATGCCCACCATGGCGGACTCGTTCGGCTCGTTGACGGAGGCGGTGATGGCCAGGTCGTCGTGGGCGGCGGCGACGACGTCGCCGATCCGGCCGTACACCCGCTCGTCGATCCGGTCGCCGAACCAGCCGAGCGCGACGGCCTCCTCGCGGCTCGCCACCCAGAAGCGGTCGCCGAGCACCTCGCGCCAGCAGGTGAGCACGTCCGACTCGGCGCCGGGGACGGCGTAGACGTGCCGGGCGCGGCCCTCGCCGCCGAGCAGCGCGACCCCGGCGCGCAGCTCCCAGTCCTCGTCGAAGTCGATCCGGTGGTCCTCGTCGAACGGGATGTCCACCATGCCGTGGTCGGCGGTGACATAGAGCGCGGAGCGCGGCGGCAGCTGCTCGGCGAGCCGCTGGACCAGCCGGTCGACGAACATCAGCTGGCCGCGCCAGGCGTCGGAGTCGATGCCGAAGCGGTGTCCTGCGCCGTCGAGCTCGCTGTAGTACGTGTAGACGAGGGCGCGGTCGCCCGCGGCGAGCTGTCCCGCCGCGAGGTCCATCCGCTCCTCGCCGGAGAGCCGCCCGTGGAAGGTGCCGCCGCTGAGCGCGATCTTGGTCAGCGGGGTGTCCTGGAAGGCGGGCGAGGAGACCTGGGCGGTGTGGATCCCGGCCTTGTGGGCGAGCCGGAAGATCGTCGGGTACGGCTGCCACGCCTGCGGCGAGGTCCACGGCTTCCAGCGCAGCTGGTTCATCAGCTCACCGGTGGCCGGGTTGCGCACGGTGTAGCCGGGCAGGCCGTGGGTGCCGGGGAACTGTCCGGTGCCGACCGAGGCGAGCGAGGTCGCGGTGGTGGCGGGGAAGCCCGCGGTCAGCGGGCGGCCGGTGCCGCCGCGCGAGCTGCCGAGCAGCGAGGTCAGGTACGGGGCCTCGGCGGGGTGGGCCTTGATCTGCTCCCAGCCGAGGCCGTCGATGAGGAAGACGCAGTTGCGGTCGGCCGGGGTCAGCTCGGCGATCCGCGGCTCGCAGCCGGGCACGCCCTGGCCCGCGACGAGCGTCGGCAGCAGGTCGGCCAGCGAGCCGTCGCCGTACGCGGGCACCGGTGCGCCGGCCGGGTCGAGCGGGACCGGGTCGTCGGGCCAGCCCTGGGTGACGGCGGTGGGCTGGGCCATCAGCGGGCGGCCGGGGTGGACGCGGTGGCCTCGGACAGCGCCTGCGCGAAGGCGAGGGTCTGCCGGACGGTGTCGGGGCCGTCGCCCGCGTCGCTGACCCGGAGGCTGAGGTCGTCGGCGGTGGAGTTGCCGGTGTAGCCGTGGTCGGCGTCGCAGTTGGGGTCGCCGCAGGCGGCCGGCTCCAGGTCGATCCGGGACACGGCGCCCCAGCCGATGGTGAGGACGACCTCGCGGGGCAGGGTGCCCGGGGTGTACGACTCGGGGTTGGCGACGACCCGGCTGACCACGATGGAGGAGATCCGGTCGAGCTTGACGGACTCGGTGGACGTCGTGGCGTACGGCGTCGGGGAACTGTCGTCGGAGGTCTGCTCGTCGGTGTGGCTGACGATGAAACGGTTGGCCGTCAGCACCAGGACGGTGACATGGCGGCGGACCTCGTTGGCGTCGAAGGTGGTCTCCTGGTGGACCACGTACGACGAGACCGGCTCGCCGCCGACGGCGGACTCCACCGCCTCGGCCACGAGGGCCGGGTAGTAGCCGCTGCGCTCGATCGCCGCGCGCAGCCCCTGGGTCGTCGTACCGGTCTTCGCCATGGACTTCATTCTACGGGGCCGCCGCGCCCCCTCCGGTCCTGTGCCGCCGCCCGCGCCGCGTCCCGTGCCGGGGTCCTCGGTCATGGCGTCGCCTCGTAGCTGGGGAGGCTGCGGGGGCCGAGGTCGGAGCGGGGCGGCGGCGGGGCGAGCCGGAGGGTGGCGCCGAGCACGGAGAGCCCGCGCTGGGCGACCACCACCGGTTCGAGGGAGACGGCCACGACCTCCGGGTGGTCGTCGACGAGCCGGGAGACGCGGAGCAGCAGTTCCTCCAGGGCGGGGGTGTCGACGGGCGCGGAGCCGCGCCAGCCGAAGAGGAGGGGGGCGGTGCGGATGGCGCGGACGAGGTCGGCGGCGTCCCGGTCGGTGGCGGGCACCAGCCGGTGGGACATGTCGCCGAGGAGTTCGGAGGCGGCTCCGGCGAGTCCGAAGGAGAGGACGGCGCCGACGCCGGGGTCGATGGCGGACCTGACGACGGTGTCGACGCCCCGGGGCACCATCGCCTGGACCACCGGCTGGAGCTCGGCGGGCTTGCCGAGGGTGTCGGTGAGCTCCGCGTAGGCGGTGCGCAGCTGTTCCTCGGTGGCCAGGTCGAGGCGGACGCCGCCGAGGTCGGGGCGGTGGCGCAGATGGGGCGCGGTGGTCTTGAGGGCGACCGGGAAGCCGAGCCGGGCGGCGGCCCGTACGGCCGTGTCGGCGTCGGGCGCGGGCAGCGTGGGCAGCACCTCGATGCCGTAGCGGCCGAGGAGCGCGCGGGTGTCGTCGGCGTCGAGGGTGACGCCGGTACGAGGGTCGGCGGCGGGGTCGCCGAGGGCGCGGGCGATCAGGGCGGCGGCGCCGGGTTCGTCGATCCGGTCGAACTCGGGGACCCGGCCGGGGTCGGCTGCCTGGCGGCGCCACTGGCCGTAGCGCACGGCCTCGGCGAGGGCGCGGACGGCGCGCTCGGCGGCGGGGTAGGCGGGGATGACGCCGGGTCCGGCGCCGGGGTCGGCGGTCCCGGGGTCGGGGGCGGTCTCGGCGGTGGCAGGGGTGGCGGGGGCGACGGTGACGGTCCGGTCGGGGGTGGTCCTGCCGGGGGTGGTCCGGTCGGGGGTGGTCCGGCCGGTGGCCGGGCGGGTGCGGGTGGCCTCGGAGAGGGCTTCGGCGAGGGCGCCCATCTCGACATGGACGACGACGACCGGCTTGGCCGGTCCCGGCCCGGCGGCGACGGCGGAGCGCAGCGCGGCGGCCAGCACCTCGCCGTCGCCGGACTCGGTGGCGCCGTTCTCGCCGACCCAGGGGATGGCGGTGACGACGACCGCGTCGCAGGCGTCGTCGGCGAGGGCGGCGGTGAGCGCGGTACGGAAGTCGGCGGGGGTGGCGCCGGTGGTGAGGTCGACCGGGCGCAGCGGGCGCAGTCCCTCGGTGAGGCAGGCGTCGTAGGTGAGCAGGCCGAGGGACTCGGAGTTGCCGAGGATGGCGACCCGGGGTCCGGTGGGCAGCGGCTGCTCGGCGAGCAGCAGTCCGGCGTCGACGAGTTCGGTGACGGTGTCGACGCGGATCACCCCGGCCTGCCGGAGCAGCGCGGAGACGGTGGCGTGCGGGACCCGGGTGACCGGAACGCGGTGGCCCGGCGGGGCGCTGCCGCTGTGCCGGGCGCCCTTGACCACGACGACGGGTTTGACGGCTGCGGTGCGGCGGGCGAGCCGGGTGAACTTGCGGGGGTTGCCGATCGACTCCAGGTAGAGGAGGACGACGTCGGTGGCCGGGTCGTCGTACCAGTGCTGGAGGAGGTCGTTGCCGGAGACGTCGGCGCGGTTGCCCGCGGAGATGAAGGAGGAGAGTCCGGCGCCGCGCCGGTGGAGTCCGGCGAGCAGGGCGATGCCGATGGCGCCCGACTGGGTGAAGAGGCCGATCCGGCCGGTGCCCGGCATCTGCGGGGCGAGCGAGGCGTTCAGCCGGACGGACGCGGCCGTGTTGATGATGCCGAACGCGTTCGGCCCGATGATCCGCATGCCGTACGAGCGGGCCTGGCGGACCAGGGCGCGCTGCCGCTCGCGGCCTTCGGGGCCGCTCTCGGCGTATCCGGCGGAGAGCACGACCAGGCCCTGGACGCCGTGGGCGCCGCAGTCGGCGACGACCTCGGGGACGCGTTCGGCGGGGACGGCGACGACGGCGAGGTCGACGGGGGCGCCGATGTCGGCGACGGAGCGGACGGCGGGCACGCCCTCCAGCCGGCGACCGCCGGATCCTTCCGCTCCTTCCGTTCCTTCCGTTCCTTCCGTTTCTTCGGCGGGGTCGCCGAGGGCGGCGTTGACCGCGTGGACGCGGCCGGTGTAGCCCGCGTCGAGGAGGTTGCGCAGCACGGTGCGGCCGACGCCGCCGGGGGTGCGGCCGACGCCGATGACGGCGACCGAGCCGGGGGCGAGGAGCCGCTGCACGGAGCGGGCCTCGGCGCGCTGTTCGCGGGCGAGCTGGACGGCGAGGGCGCGGTCGGTGGGCTCCAGGTCGAGGTGGAGGCGGACGGAGCCGTCCTCGAAGCTGCGCTTCTGGGTGTATCCGGCGTCCGTGAACACCTTGATCATCTTGTTGTTGGCGGGCAGCACCTCGGCGGCGAAGCGGCGGATGCCGCGCTCGCGGGCGACGGCCGCGATGTGTTCGAGCAGTGCGGAGGCGACGCCGCGGCCCTGATGGGCGTCCTGGACGAGGAAGGCGACCTCGGCCTCGTCGGCGGGGGCGGAGGCGGGGCGGCCGAGGTCGTTGATCCGGTCGTAGCGCACGGTGGCGATGAACTCGCCGCCGACGGTGGCGGCGAGTCCGACCCGGTCGACGAAGTCGTGGTGGGTGAAGCGGTGCACGTCCTTGGCGGAGAGCCGCGGGTAGGGTGCGAAGAAGCGGTAGTACTTCGACTCGTCGGAGACCTGCTCGTAGAAGCTGACCAGGCGGTCGGCGTCGTCGGCGGTGATCGGGCGGATCCGGGCCGTGCCGCCGTCGCGCAGGACCACGTCCGCTTCCCAGTGGTCGGGATAGGCGTGTTCCGACGCTTGTGACTGCCCGTGTGACTGCCCAGCGGCGCTCTGCATGGGGCCAGCCTACGGCCGGGGTCCGACAGCGGCACCGGTCGCGCGGGTGGTGCTCGGCATGCAAGGTAGGGAGGGCCGAACGGCCGTCCCGGAGGGGTCCAAGGTCGGCACGAGCACGTCGTCACCCGTGAGAGACTGGTCTAGACAACCGCTGAAAGTTGAAGGGCAACCACCATGGCTGAGCGCCGCGTCAACGTCGGCTGGGCCGAGGGCCTGCACGCCCGCCCCGCCTCCATCTTCGTCCGTGCCGCCACGGCCGCCGGCGTCCCCGTGACGATCGCCAAGGCCGACGGCAACCCGGTCAACGCCGCGTCCATGCTCGCGGTGCTCGGCCTGGGTGCCCAGGGCGGCGAGGAGATCGTGCTCGCTTCGGACGCCGATGGCTCCGAGGCCGCGCTCGACCGCCTGGCGAAGCTGGTCGCCGAGGGTCTCGAGGAGCTCCCCGAGACCGTCTGACCCGTCCTCCCCGACGACGGTCATGACACGGCCGTGTCCCCCGGTTCTCCGGCGGGCACGGCCGTTTCTCTTTTCCGGTCTCTTTTTCGGGCCGGAACGGAACCCGGCCCGGGGCGGGGATCCGAAATAGCGGAATTCAGCGCGCTCCGGGCACCCGAAAACACCACCCGGAATTCCCGCCTCTTTTGTATACGGGCTCCGTTATACGGGCTCCGTGTTAATTCCGGGGTCCCGCGCTGTTGACGGCATGTTGCGAAACCCTCACGCCCTTCCGGCCGGTCCGGTCCGCGCGCTCCGCCCGTTTCAGCCGGTGCAGGGCCGCCGCCCGCTCGCCGTGCAGCGCGGTGAGCGCGCGGGCCCGTTCGGCGTCCCGCCGGGCCACGGCGTCGACGATGGCGCCGTGCTCGGCCCACGCCTCGACCGGCCGGGCGGTCGGCTCGACCACGTACATCCAGGCGATCTTGTGCCGCAGCTGGGTGAGCAGCGCGCCGAGCGGCGGGCTGCCCGCGGCCTGGGCCAGGGTCTCGTGGAACCAGCCGCCGAGTGCGGCCAGATCGGCGCCGCCGCCCCTGCGGGCCCGTTCCTGGCCCAGCCTGACCAGGCCGCGCAGCACCTTGAGGTGGGCGTCGGTGCGGCGCTGGGCGGCCCGCGCGGCGCCCAGCGGTTCGAGCAGCGCGCGCATGTCGAGGAGGTCGGCGGCCTCACGCTCGGTGGGCTCGGCGACCTGCGCCCCGGCGTGCCTGCGGCTGACCACGAAGCCCTCGGACTCCAGGGTGCGCAGCGCCTCGCGGACCGGGACCCGGGAGACGCCGTAGCGGCGGGCGAGCTGCTCCTCGGTGAGTCTGGCGCCGCGCGGATACACCCCGGTGACGATGTCGTCCCGGATCGCCGTGCATACCGAGTGCGCCGGAACGCGCATGTCCGACCTCCGCTTCCGTGAAATTCCCACCGCGTTCCCGCGACTCTATTGCAGGACGCCGGAAATTCCGACGGTGCCTGGTGACAAGGAATGCAAAAAGCCCCGGCTCACGGGGAGCCGGGGCTTTCTGGTGCCTGGTGCGCGGTGGGTCAGACGTTGACGCCGCGGGCCCGGAGGTAGGAGACCGGGTTGATGTCGGAGCCGTACTCCGGGCTGGTGCGCGCCTCGAAGTGGAGGTGCGGGCCGGTGGAGTTGCCGGAGGAGCCGGAGATGCCGATCCGGTCGCCGGGGGTGACGTGCTGGCCGACCGAGACCGTGATGCCGGAGAGGTGGCCGTACTGGGTGTACGTGCCGTCGGTCATCCGGATCACGATGTTGTTGCCGTAGGCGCCGCCCCAGCCGGTCTCGACGACGGTGCCGGAGCCGACGGAGACGACGGTGCTGCCGTAGGCCGCGTGGAAGTCGATGCCGGAGTGGCTGCCGGAGGACCAGAGCGAGCCGCCGGTCTTGTAGCCGGTGGTCACGTACGAGCCGGCGACGGGGAGCTGGAAGGAGGCGAGGCGCTTGCGCTCGGCCTCGCGGGCGGCGCGCTCCTTGGCCTGGCGGAGCTCCTTGGCGCGGGCCTCGGCCTTGCGCTTGGCCTCGGCGGCGGCCTTGATCCGGGCGGCTTCCTCGGCGGCGGCCTTCTCCTGGGCGGCGACCTGGGCGTCGACGCGCTCGGTGAGGGTCTCCGCGGCGATCACCTGGGTGAGGCCGGTGTCCTCGGGAGAGGGGCGCTCGGGCTCCGCGGCGAGCGCCGGGGAGGCGAGGGTGCCGATGACGCCGGTGGTGGCCAGTGTCGCGACGCCGGCGATGCCCGCACTGCGGCGCGCCATCCGGCTCGGACCACGATGCTTCCCGGTGGCACGGGTGAACGCCATGTAGTGGCTGATCCTTTCCTTCCCTCTCGCCTACCGGGTTAGCTGACGGGTTCGGAGCAGGAAGGTCTCCTACGGGCCCCTCCGCCTGAGCGAAGGCGTCCGATTCACCCCAGGGACTGCGTGGGTCCCCGGCTCCCCAGGCTCGCGCCTGACGGGGACTCGGCGATGACTGTCCGATGCCGCGGGCGCGGCGTCGTACGACGGGCGGACAGTCGGGTTGACGCTAGGCCGATCGTGCGTCAATCACCAAACAGACACGCCTGTTTGTAAGACATGCCACAGGGCATTCAGTCACACTCATCGGCAATCCGGACAAATCACCCAAAGATGAAGGACCCTGGCGAAGTGCATCGCCAGGGTCCTTCCTTCGTACGCCGCGCGCGCGGGGCGGCGGTCCAATCAGCCGGTGACGACCGTCACTTCACCGATGCCGAGGGCCCGCACCGGCTCCGCGATCTGCGCGGCGTCGCCGACGAGCACCGTGACGAGCCGGTCCACCGGGAAGGCGTTGACGACCGCGGCGGTCGCCTCCACCGTGCCGGTGCGCGCCAGCTGCGCGTACAACCGGGCCTGGTAGTCGTCCGGGAGGTGCTGCTCGACCTGGTCGGCGAGGGTCGCGGCGACCGAGGCGGCCGTCTCGTACTTGAGCGGCGCCACCCCCACCAGGTTCTGCACGGCGACGTCCCGCTCGGCGTCCGTCAGACCCTCGGCGGCGAGGGTGCGCAGCACCTTCCACAGGTCGTCAAGTGCCGGACCGGTGTTGGGGGTGTCGACCGAGCCGCTGATGGCCAGCATCGAGGCGCCGTGGCCCTCGTCGTCGGACCGCAGCACCTGGCCGAAGGCCCGCACGCCGTACGTGTAGCCCTTCTCCTCGCGCAGCACGCGGTCGAGGCGCGAGGTGAGGGTGCCGCCGAGGCAGTACGTGCCGAGCACCTGGGCCGCCCACACGCTGTCATGGCGGTCCGCGCCGACGCGGCCGATGAGCAGCTGCGTCTGGACGGCGCCGGGCCGGTCCACGATGACGACACGGCCGGTGTCGTCGGCCGTGATCGGCGGCATCGGGCGGGGCGCGGCGGGCTTGCCGCTCCAGCCGCCCAGGGTGTCGGCGAGGACCTGGTCCAGGTCGACGCCGGTGAGGTCGCCGACCACCACGGCGGTGGCGGTGGCCGGGCGCAGGTGCGCCTCGTAGAAGGCGCGGACGGCGGCGGCGTCGATCGCCGACACCGTCTCCTCGGTGCCCTGGCGCGGCCGGGACATCCGCGCGGCGGCCGGGAAGAGCTCCTTGGAGAGCTGCTTGGCGGCGCGCCGGGCCGGGTTGGCCGACTCGTGCGGGATCTCGTCGAGCCGGTTGGCGACCAGCCGGTCGACCTCGTCGGCGGCGAACGCCGGGGCGATCAGGGCCTCGGCGAGCAGACCGAGCGCCTTCGGCAGCCGGGAGACCGGGACTTCGAGGGAGACCCGGACGCCGGGGTGGTCGGCGTGCGCGTCCAGGGTGGCGCCACAGCGCTCCAGCTCGGCCGCGAACTCCTCGGCGGAGCGCTGGTCGGTGCCCTCGGACAGTGCCCTGGCCATGATGGTGGCGACACCGTCGAGGCCCTCCGGCTCGGCGTCCAGCGGGGCGTCGAAGAAGATCTCGACGGCCACCACCTGCTGGCCGGGGCGGTCGCAGCGCAGCACGGTCAGACCGTTGTCGAGCGCGCCCCGCTCGGGCGCCGGGAAGGCCCAGGGCCTGGCGTCGCCCGGCTGCGGCTGCGGGTGGAAGGTCATGCTCGTCAAAGACGCGGCAGCGTCGGTCACTGGTCCGCCCCCTCTTCCTCGTCGCTGTCGGTCTCGTCGGCCGCGCCCGCCACCGGCTCGTAGACGAGCACGGCGCGGTTGTCCGGGCGCAGCCGCGCGGCGGCGACCTCGCGCACCTCGTCGGCCGTGATGTCGAGCACCCGGTCGACGGCGGTCAGGGCCAGCTGCGGGTCGCCGAACAGCACCGCGAAGCGGCACAGTTCGTCGGCGCGGCCCGCGACCGTGCCCAGCCGGTCCAGCCACTCGCGCTCCAACTGGGCCTGGGCGCGCTCCATCTCCTCGGCGGTCGGGCCCTCGGCGGCGAACCGGGCCAGCTCCTCGTCGACGGCCTCCTCGATCCGGGGCACCTCGACGCCGCCGGACGTCTTGACGTCCAGCCAGCCGAGCGAGGGCGCGCCGGCCAGCCGCAGCAGGCCGAAACCGGCGGCGACGGCCGTCCGGTCGCGGCGCACCAGCCGGTTGTGCAGCCGGGAGGACTCGCCGCCGCCGAGGACGGTGAGGGCGAGGTCGGCCGCGTCGCACGCGCGCGTGCCGTCGTGCGGCAGCCGGTAGGCGGCCATCAGCGCGCGGGCCGGGACCTCCTCCTCGACGACCTCGCGCAGCTGGCCGCCGATCACCTCGGGCAGCGAGCCGTCGCGCGGCTCGGGCTTGCCGTCGTGCCCGGGGATGGAGCCGAAGTACTTCTCGACCCAGGCGAGGGTCTGCTCGGGGTCGATGTCGCCGACGACCGAGAGCACCGCGTTGTTCGGCGCGTAGTACGTGCGGAAGAAGTTCCGCGCGTCCTCCAGGGTCGCCGCGTCCAGGTCGGCCATCGAGCCGATCGGGGTGTGGTGGTACGGGTGGCCCTCGGGGTACGCCAGGGCGGTCAGCCGCTCGAAGGCGGTGCCGTACGGCACGTTGTCGTAGCGCTGGCGGCGCTCGTTCTTCACGACGTCCCGCTGGTTCTCCATGGACTCGTCGTCCAGGGCGGCCAGCAGCGAACCCATCCGGTCGGCCTCCAGCCAGAGCGCGAGCTCCAGCTGGTGGGTCGGCATGGTCTCGAAGTAGTTGGTCCGCTCGAAGCTGGTGGTGCCGTTGAGCGAACCGCCCGCGCCCTGCACCAGCTCGAAGTGCCCGTTGCCGTGCACCTGCTTCGAGCCCTGGAACATCAGGTGCTCGAAGAGGTGGGCCAGGCCGGTGCGGCCCTTGACCTCGTGCCGGGAGCCGACGTCGTACCAGAGGCAGACCGCGGCGACCGGGGTCAGGTGGTCCTCCGAGAGCACCACGCGCAGGCCGTTCGCCAGCCGGTGCTCGGTCGCTGTCAGGCCGCCGGAGCCGGCCTCGGCCGCAGCCGTGTGACCCATGGGCATGTGTCCCCTTCGATCGCGTCTGGAAAAGTCCTGCCACTGTATGCAAGCGCGCCGACACCTGGCGAAGTTCCCGGCCTTCTCGGATGTCCCTCTTCCGGGTCGCGGTCGGCGTTGTCGGTGCCACGGTCCACAATGGTCCGCGTCAGATCAACCTTGTTGGTGAAGGAGCCACAGCCGCGATGGCCCGCCGCAGCACGAAGACACCACCGCCGGACGACGCGTTCGAGGAGCGGATCCTCGACATCGACGTCGTTGACGAGATGCAGGGCTCCTTCCTCGAGTACGCGTACTCGGTGATCTACTCGCGTGCGCTGCCCGACGCCCGCGACGGGATGAAGCCGGTCCAGCGCCGCATCGTGTACCAGATGAACGAGATGGGCCTGCGCCCCGACCGCGGCTTCGTCAAGTGCGCCCGCGTCGTGGGCGAGGTCATGGGCAAGCTCCACCCGCACGGCGACGCGTCGATCTACGACGCGATGGTGCGCATGGCGCAGCCGTTCTCCATGCGCGTGCCGCTGGTCGACGGCCACGGCAACTTCGGTTCGCTCGGCAACGACGACCCGCCGGCCGCCATGCGGTACACCGAGTCGCGGATGGCCCCGGCCGCGCTGATGATGACGGAGTCGATCGACGAGGACACCGTCGACTTCACCCCGAACTACGACGGCCAGGAGCGGGAGCCGGTCGCGCTCCCCGCCGCCTATCCGAACCTGCTGGTCAACGGCGCCTCCGGGATCGCCGTCGGCATGGCCACCAACATGCCGCCGCACAACCTGGGCGAGGTCGTCGCCGCCGCCCGGCATCTGATCCGGTATCCGAACGCGGACCTGGAAGCGCTGATGCGCTTCGTGCCGGGCCCCGACCTGCCGACCGGCGGCCGGATCGTCGGCCTGGCCGGCATCAAGGACGCGTACGAGACCGGCCGCGGCACCTTCAAGATCCGTGCCACCACCGCGATCGAGACGGTGACCGCCCGCCGCAAGGGCATCGTCGTCACCGAACTGCCCTTCACGGTCGGCCCCGAGAAGGTCATCTCCAAGATCAAGGACCTGGTCGGTTCGAAGAAGCTCCAGGGCATCGCCGACGTCAAGGACCTCACCGACCGCAGCCACGGCCTGCGTCTGGTCATCGAGGTGAAGAACGGCTTCGTGCCGGAGGCGGTCCTGGAGCAGCTCTACAAGCTGACGCCGATGGAGGAGTCCTTCGGCATCAACAACGTGGCCCTGGTCGACGGCCAGCCGCTCACGCTGGGCCTGAAGGAGCTCCTGGAGGTCTATCTGGACCACCGCTTCGAGGTGGTCCGGCGCCGCTCCGAGTTCCGCCGCGGCAAGAAGCGCGACCGGCTCCACCTGGTGGAGGGCCTGCTCGTCGCGCTGCTCGACATCGACGAGGTCATCCGGCTCATCCGGGAGAGCGAGAACTCCGCGGAGGCCAAGCAGCGCCTGATGGACCGGTTCTCGCTCAGCGAGATCCAGACCCAGTACATCCTGGACACCCCGCTGCGCCGGCTCACCAAGTTCGACCGGATCGAGCTGGAGACCGAGCGGGACCGGCTCAACGGCGAGATCGACGAGCTGACCGGGATCCTCGACTCCGACGCCGAGCTGCGCAAGCTGGTCTCGGCCGAGCTGGCCGCGGTCGCCAAGCAGTTCGGCACCGACCGGCGCACGGTGCTCCTGGAGTCGGCGGGCGCGCCCGCGTCCGTGGTGCCCCTGGAGGTCGCCGACGACCCGTGCCGGGTGCTGCTGTCCTCCACCGGGCTGCTGGCCCGTACGGCGGCGGCCGAGCTGCCGCCGGTCGATCCCGAGGCGCCCAGGACCAAGCACGACGTGATCGTGTCCTCGGTGGCGGCCACCCAGCGCGGCGACGTCGGCGCGGTCACCTCGGCGGGCCGGCTGCTGCGGGTCGCGGTGATCGACCTGCCGCAGCTGCCCGACACGGCCGCCGCGCCGAACCTGTCGGGCGGCGCGCCGCTCTCGGAGTTCCTCTCCCTGGAGGGCGACGAGACGGTGATCTGCCTCACCTCGCTCGACGAGTCCTCGCCCGGTCTCGCCCTCGGCACCCTGCAGGGCGTGGTCAAGCGGGTGGTCCCGGACTATCCGGCGAACAAGGACGAGCTGGAGGTCATCACCCTCAAGGACGGTGACCGGATCGTCGGCGCGAGCGAGCTGCGCACCGGCGAGGAGGATCTGGTCTTCATCACCTCCGACGCCCAGCTGCTGCGCTACCCGGCGTCCCAGGTGCGGCCGCAGGGCCGCCCGGCGGGCGGCATGGCGGGCATCAAGCTCGCCGACGGCGCCGAGGTGCTGTCGTTCTCGGCGGTGGATCCGGCCGCCGAGGCGCTGGTGTTCACGGTCGCCGGGTCGACCGGCACCCTGGACGCCTCGGCCGGGACCTCGGCCAAGCTGACCCCGTTCGACCAGTACCCGCGCAAGGGCCGGGCCACCGGCGGGGTGCGCTGCCAGCGCTTCCTGAAGGGCGAGGACGTGCTGATCCTCGCCTGGGCGGGGGAGACCCCGGTCCGGGCCGCGCGGAAGAACGGCACCCCGGTCGAGCTGCCCGTGGTGGACCCGCGCCGCGACGGCTCCGGCACGCCGCTGGCGCAGCCGGTGGAGGTCCTTGCCGGACCCACCGCCTGACCGGCGGCGACGACGGCCACAGAAGGCCGCGGAAAGCCCCCTGGACCGCGCGAGAGCGCGGGCCGGGGGGCTTCGTCGTCGCTACGGAACGGTGGGGGCGGTGGGGGCGTTTGAGGCGGTGGAGGCGGCGGGCCCGTAGGTCGCCTCGATCCCGGCGACGATCAGCCGCAGCCCCGCCTCGAAGCGCTCGTCGTAGTTCCCGAACAGCTGTGGTCCGGCCGCGGCGGCCAGCGGGTACGCGGCCAGCCGCTCGGCCCGCTCGGCGATGTCGAAGCCCTCGCGCCGCTCCCCCGGCATCGGCTCGGTGCCCTGCTCCTCGGTGACGAAACCGAGCGTGAAGAGGTACGCGGTGGTGCTGGCCCGCACCGCGTCCGGCAGCGCGAACCCGGCCGCCGTCAGCGCCCCCAGCTCGCGCTCCATGTCGACGGCGTGGTCGACGCCGGTGAACCGGGCGCCGCTGTAGACCTTGGCGCCGTCGCGGTGGCGCAGCAGCCCGGCGCGCAGTCCGCGGTTGACCACGAGGAGACGTTCCTGCCAGGGCAGGTCCGGGTCCGGCCGCCCTTCGGGTCCTGCGGTCATCCGCCGGTACATCACGGTCGCCATCTCGTCGAGCAGCGCCTGCTTGTTCTTGAAGTGCCAGTAGAGCGCGGGCGCCTGGACGTCCAGCTCCCGCGCGATCGCGCGCAGTGTGAGCCCGTCGAGGCCGTGCTCGTCGAGGAGCCGCAGCGCGGTGTCCGCGACCTGCGCCGGATCCAGCTTGCTCGTCTTCTTGCCCGTCACCGGGCCACCGTATCCCCTTGACAACTTAACAGCGTTCAGCGGATGCTCCGGAGGTCGGAACTTAACAGCGTTAAGGACTTCGGAGGAGACACATCATGAGCACGGAACCGACCACGGGCACGGAGACCGGTACGGGCGCCGGTACGGGCACGGACACGGAGGTCGTGATCGTGGGGGCGGGCCCGACCGGCCTCACGCTCGCCGTCGACCTCGCCCGCCGGGGCGTCCGCGCCCTGCTCGTCGAGCGCGGCGACCGGCTGTTCCCCGGCTCCCGCGGCAAGGGGGTGCAGCCGCGCAGCCAGGAGGTCCTGGACGACCTCGGGGTGCTGCCCGCGTTCCGGGCGGCGGGGACCCCGTACCCGCGGATGCTCAACCACCTGGGCGCCGAGGTGCAGGGCGAGTGGGACATGCTGGAGCGGGTCGCGCCGACCGAGCCGGCCCCGTACGCCGAGCCGCTGCTCGTCCCGCAGTCCCGCACCCAGGAGCTGCTGCACGCCCGGCTGCGCGAGGTCGGCGGCGAGGTCCGCTTCGGCACCACGCTCACCGGCTTCCGGCAGACCGCGGACGGCGTGACGGTGGAACTGTCCTGCGGCGGGGCCGCCGAGACGGTACGGGCGGCCTATCTGGTCGCGTGCGACGGCGGGCGCTCGACGGTGCGCCGGGCGCTCGGCATCGGCATGACCGGCGAGACCGTCGACCCGCACCCGATGCTCGTCGCCGACGTCCGGATCGCCCCGTCGGCGGCCGGGCCGCACGCCCGGCTGCACCGGGACAACTGGCACATGTGGCCGCAGGCACCCGGCGGCGGCGTGGGACTGTGCCCGCTGCCGGGCGGTGACCTGTTCCAGCTGGTCGCCGGTTTCGCGGACGAGCGGGCCACGGTGGACACCTCGCCGGAGGCGGTACGGGACCTCCTCACCGCCCGGACCCCACTCACCGCGGCCGATGTCGTCGAGGTCGTGTGGGCCTCGGACTTCCGGGCCCGGGCCGCGATGGCGGACCGCTTCAGGGACGGCCGGGTGTTCCTGGCGGGCGACGCCGCCCATGTGCACTCCCCGGCGGGCGGCCAGGGCCTCAACACCGGCCTCCAGGACGCCTACAACCTCGGCTGGAAGCTCGGCCGGGTGCTGCGGCACGGCGCCCCCGCCGCACTGCTCGACAGCTACGAGGCCGAACGGCTGCCCGTCGCCGCCGCTGTGCTCGGCCTGAGCACCCGCATCCACCGGGCGGCAGCCGCGGGCGCGCGGACCCGGCGCGGCGCCACGGAGCGCCAGCTCGGCCTCGGCTACCGGGACTCCGCGCTCGCCGTGGAGACCCGCACCGGCCTGGCCGAGGACGCGCTGCGGGCCGGTGACCGGGCGCCGGACGGCCGGTACGCCGAGGGACGCCTCTTCGACCTGTTCCGCGGCCCGCGACCGGTCCTGCTCGCGGTCGGCGTCCCGCTGCCCGAGCGGCCGCAGGCCCCGGCCGAGCAGCTGCCCACCGGCCGGCTCACCGCGTACGAGCCCTACGGCACCGGCCTCTTCCTGATCCGCCCCGACGGCTACGTCGGCTGGGCGGGCCGGAGCGCCGAAGGCGTGGGCCCGGAGTCCCTCACGGCCTACCTGGCGGCGCTGGGCACGTCGGCACCGGTCCCCGCCCCCTGAGCGGTGGGGTCCTCCGTCTCCTCCGGGGCGTCCTCGGAGCGCGGGACGTAGCGCAGCACGCCCCACATCGCGGTCTCGTCGGGAACGTCGGCCGAGCCGTCGAGCTCGCAGCCGGACAGCTCCTCGCGCAGCCCGGCCGCGTCGACGCCGGAGCCGATGAGGACGAGCTGGGTGAGCCGTTCCGCGCCGGGCGCCCACGGCTCGGGGTAGAAGCGCAGGAAGCGGCCGACGGCGTGCACGGTGTAGCGGTGGTCCGGGTCGGCGGCGCCGAAGTCGACGAAGCCCTTGATCCGGTAGAGGCCCTCGGGGCGGCTGTCCAGGAAGGTCATCAGCCGGCGCGGGTGCAGCGGTACGGACGCGGTCAGCGAGACGGTCTCGTAGGCGGCGTGCGGGTGGGCGTGCGCGCCGTGGCCGTGCCCCGCCACGCCCTCCCCGTCTGGGTGTGGGTCGGCGTCGGGGCCGTACAGGATGTCCTCGATGGACATCTGGCCCTCGATCTCGCCCTCGGGCACCACCCGGTCGAAGAGCAGCTCGGGGTCGACCCGGCCGTGCGCGGCCGTCACCACGGCGGCGCGCGGGGCGAGCGCGGTGACCTCGTCCCGTACCGCCGTGAGGTCCCCGGCCGGCACCCGGTCGGCCTTGTTGACGACGACCAGGTCGGCGGCGGCGAGGTGGCGGTCGGTCTCGGGGTGCCGGGTGCGGGTGGCGGTGAACTCGGCGGCGTCGACCACCTCGACGAGTCCGCCGTACACGATCCGCTCGTTGTCGCTGGCGAGCACCATCCGGACCAGTTCCTGCGGCTCGGCGAGGCCGCTGGCCTCGATCACGATCACGTCCAGACGCAGCTCGGGGCGGGTCAGCACCTCCAGATAGGTGTCGAGCTCGCTCGCGTCGACGGCGCAGCACAGGCAGCCGTTGCCGAGCGAGACGGTGGAGCCGACCTGTCCGGCCACCGTCATGGCGTCGATGCCGATGTCGCCGAAGTCGTTGACCATGACGCCGATCCGGGTGCCCCGCGCGCTGCGCAGCAGATGGTTGAGCAGGGTGGTCTTGCCCGCCCCGAGAAACCCGGCGAGGACGACGACGGGGATCTGCTGCCTGGTCACGGGTGCTGCCTCCGGGGCCTTCGGTACGGCGATGGCGAAGCCCCCAGGATAGGCAGCGCCGCCCGGGGAGCCGGGCGGCGGCGGCCCGGAGCCGGACGGCGTGCGGGCCCGCACGGCACGACGGGGGGGGGACGGCGGACGGGGCCGGGAGTCCCAGGTGGCGGCCGCCGCGCCGGGCCGGGGCCGTTTCCGCTCGGCGGCCCCGTCCCCGTACCGTTTCCGCCATGAGCCCCGCTTCCCCCTCCCCCGCGCGGCCATCCGTCCGCCGGCGCGGGTTCGGGTGGCCGCGGCGGATGTTCTCGCAGGTCCTGCTGATGCAGCTGGCCGTCGCGACCGGGGTCACGGTGCTCGCCACCGGCCTGTTCCTGGCCCCGCTCAGCGCCCAGCTCGACGATCAGGCGATGCGCCGCGCCCTGGCCATCGCGCAGACCGCGGCCGCCCCGGGGGTCGCCGCGGACCTGGCCGCCACCCGCCCGTCCGCGACCGGCCCCGTGCAGGCCGAGGCGGAACGGATCCGGCGCTCGACGGGTGCCGAGTACGTGGTGGTGATGGACGTACGGGGCATCCGCTGGTCCCACACCGACCCGGCGCAGATCGGCCGCCGGGTCTCCACCGACCCCAGCGCCGCGCTGGCCGGGCAGGACGTGATGGAGATCGACAGCGGCACCCTGGGGCGCTCCGCGCGCGGCAAGGCACCGCTGCGGGACGCGCGCGGCGCGATCGTCGGCGCGGTGTCGGTCGGCATCGAGTACGACAGCGTGCGGGACCGGCTGGTGGCCGCGATCCCCGGCCTGCTGCGCTACGCGGGCGGCGCGCTCGCGGCGGGCGCGCTGGCCGCCTATCTGATCTCCCGCAGGCTCCAACGGCAGACCCACGACCTGGCCTTCTCCGACATCTCCGCGCTGCTCGCCGAGCGCGAGGCGATGCTCCACGGCATCCGCGAAGGGGTCGTCGCCCTCGACGGCGGCGGCCGGATCCGGCTCCTGAACGACGAGGCGCAGCGGCTGCTCGCACTCGGCCCCGAGGCCACCGGGCTGCCCCTTGAAGACGTGCTCGGACCGGGCAGGACCGCCGACGTGCTGTCCGGGCGGGTCGACGGCCGCGATCTGGTCACCGTGCGGGGCAGCCGGGTGCTCATCGCCAACCGGATGCCGACCCACGACGGCGGCGCGGTGGCCACCCTGCGCGACCGCACCGAACTGGAGCGGCTCGGCCGCGAGCTGGACTCCACGCGCGGGCTGATCGACGCGCTGCGGGCCCAGGACCACGAGCACGCCAACCACATGCACACCCTGCTGGGCCTGCTCGAACTGGAAATGTACGAGGACGCGGCCGAGTTCGTGACCGAGGTGGTCGGGGTGCACCGGGCCACCGCCGAGCAGGTCACCGAGAAGGTCCACGACCCGCTGGTCGCCGCGCTCCTGGTGGGCAAGGCCACGGTCGCCGCCGAGCGCGGTGTCTCGCTGCGGATCGCCCCCGGCTCGCTGCTCCCGGACCGGCTGGTCGACCCGCGCGAACTCGTCACGGTGGTCGGCAACCTCGTCGACAACGCCCTGGACGCCGCCTCCGGCAGCCCCCACGCGCGCGTGGAGGTCGAACTGCGGGCCGAGGGCGGCACGGTGGTCCTGAAGGTCACCGACAGCGGCCCGGGGGTGCCCGAGCCGCGCCGCGAGCTGATCTTCACGGACGGCTGGACCACCAAGGAGCCCCCGGCGCACGGGAAGCGCGGGCTCGGCCTGCCGCTGGTCCGGCGGCTCGCGGAGCGGCGCGGCGGCACCGCCCGGGTCGGCGGCGGCGCCGAAGGAGGCGCCGAGTTCACGGTCGTCCTGCCGGACGCGCTGAGCGAGCCGGACGGCCCGCCGCCCGCGCCCGTCCCGGCGGGGGCGGACCGATGACCGGCGGGAGCGCCGCGAGCGGGCCGGTGATCGGGGTCCTGGTCGTGGACGACGACCCCAGGGTGGCGAAGATCAACGCCGCGTACGTGACCAAGATGCCCGGCTTCGCGGTGACCGGCGTCGCCCACTCGGCGGCCGGGGCGCTCGCCGAGGTGGCGCGGCTCGCCGCGGCCGGTACCCCGGCGGAGCTGCTGCTGCTCGACCACTACCTCCCCGACGGCAACGGTCTGGCGGTGGTACGGGAGGTGCGCGCCCTCGGCCACCCGTGCGACGTGATCATGGTGACGGCTGCCCGGGACGTGGCGACCGTGCAGGCGGCGATGCGCCATGGGGCGCTGCAGTACCTGGTGAAACCGTTCAGCTTCGCCGGGCTGCGGGCCAAACTGGAGGCGTACGCGGCGCTGCGCCGCACCCTGGACGGCGGCGGCGAGGCCGAACAGGCCGAGGTGGACCGGATCTTCAGGGCGCTCTCGGCCGGTGCGGCCGTCCCCGAACTGCCCAAGGGTCACTCCCCCACCACGGCCGAACTGGTCCGGCAGGTGCTGCTCGCGGCGGACGGCCCGCTGTCGGCGCAGGAGATCGCCGAGCGCTCCGGGGTGAGCCGGCAGACCGCCCAGCGCTATCTGAAGCTCCTGGAGCGCACCGGCCGGGTGCGGCTCTCGCTGAAGTACGGCGAGACGGGCCGCCCGGAGCACCGGTACGCGTGGGCCGCCTCGGCCACCCGCTGACGGTCCCCGACCACCCTCTGGCCCCTCCCGGAGTCCCGGGCGCCCTCAGACCGCTCCCGCGCCCGTCAGGGCCCGTACCTCGGTCTCCGCGTGCCGGGCCTCGTCCGGCGGTTCCGGGGAGGTCAGGGTGCCCAGCCAGCCCGCCAGGAAGCCCAGCGGGATGGAGACGAGGCCGGGGTTCTGCAGCGGGAACAGCTGGAGGTCGACGCCGGGGAACAGCGACTCGGGGCTGCCGGAGACCACCGGCGACACCACGACGAGCAGGACGGCCGGGACCAGCCCGCCGTACACCGACCAGACCGCGCCCCGGGTGGTGAACCGGCGCCAGAACAGCGAGTAGAGCAGCACCGGGAGGTTTGCGGAGGCGGCGACGGCAAAGGCGAGGCCGACCAGGAAGGCCACGTTGAGGTCGCGGGCGAGCAGCCCGAGGCCGATCGCGGCGACGCCGATCCCGGCGGCGGCGAGGCGGGCGACGGTCACCTCGCTGTGCTGCTTGGCGTGCTTGCGGCGCAGCGAGGCGTACAGGTCGTGGGCGACGGAGGCGGAGGAGGCCAGGGTGATCCCGGCGACCACGGCGAGGATGGTGGCGAACGCGACGGCCGCGACCACCGCGAACAGCACGGTGCCGCCGGTGGATCCGGCGCCGCCGCCGAGGTCGAGGGCGAGCAGCGGCACGGCGGTGTTCCCGGCGCTGCTGGAGGCGCGGACGGCGTCGCTGCCGACCAGCGCGGCGGCGCCGAAGCCGAGCACGATGGTCATCAGGTAGAAGCTGCCGATGAGGCCGATGGACCAGACGACCGAGCGGCGGGCGGCGCGGGCGGTGGGCACCGTGTAGAAGCGGGACAGGATGTGCGGGAGTCCTGCGGTGCCGAGGACGAGCGCGAGGCCGAGGCTGACGAAGTCGACCCGGGAGGTCCAGTCGCCGCCGTAGCGCAGCCCGGGGGCGAGGAAGTCCCGGCCGTGGCCGCTGCGTTCGGCGGCGGTGGTCAGGAGCCGGTCGACGTCGAAGTGGAAGCGGACCAGGACGAGCACGGTGAGGGTGATCGTCCCGGCCATCAGCAGGACGGCCTTCACGATCTGGATCCAGGTGGTGGCGCGCATCCCGCCGAGCGACACGTACACGACCATCAGGGCGCCGACGCCGATCACCGTCCAGGCCCGGGCGGCCTCGCTGGTGCGCTCGAGCAGCAGGGCGACCAGACTGCCCGCGCCGACCATCTGGGCGACCAGATAGAGCACGGAGACGGTGACGGAGGAGGCTCCGGCAGCGATCCTGACCGGGCGCTCGGCCATCCGGGAGGCGACGACGTCGGCGAGGGTGAAGCGGCCGCAGTTGCGGACGAGTTCGGCGACGAGCAGGAGCACCACAAGCCAGGCGACGAGGAAGCCGACCGAGTAGAGCATGCCGTCGTAGCCGAAGAGGGCGATGAGGCCGGAGATGCCGAGGAAGGAGGCGGCGGACATGTAGTCGCCCGCGATGGCGAACCCGTTCTCCAGCGGTGAGAAGAGCCGCCCCCCGGCGTAGAACTCCTCGGCGGAGCCGTGCCGGTTGCGGCCGACCCAGGTGGTGATGCCGAGGGTGACCGCGATGAACGCGCTGAACAGCAGCAGCGAGAGGGTCTGGTGGTCGTCGGTCATCGCCGTGCCCCCCGGGTCATCTCCTGGGTGTCCCAGCGCAGTTCGAGGGCGGCCCGGTCCCGGCGCAGCCGGGCGTGCCGGGCGTAGGCCCAGGTGAGCAGGAACGTGGTGGCGAACTGGGCGAGTCCGGCGAGCATGGCGACGTTGACCGCGCCGACGACGGGGCGGGCCATCAGGCCGGGGGCGGCGGTGGCGGCGACGACATAGGCCAGGTACCAGAGGAAGAACGCGAGCGCGGCCGGGAAGACGAAGCGGCGGTAGCGGCGGCGCACCTCCTGGAAGGCGGGGCTGCGCTGCACCTCCAGATAGATGTCGGCGGCGCTGGGCGCGGTGCTCTGCTGGCGGGGTACGGCGCCGAGCGCGGGCGTCAGGGTGCCCTGGGGTGCGGGGTCACGCCCTTCGTGCTTCTCCACCGGTGAACTCTCCTTGTCAGCGAACCGTTTCGGCCGCGTGCCCAAGGATGGACAGAGGGGGTGGATCCCGGACTCTTCTCCCGCTCTCGTTCACCCCATCAGGTGACGTTGGCGCCGGTACGCCCGACCGGCCCGTCCGACAGTCGTATCGGACTGCGGCGGGCCGGCCGGGGTGGTGCGGGAGCTGGGGCTCGGGAGCGGACGGGGCTCAGGCGTCGATGCGCGAGCGGTCCAGGGTGGCGGCGGAGCTGGTGATGAACTCCTTGCGGGGCGCCACGTCGTTGCCCATGAGGAGGTCGAAGACCGTCTCGGCCGCCTCCAGGTCGCCGATGTTGATCCGGCGCAGGGTGCGGTGGCGCGGGTCCATGGTGGTCTCCGCCAGCTGGTCCGCGTCCATCTCGCCGAGGCCCTTGTAGCGCTGGATGGCGTCCTTGTAGCGGATGCCCTTGCGCTGGAACTCGAGCAGGGTCTGGCGCAGCTCGCCGTCCGAGTACGTGTACACGTACTTGTCCTGGCCCTTCTTGGGCTGGACCAGCTCGACCCGGTGCAGCGGCGGGACGGCGGCGAAGACCCGGCCCTGCTCGACCATGGGACGCATGTAGCGCTGGAACAGGGTGAGCAGCAGGGTGCGGATGTGGGAGCCGTCGACGTCGGCGTCGGTCATCATGATGACCTTTCCGTACCGCGCGGCGTCGATGTCGAAGGTGCGGCCGGAGCCCGCTCCTATGACCTGGATGATGGCGCCGCACTCGGCGTTCTTCAGCATGTCCGAGACGGACGACTTCTGGACGTTGAGGATCTTGCCGCGGATCGGCAGCAGGGCCTGGAACTCGCTGTTGCGGGCGAGCTTGGCGGTGCCGAGGGCGGAGTCCCCCTCGACGATGAAGAGCTCGCTGCGCTCGACGTCGTCGCTGCGGCAGTCGGCGAGCTTGGCGGGCAGCGAGGAGGACTCCAGGGCGGTCTTCCTGCGCTGGGCGTCCTTGTGCTGGCGGGCCGCGATCCGGGTGCGGGCGGCGGCGACGGCCTTCTCCAGGACGGCGCGGGCCTGGGCCTTGGCGTCGCGCTTGGTGGAGGTCAGGAAGTCCTTGAGCTCGCGGGCGACCACGGTGGCGACGATCCGGCGGGCCGCGGAGGTGCCGAGCACCTCCTTTGTCTGGCCCTCGAACTGCGGCTCGGCGAGGCGCACGGTGACGACGGCGGTCAGGCCCTCCAGGGCGTCGTCCTTGACGATGTCGTCCTCGGCGACGCGCAGCAGCTTCGCGGAGCGCAGCACCTCGTTGACCGTCTTGGTGATGGCCTGCTCGAAGCCGGAGACGTGGGTGCCGCCCTTGGGGGTGGCGATGATGTTCACGAAGGAGCGGACGGTGGCGTCGTAGCCGGTGCCCCAGCGCAGTGCCACGTCGACGCCGAGCTCACGGGTGACCTCGGTCGGGGTCATGTGGCCGCGGTCGTCGAGGACCGGGACGGTCTCCTTGAAGGTGCCGGTGCCGGTGAGCCGCAGCACGTCGCAGACGGCCTTGTCCTGGGCGAGGTACTCGCAGAACTCGCTGATGCCGCCGTCGAAGCGGAACGTCTCCTCGCTCTTGCCGACGCCGGCCAGATCGCGCTCGTCGCTGACGACGATCGTGAGGCCGGGCACCAGGAAGGCGGTCTGCCGGGCGCGCTGGTGCAGCGTCTCCAGGTTGAGCTTGGCGTCCTTGAGGAAGATCTGGCGGTCGGCCCAGTAGCGGATGCGGGTGCCGGTGCGGGTCTTCGGAACCCTCTTGCCCTTGAGCAGGCTGCCGGAAGGGTCGAAGGGGCTGTCGGGGCCCTGCTCGGTGAACATGCCGGGGACGCCGCGGCGGAAGCTGATCGCGTGGGTGGCCCCGTCGCGGTCGACCTCGACGTCGAGGCGGGCCGACAGCGCGTTCACCACGGAGGCGCCGACTCCGTGCAGACCGCCGGAGGCGGCGTAGGAGCCGCCGCCGAACTTTCCGCCGGCGTGCAGCTTGGTCATGACGACCTCGACGCCGGACAGGCCGGTCTTGGGCTCGATGTCGACGGGGATCCCGCGCCCGTTGTCCCGGACCTCGACGGACCCGTCGTCGTGGAGGACCACGTCGATGTGGTCGCAGTAGCCGCCCAGGGCCTCGTCGACGGAGTTGTCGATGATCTCCCAGAGGCAGTGCATCAGGCCACGGCTGTCGGTCGACCCGATGTACATACCGGGGCGCTTGCGGACGGCTTCGAGCCCCTCGAGGACGAGCAGGTGCCGCGCGGTGTAGTTGGAACCGTCACGGTCTGCGGTCAGCAGCGCACTGGACGGCACGGACGTCTCGGCGGTCACGCGGTTCGCTCCTCGCTGAATTTGAAATCTGGCCCCGTGGGGTAAGGCCCGGCGTCGGTCACCGGTCAGAGGGTACCGATGCCTGGTAGAGCCGTTGTCACGCCACCCACCTGAATCTTCATGCTAGTCCAGAGTCGCATGAATGTTCGATCCCTCGTTGGGGTGACGCGAACATCACGTTCCCTTCCAGGCATGAACCATTTAGGCTCCGGGCACGTCCTCATGAACAACCGGCAACCCGCCGGGAGGGCACGACCACACACAGCAATGCGAAACCCGTAGAGCGAAGCAATACGGCTCATTCGCCGCCAACCGGCAGCAGACAGCCACCTTGGGAAAAAGTTTCGAGGAAAAGCCACGAGCGGGAACGTTTTCGGCCTGGTTGGATGTTGACCCTGGTACGACAGCTCGTCGAGCTAGAGAAGAGGCGACGTGACTACTGTTCTGACCCCCGCGAGCCCCCTGACGGCCGCTGACCGCTGCGACCGCTGCGGCGCCCAGGCGTACGTGCGCGTCGTCCTGGTGAGCGGCGGTGACTTGCTCTTCTGCGCCCACCACGGGCGGAAGTTCGAGCCGGAACTCAAGAAGATCGCCGCAGAGATACAGGACGAGACGGACCGGCTCAGCACCACGCCGGCCCCCGCAGCGGACGACGAGCGCTGACGCCTCGCAATCCCGACGAGCCACGGGCCGGTCCCTGACGACCGGCCGACGGGCGGCCACCCCCGCGGTTGAAGGGGGGTGGCCGCCCGTTCTCGTACCGTGACGACCCGGTGACAACCCGTCACTTCATGAGTGCTCCGGGTGCCAGCCGACGCTCGACGGCCCGGAATCCGCAGCCCGTACGGCCCCGAGCCCGGCGACCGTACGGCTCAGAGGCGGTCGGGCAGCACCGCCGGGACCCGGGTGTACACCCCGGGGTTCTCCGCCTGCCCGCAGCCGCTCCCCCAGGACACCAGCCCGATCAGCCGCCCCCGGGCCACCAGCGGCCCGCCGCTGTCCCCCTGGCAGGCGTCCTTGCCGCCCCGTGGATCGCCCGCGCACAGCATGGTGTCGCCCCGGTAGGAGACCCCGAAGCCGCCCGGGTAGGCGCGCTCGCAGGACGCGTCCGGCAGCACCTGGACCCGCGCGGAGCGCAGCGAGCTCGCGTACGTGCCGTTGCCGGTCGTGTCGCCCCAGCCGTACACCTCCGCCGGGGTGCCCGGCGCGAGCGCCGGGTCGTCCCGGCCGGCCACCTGGATCACGTACGACGCCGGGAGCGCCTTCTCCAGGGTGAGCACGGCGAGGTCGTGGGAGTTGGCCGCCGGGTCGTAGTCCGGATGGATCCGGCTGTCGGAGATCCGGATCTCCTGCCCGCCCTGCCCGCGCAGCGCGCCACGGCCCGCGATCACCTTGAAGTCGGCGAGCTGCCAGGGCTCGCCGCCGAGCACGTCACGGGCCAGGCAGTGGGCCGCCGTGAGGACCTTGGTGGGGGCCACCAGGGCTCCGCCGCAGAACTGCCCCGCTCTGGTACGCCCGAACCGGTCACGGCTCGACAGCGCCACCACCCAGGGCGCCTCGGCGATCCGGGCGGGCTGACCGCCGACCACGACGCTGTCGGCGACCGCGGGGGGTGCGGTGCCGAGGGGTGCCGCCGCGGCCGCGAGCAGCCCCAGGGCACCGGTCCATGCTCGGGCGATGGGACGACGCATGAAGCCTCCTGACTCTCCGGTGATGTCCGTTCACCCAGAGTCGGGCAGCGGATCGCCCCACGCACCCGCTCAGCCACCCGAACATGCCGAAGGGCCCGGCCCCACGAGGGGGAACCGGGCCCTTCGGCATGTCCCGCGTCTCGCGACGCGGCCTCGACCGGTCGGATCAGTCGAGGTAGTCGCGCAGGACCTGCGAACGCGACGGGTGGCGCAGCTTCGACATGGTCTTGGACTCGATCTGACGGATGCGCTCACGCGTCACGCCGTAGACCTTGCCGATCTCGTCGAGCGTCTTCGGCTGACCGTCGGTGAGGCCGAAGCGCATGGAGACGACGCCCGCCTCACGCTCGGAGAGCGTGTCGAGGACGGAGTGCAGCTGCTCCTGGAGGAGCGTGAAGCTGACCGCGTCGGCCGGGACGACCGCCTCGGAGTCCTCGATGAGGTCACCGAACTCGCTGTCGCCGTCCTCGCCGAGCGGGGTGTGCAGCGAGATGGGCTCACGGCCGTACTTCTGGACCTCGATGACCTTCTCGGGGGTCATGTCGAGTTCCTTGGCCAGCTCCTCCGGGGTGGGCTCGCGGCCCAGGTCCTGGAGCATCTGGCGCTGCACACGGGCGAGCTTGTTGATGACCTCGACCATGTGCACCGGGATACGGATGGTGCGGGCCTGGTCGGCCATGGCGCGGGTGATCGCCTGACGGATCCACCAGGTGGCGTACGTGGAGAACTTGTAGCCCTTGGTGTAGTCGAACTTCTCGACCGCGCGGATCAGACCGAGGTTGCCCTCCTGGATCAGGTCCAGGAAGAGCATGCCGCGGCCGGTGTAGCGCTTGGCCAGCGAGACCACCAGACGGAGGTTGGCCTCCAGGAGGTGGTTCTTGGCGCGTCGGCCGTCCTCGGCGATGATCTCCAGCTCGCGCTTGAGCTTCGGCGCGATCTTGTCGGAGTTCGCCAGCTTGTCCTCGGCGAACAGACCGGCCTCGATGCGCTTGGCGAGCTCGACCTCCTGCTCGGCGTTGAGCAGCGGGACCTTGCCGATCTGCTTGAGGTAGTCCTTGACCGGGTCGGCGGTGGCACCGGCGACGGCGACCTGCTGGGCGGGAGCGTCGTCCTCGTCCTCGTCGGACAGGACAAAGCCCTTGTTCTCGCCCTCGGTCTCCTCCTCGTCCTTGCCCGGCGCGGCGTCCTCGAGCAGCTCCTCGCCCTCGAGGATCTCCTCGTCGTCCTTCTTCGCCGCCGTCTTCTTGGCGGCGGTCTTCTTCACGGCGGCCTTCTTGGCCACCGTCTTCTTGGCGGCGACCTTCTTGGCCGCGGCCTTCTTGGCAGGCGAGCCGGCCTCGTCGGCCGGGTCCGCGCTCTCGGCCGCCGGGGCCGTGGAAGCCGCGACGGTCTTCGTCACGGTCGTCCTGGCGGTGACGGTCTTGGTGGCGGTGCGCTTGGCCGGGCTCTTCGCGGCGACGCTCTTGCGGGCGCGCTTCGGCGACTCCGCTGCACTGACCATCAGCGTCACACCCTCTTCCTCGAGGATCTGATTGAGGCTGCGCAGAACATTCTTCCACTGGGTTGGCGGAATCTGGTCAGCCTCGAAGGCCCGACGCACGTCATCGCCGGCGATCTGCCCATCAGCCTTTCCCCGCTCGATGAGCGCCATCACAGACTCGGACTCGGCGATCTCCGGCGGGAGCGTACGGGATGTGCTGGCCGACACGAACAACCTCTCGGAACGATGGAAAACGGCTTCCGGCCCCGCCCTGGATCAGGCTGGAGCCGACGACCGTCGGCCGGGAATGTGCCGACGGCGCGGGCTGGGCCGGGGAACTGCACAGCACCGTGAACGGCTGCTGTATTCCTTCCCCTGCTGTCACCTCTTAGGTCATCGCGCGGCTTCGAGGAGTGTTACGCCCAATCCGCGTGGCCCGAGTCACACCTCATTTACCCCGAATCCGCCACGAAACGCCCGGAACGCCTGGTGATCGCATGATCGCGTGCCGCCAGACCCTGGCGCCCCCGGGGACGAAACCGCCCCCGGGCTCCACTCGGATCCGGCGGCACGCGACGCGTGCGGCACGGCGTCCCCGCCCACGGCGGGCGGATCAGTTCCCGCGGGGCGCGGGCACGACGCGCTCCACCTCGGGGTGCGGGGTCAGCAGCTGGCGCATGGCGGTCTCGGCCCCGAGGGCGTCCCCGGCGGCGAGCGCGTCGACGATCCGGCCGTGGTGCGTGAGGCAGCTCTCGCTCGGCCGGTCGCAGCTCGTGATGGGCGCGCCGGAGACCTGGAGGGCGGCGGCGACGATGCCGGAGAGGTGCTCCAGCATCCGGTTCCCGGCGAGCTGGATGAGCAGGGCGTGGAACTCGGCGTCGGCGCGCGAGAAGGTGATGCCGTCGCCCTGGGCGTAGGCGTGGCTCATGATCTCGACCATGTCGGACAGGCGCTGCTGGATGTCCTCGCGGCCGTGTCCCGCGGCGAGCCGGGCGGCCAGCGGCTCGATGGTCCAGCGCAGCTCGTTGAGCTCGCGGCGCTGGTCGTCGCGCTGGGGGCCGAAGGCGCGCCACTCGATGATGTCGGGATCGAGCAGGTTCCAGTCGCTGACCGGACGGACCCGGGTGCCGACGTTGGGGCGGGCGCTGACCAGGCCCTTGGCCTCCAGCACGCGGAGCGACTCGCGGACCACGGTGCGCGAGACCTCGAAGCGCTGGCCGATCTCCTCGGGGACGAGGGGGCGGTCGGCGCCGAGATCGCCGGAGACGATCATCTGGCCGAGCTGCTGGACGAGCTGGCCGTGCAGGCCGCGGCCGCGGCTGCCGGCGGCCCTGCGGCCGACCCGGCCGAGCTCGTCCGTGGCGTCCCACGCGGGCGGGCCGACGCGGTCGGCTCCTGGCGCCTCCGCGTAGGGGTAGCGGTCGAGATCGCCCGGGGCGCCGAGGCCGGACTCGACGGGGCGGGCGGCGGTCATCATCGTGTGCGCAAGGGTACTCACGCATCCTTTGTCGGCGTGCCTCACGTGCCCCTTGAGGTCTTTGGTGAAAAGCACACGAAAGGGTGATCGGCACCCCCTGGGCAATTGACGATTTATCGGACATTGCGGGCAATTTTCAAGGGAGTTGCCCGAGAAGCGAAACTTTTCGATCAGAAGTTGATCACCAACGGGCGCTACGGTGACGGCCGGTGAGCACATAGGCGCAGAGCAGGACCGTCAACGTCAGGGTCAGAGCCACCCCCACGGGCTGTCCGATCACCCGCAACACCCCCAGCACCCAGCGGTCGGCGGCCGACGCCCACTCCACCCGGGCGAACTCCCGCAGCCGGGCCGGGAGTCCGTCGACCGACCGGCGCCCCGCCCCGGCCAGCAGTTTTCGCAGTGGCGGGGCGAGGACCACGGGTACGGCGAGGACCGCGGCGATCCCGGCGGCCGCGGCCCGGAACACCCCGGCGCCCAGCAGCCCGGCCCAGCCGCAGCCGATCACCAGACCGAACCAATTCGCGCACAGAGTGGGCCAGTTCGGCGGTACGGGGATCGCGTCGGCGCCGTAGACGAAGCGCAGCACCGTCAGGTCGGCGGCCACCACCAGGGCGGCGAGCAGCGCGGCGGTGGCTGCCGTGACCGCGAGCTTGGCGAGCAGCAGGCCGAGGCGGCGCGGGACGGCGCCGCGGCCGGTGGTGAGCGCCGGGTAGCGGTACTCCTCGCCGAACGAGAAGGCGCCGAGCAGTCCCGCCCCGAGCGCGGCGGGCGGCAGCGGGGAGAGCCCGGGCCAGCCGGCCAGCAGCGCGGGCGGCGGGACGCGCCCGCCGCGGGCGAGCAGCACGGCGACGACCGCGGACACCAGCAGCACGCCCGCGGCGACCAGCGGGGTGGCGGGCACCCCGAGCAGCCGCCGGAGTTCGTAGCGCAGCGGGCGGAGCGGGGCGCGGTGGGGCGCGCGGTGCGAGCGGGGCGGCTGGGTCGGGCGGGGTGGGCGGGGCTGTCGGGACGGGCGCGGTGAGCCGGTGCCGGCCGGAACGGCGGAGGCGGGGGCCCCGGTGGCACCCCGGCCGACGGTGGCACCGCTCACCTCCTCACCCGCCTCCTCCCCCGTCCCGTCGCCTGTCTCGACGGCGAGCCGGTGGACGAGCACCCCGTGCCGGAAGGCGCTCTCGCCGACGCTGGCGCAGTCGCTGCCGTACACCGAGAGCCGGTTGCCGCCTTCGGTGACCACCTCGACCGGGCGGCGGGCAGCGCGGGACTCCTGGGTGAGGACGGCGGCGAGCCGGGCGGCGTGCGGGGTGCGGACGGCGACCCGGGGGCGCAGCCGGGTGCGGGCGAACTCCTGGGCGTCCTGGTCGGCGACGAGCCGTCCGCCGTCGAGGGCGACGACGTGGTCGGCGTTGCGGGCGGCGTCCTTGGCGTCGGCGGTGGTGTAGAGGACGGTGCCGCCCTCGGCGGCGTGGGTGCGCAGGAGTTCATGGAGCCAGCCGCTCTCGCGGCCGGAGAGTCCGGCGGCCGGTTCGTCGAGGAGCAGGGTGTGCGGGTCGCCCAACAGGGCGGAGGCGAGGCCGAGTCGGCGGTCCATGCCGCGCGGGAGGGTGCCGATCCGCTGGTGCTCGACGCCCGCGAGGCCGACCGCCCGGATCAGGTCGTCGGCGCGGGCTCCGGGCACCCCGGCGGCGGCGCTCAGCATCCGCAGCTGGCCGCGCAGGGTGCGCGCGGGATGGCCCGGTACGTCGCCGAGGAGCACCCCGACCTCGCGGGCGGGGTGGGCGACGCGGTGCAGCGGGCGGCCCCGGAAGTAGGTGATGCCACGGCCCGGTTCGAGCTGGAGCATGAGGCGCAGGGCGGTGGTCTTGCCCGCGCCCGCCGGGCCGAGCAGGGCGGTCACGGTGCCGGGACGGGCCTCGAAGGTGAGGTCGTCGACGGCGGGCGGGCGGTCCTGTCGGGGGGTGCTGGTGAGTCCGATGGCCTGGAGCATCGCTTCTCTCGCGGGTAGGAATGACCGCTCCGCGGCAGGGCGGCTGTTCCAGCAAGATAACGCCACATTTCGGACTTTTCGCGCAGGGTTGGCGGCTCGGGGCGGCCCCGCGACCGCGCCTCAGACCTCCGGCCGGAGCATCGGCGGGTTCAACAGCGTGGCCCCACCGGCCCGGAACAGCTGCGCGGGGCGCCCGCCCTGACGGGTCGTGGTCCCGCCCGCCGGAACCAGGAAGCCGGGCGTGCCGGTCACCTTGCGATGGAAGTTGCGCGGGTCGAGCGCCACTCCCCACACCGCCTCGTACACCCGGCGCAGCTCGCCGACCGTGAACTCCGGCGGGCAGAACGCGGTGGCCAGCGACGAGTACTCGATCTTGGAACGGGCCCGCTCCACCCCGTCGGAGAGGATCCGGGTGTGGTCGAAGGCGAGCGCCACCGACGGCTCCTCGTCCCGCTCCGCCGCGTCGTCCCGCTCCATCAGCTCCTCCACCGGGGCCCAGCGGGCGCTGTTCGCGTCCCCGCCCGCCCGTGGCGCGGGCAGATCGGGCGCGAGCGCCAGATGCGCCACGCTCACCACCCGCATCCGGGGATCGCGCTCCGGCGCCCCGTAGGTGGCGAGCTGCTCCAGGTGCGCGCCGTGCCCCGGTACGGGCTCCGCCGCACCCGGATCCTGCGCGCACAGCCCGGTCTCCTCGACCAGTTCCCGCGCGGCGGCGGCGTCCAGGTCCTCGTCCGCCCGTACGAACCCGCCCGGCAGCGCCCAGCGTCCCTGGAACGGCGCCTCCCCCCGTTTCACCACGAGGGCGCACAGGGCGTGGCGCCGCACGGTGAGCACGACCAGGTCGACGGTGACAGCGAAGGGCGGAAAGGCCGACGGGTCGTAGGGAGGCATGCCGCGATCATAGTCGTCTTCCTGACGATAAACACGCCCCGCGGAAGGATCCACCTCCACTTCTTCGGGTCCGCGCCCGGCACCGCGCGAAGCGGTCAGACCCCCAGCTGGAGCCCGGCCGCCGCCTCCTCCACCATCCCGAGACCGAGCCGCCCGACCCGCGCGGCGAAGGGCTCGCCCGCGACGAGCAGCCCGGACAGCCGGAGTTCGCCGAGCGGGGCCGAACGCAGCGGATGCAGCGCGACCGTACGGGCGGGGGCGTCCGGACGGATGCCGAGGGCGGCGGTCAGCAGCTGGATCCCGGCCGCGGCGGCGACGGCCGCCGGGCGGCAGGCCGCCGGGTGCGGCACCGGCGGGGCACCGGCCGTCCGGCGCTCCCCCGCGTACATCTCGGGCAACCGGTGCCCGAACGCCTCCGCCGCGTCCAGGGCGCCGCGCAGCAGCCCGGCCGCCTCGGACTCGTGCCCGCCGGCGGCGAGGCCCGCGACGGCGACGGCCGTCTCATGTGTCCGCACCGCGCCCGACCGGTGCCCGAACGGGTTGTACCCGGGCTCCTTCTCACCGAGCCCGCGCAGCCCCCAGCCGGAGTCGAGCGCCGGGGCGGCGAGCAGCCGGGCCACCCGCTCGGCGCGGGCCTTGTCGAGCAGCCCGGGGGCCTGCCGGCCGCCGCCGGTGAGCCCGGTGTCCAGGAGGTGCGCCGCCCAGCCGCCCAGTTGGGGCAGCGGCCGCCCGTCCGGGGTGAGGGCGAGCAGCGGACGGCCACCGGACGGGTCCTCCTGCCAGAACCGGGCCCGGAACCGCTCCCGCAGCGCCCGCGCCCACTCCCGCCACGCGTCGCCGCCGGGCCGCCCGCAGGCGTCGAGCAGGTCGGCGCCCAGCTCGGCCGCGCGGTGCGCGTGCGCCTGGGTCTCGGCCCTGGCGGGCCCGGCGGGCCACGGGTCCGGCACGAAGCCCTGCTCGTCCAGGGCGCCGCGCAGCCAGCCGAGACAGCGCTCGGCCGCGGGCAGCAGATCGGCGAGGTCCTGCTCGGGCAGCCCCCAGCGCCATGCCTCGGCGAGCACCGCGGGAAACCCGAGGGTGGCCTCGACCCCGGTGCAGCGGGGCGGCAGCAGCGGTCCCGCGTCCCGGAGCGGTCCGGGGATCCGCCCGGCCCCGGGCCCCGGGCCGCCGAGCTGGGTACGGGCCAGGGCCCGCAGGGTGGTGGCGGCGAGCCGGGTGCCGAGCGGGAGGGCCATCCGGGCGGCCCAGAGCGCCTCGGCGGTGACGGGGCCGCAGCGCCAGGGCACTCCGGCGGCGAGGTGAACGTCGGTGGGGTGGGCGGGGTCCCGCTGAAGCAGGGCCCGCAGGTCGTCGAGTGCGGCCCGCAGCAGCGGGCCGGGTCTCGGGTCGTCGCCCTCGGCGGCGGCGTCGGCGAGGAGGTGCCCGCCGGGGCGGCCCGCTCCGGGCGGCTGGGCCCGCCCGGAGCGCTCGGCGCGCACCCGGAGGGTGAGGACGAAGGGCGTGCCCGCGGCCGGTTCGGCGTCCCAGCGGAGCACTCCGGCCGCGGCCAGCGATTCGCTGGGCGGCGGGTCGGCGGCCACGCTGACGGCGGCGCCGTCGGGGGCGGTCCAGCGCAGTCCGGTGCCGTGGACGCTGGCGGGGAGGTCGGGGCCCGGCCGCCCGGCCGCCACCGCGCCCAGGTCCGCGAGATCCGTGCCCAGAGCGAGCTCCACCGTGAGCCGGGCCGGGCGCGGGGCGGAGCTGCGCAGGGTGATCCGCTCGGTCCCGTCGGCGTCGCGGACCCGTTCGACGACGAGGCTCGG
Source organism: Streptomyces sp. NPDC090025 (assembly GCF_044748125.1). NCBI lineage: Bacteria > Bacillati > Actinomycetota > Actinomycetes > Kitasatosporales > Streptomycetaceae > Streptomyces > Streptomyces sp. NPDC090025. Next base: position 96,436 of record NZ_JBIVFL010000002.1, on the reverse strand, counting down.
ATCGGGCCCGAGGTCCCCGGGCGCCCGCAGGACGCCCAGGAACTCGGCCCGGTCGGCGGCCGGGAGGTGGGCGCGCAGCGGGGCGGGTTCGCGTCCGGCGACCCGGAGGACGCTGCGGGCGAGCAGTCTGCGTCCGGTGAGGAAGACGCCTTCGAGGCCGGTGCCGGTGAGCTGGCCGTGGCGGGGGCTGACGGTGAGGGCGGGCAGGGCGACACCGACGAGGGCGTCGTGCACGGCGGGCGGCTCACCGGCCCTGACGGCCCCGGTGCCCGGTCCGGGGTGGTGCGGGTGACCGGCGGTGGGTCCGGGGGCCTTGGCGGTGCTGGGGGCCATGACGGGTGTACGGCGCTCTCTGTTCGGTCCTGGCGGCCGGGCCGGACCCGCACCGGACCGCGCTCGGGTCCGCGCGGGCGGCCCCGGCGGTCCGCGGATCCGGACGGGCGACGACGGCGGCCCGGGTTCAGCGGGGCCGCCACAGGACTGAACGCGCCCACGGGCGGCGGGGTCACGGCCGGGCCGGGTCTCGTCGTGTTCACGACCGTCTCCTGTCCGGAAGCCGTCCCGGCGGCCGCCTGGTTCACGCCCCGCTCCTGGTACCGCGCCGCCCGGTCCGCCGCGTCGTGGCCCGCCGGGTGACCGGCCTGACCGGCCGCGCGGCGGCCCGCAGGGTGGCGCGCCGGGTGCGGCGCCGCTGCCGGACCGGGGTGGCGGCCAGCGGGCCGGTTCCGGGCGCCACCACGCCGGGACCGGAGCCCGGGTCCGTACCGCCTTCGGTGTCGTCGTCGGGGCCGCCGTCGAGATCGAGGACGGCATCCGGGCCGAAGCCGTCGCCGTCCTCGGCGCGGGCCAGCCGTGCGTCGCGCTCGCCGCGCAGGCATTCGCGCAACGCTTCGGGGTCCAGGCCCTCGTTGCACGCCTGGTGCAGCAGCCGGGCGAACAGGTAGTCGGGGTCGGCTTCGAGGGCGAGGCCGAGGGCGACCCGGGCCGACGGTTCGTCACCGGTGGACCAGGCGACCCAGCCGGCCAGGGTCAACGGCGCCGCCGCGTACTCCTGGTAGGGCGGGACGCAGCGGCGGGCCAGGGCGCGCCAGAGCCGGAGGGCGGGGGTCGCCTCGGGTCCTTCCATCCATTCGGCGGCCTGGTCGCGGGTGTCGCGGTCCTGGAGGCCGAGGATCAGGGTGGCGGCCTCGTCGGCGGTGAGCAGGTCGTCGTCCCTGGCGTCCGAGGCGGCGGGGCCCTGGAACGGTGGCAGGGCGGCCCGAGCGGGCAGGTCGGGTGCGGCGGCGAAGCGGCCGAGCAGGCGCCGGACGAGGCCGAGGGTGGTCTCCCTGGTCTCCAGGCGGCCGAGGCCGCGGGCGGGCGCGTCCAGGATCCGCGGCACGATCACCGCCGCCGCCTCGTTCAGCGCGGCCCGCTGGGGCGCGTCCGCCGCTCCCGCCGGGGGCCGCAGCCGCGCCTCCATGTCCTTGAGGGTGCCGCGGACCTGGATGCCCGCGTAGGCCGCGGAGGCGGCCATCACCGAGGTGCCGGAGAGGGAGAGCGGGGTGCCCTCGGGCGGGCAGCAGCGGGGATCGGGGCAGCAGTAGGAGAAGTAGCGGCCGTCGGAGATGCAGAGGGCTTCGAGGACCGGGATGTCGTGCGCGCCGCAGGCGGTGCGCAGCCGCTGGGCGAAGGGGCGCAGCCGCTCCATCACCCGTTGCCCGCTCTCGCCGGGGCGGGGCTCCTGGCAGAGGAAGACGACGATGGCGTCGGGCCGGTCCTCGCGTCGGCTCACGCCGTCGACCAGGCAGTCCGCCAAGTGCTCGGCGATGGCGGGCCATTCGCGCGGGGACCGGGGGATGCCGACCCTGACCCGGCCGCCGAAGCGGCCGCGCTCGCCGTGCAGCGAGACGAGGACGACGGAGTCGCTCGGGTGGAAGCCGAGCATGAACGGCAGTGCGTCGGCGAGCTCGGCCGGGCCGCGCAGGGTGATCTGCTGGGCCGTGGTGGAGCTGTGGGATTCATGGCGGTTCGTGTTCATGGTCACGACGGTCCCGCGATCTCCCCGATCGCGAAACCCCTGTGGATAACTCCCGGTTGACCCGGTTCGGGAGTTGTCCACAGGCCGAACGGGATGTCCGCCCCGCGTGCTTTCCTGGCGGGTGCGGCACGGGCGCGGCGTGGGTACGACGCGGGTGCGCCGCGCCCCGTCGGCCCTGCCGTCCGACCGGCGGCTCAGCCCGCCGCGGCGAGCACCAGCGGGAGCACCGGGCCGCTGCCCGCGCGGCGCAGCAGGCGGGCGGCGACGGCGAGGGTCCAGCCGGAGTCGGTGGAGTCGTCGATGAGCAGGACCGGGCCCGGCCGGTCCTGGAGGGCGGCCAGCAGGTCGTCGGGGACGGTGAAGGCGCCGGAGAGGGCGCGCAGCCGCTGCGCGGAGTTGCTGCGGCGGGCCGCGTGGGCGCCGTCGGGGGTCGCGTACGCCAGAGTGCCGAGGAAGGGCAGGCGGCCGATGCTCGCGATGCCCTGGGCGAGGGAGCCGACCAGCTGCGGGCGGGTGAGCGAGGGCAGGGCGACGACGCCGACCGGGCGGTCGAGGGCGTCGGGACCGCCGGAGGCCCAGCCGCCCTGGGCTCGGGCCCAGTCGGCGAGGACCGCGACGGCGGCGCGCAGCACCTCGTCGGGGACCGGAGCGTCCGGGGCCTGCTCGGCGAGCAGCGGGCGCAGCCGGTTGCCCCAGCCGATGTCGGAGAGGCGGCCGAGGGCGCGGCCCGGGGAGCACTGCTCGCCCGCCGGGATACGGCCCTTGAGGTCGACGCCCAGGGCGGGCATGCCGGTGGGCCACATGCGGCGCGGCTCGATCTCGACGCCCGGGCGGTCCAGCTCCTTGGCCGCGGTGGTCAGGGTCTCGGCGGAGACGGCGGAATCGGCCCACGGGCCCGCGCAGTTGTCGCAGCGGCCGCAGGGCACGGCGCCCTCGTCGTCGAGCTGGCGGCGCAGGAACTCCATCCGGCAGCCGGTTCCGGTCACGTAGTCGCGCATGGCCTGCTGCTCGGCGGCCCGCTGTCGGGCCACCCACGCGTACCGCTCGGCGTCGTAGACCCAGGGCTGGCCGGTGGCGGTCCAGCCGCCCTTGACGCGCTGGACGGCGCCGTCGACGTCGAGGACCTTGAGCATGGTCTCCAGGCGGCTGCGCCGCAGGTCGACGGCGGCTTCGAGGGCGGGCACCGACAGCGGCCGGCCCGCTTCGGCGAGGGCGGCGAGAGTCTGCCGCACCTGCTCCTCGGGCGGGAAGGCGGTGTCGGCGAAGTAGCGCCAGATCGCCTCGTCCTCCTTGCCGGGCAGCAGCAGCACGTCGGCGTGGTCGACGCCGCGGCCCGCGCGGCCGACCTGCTGGTAGTAGGCGATCGGGGAGGAGGGCGAGCCGAGGTGCAGCACGAAGCCGAGGTCGGGCTTGTCGAAGCCCATGCCGAGGGCGGAGGTGGCGATGAGCGCCTTCACCCGGTTCCCGAGCAGGTCGGCCTCGGCCTGCAGCCGGTCGGCGTTCTCGGTGCGGCCGGTGTAGGAGGCGACGGCGAAACCGCGCTGGCGGAGATAGGCGGTGGCCTCCTCGGCGGCCGCCACGGTCAGGGTGTAGACGATGCCGGAGCCCGGCAGCTCGTCGAGGTGCTCGGCCAGCCAGGCCAGCCGGTGCGCGGCGTCGGGCAGGCGCACCACGCCGAGCCGCAGGCTCTCCCGCTCCAGGGTGCCGCGCAACACCAGGGCCTCTCCCGCCCCGGTGCCGAGCTGTTCGGCCACGTCGGCGGTGACCCGGGAGTTGGCGGTGGCGGTCGTGGCGAGCACCGGGACGCCCGGGCGCAGGTCGGCGAGCATCGAACGCAGCCGCCGGTAGTCCGGGCGGAAGTCGTGGCCCCAGTCGGAGATGCAGTGGGCCTCGTCGACCACGAGGAGTCCGGTGGTGGCGGCCAGCTCGGGCAGCATCCGCTCCCGGAAGTCGACGGAGTTCAGCCGCTCGGGGCTGACCAGCAGGACGTCGGTCTCGCCGCGCTCGACCTCCTCGTGGATGGCGTCCCACTCCTCCGGGTTGGCGGAGTTGATCGTGCGGGCCCGGATCCCGGCCCGCTCGGCGGCCTCCACCTGGTTGCGCATGAGGGCGAGCAGCGGGGAGACGATCACCGTGGGACCGGCGCCGCGGCGCCGCAGCAGGGCGGTGGCCACGAAGTAGACGGCGGACTTGCCCCAGCCGGTGCGCTGCACCACCAGGGCCCGGCGCCGCTCCTCGACCAGGGCGAAGACCGCCTGCCACTGGTCCTCGCGCAGTCGCGCGGAGCCTCCGGGGTCGCCGACCAGCTCGGCGAGAACGGTGTCGGCTTCGGTGCGCAGGTCCAGGGTGTCCATGGGTCCCATGCAACCCGATGCCACTGACAATCGGCCACTTCGCCCCCTTCACGCACCTCCCTGAGCCCGCACACACTGTCCGGGGGCAAAACAGAGCGTGAACAATGGGTAACTGGGCAGGGATATGACAGGCATACCGGTCGATTCCAGTCAGCGGCGCCATTTGCTCGTTGCCGCCCGCGCTCGGGCCAGGGAACAATTGGGCATCCACCCCGCACGCCCCGACGTGGTCCTTCGACCGCGCCGTCGTGCACCCCTCGTCCCACCCCCGGCCCGCCCAGCGGGCGCGTATCCGAAGGGAGGATCGTGACCCTCGGATTCGCTCCGTCCGGACCCGCTCCGGTCAAGTCGTCGTCCGGGTCCGCCAGCCGCCTCGCTCGGATGCTCGAACCGGCCGAGTGGAGCGCGGCCGGGATCCCGCTGCTGCGCAATCCCCGCGATGTCGTCAGTGGTCTGCACTCCCGGCACCGGCCGACGCCCGCGACCGCCGTCGTCGCCGTCCTCGACCACGAGGAGCGGCTCACGGCGAGCGCGTCGTTCACCCGCCGCCCCACCCTTGCGGACGGCTGGGAATTCCGCAACGCCCTGCTCGCCCATCTGCGCCGGGTCGTCCCGCACGATCTGCGCCGCCGCACCCCGGTCCGCACGGCGGTGCTGCTCTACTGCCGGGACGGCGACGAGCGCTGGACCGAGGAGGACGGCGCCTGGATGTGGGGGCTCCGTGACGCCTGCACCCTGCACGGGCTGCGCTGCGGGGCGTACATCACGCTGACCGGCGGCGGCTGGCAGGTGCTCGGGGAGGGCCGGGGCGGGCGCAGGCCCAGTTCCGACTCGATACCGGCGCCGCTGGGCGAGGACCCGGTGCTCGACCGGCTGATGCCGCGCAGCGCGAGCGGCGCCCCCGAGGCCCTACGCCGGGCCGCCGCGCGCTGAGCGCGCCCCGCGCCCGGGGCGCGGACGGCGGCCCGCCGGGCGGCCCCGAGCCGGGAAACACGTCCGCCCGGCCGCCACGAGGACGGCCGGGGAGCGCGAAACGACCGGACGGACCGGTCAGACTCCGGCGCCGAGCGCGCCGTTGACCCGCTGCTGGTCACCGCAGACGATCAGCAGGGCGGTCGCCTTGCCGAGCGCCTCCGGAAGGCGCCGGGCCAGTTCGGCGTCGTCGCCGCCGTTCACGGCGACGACCACGACCGGGCGGGCGACGGCACGGTCCAGAGCGGTGACGTCCGCGAAGAACACGTCCTCGCGGGCGTCGAGCTGGGCCCAGTAGGCGGCTTCACCGAAGGACAGCTCGTGCGCCGCCCAGGGGTGCTGCTCGCCGGTGGTCAGGACCAGCACGTCGCCGGGGGCGCGGCCGGTCTCCAGGAGCAGGTCCACCGCTTCCTCGGCGGCGTCGACGGCACCGTCGGCGGGCGCGGGGATCAGTTGGACCTGCGGTCGGGCGGCCTGGCCTGAGCCAGCGCCGGAACGATTCTCCGCAGGGTCGGCGGAAGCCGGTCCCGCGGAAGGGGCGGCCGGTACGGCCACGGGCGGGCGCGGCACCGGCGGTGCGGGCCTGGCCGGGCCGGGGCCGGGACGACCGGGGCGCGGCGAGGACGCGGTGCGCGGGCCGGGTACGGGTCGAGGGGTCGGCACGGGGCGGCCGGCGGCCGCGGTCGCGCGGGGACCCTGGGCACTCTCGTGAATCTGAGGCTCCTCGGGGATGAGAGGCATGGGTGGTTGTCTATCAAACGCCGTCGCACCGGGCTCGGGCGGGTGGGCGCACAGGCGCGCCCCGGCTACCGGCACAGCTCTGCGGACAGGCTTCCCAAGGAGCCCGCCGAAGATGCCTGAAGTCGGCAACCGGAAGTATCAGAAGTCGAAGCCGAGTTGACCCCCGCCTTCGAGAGCGGCGGCCTCGGCCGACAGACGCACCTTCTTGAGGTGCCGCCAGCGCGGCATCGCGTCGAGGTAGGCCCAGGAGAGCCGGTGGTACGGGGTCGGGCCCAGCTCTTCGAGCGCCGCCTTGTGGACGGGCGAAGGGTAGCCCGCGTTGGCACCGAAGGCGTACGGGGCGTACTCCTCGGTCTCCCCGCCGAGCTCGCCCATGAGCGCGTCGCGGCGCACCTTGGCGATCACGGAGGCGGCGGCGACGGAGACGCAGGACTGGTCGCCCTTGATCACCGTGCGGACCTGCCAGGGGCCGCCGAGGTAGTCGTGCTTGCCGTCGAGGATCACCGCGTCGGGACGGACCGGCAGCCCTTCGAGGGCGCGGATCGCGGCGAGCCGGAGCGCGGCGGTCATGCCGAGTTCGTCTATCTCGGCGGGTGAGGCGTCGCCGAGCGCGTAGGCCGTGACCCAGGTCTCCAGCTCGGCGGCCAGCTCGGTGCGGCGCTTGGGTGTGAGCAGCTTGGAGTCGGTGAGTCCGGCGGGCGGGCGGCGCAGGCCGGTGATCGCGGCGCAGACGGTGACGGGACCGGCCCATGCTCCGCGTCCGACCTCGTCGATCCCGGCGACGACCTTGGCTCCGGTGGTGGCTCTGATCGATCGCTCGACGCTGTGGGTGGGAGGTTCGTACGGCATGGCGGTGACAGGTTACGCCGCCCGGGACCTCCGCCGGTACCCGGATCCCTCCGGGCACCGGCGCGGGGAGCCGCCGGGCCTCGTCCGGCACCGCTCAGGGACGCAGCAGGGGCATCATCACGCGGTCGATCATCTCGGCCAGCTCGGCGTCGGTCCATTCGCTGGCGCACACCTTGGAGCGGTACATCATCATCGCCGGGATGACGTCGCAGACGAGCTCGTGGGCCGCGTCCTGGCGTACCTCGCCGCGTGCGATCCCCCGCTCGATCACTTCCCGCAGCAGCCGCTGCGAGGGTTCGATCACTCCGCTGAAGATCAGCTCGTGGAAGCGGTCGGCGGAGTCGTGGTCGCATTCGTGAAGGACGGCGCGCAGCGCGAAACCGGGCTTGGAGTACATCGCGGCGCGCACCCGCAGGCACAGCTGGTACAGGTCCTCGCGGACGCCACCGTGGTCGGGGGCGTATTCGAGGGCGGGGAATCCGGTCCTGAGCGCGTCGGCGACCAGGTCGACCTTGGAGGGCCACCGGCGATAGACGGCGGCCTTGCCGGTCTGGGCGCCGATCGCGACCGCTTCCATCGTCAGGCCGTTCCAGCCGACGGTGCTCAGCTGTTCGAGCGCGGCCTCCAGAATGGCCCGTTCGAGCACCGCGCCGCGTCGTCGCGGCGCCGCCGCCCCCTGTGGCCGAGCGGCGGCCTCGGAGTGCGAAGTAACCATCGATACCTCTCTGTTGGGACCCCTAGGGGGTCCTCCTTAGGTGGCGAAACGTTCACCCCCCACCTCGCCCCGGAAGCGCCCAGTGAACGCTTGCGTTCCCTGAGGGGGAGTCACTACCGTGGACACAGTGAACGGGTGCGTTCACTCATTCTTCCGTGGGGGATTCACAGTGACAACATCGTCCGTGGACAAACGGACCGCACCAGACCGTGGCACCGCTGCCGGTGCCGCCCGGTACCCGAACCGGCCGGGCATCGCCCTCGCCGTCATCGCCGCCTGCCAGTTGATGGTCGTCCTGGACGCCACCATCGTGAACATCGCGCTCCCGCACATCCAGGACGCGCTGTCCTTCTCCACCACCGACCTGTCCTGGGTGCTCAGCGCCTACACCCTCACGTTCGGCGGGCTGCTCCTGCTGGGCGGCCGGGCCGGGGACATCCTCGGCCGCCGCCGGGTGTTCCTCACCGGCATCCTGGTCTTCACCGCGGCTTCCCTGCTCGGCGGCTTCGCGCAGGAGCCCTGGCAACTCCTCGCCGCGCGCGCCCTCCAGGGCGTCGGCGGCGCGATCGCCTCGCCGACCTCGCTCGCGCTGATCACCACGACGTTCCCCGAAGGCCCCGAGCGCAACCGGGCGTTCGGCGTCTTCGCGGCCGTGTCGGCGGGCGGCGGCGCGATCGGGCTGCTGGCCGGCGGCATGCTCACCGAGTGGCTTGACTGGCGCTGGGTGCTGTTCGTGAACGTGCCGATCGGTCTGCTCATCGCCTTCCTCACCCCGCGCTTCATCAGCGAGTCCGAGCGCCACCCCGGCCGCTTCGACCTGGCGGGCGCGTTCTCCTCCACCCTCGGCATGGCCGCCCTCGTGTACGGCTTCATCCGGGCGTCGGAGGAGGGCTGGAAGGACGCGCTCACCATCGGCTCGTTCATCTCCGCCGTGCTGCTCCTGGGCGCGTTCGCCGTCGTCGAGTCGCGGGCCAGGGAACCGATCACGCCGCTGCGGATGTTCGCCGACCGCAACCGCTCCGGCACCTACGTGATCATGCTCAGCCTGGCCGCCGCCATGTTCGGCATGTTCTTCTTCATCGTCCTCTTCGTGCAGAACGTGCTCGGCTACAGCCCGATCCGGGCCGGGTTCGCCTTCCTCCCGGTGACCCTCGCCATCGGCACCGGCGCGGCGCTCGCCCAGCGGTTCCTGCCGGTGCTCGGGCCGAAGCCGTTCATGGTGACCGGCGCCGCGGTCACCGGGACCGGACTGTTCTGGCTGACCTTCATCTCCTCCGACAGCTCGTACGTGAGCGGAGTCCTCGGACCGATGGTCACCTTCGGCTTCGGCATGGGCCTGAACTTCGTGACCCTCACCCTGACCGCGGTCTCCGGGGTCGCCCCGCACGAGGCCGGTGCCGCGTCGGGCCTGCTCAACGCGATGCAGCAGGTGGGCGGTTCGCTCGGGCTCTCCATCCTGGTCACGGTCTTCGGCACCGCGAGCAGGGACGAGGGGAAGCGGCAGGCGGCCGACTTCATGGCGCACGCCACCGACGCCCAGAAGGCGGACTTCCTCAAGGAACAGCAGCTGCCCGCCCCGTGGTCGCACGAGATCCTGACGGCCGGCATATCGACGGCGTTCGTCGCGGCCGTCGCGATGGTGCTGGTCGCGCTGGTCACGGCGGTGGCCGTGATCCGGGTCCGCAAGAGCGATCTGGAAGCCCTCGCGGGCAAGGCGGAGGCCGCGGGCCCGGTCGCCTGACGGCCGGCCGGACCGGTCCTGGGCCCGTCCCGGCCGCCTCCCGTGGCCCCATCGCGCCGCGGGAGGCGGCCGGAGTCCCGGCTAGGGCGTGTTGCGAAAGTAGCGCCGTCCGCCCGAAGGGCGGGCCCCGCGGCGTCTGGTGCGTGCGATCGCAAGGCGGAGGGTCGTCCTCGTACCGGGCGTACTCGGACGATCCCGACAACGCAGCGAGCGCGCGTGCCAGGCGTCGCGGGGCAGGCGGGACTTTCGCAACACGCCCTAGGGGTTGTACGGGTCCGTCGTCCCGTACGGATCGCCCAGGCCGTACGGGTCGGCGTTCGGGTCGTAGCCGTCCTCCTCCCGGCTCGCGCCGGGGCACCGGCCGGACGCGTGCGCGGGCCGGGCGGCGAGGATGTCCCTGGCCCGGGACTCGGCGAGGCTGAGGGCGTACCAGGGCTGGTCGCCCTCGTCGTCGAGGCGTTCGGCGATCGGCCCCAGGGCGCAGTGCCGGAGCGAGTCGGGCAGCAGGTCGAGGGCGGGTACGGCGTCGGCGGAGAGCCCGGACAGATAGCGGACGTCGATCTTGTGCAGGCGCTCGTAGCGGTCGACGTTCTGCTGGGCGATCACCGCGTCCGGCCGGATCAGGCCGAAGACGAGCACGAACCCGGCAGCGCTGGCGGCCAACGCGCGGGGCAGCAGCCGGGCACCCCAGATCCCGGCCGCCATGATCAGCACGATGGCGACACCGAGCCAGATCTCCATGGCGGCGACCGAGATGCGCAGCCGGGTGAGCCCGTAGGCGTCGACGTACAGATCCATCCGGCGCAGGGCCGAGGCGACGACGACCAGGGTGAGCACGCACAGGGTGCCGAGCACGGCGCGGACCAGCCGACGGGCGGCGGCGTCACCGCGGGGCGCCCAGCGCAGAGCGAGGCCGATCACCACGAGGGTGAGCAGGGTGGCGGTGAGCAGTTGCCAGAACCCCTGGCGGGCATAGGCGGAGTAGGTGAGCCCGGTCTCGCTGAGCACCTTGTCGTAGCCGCCGAACAGCACGGTCAGCTGGATGACGTTGAAGGCGGCGAAGAGGAGATTCAGGACGATCAGCGGCAGGGCCCACTCCAGGCGGCCACGGGGCTTGCCGGGCGGGAAGGACAGCCGGTCCCAGCGCAGCGGGGCCGCGGCCGTACGGGCGACGGCGACCGCGCCGAACAGGCCGAGCAGCAGGCAGAGCAGCCGCCAGGGCGCCTGGTCGACCGACACGTCCGGCATCAGGGAGCCGAGCAGGTCGGCGAAGGCCGCGTCGGCCCCGGCGAACAGGGCGCCGAAGACCACGAGGAGCACGACGGCGATCAGGACGGTCCGCAGGACAGGACCCCACCGGCTCTGCGAACCGGAGGCCCGCTCACGCAGCCCGCCCCAGACCCAGGGCAGGCCGCCGCCCATCGAGTCGAAGAGCCCGATCGGGGCGAACAGCACGCTGGGCCAGCCGCGGCCGCCGTGCAGGGCGTAGCCGGTGAGACCGAGGGTGGTGAGGACCGCGAGGAAGGTCGGCCAGCCCGCGTCGCTGAGCGCGGGCACCAGGAGCAGCGCGGCCCCGCCGAGCGCCCAGACCAGGGTCCAGGGGCGAAGCCGCCGCCCGGCCGCGCGGGCGGCGAAGGCTCCGGCGAGGGTCGCGGGGACGGCGACCAGGAGCAGGTTCAGGCCCGCACCGCCGGTGAACAGCAGGGAGGCGAGCACGGCGGTCGCGAGGATCGCCCAGAGGGTGGCCGCGGTGGGGCGGGCCGGAGCCGGTGGCCTGAGCGGGCTGGGCGTCGGCTTCCGGGGCGGGGCCCAGGCCGGGTGGGCGCCGTACGGGGCGTACGCCCCCGGTGCGGCTCCCGTCGTCCGGCCCGGCACGGGGGACGGGGCGGGCGCGCCGGGCCGTGGCGCGCCCCCGGGTATACCGCCCGTTGCCGCGCCCGCGGCGGCGGATGGCCGGTCCGACGGCGGGCTCTGCGCGGCCTCCCGCGCCTCTTTCTGTCCCCCCTGAGCCCCTTGAGCCTGCTGGGCCTGCTGGGCCTGCTGGGCCTGCTGCGGAGTGCCCTTCGGCGGCTCGGCGGACGGTGTGTCTGTCACGGGACCCCCTCCCGCCCGGCCCAGCCGCGAGCGGGGCCACACCAGGTGGCCGTGCGGCGGGGTTCCGGGTTCCTCGACGGCGCGCTGCGGACATGATCAGCGCTGCGAAGGGCCGACTGTAACGGCGCTTCCGCCGGACGGAACCCGCCCCGCACGCTCCCCGGCCCGCCTGTGGCAGGACCGTGACACTCCCCCGCCGGGCACCGCGCGCGCACCCCGCACGCACGGTCGCGTGCGGGAGTCCCCCGTACCCGGAGACCCGCGTCGCTAGGACGCGGCCGCCACCGGCACCCAGTCGGGCAGGGCCTCGGTCCGCTCGCGCCACTCGGCGGGCGGCGCGCCCGCCGTCCCCGCGGCGACCACGCCGCAGGCGATGGCGCAGGTCGTGTCGACGTCGCCACCGACCCCCGCCGTGGTCCAGAAGGTGCGCTCGAAGTCGTCGAGCGCCCGGGCGGCGGACCACAGCGCGAAGGGCACGGTGTCGTGCGCGCTGGTCCGACGGCCGCTGCCGAGGACGGCCGCGACCGTGCCGGCGTCGTCGTAGTCGAGCATGTCGCGGGCCCGGCGCAGCCCGGCGCCGACCGCGCTGCGCGGCACGAGCGCGACGACCCCGTCGAGAAGGGCGCCGGGGCTCGGCGGTCCCGCCGGGTTCGCGGCCAGGGCCGCCGCGGCGGCGACGGCCATCGTGCCGGCCACCGCCTCGCGGTGCTGGTGGGTGGTGTAGGCGGAGATCTCGGCCTGGTGGGTGGCCTGTTCCGGATCGTCGGCGTACCAGGCGCCGAGCGGGGCGATCCGCATGGCGGCGCCGTTGCCCCAGGAGCCCTGTCCGCTGAACAGCTCGGCGGCGAGCTGCCGCCAGTCGCCGCCCTCGCGGACGAGCCGGAGCATCCGGTTGACCGCGGGGCCGTAGCCGCGGTCGAAGTCGTGGTGCCGGGCGAAGGAGTCGGCCAGGGCGTCCTGGTCGATCCGCCCGTGCGAGACGAGCACGGCCAGCACGGAGCAGGCCATCTCGGTGTCGTCGGTCCACTGCCAAGGACCGGACGGGAGTTCCCGTCGCTTCAGCAGGGGGTAGTTGTCGGGGACGAAGAACTGGGAGCCCAGGGCGTCTCCCACGGCCAGTCCGCGCAGGCTGGCCAGGGCGCGGTCGAAGCGCCCGTGGAGAGAGGAGTCAGCGGTCATCGCTCAGCCACTCTAACCGGTGGGGCCGTACGGTTCCGGGGTACGCCAGCGTTCGAAGGGGCGGTCGAGGCGGTACTTGCCGTCGGCGTCGAGCAGCAGGACCCGGGTTTCCGCGTTGTCGGGGTTGGACAGCGATTCGAATTCGGCGACCGTCCAGTGGAACCAGCGCATGCAGAAGAGGCGCATGGTCAGGCCGTGGGTCACCAGGAGCACGTTGGGCGGGTGGTCGGGGGCCTCGAAGCTGCGGTAGAGGCTTTCCAGGAAGGCGCCGACCCGGTCGTAGACATCGGCGCCGGACTCCCCCTGGGCGAAGCGGTAGAAGAAGTGGCCGTAGGCGTCGCGGTACGCCTTCTGCAGCCGGACGTCCTCGCGCTCCTGCCAGTTCCCCCAGTCCTGCTCACGCAGTCGGGGCTCCTCGCGGACCCGGACCAGGGTGGGGTCGAGACGGAACTCCCGGAGCGTCTCGTGGGTCCTCCGATAGGGCGAGACATAGACGCTGACCTGCTCGTTCCCGAACAGGTCGCGCAGCTTCCCGCCGGTCGCCGCCGCCTGGCGCTGTCCGTGCTCGGTGAGCCTGAGCGCGTGGTCGGGCTCGCGCTCGTACACCGTGTCATCGACATTGCCCTCGGACTCGCCGTGCCGTACGAGGACTATGCGCCGCGGTCGTGCCATGGCTCGACCCTAGACGGCCGTCCGCCGGACGGCTCAGCCGAGCCTGGTCGTACCGTCCATCCGGGGTACGTCAGCGGGCTGAGGCCCCGCAGGCACCGACACCCACCCACCGGCCGTCGGCGCACCCGGCACCCGGCACCCGGCACCCGGCACCCCGCACCCGCCACGCCCGCAACCGCCACCCGACACCCGACACCCGGTCGGGCCGCACACGGCACCCGCCGCCGTCTCACACGGTCCAGGCGGCTTCCAGGTCCACCACGTCGCCCGTCATCGCGGCGACGTCCGCCTCCGTCTGGGCGCGCAGCCCGAGGCGCTCGATCCGCTCGACCCGGTACTTGCCGTGCTCGGCCGCCGACTTCCACATCGACAGGACCAGGAACTCGTTCCCCGGCGCCTGGCCGAACAGACCGCGCAGCATCCCCGGCGATCCGGCCATCGCCGGGTTCCACACCTTCTCCTGCATCAGGGCGAAGTGGTCGACCCGCTCCTCGTGCACCCGGCAGTGCGCGACCCGTGCCACGTCCGCGTCGGCGAAACGCGGCTCGAAGCCGGTCTTCACGTCGAAGCGGTGGTCGAAGAGTTTGATCTGCGTGTCGCGGAAGGTACCGGCCTGTGCGGACGCGAGCCGGTCGTGGGAGCGCGCCATGAAGGAGTCGTAGAAGGCCCGGCTCTCCCAGAAGCCGAAGATGTGGGCGACATCGGGCCGCCGCCTGCTCCACCCCCCGCCCTGTCCCCGGAATCCCGGCTCACCGAGCAGCCCCGCCCATTTCCGCTGCCCCCGCTCGAACCCCCGACGGTCCACCACGGTGCAGCGAATCCACTTGACCAGCACCGCGCCATGGTACGGGGCACGGCGACGCTCCGTCAGACCTCCGCCGGGTGCGCCCGGAGCAGTCCCGCGACTTCCTCGGCGTCGAGTCCGATGCCGAAGATCCGGTCCAGCGTCCCGGCCAACTCCTCCGGCCCCACACGCCGTTCGGTACGGGTGCCGTCGCGGTGCAGTTCGGTGAGACCGTCCCTGATCAGCGCCCTGCGCACGGCCGCGCCCAGCCGCTGGGCGACCACCTGGCCGAGGAAGCGCGAGCGGGGGTGGCTGGAGCTGTAGTGGTTCATCAGCTCGAAGTCGACGGGGTGGAGGGTGTGCGGGGCGAAGGAGTACAGATCGGTCCACCCCTCCGGGCGACGCGTGCTCAGCACATGGACGCCCTCCGTCTCGACGCGTACCCCGAACTCCCAGCCGTCCTGGTCGACCCGCGCGCCGTCGGTCAGCGGGACCGGCGCCAGCGGCCCCTGCCAGCCGAACCCGGCGTCCACCAGCCACTGTTCGCCGCCACGCGCGCCACCGCGCTCGGGCGCGTCACGGCCGTCCGACGCGTCACGGCCGTCCGACGCGTCGAGAGTCACGACGAGCAGCGCGTGGGTGATCGGGGTGAGGGCGTCGCCGCGGGTACGGTTGCGGGCGCCACGGCCGGTGACGGTGAACCCGATCCGCTCCAGGGCGGCGGCGAGCAGGATGTTCTGCTCGTAGCAGTAGCCGCCGCGCCGCCGCCCGACCAACTTGGCCTGGAGGCTGGGCACATCGAGGGGTACCCGGCGGCCGAGGGCCACGTCCAGGTTCTCGAACGGGATCGCGGCGACATGCGCCGCGTGCACGGCGCGCAGGGTCGCGAGATCGGGCGCGAGGGTGCCCGCGTACCCGATCCGCGCCAGATACGCGTCCAGATCCAGCTCTTTCCCGCCCCACATACGACTCTCCCCCGCGACCGATGACATGTTGATCACATGACACCATGAGGGGCGGTGCAAAAACCGTACCGGGAGAGGGGATTCACCGTGAGCGAGCTCAATAAGGGAGTCGGCAAGGTCGAGGTCTCGCTCAGGTGGGACCCCAGCCCGGCCGGTGCCGCCGCGCACGACCTGGATCTGGTGGCGGCGGTCTACACGGCGGACGCCCCGTACGGCCCGCCGGACTATCTGGTGCACTTCGACAGCCGTTCGCCCGACGGCACCATCGCCCTGCTCCGGGACAGCCGTACGGGGCAGGGCTTCGGCTACGACGAGTCGATGACCGTCGAGCTGGACCGGCTCGCCGCGCGCTACGCGCGCGTGGTGGTCGGTGTCGCCATACAACAGGGCGCCGGACGGCTGACGTTCGGGCAGGTACGGGCGACCGGCGTGCGGGTCCGCGAGGGATACACCGATCTGCTCGTCGACGATCTGGCGGGCGTGGCGGACGCGACGGCGGCCACGATCGCCGAGTTCACGCGGGGCGGCGACGGCACGGACGCCGCCCAGGCCGGGGCCGGGGCCGAGACGGGCTCCCGGTGGTCCTTCCGCGCGTTCCTGCACGGCTTCGACATCGATCCGAGCACCTTCGGGGCGGTCATGGGCGCGCGGCGCGCCTGACCGCCCACCCCGGAGGCCCGGAAGGCCCGCAAGGTCCGGGAAGCCCCGGTAGCAGGGCGGGCCGGTCGGCGTCAGTGACCGGCCCACCCCGGCAGCGTCGGCAGCACGTGCTGGGCGACCCTCATGAGCGTCGCGTCGTCGGGCGTCACCTTGTCGTCGCGCCAGATGACCAGTTCGTACGAACCGCCGCTGTCCTTGGGGTCCTTGGCGACCAGCAGATGTCGGGCGATGCCGCCGGGCCCGGTCCTGCTCTCGTGCTTCCCGCCGAGGTCGAAGGTCAGCTCGATGGTGCGGTCGGAGTAGAGCACCGCGGCGCGGCCCTGGAAGGTGGTGGGCTCGGTGCGGGGCAGCAGCTTGCCGAGCTGACGGACCGGGAGCCGGTCGTACGAGGCGTTGAGCTGGAGCGTGTACCCGCCGAGCTGCACCTGGCCGTGCGGGCTCGGACGGTCCCCGACCTTGCCGTCACGGCCCGAAGCGCTGTCGGCCACCGCGTCCGGGATGCCGAGCAGCACCGGCAGGTCGGGCCGGTTGAGCCGTCGGCAGAGCTGGACACCGGAGAGGTACGCCCCCGACGACGGCGGCGCGGTGGCCGCCGGGCACCCGGCGGGGCCGCGCGCGGCGGCCGCCTCCTGCTCGTTGTGCGCCATGTACCAGAAGCCGCCCGCGAGTACCGCGCCGAGGGCCAGGGCGGCCCCGACCTGTGCTCCCACGTTCGGCCCCCGCTCCTTGGGTGCCCGCGGAGCCACCGGCGTCCCGGGCGCCACCCGCCCCGCGCCGGACTCCGCCGCCCCCACCGCCCGCTGCTGTTCCGTCACGCTCTCCCCCTGCTTCCCCTGATTCCCCCGCGTGCGCCGCATGATCACGCGCCACGCGCGGCAGAGCGTAACCCGCGCCCCCTACCCGCGAGTACCCATGAGTACCCGCGAGTAGTTCCACCGCGCGGGCCTTCGGATAACCGGTGGAGCCACGGGCGGCCCCGGTGACAAGGTGACACCATGCCGTCTGCCCAGGCCGAACCCCTGCTCCGTGAACTGCACACCTCGCTCGGCCTGCGCAAGCGCCCCGAGGACGTGGCCCAGTCGGTCCTCGACCTCCACGCCGCCGGGGGCGTCGTCCTCTCCCCGTCGTCCCTGGCCGCGCTCGACAAGGCGGCCGCGCACTCGCTGCGCAGGCTCTGGCACGGCTACACCTCCCTGCGGGAGGACTTCGCCCGGCCCGTCGGCGCCCAGCGCCAACTCGGCCGGGCGGCGGCCCTGTTCGCCTCCGTCCCCGAGCTGCCGGACGGCGCGGGCGACGATCCGGAGCGGATCGAGGCGGTGATCCGGCGGGCGGGCGAGGAGATCGGCCGGACGTACGGGCAGAACGACTTCGGCCTGGACCGGCTCGACCGGGCGGAGCGCGCGGCGGCGGGGCTCGGCGAGCTCTCGAAGCGCCAGTACAACAAGCGGTTCCGGCTGCTGCGCCGGATGGAGGCCAAGCTGGCCCGGCTGCTCCACGAGCAGCGCCGCCGCGAGGTGACGATGACCGGCAAGAGCGCCTTCGCGCACACCCTGCCGTACGAGCCGTTCGCCGCCGATCCGCACACGGCGGCGTTCGTGGCGTACACCACCGCACGCGGCGGCATGCGCAGTGTCTTCACCAATGGGCCGCAGCGGCGGGTCCACGACGAGATCGCCGAGGCGCTGTTCCAGGAGCTGCGCGACGCCCCCGAGCGGACCCGCTGGGAGGTGGTCGCACACGTCCGTCCGACGGCCGAGGTGCTCGCCCAGGTCTCCGACGAGGACCTCACGCGCCTTCTGGTGCGCTGGAACCGGTTCCTCCGCCAGGTCGCCGACATGCTGGAACACGCCTGGAACCGGCACCCGTTGGAGCGCGGCACGATGATCGTGCGGCGCGGTGACGACTCGTCGACTTGGAACCAGGCGGCGCAGGCGTGGAACACGGCACGCGCGCACTGGTTCGCGCTGCTCACCGCGCTGGGCGAGGACGCCGTCCTGGACCGGGTGTGCCCCGGCAAGGTGCCGCGGCTGATGGCCGCCGACGTCGCCCACTGGCACCGCAGGAGCGGCGGCGGGCTGCATCCCGACACCCTGGTCTGGTCGGAACTCCCGCTGCCCTGGGAGGTGCTGCGGGGCGAGCGGGAATGCCCACGCTCCCTGGTGGAGCAGGTGTGCGCCCGCCATCGCGTCGATCCGGTGGCGAGCACCTGGACCGCGCCGCGCCCGGACGTCACGGAGGCCGCGCCGTTCCGGCGCACCCCCGAACTCGTCCACGGCGTCGTCGTCGAGGACCCCTTGACGGCGAGCGCGCTCCGGTCGGCCGGGGTCTTCTCCGGCCGGCAGAAGCGCGCCGCCGCCGAGGAGTGGACGTGACCCGCCCCTGGTGATCCACGGCCTAATTCGCTTGCCCGGCCGCGCGGTTCCGGACGAGGATCGTGATCACGACGAGGAAGCTCTGCGGTGGAGCGCCTGGCTCGATCTCCGGGTGGACGTAGGTTCGAATCCTGCCCTCGTCGGCGGACGACGAAGGGGACCGGCCCGAGGCCGGTCCCCTTCCTCAGTCAGCTAGCGGATCAGCTGCAACCGCTGGTCGAGCCGCAGCCCTCGCAGATGTAGCAGGAGCCGGCGCGCTGCATCTTGGTCCCGCAGGAGAAGCAGAGCGGGGCGTCGGCCTGGATGCCCAGCTGCATCTCGACGAGCTCGGCGCTGGTGTGCGCCTGCTGCGGGGCCGGGACGACGGCCGGGGCCTCGGGCTTCGCCGGGGCGGCGACGGCCTTCAGCTCCTGGGCGCGGGGCGCGGACTGGGCCAGGCCCTCCACGTCGACCTCGTCGTCGGCCGCCTCGTACGAGCCGGTCTCCAGGTGACGCTGACGCTCCTCGGCGGAGTGGATGCCGAGCGCGGAACGGGTCTCGAACGGCAGGAAGTCGAGCGCCAGGCGGCGGAAGATGTAGTCGACGATCGACTGCGCCATCCGCACGTCCGGGTCGTCCGTCATGCCGGCCGGCTCGAAGCGCATGTTGGTGAACTTCGAGACGTACGTCTCCAGCGGCACGCCGTACTGCAGACCCACCGAGACGGCGATCGAGAAGGCGTCCATCATGCCGGCCAGGGTGGAACCCTGCTTCGACATCTTCAGGAAGACCTCGCCGAGACCGTCGTCCGGGTAGGAGTTGGCGGTCATGTAGCCCTCGGCGCCACCGACCGTGAAGGAGGTGGTGATGCCCGGGCGGCCCTTCGGGAGGCGCTTGCGGACCGGGCGGTACTCGACGACCTTCTCGACCGCGGTGCGGATGGTCTCCTCCGCCTTGGCGGTGACCTCCTCCTTCTCCGTCTCCTTCTTCTTCGCGGAGAGCGGCTGGCCGACCTTGCAGTTGTCGCGGTAGATGGCGAGCGCCTTGACGCCCAGCTTCCACGCCTCGAAGTAGATCTCCTCGACCTCCTCGACGGTCGCCGTCTCCGGCATGTTGACCGTCTTGGAGATGGCGCCCGAGATCCA
This sequence comes from Streptomyces sp. NPDC090025, assembly GCF_044748125.1. Lineage (NCBI taxonomy): Bacteria > Bacillati > Actinomycetota > Actinomycetes > Kitasatosporales > Streptomycetaceae > Streptomyces > Streptomyces sp. NPDC090025. The sequence goes on along the minus strand of NZ_JBIVFL010000002.1, from coordinate 77,194 downwards.
CGGCTGGATCGCGGCCATCATGCGGACGTGGCCCATCGGGGAGATGGCGCGGTCGCCCATGGCGCAGTCGAAGACCTCGTAGTGCTCGGTCTTCAGGCCGGGCGCGTCGATCACATTGCCGTGCTCGGCGATGTGGGCGACGATCGCCTCGATCTGCTCCTCCTGGTAGCCCAGGCGGCGCAGGGCCTGCGGCACGGTGCCGTTGACGATCTGCATCGAGCCGCCGCCGACCAGCTTCTTGAACTTGACCAGGGCGAGGTCGGGCTCGACACCGGTGGTGTCGCAGGACATCGCGAGACCGATGGTGCCGGTGGGGGCGAGCACGGACGCCTGCGAGTTACGGAAACCGTTCTTCTCGCCCAGCCGGACGACGTCCTGCCACGCCTCGGTCGCCGCGGCCCAGATCGAGCTGTCCAGGTCCTCGGTGCGCGGGGCGACGGCGTTGGCGTCGGCGTGCTGCTTCATGACGCGCTTGTGGGCGTCGGCGTTGCGGGCGTAGCCGTCGTACGGGCCGACGACGGCGGCCAGCTCGGCGGAGCGCTTGTACGCGGTGCCGGTCATCAGCGAGGTGATCGAGGCGGCGAGGGTGCGGCCGCCGTCCGAGTCGTACGCGTGACCGGTGGCCATCAGCAGGGCGCCGAGGTTGGCGTAGCCGATGCCCAGCTGGCGGAAGGCGCGGGTGTTCTCGCCGATCTTCTGGGTCGGGAAGTCCGCGAAGCAGATGGAGATGTCCATCGCGGTGATGACCAGCTCGACGACCTTGGCGAAGCGCTCCACGTCGAAGGACTGGTGGCCCTTGCCGTCGTCCTGGAGGAACTTCATGAGGTTCAGCGAGGCGAGGTTGCAGGACGTGTTGTCCAGGTGCATGTACTCGCTGCACGGGTTCGACGCGGTGATCCGGCCGGACTCGGGGCAGGTGTGCCAGTTGTTGATGACACCGTCGTACTGGATGCCCGGGTCGGCACAGGCCCACGCGGCCTCGGCCAGCTTGCGGAAGAGCGCCTTGGCGTCGACCTTCTCGATGACCTCGCCGGTCATCCGGGCCCGCAGGCCGAAGTCGGTGCCGTTCTCGACGGCCGTCATGAACTCGTCGTTCACGCGGACGGAGTTGTTGGCGTTCTGGTACTGGACGGACGTGATGTCGTCGCCGCCCAGGTCCATGTCGAAGCCCGCGTCGCGCAGCGCGCGGATCTTCTCCTCCTCCTTCACCTTGGTGGCGATGAAGTCCTCGACGTCGGGGTGGTCGACGTCGAGCACGACCATCTTCGCCGCGCGGCGGGTGGCGCCACCGGACTTGATGGTGCCGGCGGAGGCGTCGGCGCCGCGCATGAAGGAGACCGGCCCGGAGGCGTTGCCGCCGGAGGACAGCAGCTCCTTGGAGGAGCGGATGCGGGAGAGGTTCAGGCCGGCCCCGGAGCCGCCCTTGAAGATCATGCCCTCTTCCTTGTACCAGTCGAGGATCGACTCCATGGAGTCGTCGACGGCCAGGATGAAGCAGGCCGAGACCTGCTGCGGCTGCGGGGTGCCGACGTTGAACCAGACGGGGCTGTTGAAGCTGAAGATCTGGTGCAGGAGGGCGTACGCCAGCTCGTGCTCAAAGATCTCGGCGTCCGCGGGCGAGGCGAAGTAGTCGAAGTCCTCGCCGGCCTTGCGGTACGTCTTCACGATGCGGTCGATCAGCTGCCTCAGGCCGGTCTCGCGCTGCGGGGTGCCGACGGCCCCGCGGAAGTACTTGCTGGTGACGATGTTGACCGCGTTCACCGACCAGAAGTCGGGGAACTCGACGCCGCGCTGCTCGAAGTTGATCGAGCCGTCGCGCCAGTTGGTCATGACGACGTCACGACGCTCCCAGGCCACCTCGTCGTACGGATGCACGCCGGGGGTGGTGTGGATGCGTTCGATCCGCAGGCCCTTGCTCGCCGCCTTGGCTCCCTTGGTGCGGGAACCACGTGCCGGACCGCTCGCCGTCTCTGTCATGCCGCCTCCCATATACGGGCAAAACACCCTGGAGCGCCCGGAAAATTCCAGGGCTCTGTTTTCTGTACTGCTGTATGTACTGCTCGATGTGCTGCTGTTGCCCTGAGCTCCTCACGGACCGCTCGGGGCACGTTCTCGTGCCGACCGCACCACGGCGGCCGGTCACCGGACCACGCGGGGTCCGGGTCCGCCGTCAGTCGGCGGCGGGAACGGGGACCGCGGGGGTCCCTCCGTTCTCGCGCTCTTCGGCAGGCTGCCGCACGCGGAGCTCCGCGATGGCGGCCTCGAAGTCGTCGAGGCTGTTGAAGGCCCGGTAGACGGATGCGAAACGCAGGTACGCGACGACGTCGAGCTCCTGCAGCGGGCCGAGGATGGCCAGACCCACGTCATGGGTGGTCAGCTCGGCGCTCCCGGTGGCGCGCACCGCCTCCTCGACCCGCTGGCCGAGCTTGGCGAGGGCGTCCTCGGTGACCGGCCGTCCCTGGCACGCCTTGCGCACGCCGGAGATGACCTTGGTACGGCTGAAGGGTTCGGTGACCCCGGACCGCTTGACCACCATGAGCGAACACGTCTCCACCGTCGTGAAACGACGGGAGCAGTCCGGGCACTGGCGGCGACGGCGGATCGACGTCCCGTCGTCGGTGGTGCGACTGTCGACGACACGGCTGTCGGGGTGCCTGCAGAAGGGGCAGTGCATGGTGTTCCGACCCTCCCTCACGGCACGACTGAGAAGCCTCGCCCGGCCGGTGAGGCCCTGCGAAGCGACCACCAGCATAGGCGATCCGAGCTGCCCCGGCAGACCGGGGACCACTACTTGTGGGTGGCTGATGCCATACAACCACTAGATCTTGGGTCCAGCCCCGATTTCAACCCGTGCGCGTGTCGCGCTCCGACGGGGACCAGCGAGGGCCTCGGGGCCCGCTTCGGGGCCGCGTACGGGCCCGTCGGGCCGCCACGAGGGTACGGGAAGGGCGCGCCGACACGGCTCCCGGGGCGGCCGGTGCGAGACTGGGCCGCACCCGCCCGGCGGGGCGGCCTCGCGAGACCGCCGCGCGGCTCCGGGGCCGACGGTGAAGGTTACCGTAATGACCGATTTGGGAATGCGGTCGGGGTACGCGTATACACCCGCACACCTGCACACGTGAGGCGAACTGCGAATTTTCACTCGAACGTGTGTTTGGCGCAACCTTTCGAAAGCCACTACCGTTGTGCCAGCCAGGGAGACCAATCGAGAGGGGCCGACGACGTGACCACCACCGCAGACAGTGCCACCATCACTGCCCAGGGCCGCGCCGCCCAGGGCCGACTCGAGCCGGTGCATGCGATGAACGACGCCATGAGCGGGGAGGAGCCCGGCCGGCCCGCGCGGGCACTCCCCGGACGACCTCCAGGCATCCGGGCCGACAGCTCCGGACTCACCGACCGGCAGCGCCGGGTGATCGAGGTCATCCGCGACTCCGTGCAGCGCCGGGGCTACCCGCCGTCGATGCGCGAGATCGGCCAGGCCGTCGGCCTCTCCAGCACCTCCTCCGTGGCACACCAGCTGATGGCCCTGGAGCGCAAGGGCTTCCTCCGCCGCGACCCCCACCGCCCCCGCGCGTACGAGGTCCGCGGCTCCGACCAGCCCAGCACCCAGCCCACCGACACCACCGGCAAGCCCGCCGCCTCCTACGTCCCCCTGGTCGGCCGCATCGCCGCCGGTGGCCCCATCCTGGCCGAGGAATCCGTCGAAGACGTGTTCCCGCTCCCCCGGCAGCTCGTCGGCGACGGAGAGCTGTTCGTCCTCAAGGTCGTCGGCGACTCCATGATCGAAGCCGCCATCTGCGACGGCGACTGGGTCACCGTCCGCCGCCAGCCCGTCGCCGAGAACGGCGACATCGTCGCCGCCATGCTCGACGGCGAAGCCACCGTCAAGCGCTTCAAGCGCGAAGACGGCCACGTCTGGCTGCTCCCGCACAACTCGGCCTACCAGCCCATCCCCGGCGACGAAGCCACCATCCTCGGCAAGGTCGTCGCCGTCCTCCGCCGAGTCTGACCCCGACCCCACCACGTCGGCCCCGAACCGGGCCCCGGGACCCCTGCGCCGGTCCCGGGGCCCTGTTGTTTGGGGAGCTCGGTTCGCCTCCGGGCGCCCCAGCGTGTGTCGACGGTCGACCGTGCTCGGTCCCTCGTACCTCGGGACCTCCGCGCGCTCTCCCTTTCGACACCCACGGCGCCCTTCGGCTCACTCGCCCCTACGGGCACAGCCGCACCAGCAGGCACCCCCGGGGGTCAGGGCCGCACCCACAGGGTCAGCCCGCACCCGTAGTCACCCCCGGGCTACGCCTGGGCCTTCGCCGCCGCGTCGATCGCCGACAGGGACTTCCGGACCTGATTACGGTCCGTCGTGTACCAGAAGTCCGGCAGCGAAGCCTTCAGATAGCTGCCGTACCGCGCCATCGCCAGCCTCGGGTCCAGGACCGCCACCACACCCCGGTCGCCCGTCGCCCGCACCAGCCGGCCCGCGCCCTGCGCCATCAGCAGGGCCGCGTGGGTCGCCGCCACCGACATGAAGCCGTTGCCGCCCTTGTCCTCCACCGCCTTCTGGCGGGCGCTCATCAGCGGGTCGTCCGGGCGCGGGAAGGGGATCTTGTCCATGACCACCAGCTGACAGCTGGGGCCCGGCACGTCCACGCCCTGCCAGAGGGAGAGCGTGCCGAACAGACACGTCTTCGGGTCGGCCGCGAAGTTCTTGATCAGCTCGCCGAGGGTGTCCTCGCCCTGCAGCAGGATCGGCAGCTCCGGGATCCGGCTCCGCAGCTCCTCCGCCGCCTGCTGGGCCGCCCGCATCGAGGAGAACAGACCCAGCGTGCGGCCGCCGGCCGCCTGCATCAGCTCGGTCAGCTCATCGAGCATGTCGCCGCGCTCACCGTCCCGCGCCGGGCGGTTCAGATGCTTGGCGACATAGAGGATGCCCTGCTTCGGATAGTCGAAGGGCGAGCCGACGTCGATGCCCTTCCACACCGGCACGTCCTCGCCCTGGGTGCCCTCCGGCGCGAGACCCAGCGAAGCGCCGACCCCGTTGAAGTCGCCGCCCAGCTTCAGCGTCGCCGAGGTCAGCACCACCGACCGGTCGGCGAACAGCTTCTCCCGCAGCAGCCCCGAGACCGACAACGGCGCGACCCGCAGCGAGGCGCCGAACCGGTCGTGCCGCTCGTACCAGACGACGTCGTACTCCGAGCCCTGGGTGATCCGCTCCGCCACCCCGTGCACGGTCTCCACCGAGGCCATCGCCTGCTTGCGCACCGCGTCCTCGTCCTGCACCGCGCGGTCCCGGGTGGAACCCAGCGCCGTGATCACCGCGCGCGCCGCGTCACGCAGCGCCATCAGCGCGTATCCCAGGTCCTCCGGGATCTCCTCCAGACGGCCCGGCAGCGCCAGCTCCATCACCCGCTCGAAGCCCTCGGCGGCGGTCTGCAGCTGGTCCGCGACCTTCTCGTCGACCAGCTTGGCCGACCGGCGCACCGCCCGGTTCACCTGGCCGGGAGTGAGCTCGCCCGTCGCCACGCCGGTCACCCGGGACACCAGCTCATGGGCCTCGTCGACGATCAGCACCTCGTGCTGCGGCAGCACCGGGGCGCCCTCGATCGCGTCGATCGCGAGCAGCGCGTGATTGGTGACGACCACCTCGGCGAGCTTCGCCCGCTCCCTGGCCGCCTCCGCGAAGCACTCCGGGCCGTACACGCACTTGCTCGCGCCCAGGCACTCCCGCGAGGACACCGAGACCTGGCCCCACGCCTTGTCCGAGACGCCCGGCGTCAGGTCGTCCCGGTCGCCGGTCTCCGTCTCGTCCGCCCAGTCGCGCAGCCGCAGCAGGTCCTGGCCCAGCTTGCTGGTGGGGGCGGCCGCCTCGAACGGGTCGAAGAGGCCCTCCTCCTCGTCCTGCGGCACGCCCTCGTGGAGCCTGTGCAGACACAGATAGTTCGACCGGCCCTTGAGCATGGCGAACTCGGGACGGCGGCGCAGCTGCGGATGCAGCGCGTCGACCGTCCGCGGCAGGTCGCGCTCGACGAGCTGGCGCTGGAGCGCCAGCGTCGCCGTCGCGACCACCACCCGCTCCCCCTGCGCGAGCGCCGGCACGAGATAGCCGAGGGACTTACCGGTGCCGGTGCCGGCCTGGACGAGCAGGTGGGAACCGTCGTCGATGGCCTCGGCCACGGCCTCGGCCATGGTGACCTGGCCGGGGCGCTCCACACCGCCGACGGCGGCGACGGCGGCATGGAGGAGATCGGGGAGGGATGGCTTCGTCATAGCCCTCCCAGCCTAAGGGGCGGCACCGACAGCGCCGCCCCTTCCCGCGCTCAGGCGAGCGGGTTCGGGACGGTGCCGTGCACGGTCGCGTGCGGGCGCTCCGGCCGGTCGCGGTAGCCGTCCGAGTGGAGACGGTTGCGGTTGAGACAGAGCCGCTCGATCCGCGGCAGCAGGAGATCGAACAGCTCGAAGCGTTCCTTCAGCTCGGGGAAGCGGGACTGGTGGCGCAGGATCTCGGCGCGCACGAGCGTCCAGAACTCCTCCTCCGGCACGTCCAGTTGTTCCTCGCACAACGGCGCCAGGTAGCGGAAGACGCCGACGAAAAGGCCCGAATGGATGAACTGGGTGAGGAAGCCGGGCTCCTCCGTGAGCAGCACCTCCCGCACGTCGTCCGGCATGGTGCCGTGCTCGGGCAGCGGCACCGCGCTGACGTTCACGTCGTCGACGAAGTCCTTGATCGCCAGCCGGACGGGCACGTCCTGGTCGTCGTACACGACGATCGCGTTCTCACCGTGCGGGGAGAACACCGTGCCGTACCGGTAGAGGAAGTGGAGCAGCGGCGGGAGCAGCGCGGCGAAGAGCCGCTGGAGCCAGGCGCGGGGGGTGATCCCGGAACGGTCGACGAGTTCGGCGACGAAGGCGCGGCCCTCGGGGTCGGTGTGCAGCAGCGCGGCCAGGGTGCGGGCGCGTTCGCCCGGCGGCAGCCGCAGCGGTTCGCGCCAGATCGCGCCGAGCAGTTCCTTGTACTGGTACGGGACTTCGGGCAGCCGGTCGTACAGCGGGTGCTCGACGGTCACCGAGGCGACCTCGCCGAGCAGGATCACCCCGCACTCCTCGCGCAGGAACGGGTCGGCGTCGCGCAGTCCGTGCACCCAGGCGGTGACGGCGGGCGCGGCGAGGGTGCGCTCGGTGGGCAGGCCGCGCCAGACCAGGGTGTTGAGGACGGACAGCGGGAGTTTGACGGTGTGCCGGTCGGGGCGGCTGGTGTTGAGGAAGGTACGGATGGACTGCTGCGGCAGCCGCAGGTCGCCGTCGGTGGGCAGCGGCACCACGGCCCCCGCGGCGATGGCGGGGGCGTACAGCGGCAGCAGGATCTCGTCCCACTGCCAGGGGTGGACCGGCAGCAGCAGATAGGCGTCGGCGTCCAGGCCACGGGCTTGCAGGACGCCCCTGAAGGCGGCGCGTACCTCGGGGTCGAGCTCGCGCTCGTACAGCCGGTCGGGGGTGTCGAGGCCGGGGACGCCCCGGTAGGCGGCGAGGCGGCTGCTGACGGCGATCCACGGCAGCCGGGCGGGCCTGCGGGCCTCGGGTGCCCAGTGGGCGGTGTCGGTGGCGGAGAAGCCGATCCGGCCCTTGTTGAGGACGAGCCAGGGGTGGCCGGTCTGGTGGCCCTCCAGTTCGGCGTAGCCGAGGTCGGCGAGGGCGGCGGCGGGCAGGGCGGTGTGGTCGAGCCGGACGTCGGCGGCGAGCGTGGTGGTGAGCTCGCGGACCAGGTGGCCGAGGGTGGCGCCGTCGAGGCCGAGCAGGCCGCGGGCGCGGACCAGGAAGGCGAGCGGTTCGGTGGCGGGCGCGCCGTCGAGGCGGAGGCTCGCCGGGTCGACCCGCCAGCCGCCGTAGGCCACGCGGCGGGCGGTGAAGGCGAGGGTGCCGCCGTCGTCGAGGGTGAGGGCGTAGTGGTCCTGGCCGGTGGGGCGGGGGTCGAGGACCTCCTCGTACGCGAACTCGGCGACGGTCTTCGCGAGCAGCCGGGCCCCGGCGGCGGCCCAGCGCGCGGCGGTCAGCTCGGCGGGGAAGTGGAGGGCGGACGGGGCGGACGGGGCTGATGAGGCGGGTGGTGCGGAGTCGTGGGGTGCGGGGGACGTCGACACGAGGACTCCTCGGGGTGGGCACCGCCGTGGGCGGGCGGTGACGGTGGACGTGGGACGGATCGTCGTGGGGGCGGGGCGCGGCGGCGGGTCAGAGGACGTGGCGGAAGGCGCGGTCGCGGACCATCAGGGCGGCCCGTTTGCCGGGCAGGTCGACCTCGGCGGAGAGCCGGAACCCGGCGCCGAGGAAGGCCGCGACGGACGGAGTGTTGCGCAGGTCGGGCTCGGCGAGCACCCGGGTGCAGCGCGGCCGGTGGTCGAGGACCAGGTCGGCGACGGCGCGGAGCAGGGCGGTGCCGACGCCCCGGCCGCGGTCGGCGCCGCCCCCGATGAGCAGGTGGACGCCGGTGTCGTGGGGCCGGGCCGGGTAGTGCCGGGCCAGCGGGTCGAGGTCGGCGCGGTAGATCTCGAAGTAGCTCATCGGCGTGCCGTCCAGGACGCCGAGGCAGGGCACGCTGCGGCCGTCGCCGTCGAGTTGGGCCCTGATGTGGTCGGCGGTGACGCTCTCGGGGCCCTGGAGCTCCCAGAACGCGGCCACGGCGGGATCGTTCATCCAGCGGGCGATCAGGGGCAGATCGTGGTCGAGGCGCACCGGCACCAGCCGGAAGCCGCCGACCGGGGTGGCGGCCGTGGCCCAGCCGGGCAGGTCGTCGAGCAGATCGCCGTCGCGGACGTACGGGGCGGCCCGGGGCCCGGCCGGTGCGGCGATCAGCGCGGCGAAGTCGTCGGGCAGCTGGAGGTCCAGGGTGTCCTCGGGGCCGGGCTCGGGGCGGGGTCCGGCGCCGGGGCGGCTGGGGCGGATGGGGTGGGTGGTGCCGGGGTGCGCTTCGGTGGGAGGCACGGGGGCGCTCTCCTCTCGGCGGTCGGTACTGGACGGGACGAGGCGGTACGGGACGGGGGCGGGGCGGCCCGTGGGGTCAGGCGCGCAGGGGGTTTGCGACGGTGACGTACACGGACTGGGTGTCGACCGGGCCGACCAGTTCGTCGAGGCCGTGCAGCCGGGTGAGGAGGTTGGCCTTGCAGCGCAGGGTGGCGGCTTCCAGGAGCCGGTGCGGCAGCGGTGAGCCGAGGGCGGTCGTACCGGTGAGGAAGCGGCGCAGGGCGGCGAGCAGCAGGCGTTCGTCGGCGAGCCGCTGGGAGCCGAAGGCGCCGATGAGGCCGAAGACGTTGTTGATGCCGAGGTAGTAGGCGAAGCGTTCGTCGGTGACCTGGTCGGAGACGAAGGTGTCGCTGGTGGCGCCGATGCCGGGGAGCCGCTGCTCCAGGTCGTCGCGGCGGGACTCGCGGAAGTAGTAGCCCTGGTTGTCGCGGTAGCGGCCGCCGGTGGGCCAGCCGTCGGCGTCGAGCAGCACCAGGGTGTTCTGCTGGTGGGCCTCCAGGGCGACGCCGGCCTGGCCGTCCAGCCAGAGGAGCGGGCGGACCACGACGTCGAGGTAGCGCAGGAACCATTCGGTGGCCACGGCGGCGACGGGCCGGCCGGTACGGGCGGCGAGCCCGGCGACGACTCCGGCGAGCCGGGAGCGCATCCGGGGCGAGCCGGGCCAGGGGCGCGGTGCGGTGAGGGCGGCCAGGCAGACGGCGTCGTCGGTGCCGGCGAAGGGGTTGTGCCTGATCATCACGTCGAGTCCGGTGACGGGTTCGCCCTCAGGGGTGTCGACGGCGAGCCAGGCGGGGTCGCGGACGATGTCGAAGCCGGGGTGGGCGGCCTGCCATTCGTCGACGAGCCCGGTGCGCAGCAGCCGGTGCACCTCGACGCCCCGGTGGAGTTCCTTGCGGAGGTTCTCGCGGCGGGAGTTGGTGATGCGGACGCCGAGCGAGAGCTTGAGCATGGCGCGGGCGCCGGGGCGGTGCACGGTGCGGACCGAGGAGGTCGGGTGCCAGGGGGCGCCGTGCGGGCCGAGGTCGTGGAGGAGTCCGGCGTCGAGCAGCGCGGCGACGGCGGGGCGGTGCCGCAGCTCGCGGGCCTGCCAGGGGTGCAGGGGCAGGGCCGCGGTCCCGGCGGGCAGCGCGAGTCCTTCGGCGAGGCCCGCGGTGAGCTGGGCGGCGGCGACCGGGCGGCCCTGTTCGGTCCAGGCCGAGTCGGTGGCGAGGACGGCGGCGTCGACGGCCATCCAGTGCAGCGGGAAGGAGCCGTGGGCCTCGGGCGAGTAGATCCGGCCCTCGGCCTCGGAGAGTCCTTCACGGCTCTTGGGGGTGGGGTGCAGCGGGTGGCCGAGCAGCAGGGACTGTTCGGCGTCGAGGAACAGGTCGGCGTCGGGGGCGGGTTCGGGGGCGCGGCGGCGTTCGGCGATGAACTCGGCGGTGCGGCGGGCGGAGTCGGCGACCCGGCCGACGAGTTCGGTGCCTTCGGGGCGGCCGGTCTCGCGGCTGATCAGGGCGGCGAGGGTGACGGCGTCGACGGCGGGCGCCGAGGCGGGGAGTCCTTCGATGACGGGTGCGCCGAAGCGGTGCCAGCCGGTGGCCGACCAGTGGCGGACCGGGACGAGCAGGGCGGTGCCGCTGGCGGCGAAGGGGATGCGCAGCGTGTCGCCCGTACCGCCGCCGGGGCCGATGCTCCCGCCGGTCTCGCCGGGTCCTCCGGCCGGGTGGCCGTCCGGGGCCGGCAGGTTCCGTTCGCGTACCCAGCAGCGCAGCAGGTTCTCGACGGCGGCGCTGTCGGCGGCGCGGGCGGGGTCCGGGTCGTCCAGCGGATCGGGCGTCGTGGTCCGGCTCGCGGCGGGACGCGGGGCGGTGTACGGGCCGGGGTACGGGCGCGCGGGGTGGCGCGGGGCCTGGTGCGGGACGGTGGGGTCGGCGGTCAGCGGGCCGTCGGCGGCGGTGGTGGGGTTCACGGGATGTCCTTGGGAGGGGAGGGGGCGGCCGGTCGGGTGCGGGTCCGGGGACGGTCCGGGGTCAACCCGGCGGGCCGACGGGGCCGTTGCGGCAGGCGCGGTGGGCCCGCTCGGCCGCGGCGAGGGCGTCGGCGAAGCGGTCGAGGACGGCCGCCGCCTGCTCGTCGGTGAGCGTCAGCGGGGGCAGCAGCCGCACCACGGACTGGTGTCGGCCGCCGAGTCCCACGATCAGACCGCGGTCGAGGCACCGGCGCCGGAGCTCGGCGGCGAGTCCGGGCGCGGGCGGCGGCTGCGCGCCGGCCCCTCGCGTGCGCGTACCGGACGCTTCCGGGTCGACGAGCGCCACGCCGGTCATCAGGCCGCGCCCGCGCACGTCGCCGACGCAGGGGTGGTCGGCGGCGAGGGCGCGCAGCCGGTCGAGGATCCGTGTGCCGAGGGCTCCGGCGCGCTCGGCGAGCCCGTTCTCGCGGACGTAGGCGAGGGTGGCGGCGCCGGCCGCCATCGCGAGCTGGTTGCCGCGGAAGGTGCCCGCGCCCGGTCCGGGGGCGGGGACGTCGAGCGCGGCGCGGTGGACGACGACCGCGAGCGGCAGGGAGCCGCCGATGGCGTGGGAGAGCACCATCACGTCGGGTGCGACGCCGCTGTGCCCGATGCCCCAGAAGGCGCCGGTGCGGCCGACGCCGGTCCGGGTCTCGTCGGCGATCAGCGGGATCGAGCGGGCGGCGGTCAGCTCGCGCAGCCGCCGCAGCCAGCCGTCCGGGGCCGGGATCATGCCGCCGTCCTGGACGGGTTCGACGAGCATCCCGGCGGGTGCGGGGTCGGCGGCGTCCGGCACCTCGTGCCGGGCGCCGTCGAGGGCGAGCACGCCGTCGCGGCCGGTGGCGGCGCGGACCAGGGTGAGGGCGGTCTCGACGGCGTCGGTGCCGTTCGGGGCGCAGAACCGGATCCGGGCGTCGGCGGCGAGTGCGGCGGGCAGGGTGGCGAACAGCTCGGTGACGAAGGCGTCCTTGACCGGCGTGGCCAGGTCCGTGGCGTGCAGCGGGGCGCCGGAGTCGAGGGCCTGGCGGAGGGCGTCGAGGACCACGGGGTGGTTGTGGCCGAGGGCGAGGGTGCCCGCGCCGGAGAGGCAGTCGAGGTAACGGCGGCCGTCGGCGCCCTCGATGGTGAGGCCCCTGGCCCGCACGGGCACGATGGGCAGCGAGCGCGCGTAGGTGCGCGCGGCGGACTCGCGCTGCGCCTGACGGCGCAGGATGCCCTCCGCCGCGCCCCCGTCGGCGGCGGTGCGGCGCTCCCCCCGGGTCCGCGGGCCCGGGTCGACGACCGGAACTGGTTCGGTCACGGCCACGGATCGGTGTCCTCCCGCTGTCACGGCCGCTTGCGCGGTAACGGTTGCGTTGCACATCGGTACGTTGCAGGGCCGCCGCGAAGGGCGTCCTGGAAGCTGCCGCTGTGTCCCCCGTACGTACCAACGACGGGGCCTGCCGGGGATCACGGGCGGCGACCAACTTCCTTGGCGTGTCCCGGATCACGGCATGGCAACGGCCGGTCGTGGGGCGGAACCGCGGACCTGGGTCGTACCGTCCCCTCCGGCACCGGCATAGTGGGGGTTTCGCCCGGCGCGGCTCCCCGCGGCGGGCCTGTTCACTGATGCACAAGCTGGTGCACGAGATGCACAAGTCGACGTAGTCCCAGGGGGATCACGAGATGCGATCGATTCGACCGCTGCTCGCCGCGGCGTCCGCCGTCGCGGCGCTGACGCTGACGGCGACTGCCTGCGGCCCGTCCGAGGACACCGCGGGGGGTGACAAGCAGCCCTCCGCGACCGTGCCGTCCGAGCTCGGGAAGATCAAGATTCCGGACGACCTGAAGCAGCGTCTGAAGGAGCACGGGATCGACGTCGACAAGTGGCGCGACGGCGAGTGGAAGAACTGGGACAAGGACAAGTGGCTGCGCGAGGCCAAGGACTTCGTCAACCCGATCATCGAGGACCTCTGGGACCCGGACCGGATGCGGGACGCCGAGCGTCCCGACAAGCCGGTCGAGGAGGAGGACATCTCGGGTGACAAGGGCGTGACCGACCCGACGCCCGCCGCGGTACGGGCCAGGGCCGTGGAACCGGCCTACCACGCCCACGCGCCCGCCTCGGGCAAGGTGTTCTTCGACGGCCCGCAGGGCTCGATGGTCTGCTCGGCGACGGTGGTCCAGGACCCGGCGCACCCGGGGAAGTCCAACATGGTCTGGACGGCCGGGCACTGTGTGCACGCGGGCCAGAAGGGCGGCTGGTACCGGAACATCGCCTTCGTGCCGTCGTACAACGACGCGGGCCGTCCGACGGCGGAGCTGGAGAGCGCGACCCGTCAGCAGATCGCCCCGTACGGCGTGTGGTGGAGCGACTGGGCGCAGACCTCGCAGCAGTGGATCGACCAGGGCGGTCAGACCGGCGGCAAGGGCGCCCCGTACGACTTCGCCGTGCTGCATGTGACGCCGGAGAAGGGTGGCACCGGCAAGTCTCTTGAGGAGACGGTCGGTTCGGCGCTCCCGGTGGACTTCAACGCCCCGGCGGTGCCGAGGATCGCGGACATGACGGCCACCGGTTTCCCGGCGGGCAAGCCCTTCGACGGGCAGAAGATGTACCAGTGCACCGACAAGCCGGGGCGGCTGTCGGTGAAGGCGGACCAGCCGACGATGTACCGGATCGGCTGCACGATGACCGGTGGTTCGTCGGGCGGCGGCTGGGTGGCCACCGGCAAGGACGGCAAGCCCGCGCTGGTGTCGAACACCTCGATCGGTCCGGTGACGGCGGGCTGGCTGGCCGGTCCGCGGCTCGGGCCCGAGGCGAAGGCCCTGTTCAACGGCATGAGCAAGAAGTACTCCGGCCAGTAGGCCGGTTCGGGGGGTGGGCGGGGCCGCGCGGCCCCGCCCGCCGTACCCGGCATACTGTGCACCGCAAGTGACGCGTCCATGGCAATGCGGCCGATGCCGCACCGCCGTGCGCTGCGGCCGACCGTGCCGGTCCCGCCGCCCGGACGCGCGAAACACCTTCAGGGGGAAAGCACTTCATGCGCTCCATACGCACCCATCGATCGAGACGACTCCTGCCGCTGGCCTCGGGCGCCGCGGCCGCCGCCGCGCTCGCGCTGACCGTGACCGCCTGCGGCCCGACCGACCCGGCGGCGGGCGACAAGCCCGCCTCCCCCTCGGCCGCCGCCTCCTCCACCGGTGCCGCGGACGGCGGCTCCGGCTCGGACTCCGGTTCCGGCCTCGCCAAGGACCTCGCCGACAAGCTCAAGAAGCGCGGCGTCGACCTGGACAAGTGGAAGGACGGCGAGTGGAAGAACTGGGACCAGAGCACCTGGCTCCGTGAGGCCGAGGACTTCGTCAACCCGGTGATCGACGGGCTCTGGGACACCCAGCGGATGCAGTCCGCGAAGAGCCCGGACCCGACCGTCGAGACCCAGGCGACCGCCGGCGGCAGCGACCCGGTGCCGCGCCCGGTGACGGCACAGCGCGAGAAGACCCCGTACCACCGTTTCGCGGCCCCGGTCGGCAAGATCTTCTTCGATTCGCCGCAGGGCTCCATGGTCTGCTCCGGCACGATCGTGAAGGACCCGCGGCACCCCGGGAAGTCCAACCTGGTGTGGACCGCGGGGCACTGCGTGCACGCGGGCAAGAAGGGCGGCTGGTACCGCAACATCACCTTCGTGCCCGCCTTCAACGACCTCGGCAAGTCCCCCGCCGCGCTGCGCAACGCGCAGCAGCACGAGGTCTACCCGTACGGCCAGTACTGGGCGGACTGGGTGGTGACCTCCGGCGAGTGGCTGCGCAACGGCGGCACCAACCAGGCGTGGCCGTACGACTACGCCGTCCTGCACGTCCGGCCGCAGCAGGGGCGCAAGTCCCTGGAGGAGACCGTGGGCGTGGCCCTGCCGGTCGACTTCTCCGCTCCGGCGCCGTCGACGGCGGGCACGGTGGGCGCCTGGGGCTACCCGGCCGCTCCCCCGTACAACGGCATGATCATGCACAAGTGCCTGACCCGCTCCTCCGCCTACACCACGTATCCGGCCACGCCCGCCATGTACCGGATCGGCTGCACCATGACCGGCGGCTCGTCCGGCGGCGGCTGGTTCCGGGTGCAGCGCAACGGCGTCACGGCGCTGGTGTCGAACACCTCGATCGGCCCGGCCGGGCGCAACGGCTGGCTGGCCGGACCGCAGCTGGGCCGCGGCGCGAAGGCGGCCCACGAGATGATCAGCAAGAAGTTCGGCTGACGATCCGGCCGGATGTCCGACACACGAAGGCGCCGGCCGTCTCCCCCGGTGGGGAGGCGGCCGGCGCCTTCGTCGTACGGGCCGGGGCCGGGGCCCCGGGTGTCAGTGCGCGGCGGGGACGTACGACGCGAGGTGCGCCGCCAGCTCCTCGTGAACCCGCGCCTTGAGCAGGGTGCCCTCCGGGGTGTGCTCCTCGGAGATCACCTCGCCCTCGGCGTGCACCCGCGAGACCAGACCGCCCTGCGTGTACGGCACGAGGACGGAGATCTCGACCTGCGGGCGCGGCAGCTCGGAGTCGATCAGCGCGAGCAGCTCGTCGATGCCCGCGCCGGACCGGGCGGACACGGCGATGGAGTGCCGCTCCGCGCGCATCAGGCGCTGCAGCACCAGCGGATCGGCGGCGTCCGCCTTGTTGATCACGACGATCTCCGGCACGTTCACCGCGCCGACGTCGCGGAACACCTCGCGGACCGCCGCCAGCTGCTCCTCCGGGGCCGGGTGCGAGCCGTCGACCACGTGCAGGATGAGGTCGGAGTCGCCGACCTCCTCCATGGTGGAGCGGAACGCCTCGACCAGGTGGTGGGGCAGGTGCCGGACGAAGCCGACGGTGTCGGCCAGGGTGTAGACCCGGCCGGAGGGCGTCTCGGCCCGCCGGACGGTCGGGTCGAGGGTGGCGAACAGCGCGTTCTCCACCAGCACGCCCGCGCCGGTGAGGCGGTTGAGCAGGGAGGACTTGCCCGCGTTGGTGTAGCCGGCGATGGCGACCGACGGGACCTTGTTGCGCCGCCGCTCCTGCCGCTTGATGTCGCGGCCGGTCTTCATCTCCGCGATCTCCCGGCGCATCTTCGCCATCTTCTCGCGGATCCGGCGCCGGTCCGTCTCGATCTTGGTCTCGCCGGGGCCTCGGGTGGCGAGACCGCCGCCCTTGCCGCCACCCATCTGACGGGACAGCGACTGACCCCAGCCGCGCAGTCGCGGCAGCATGTACTGCATCTGCGCGAGCGAGACCTGCGCCTTGCCCTCTCGGGACTTGGCGTGCTGGGCGAAGATGTCGAGGATCAGCGCGGTCCGGTCGATGACCTTGACCTTGACGACGTCTTCGAGGGCGATGAGCTGGCCGGGGCTGAGCTCGCCGTCGCAGACGACGGTGTCGGCGCCGGTCTCCAGGACGATGTCCCGCAGCTCCAGTGCCTTGCCCGAGCCGATGAAGGTGGCCGGGTCCGGCTTGTCGCGGCGCTGGACGACGCCGTCGAGCACCATGGCGCCCGCCGTCTCGGCGAGGGCCGCGAGCTCCGCGAGGGAGTTGTCCGCGTCCTGCACCGTCCCGGAGGTCCAGACGCCGACCAGCACGACGCGCTCCAGGCGCAGCTGCCGGTACTCGACCTCGGTGACGTCCTCGAGCTCGGTGGAGAGGCCCACGACACGGCGCAGGGCCGCGCGCTCGGAACGGTCGAACTGGTCGCCGTCCCGCTCTCCGTCGATCTCGTGGCTCCAGGCGACGTCCTCTTCCATCAGGGCATCGGCCCGAAGGCTCTCGGTGCGGTGGGTGTCCGCGAAGCTCTGCTTGTCCTGGGAAGGGGATGAAGAGGAGGTCATTGGATCCTTACGTCGAAGAAGAGAGTTCCGTTGTGTCCGTCACAACGCGTGACCCCGGCCAGGAATTCCCGGCCCGGCCGCGTCGCCGACCTGAAGATGGTGACACGGCCGGGCGGGGCCCGTCATCCCGGTTTCGCCGCCTTCGGCACCCGACCGCCGGTGGGCGCCTGGGAGCGCCAGTCGGGGTGTCCCGGCATGGCCGGGGTCTTCGCCGCGTACAGCCAGTCGTTCAGGAACCGGGTGAGCTCCTGCCCGGAGACCTCCTCGGCGAGGGCGACGAAGTCGGCGGTGGTCGCGGTGCCGTCCTGGTGGTCGGTGACCCAGCGGCGCTCCAGGGTGGCGAAGTCGGCGGCGCCGATCTTCTGGCGCAGCGCGTAGAGGGCGAGCGCGGCGCCGTCGTAGACCACCGGCCGGAACAGGCTGATCTTCTCGCCGGGCGCGGGCGGCTTGGGGGCGGCGGGCGGGCCGCCGTCCTGGCGCCACTCGTCGGACGCGGTGTAGGCGGCGCGCATCCGGCGCTCCAGGGTGGGCCCGCCGTTCTCGGCCGCGTGCAGGGTCTCGTACCAGGTGGCGTGCCCCTCGTTGAGCCAGAGGTCGGACCACGCGCGCGGGGAGACGCTGTCGCCGAACCACTGGTGGGCGAGTTCGTGGACCATCACGGAGTCGACGTACCACTTGGGGTAGCCGGGCTCGGTGAACAGTCCGCGTTCGAACAGGGAGAGGGTCTGGGTCTCCAGCTCGAAGCCGGTCTCGGCGTCGGCGATCAGCACCCCGTACGTCTCGAAGGGGTACGGGCCGAGCCGGTGCTCCAGCCAGCCGAGATGCGCGGGGGTGCGGCGCAGCCAGGGCTCCAGGAGTTTCTGGTCGGCGGTCCTGACGACATCGCGCACGGGCAGGCCGTGCGGGCCCTCGCGGTGCACGACGGTGGACCTGCCGATGCTGACCTGGGCCAGTTCGGTGGCCATCGGGTGGGCGGTCCGGTAGGTCCAGGTGGTGCTTCCCGCGCTGCTCTCCCGGCTCTGCGGGAGTCCGTTGGCGACGGCGGTGAGGCCGTCGGGCGCGGTGATCCGGAAGGTGAAGAACGCCTTGTCGGCGGGGTGGTCGTTGGACGGGAACACCCGGTGGGCGGCGTCGGCCTGGTTGGCCATGGCGAGGCCGTCGCCGGTGCGCACCCAGCCGCCGGACGCGGCCGGGCCGCGGGGGTCGCTGGTGTGGGTGACGGTGATCTCGACGGCCTCGCCCCGCTCGACCGGCCGGGCCGGGGTGATCACCAGGTCCTCGCCGCTGCTCGCCCACGTGGCCGGTTCGCCCGCGACGGTCACGGCGGAGACGGTGCCGTGGGTGAAGTCGAGGTTGATCCGGTCCAGGTCGTCGGTGGCGAGCGCGGAGAGGGTGGTGCTCGCGGCGAGCGGTTGGGTGTTCCGGCCCGGGTAGGTGAGGGAGATGTCGTAGGAGAGGACGTCGTAGCCGGGGTTGCCGAGGTGCGGGAAGAGCGGGTCGCCGATGCCGAGCGGTGTGGGCGCGGGGAG
This sequence comes from Streptomyces sp. NPDC090025, assembly GCF_044748125.1. Taxonomy (NCBI): domain Bacteria; kingdom Bacillati; phylum Actinomycetota; class Actinomycetes; order Kitasatosporales; family Streptomycetaceae; genus Streptomyces; species Streptomyces sp. NPDC090025. The sequence continues at coordinate 58,838 of NZ_JBIVFL010000002.1, read as the reverse complement.
GGTGGTGGCGGCGACGAGTCCGGCGGAGAGGGCGACGAGGACGGCGGAGCGCAGGACCCGGGAGCGGGCACGCGTGCGCGTGCGGATAGGGGTGGGGAGGGGAGTGGGGGTGGGGGCGTGGGGTGGGAGCGGCATGGGTTACGGCTACCAGGGGGTGGTGCGCGGACCGGCGCGACGCGCGGCCGGATCCAACATCCAACATCCGAATACCGGATATCGGATCCAAACATCAGATTTTGGATCCGACATTTCGGATACCTCGATCGCCTCGGAGCTCTCGGACGCCCGGCGGTCGGCCGACCGTCACGCCTCCGGCGCCCCGGGATGCCGCCCCCGGCTCACGTCGTACACCCCCGGCACGTCCCGCATCGCCTTCATCAGGGCCGGAAGCCCTGCCGCGTCCGGGAGTTGGAGGGTGTAGGTGTGCCGGACCCGCTGCTCGCTGGGGGGTTCGACGGTGGCGGCGACGACGGCCGCGCCCTCGACGGCGATGGCCTCGGTGAGGTCGGCGAGCAGCCGGGGGCGGCCGAAGGACTCGGCGACCAGGGTGACCCGGCACTCGGCGGTGTCGCCCCAGTGGACGGTGACCGGGGAGCGGCCGAGGCGTTCCATGGTGGCGACGGAGGCGCAGCCGGTGCGGTGGACGGTGACGGAGCCGCCGCGCACCACGAAGCCGGTGATGTCGTCCGGTGGCACCGGCGTGCAGCAGCCCGCGGGGCGGACGCCGGGCGGCGGGGCGCCGTCGGGCAGGTGCGGGAGTTCGGCGCGCAGCCGGGTGGCGGAGCGGCGGGCGGCCGGGGTGGTGGCGCTGACCGCGGCGGGCGGGCGCGGGGCGGCGGCCGGGACCCTGGCGGCCTCCGGGTGGGCTTCGAGCCAGCCGGTGATGGCGATCCGGGCGGCCGGGGTGCGGGCGTGGTCGAGCCACTGCGGGGAGGGTCCGGACGCGGTGTCCTGGGCGAGCAGCGGCTGCACGGTGTCACCGTCCCGCAGGACGGTGCTCAGCGGCGCGAGCCGCCCGTTGACGCGGGCGCCGTGACAGCCGTGGGCGGCCTCGCCGTGCTGGGCGTAGGCGGCGTCGACGCAGCTGGCTCCGGCGGGCAGGCTGATCGTGCCGGGGGCGGCGCCGTCGGTGCGGAACACGGTGATCTCGTGGTCCTGGGCGAGGTCGGCGCGCAGCGAGGTCCAGAAGGTGTCGGCGTCGGGCGTGGACTGCTGCCAGTCGAGCAGCCGGGAGAGCCAGCCGGGGCGGGTCGGGTCGACGCGTTCGCCGTCCTCGGGACGGGCGCCCTCGGTGGCGCCGTCGGCGCCGTCGGACATGGCCGCGTAGGGGTTGCCGAGGGCGACCACCCCGGCCTCGGCGACCTTGTGCATCCGGTGGGTGCGGATGAGGACTTCGGCGACGGCTCCGTCGGGGGCGGCGACGGCGGTGTGCAGCGACTGGTAGAGGTTGAACTTGGGGGCGGCGATGAAGTCCTTGAACTCGGAGACCACCGGCGTGAAGCAGGTGTGGAGTTCACCGAGCACGGCGTAGCAGTCGGCGTCCTCGGCGACCAGCACCAGGAGGCGGCCGAAGTCGCTGCCGCGCAGTTCGCCGCGCTTCAGCCTGACCCGGTGCACGGAGACGAAGTGCCGGGGTCTGACCTGGACTTCGGCGCCGATCCCGGCCTCGCGCAGCACTCCGGTCACCTGCTCGGCGATCCCGGCGAGCGCGTCGTTCGCGCCCGGGTTGCGGGCGATGAGGGCCCGGGTGGCCTCGTACTCCTCGGGGTGGAGGATGGCGAAGACCAGGTCCTCCAGTTCCGTCTTGAGGGCCTGGACGCCGAGGCGTTCGGCGAGCGGGATGAGGACGTCACGGGTGACCTTGGCGATGCGGACCTGTTTCTCGGGGCGCATCACGCCGAGGGTGCGCATGTTGTGCAGCCGGTCGGCGAGTTTGATCGACATCACCCGGACGTCGTTGCCGGTGGCCACGAGCATCTTGCGGAAGGTCTCGGGTTCGGCGGCGGCCCCGTAGTCGATCTTCTCGACCTTGGTGACGCCGTCGACGAGATAGGCGACCTCGTCGCCGAACTCCCGGCGCACCTGATCGAGCGTCACCTCGGTGTCCTCGACGGTGTCGTGGAGCAGGGACGCGGTCAGCGTCGTGGTCTCGCCGCCGAGTTCGGCCAGGATCAGGGTGACCGCGAGCGGGTGGGTGATGTACGGCTCGCCGCTCTTGCGGAACTGGCCGCGGTGCGAGGACTCGGCGAGCACGTACGCGCGGCGCAGCACGGCCAGGTCGGCGTCGGGGTGGTGGGCCCGGTGGGCCTCGGCGACGTGTCCGATGGCGTCCGGCAGCCGGTCCCGGGGGGCGGGTCCCGCGGTCGCGCCGAGCAGCGCGGCCCGGCCGAGCCGGCGCAGGTCGATCCTGGGGCGGCCTCGTCTGCGGCCCGGAGCGTCCGGGCCGGCGGCCTCGGCGTCGCTCACGGGGTTGGTGGCCTCTGCGCTCATGGGGCACCTCCGGCGGCGTCGACCGGCGAAAGGCGGGGCAGGCGTGCCCGGCGGGCCGGTGCTTGATGCTACCGACCCCACCACGTGGCGCAGTCCCGCTCTCGCCGAGCGTGAACCGGATCACCCATTCGAGGGACGAATCAGTCGTTGACTGTTTCGATTCCGGCCCCTCCGGCCGCGGTGCGCGCCGCTATCCGGCGAGCCACTCCGGGTCGACGGTGCCCTCGGCGACGATCACGGCGGGGCCGGTCATCTCGATGTCGCCGTCGGGGTGCTCGGTGATGACCAGGGTGCCGCCGAGGACGTCCACGGTGTACGTGACGGGGGTCCCGGTCCCCGCCGGGTCGGCGCCGTCCCGGCGGGCGGTGGCGACGGCGACGGCGCAGGCGCCGGTGCCGCAGGAGCGGGTCTCGGACGCGCCGCGCTCGTGCACCCGCATGGCGACGTGCCGGGGGCCGCGGTCGGCGACGAACTCGATGTTGACCCCGTCGGGGTAGACCGAGGCGGGCTCGTAGGGCGGCTCGTCGTACAGCGTGCCCGCGTGGTCGAGGGACTCGACGAAGGCCACCGCGTGGGGGTTGCCCATGCTGACGTTGCGGGCGGGCCAGCTGCGGCCGTCGACGGTGACGGTGACCTCGGCGTCGGAGAGCACGGCGCGGCCCATCCGCACGGTGACGGAGCCGTCCTTGTCGAGGTGGACGCGCTTGACCCCGCCGCGGGTGGCGACGGCGAGCTCGCCCGCGGTGACGTGCCCGGCGTGCTGGAGGTAGCGGGCGAAGACCCGGACCCCGTTGCCGCACATCTCGGCGACCGAGCCGTCCGCGTTGCGGTAGTCCATGAACCATTCGGCCTCGTCGGCCAGGTGCCGCGCGTCGGGGTGGGCGGCGCTGCGCACCACGTGCAGCACTCCGTCACCGCCGATCCCGGCCCGCCGGTCGCACAGCCGCGCCACGAGGGCGGGCGGCAGGTCGACGGCGTTGTCCGCGTCGGGCACGATCACGAAGTCGTTCTCGGTGCCGTGTCCCTTGAGGTAGGCGAGGGGCGAGGTCTGCGTACTGGTCACGGGATCAACTCTACGGGTGGGGTACGACAACGGGCGCGCCGGTCCGCGGAGCGGTACCGGCCCCTGCCGTGCCCGGGCAGGTCCGGCTAGGGCGTGTTGCGAAAGTAGCGCCGTCCGCCCGAAGGGCGGGCCCCGCGGCGTCTGGTGCGTGCGATCGCAAGGCGGAGGGTCGTCCTCGTACCGGGCGTACTCGGACGATCCCGACAACGCGGCGAGCGCGCGTGCCAGGCGTCGCGGGGCAGGCGGGACTTTCGCAACACGCCCTAGCGGAGCCGGGCGACCCGCCAGACCGCGAGCGCGACCAGGACGGCGCTGACCAGCACGTACAGGACGATGGCCCGCCAGTTCGGGCGCTCGCCGGAGCCGCGGGCGGGCAGTCCGGGCCAGCTGGCGCCGACCCGGCGGGCGGCCATCATGCCCCAGCCCGCCGCGCAGGAGCTGATCAGCAGGCCGAGCATGGCGACCACCGCGCCGCCGTCGCCCGAGCCGAAGGCGAGCGGGAAGGCGAACATCAGGGAGCCGACGGCGGCGAGGGCGACGATCGGGGCGAGCTGCCAGATCCGCAGCCGCCGCTGCGGCCGCAGTTCCACCTCGACCTCGGCGGCGTCCACCTCGACGGCGCTGCCCTCGGCCTGGTCCGGGCCGTCCGGCGTCAGCCCGGGCGTCCCACCGGGGATTTCACCCGGGACCGCGGCCTGCCGGTCGGTGTCGTGAGGGCCGGCCTCCATCGCCATGCGCCCTCCCCACTCGGACTCCGTTTGGTCGATCGATGCTCGATGATGGCACGCTCCGCACCCCCGGAATGACGGGCGGGACGTCCCGATGCCATCACGTGATCAGGCTGTAACCGCTCGTTCGACCAACGCCAGCGCCTGCCCCGGGAGTTCCCCGCGGTCGGCGACGGCGCCACTGAGCCAATGCACCCGCGGGTCGCGGCGGAACCACGAATCCTGACGGCGCGCGAAGCGTTTGGTGGCGCGTACGGTCTCGGCGCGGGCCTCGTCCTCGGTGCACTCCCCGGCGAGCGCCGCGAGCACCTGCTGGTAGCCGAGCGCGCGGGCGGCCGTGCGCCCCTCGCGCAGGCCGCGCGCCTCCAGGGCGCGTACCTCGTCGACCAGTCCGGCCTCCCACATGCGGTCGACCCGGGTGGCGATCCGCTCGTCCAGCTCGGGGCGGCCGACGTCCACGCCGATCTGCACGGTGTCGTAGACGGAGTCGTGGCCGGGCAGGTTGGCGGTGAACGGCTGCCCGGTGATCTCGATGACCTCCAGGGCGCGCACGATCCGGCGCCCGTTGCTGGGCAGGATCGCGGTGGCGGCGCCGGGGTCGACGGTGGCGAGCCGGGCGTGCAGCACGCCGGAGCCGCGTTCGGCCAGCTCGGCCTCGAGGCGGGCCCTGACGGCCGGGTCGGTGCCGGGGAACTCCATCACGTCGAGGGCGCCGCGCACGTACAGGCCGGAGCCGCCGACCAGGACCGGGGTGCGGCCAGCGGCGAGCAGCCGGTCGATCTCGGCGCGGGCGAGCCGCTGGTACTCGGCGACGTTGGCGGCCTCGGTGACGTCCCAGATGTCGAGGAGGTGGTGCGGCACCCCGCCTCGTTCCTCCAGCGTCAGTTTGGCGGTGCCGATGTCCATCCCCCGGTAGAGCTGCATGGAATCGGCGTTGACGACCTCGCCGCCCAGTTGCTGGGCGAGGAACACACCCAGATCGGACTTTCCGGCCGCTGTGGGGCCGACGACGGCGATGACCCGCGGGGCGGGAGCTGCACTTCTCACTTCCCCAGTCTCGCAAACCCCACGGGGCGTCCCCGAATGAGCTACGTGACGGCTCTCATCCGGCTTCGTTGCCTGTTGCGGAATTCCGACCCTGAGTACGCTAGGGAGCAGATATGGGCGTTTTCACTCTGTTTCGCCGCAAGAGCAAGGACACCGCGGCGGTCGTGACGGAGGAGGCCGAGGCCACCACCGACACGGCCGAGCAGACCGAGGCCGCCCCGGCGGGCGGCGACGAGGCCGCCGGGCCGACGGCGGAGGCCGCCACCGGAACCTCGGCGGCCGACGGGACCGTGGACATCCCCAAGCAGCAGTCGGCGGAGGAGGCCGCGGACAACGAGGCCGGTGAGGGCGCCCGGAAGTAAGGCACGCGAACGTGCGGAAAGAACGCGGAGGGACGGTGACCCCATGGGTCTCCTGGATTCACTGAAGGCCAAGCTCGGCCCCGCCAAGGACAAGGTCTCCGACCTGGCCAAGGAACACGGCGGCAAGGTGGAGCACGGTCTGGAACGCGCGGCCAAGGTCGTCGACGAGAAGACCAAGGGCAAGTACAGCGACAAGATCGAGACCGGCACCGGCAAGGCCAAGGAGGCCATCGAGCGGCTCGCCCACAAGGACGACGGCGACACCCCGCCGCCGCCCCCGGCGGCCCCTCCGGCGGCCTGAGGCCCCTCCCCCGGCGCCCGGGGTCGGCAGCTCGCCGACCCGGTCCCTCCGCGCACGGCGGACGGCCGCGAAGCAGCACGCTCCGCGGCCGTCCGCCGTCGTCGTCCCAGGCCGGGGAAACAGGCCCCCGGGGCCGCCGGATCAGCTCCAGGCGGCCACGACGTACCCGACCCCGTAGGGGGCGTCCTCGTACAGCAGGCGGCCCGCGAGCCCCGCGCCCTCCGCCGCGCCCGCCAGGACCTGCCAGGGGGCCCGGCCCGCGGCCTTCAGCTCGTACGCGAGGTCCGCGTCCAGGGCGAGCAGCGCGGCGGTGTCCGCGGCGCCCAGCGCGCGGGCGGCGGCCGCGTCGAACGGTTCGGCGCGCTCGTCGAGATAACCGGGCGCCTTCAAGGTGCGGCAGGCGCTGCCGTCGCCCATCACGAGCAGGGCCACCCGGTCGGCGGAGGCGGCGAGCCCCCGCCCGGCCTCGGCGCACCGCGCGGGCTCCAGGGGTTCGCCGACGCCCAGGCCCTCGACGGGCGCGTCGGCCCAGTCGGCGCGCTCCAGGAGCCAGCCGGCCACGGCCAGCGAGGCGGGCAGCGGCCGGTCGCCGCCCGGCCCGCTGCCGAGCCGTACGGTCAGATCGACCCCGAACCCGGCGAAGGAGCCGGTCGACCCGGCCGGGAACACGCCACGGGCGCCCTCCTCGGCGGGGCCGACGACGATCAGCCGGTCGGGACGGGACGCGGCGAGCACTCCGAGCACGTCGGAGCACGCCGTGCGCGCGTCGGTGAGCTCGGGCGCGGCACCGGCGGCGACGGCGGGCACCAGGAGCGGCGGACAGGGGCAGACGGCGGCGGCGACAAGCATGATCCGCAGCCTACTGGCCGGGGGCGCTCAAGGCCCGGGCGACGGCGCGGGTCCGCGCCGGTCGGCACGCGCACGCGTGGGGCCCGGGAACCCCGGGGTTCCCGGGCCCCACGCGCGGGTGTCAGTGGCTGGCGCCGGGCGTGCGGGTCAGTGGCTGCCGCAGGCGGGCGCGTCGGCCACCGGCAGCGGCGCCGGGACGCCGATCTTCGGCAGACCGAGGAGCACCCCGGCCGGCTTGGCGGCGGGGGCCGCCGTGCGCTTCTCCCAGGCGTCACCCGCGCGCGTGCGGCGCACGGCGGTGGTCGGGCCCTCGGCGAGCAGGTGGTGCGGGGCGGCGTAGGTGATCTCGACGGTCACCACATCGCCCGGGCGCACCTCCACGTCCGGCTTGGTGAAGTGGACGAGGCGGTTGTCGGGGGCGCGGCCGGAGAGCCGGTGGGTCTCGCCGTCCTTGCGGCCCTCGCCCTCGGCGACCATGACCTCCAGGGTGCGGCCGACCTGCTTCTTGTTCTCGTCCCAGGAGATCTCCTCCTGGAGGGCGACCAGGCGCTCGTACCGCGCCTGCACGACCGCCTTGGGGATCTGGCCCTCCATGGTGGCCGCCGGGGTCCCGGGGCGCTTGGAGTACTGGAAGGTGAAGGCGCTGGCGAAGCGGGCCTCGCGGACCACGTGCATGGTCTGCTCGAAGTCCTCCTCGGTCTCGCCGGGGAAGCCCACGATGATGTCGGTGGAGATCGCGGCGTGCGGGATCGCGGCGCGCACCTTCTCGATGATGCCGAGGAAGCGGTCCTGCCGGTACGAGCGGCGCATCGCCTTCAGGACGGTGTCCGAGCCGGACTGCAGCGGCATGTGCAGCTGCGGCATCACGTTCGGGGTCTCGGCCATGGCGGCGATCACGTCGTCGGTGAAGTCGCGCGGGTGCGGCGAGGTGAAACGGACCCGCTCCAGGCCCTCGATGTCGCCGCAGGCGCGCAGCAGCTTGCTGAACGCCTCGCGGTCGCCGAGGTCGGAGCCGTACGCGTTGACGTTCTGGCCGAGCAGGGTGATCTCGGAGACGCCCTCCGCGACCAGCGCCTCGATCTCGGCGAGGATGTCGCCGGGACGGCGGTCCTCCTCCTTGCCGCGCAGCGCGGGCACGATGCAGAAGGTGCAGGTGTTGTTGCAGCCGACGGAGATCGACACCCAGGCGGCGTACGCGGACTCGCGGCGGGTCGGCAGCGTGGAGGGGAACGCCTCCAGCGACTCCGCGATCTCGACCTGCGCCTCCTCCTGCACCCGGGCGCGCTCCAGGAGCACCGGCAGCTTGCCGATGTTGTGGGTGCCGAAGACGACGTCGACCCAGGGGGCCCGCTTCACGATGGTGTCGCGGTCCTTCTGGGCCAGGCAGCCGCCGACGGCGATCTGCATGCCGGGCCGGGCGGCCTTCATCGGCGCGAGGTGGCCGAGGTTGCCGTACAGCTTGTTGTCGGCGTTCTCGCGGACGGCACAGGTGTTGAACACCACGACGTCGGCGTCACCGCCGGAGCCCTCGGGCGCCCGGACGTAACCGGCGTCCTCGAGGAGGCCGGAAAGCCGCTCGGAGTCGTGGACGTTCATCTGGCACCCGTAGGTGCGCACTTCGTAGGTGCGCGTCCCGCCCACTGCGTCCACTGCGTCCACTGCTCCGGTCCGGTCGCTGCTGCTGCTCATCCCTCAAGGGTAAGGGGGGTCCGGGGGTGCCCCGGATGTCGGAGGAGGCGAGTGAGGCGGACGAGGGTGGCGTCGTCACCGAAGCCGCCCGCCTTGACGAGCACGGGGATGCCCGGCGCCGCCCCCCGGTCCGTGTGGAGGGTGCCGCGGGCGATGCCCGGCTCGGGTTCGTCGTACAGCTCGATGCCGGTGGCCCCGAGCGCGCCGAGCACGGCGGCGGCCGTCTCGCCGCCGGTGAGGACGAGCCCGTCGGCCCGTCCTTCGCGCACCGCCGCGCAGCTCTCGTCGACAAGTCGACGAAGCAGTGGGCCGGGGTCCTCGGTGCGCTCGTCGGGCGTGTGCAGCACCGTCCCCCGGTCGTCCTCCCCGGCCGCGCGGACGGCGGCGAGCTGGCGGCGGCTGGCCGGGTGGGCGCTGCCGACGACGGCCAGCGGGCGGCGCGCGGCCGGGAGCGCGGGGCGCGGGGCCGCGCCGGGGGTACGGGGATGGCGGCGGGCCAGCGCGTCGGCGAGGCCCGGGGAGCCGACCCACAGCACCTCGCCGGGCCGGGGCACGGCGGCCACGAGGGCGTCCAGGTCGGCGTCGGTCACGGCCGAGGCGACGAACACCCCACCGGCGGCGAGCCGCGCCGGGTCGTCGCCGGGGGCGAACGGGACGGCGCCCGGCAGGAGCAGGGCCAGGTCGGCCGTACCTACCGGGTGCGCGGGGTCCCGGGCGAACGCGCTCTCGTCGACCCGTACCCCGTGCACGTACTGCACGCCGTCGACCGTGGTGCGCCCCTCGGCGGGGAACGCGGGGGCGACGATCGCGACCCGCCGCCCCGATCCGGCGAGCGCGGCGCGCAGCTCGGCGGCGACATGGCCGCGCAGCGTCGAGTCGACGGTCTTGACCAGCAGCCCCGCGCCCGCGTACGCCCGGGCCGCCGCGCGGGTGCGGGCCTCGGCCGTGCGCTCGTCGACGACCCGGGTGCCGAGGTCCACGGCGGTGACCCCGTCGTCGGGCCCGTCGTCGGACCGTCCCGCTTCCCCCGCCACCGGCGCGGCGAACCGGACCAGGGCGCGATGACCGGCCCGGCGGAAGGGCGCGGCGCCGTCGGCGGCGCTGGTGAGGTCGTCGGCGAGGACGGCGACGGTGGTGGTGGCGGTGGTGCTGGTGGTGTCGGTGCTGGTGGTGGCGGTGGTGAGGCTGTGGCGTGGCGGCATCGGCGGCAGTGCCCCTCGGGTGGGTCGGTACGAGTCGGTACGGGTCGGGTACGGGGCCGTGCGGGTCGGTACGGGTCCCTGACCGGGCCAACCCTGACCCGGCACCGGCCCGCCGGACAAGCCTGTACCGCTCCCCCTGCCCCGGCCCGTCCTGGCCAGGACCGGGAGCGAGCTGGCAGGATCTCGTCATGCCCGCCGCATCGAAACGTTCCGTCCGCCGCCGCATCCTCCAGGTCTCGGCGGCTCTGACGGCGCTCGCGGCGCTGCTCGTCTGGTGGCTGGTTCCGATCGGTGACAAGGCCCCGAGCGGTCATGTCACGTTCAGCACCGGCGTCCCCACCGGCGTCTACCAGCGGTACGGGGAGCTCCTCCGGCAGGCTCTCGGCAACGATCTGCCCGAGGTGTCGATAACGCTGAAGAACAGCGAGGGCTCGCAGCAGAACCTGGCCCGGCTCGCCTCGGGCGAGGCCGACTTCACCGTGGCGACGGCGGACGCGGTGGCCCAGTACCAGCGCGACCGCAAGCCCGGCTTCGAGAAGCTGCGCGGCTGCGCCCGGCTGTACGACGACTACGTCCAGCTGGTCGTGCCCAAGGGCTCGCGGGTCGGGACGGTGGCCGATCTGCGCGGGCTGCGGGTCGGGGTCGGTCAGCCGGGGTCCGGGGTGCGGCTGATCGCGGACCGGGTGCTCGCCGCGGCCGGGCTCACCCCGGACGTCGACATCAAGCCGGTGTCGGCCGGGATCGACACCATGCCGGGGCTCCTGGAGCAGCGGAAGCTGGACGCGTTCTTCTGGTCCGGCGGGCTGCCCACGGCGGGCGTGCAGTCGCTGTCCGAGCGGCTGGAGATCCGGCTGGTGCCGCTGGACAGCGCCCTGACCAGCAGCCTCCACGACGTGGGCGAGTCGACCCGGCACTACCGCTCGGCGACCATCCCGGGCGACGCGTACAGCCTGGCCCAGAACGGCAATCCGGTGGACACCCTGGCGGTCGCGAACATCCTGGTGACGACGGACGACGCCGATCCCGCCCTGGTCGAGGGGTTCACCCGTACGGTGATCGGCAGCCGGGACCGGATCGGCGGCCAGGTGCACCCGGCGCAGCTGGTGGACCTGCGCACCGCGATCTACACCGACCCGCTGCCGCTGCACGAGGGCGCCCGGCGCTATTACCGCTCGGTGAAGCCCTGAAACCCTGAATCTCTGAGGCCCTGATCCGAGAGGCACGGCCCCTGACGTGCCCCTAGGGAGCCTCGCCCTGGCCGCGCGACGCCGTGCGCGGGTCGTCGCGGGGCACCCGTACCGTCACGCGCAGACCGTGCGGCGCGTTGCGCGCGTACCCGATCGAGGCGCCGCCCGCTTCGAGCAGCACCCGTGAGATGGACAGGCCGAGGCCCGAGCCCTTGATGTTCTGGTGGCGGTTGGAGCGCCAGAAGCGGTCGCCGACCCGTTCCAGCTCCTCGTCGGTGAGGCCGGGGCCGTGGTCGGCGACCTCGATGTCGACGGTGCCGCCGCCCGCCGCGAGCCGGACGGCGACCTCGACGTCCTGCCCGGCCGGGGTGAACTTCAGGGCGTTGTCGATCACCGCGTCGAGCGCGCTGGACAGTGTCACCGGGTCCGCCCAGGCGGTCAGCGCGGCGGTGTCGCCGGTGAGGTTGACGCCCTTGTCGTCGGCGACCGGCCGCCAGGACGCGAGCCGCTCGGCGGTCAGCGCGCCGAGGTCGGTGAGCCGCAGGTCGGCGGCGGTGTGTTCGGCGAGCGCCAGATCGAGCAGGTCGTCGAGGACCTGCGCGAGCCGCTTGCCCTCGGTGCGTACGGAGGCGATCTCCGCGTTGCCCTCGGGGAGTTCGAGGGCCAGCAGCTCGATCCGCAGCAGCAGCGCCGCGAGCGGGTTGCGCAGCTGGTGGGAGGCGTCGGCGACGAACGCCCGCTGCTGGTCGAGGACGTCCTCGACGTGGTCGGCCATCTCGTTGAACGAGCGGGCCAGCCGACGCAGTTCGGGCGGCCCGCCGGCGGCGGCGACCCGGGAGGTCATCCGGCCGGTGGCGATGTCGTGGGTGACGGCGTCGAGCACCCGGACCGGGCGCAGCACCCAGCCGGTGAGGCGGAACGCGGCGCCGACCGCGAGCAGCATCGCGGCGGCCTCTCCGGCGAACATCAGCAGCCAGTCGCGCAGGATCCGGGAGCGGAGCATCCCGGTGGGTGAGTCGGTGACGACGACGGCGACCACGTCACCGTCGCGGACCACCGGCGATGCGATGGTGAGCCGGGCGTCCCGCTGCCAGGGCCACACCTGCGGCGGGTCGTGGCTGCGCCGCCCGAGCAGCGCCTCGTTGAACGCGCGCCTGCCCTCCCCCTCGTACGGTACGACCCAGTCGTCGGGGGCGGCGGCCATGGACCGGTTGTCGCGGTAGAAGATGCCGGCCCGGATGCCGTACACCTCGTGGTAGCTGGTGAGTTCGCCGCCGAGCGTGGCGCGGCGTTCGTCGGGCCCGAACCGGCTCTCGCTGACGAACTGGGCGAGCGCCGCGAACCGGGCGGCGTCGTCGAGCCGGTCGACGACCACCCGCTGCTGCTCGGCGGCGGCGGTGCTGGCGGCCAGCGGGAAGCCGAGCGCGAGCAGCACACCGGCCATGAGGACGATGAGGAGCGGGAGGAGTCGGGTGCGCACGTACGGTCGTCCGGTCTGCGGGATCCGCGGTCAGGCGGCGGGGGCGACCAGGCGGTAGCCGACGCCCCGCACGGTCTCGATCAGGGCGGGCAGGCGCAGCTTGGAGCGCAGCGAGGCGACATGCACCTCCAGGGTGCGGCCGGTGCCCTCCCAGTTGGTCTGCCACACCTCGCTGATGATCTGTTCGCGCCGGAAGACGACGCCGGGGCGCTGGGCGAGCAGCGCGAGCAGGTCGAACTCCTTGCGGGTGAGCGGGACGGCCTCGCCGTCGACGCTGACCCGCCGGGTGGGGAGTTCGATGGTGACGGTGCCGAGCCGCAGGGTGCTGTCCTCGGCGGTGCCGGTCTGCTCGTCGCCCACGACGGTGCGGCGGCTGACGGCGTGGATGCGGGCGAGGAGTTCGCCGGTGTCGTAGGGCTTGACGACGTAGTCGTCGGCGCCGAGGTTGAGGCCGTGGATCCGGGACCGTACGTCGGCCCGCGCGGTCACCATGATCACCGGGGTGCTGGTGAGCTTCCTGATCCGGCCGCAGACCTGGTAGCCGTCCTGGTCGGGCAGCCCGAGGTCGAGCAGGATCACCCCGTACGAGGGACGCTCGCCGTGCGCGGCGGGCAGCACGGCCTGCAGCGCCTCCTCGCCGTTGCGGGCGTGGGTGACCTGGAAGCCGTGCCGGGCGAGGATCGCGGAGAGCGCGGCGGCGACGTGGTCGTCGTCCTCGACGAGCAGCAGTCTCATGGCGTCTCCTCCTGTCCTGGATCCGGGGTCCCGGGGCCCGTGGTGGATGAACCGGGCCGTCGCATTGTGTACCAGGCTCTACCAGGGCATGAACGCCGATGACCGCCGCCGCGGTCAAGTGCGCCCCGGTCGCTCCGCCGTTTCCGTTATGCACCCGGTACGGCCCGGACCGCGGTGTTCACACAGAGTGTCCGGGAGCGACCGGATCGTTATGCTCAAACTTCGCTCAGATGTGATGACGGTCATCATGGCCGGTCTCTAGTGTCCTCCCCAACCGAGCAGGACGGAGCGAGAAGCCGATGAGCGGAGTGTCAGTGACCAAGGGTGCGGAGGACGCCGTGCCGGCCACGGACGACCTGGTCGTGCTGTCCGACGTGAACAAGCACTTCGGCGCGCTGCATGTGCTGCAGGACATCGACCTGACGATCCATCGCGGCGAGGTCGTGGTGGTCATCGGGCCTTCCGGGTCCGGCAAGTCCACGCTGTGCCGCACCATCAACCGGCTGGAGACGATCGACTCCGGCAGCATCACCATCGACGGCAAGCCGCTGCCGCAGGAGGGCAGGGAGCTGGCCAGGCTCCGCTCCGACGTCGGCATGGTCTTCCAGTCGTTCAACCTCTTCGCGCACAAGACGGTGCTCGAGAACGTGATGATGGGTCAGATCAAGGTCCGCAGGACCGAGAAGAAGGCCGCCGAGACCAAGGCGCGCGCCCTGCTCGACCGGGTCGGCGTCGGCACCCAGGCCGACAAGTACCCGGCGCAGCTCTCCGGCGGCCAGCAGCAGCGCGTCGCCATCGCCCGGGCCCTCGCCATGGACCCCAAGGTGATCCTCTTCGACGAGCCGACCTCGGCGCTCGACCCGGAGATGATCAACGAGGTCCTCGACGTCATGCAGCAGCTGGCCCGTGAGGGCATGACCATGGTCGTCGTCACCCACGAGATGGGTTTCGCCCGCTCCGCCGCCAACCGCGTGGTCTTCATGGCCGACGGGAAGATCGTGGAACAGGCCGCGCCCGACGAGTTCTTCAGCAACCCGCGCAGCGACCGGGCCAAGGACTTCCTCTCGAAGATCCTGCACCACTGAGCCTTCCCGGAACCGAGCACCGAGCACCGAGCACCGAGCCATCGGCTCCGTACCGCCGTACCGCCGTCAGCGACCGCCGATCGAGAACGATCGATGACGCTCACCTACCCACGACCTGAGGGATGTTCACGATGAAGCTCCGCAAGACCGCGGCCGTGGCCGTCGCCGTTCTCGCTCTGACCGCGACCGCCTGCGGCGGCAAGGAGGGCTCGGCCGGTGACAAGCCCGCCACCAAGCCCGGCGACGCCAGCGCCCCCAAGCTGCCCAGCTACACCGTCGCGAGCGGTGTGACCCTCGACTCCGCGACCTTCAAGAAGGCCAAGGAGCGCGGCAAGCTGATCATCGGTTCCAAGGCCGACCAGCCCTACCTCGGCTTCGAGGACCAGGCCACGAAGAAGCGCTCCGGCTTCGACATCGAGATCGCCAAGATGATCGCCGCCGACCTGGGCTTCTCCGAGGACCAGATCGAGTGGAAGACGGTCGACTCCAAGCTCCGCGAGACCGCCATCGCCACCGGCCAGGTCGACTACTACGTCGGCACCTACACGATCAACGACAAGCGCAAGGCGCAGGTCGGCTTCGCCGGTCCGTACTACCAGGCCGGTGCCGACCTCCTGGTCCGCAAGGACGACACCTCGATCACCGGCCCCGAGACGGTCAAGGGCAAGAAGGTCTGCTCGATCACCGGCTCCACGCCGCTCCAGGAGATCAAGAAGCCGCAGTACGGCGCGGAGACCGTCGAGCTCGGCAAGTACTCCGACTGCGTGCAGCAGCTGCTCACCAAGCAGGTCGACGCCGTCACCACCGACGACTCGATCCTCAAGGGCTACGCCGCCGCCAACTCCGGCAAGCTCAGGGTCGTCGGCAAGCCGTTCACCAAGGAGCCGTACGGCATCGGCATGAACAAGGACGACAAGGTCCTGCGCGAGAAGGTGAACGCCTCCCTGGAGGCGCACGAGAAGGACGGCACCTACAAGAAGATCTACGAGGCCACCCTCGGCCTCTCCGGCTCGGCCTACGTCGAGCCGCCGGCGCTCGTCCGCTACTGACCGACCGCCGCCGGTCGCCCCCGGGCCGACCGGTGAGCCGAGCCGGGCTGCGGGCGGTCCCGCCGAGGATCACCTCGGGGCCGCCCGCCGCCCGCTCGGCCCGGCGCGTGAGCGCCCCGTGCCGCACGGGGCGCCCCGCCCCTTGCCCGTAAACCTGCCGACCCTGCCGACGCGGAGTCCTCATGAACGTACTGCTCGACCATTTCGCGGAGTTCCGCAACGGTTTCATAGGAACCGTCGAGATCACCGCCGTGAGCTCGGTCATCGCTCTGGTGCTCGGCATCGTCGTCGCCGGTTTCCGGGTCTCCCCCGTCCCCCCGCTGCGCGTCTTCGGCACCGCCTGGGTGACGCTGCTGCGCAACACCCCGCTGACCCTGCTCTTCCTGGTCTTCTTCTTCGTCGTGCCGGAGATCCTCTTCCCCGGCATGAGCCCCTTCGTGCTCGCCTCGCTCGCGCTCGGCTTCTACACGTCCTCGTTCGTCTGCGAGGCCGTCCGCTCCGGCATCAGCACCGTGCCGCTGGGCCAGGCCGAGGCCGCCCGCTCGCTCGGTCTGACCTTCTCGCAGACGCTGCGGATGATCGTGCTGCCGCAGGCGACCAGGACCGTGCTGCCGCCGCTGAGCTCGATCTTCATCGCGCTGACGAAGAACTCGGCCATCGCGGGCGCCTTCAGTGTCACCGAACTCTTCGGCTGGCAGACGCTGATGAGCGAGCAGGGCTACGCGATCATCCCGATCTTCATCTGGGTCGCCGCCGCCTACCTCGTCATCACCTTCGCCATCAGCGGACTCTTCCGTCTCCTCGAGCGCAACATGGAGGTCGCCCGATGAGCGCCAGCGTTCTCTTCGACGCCCCCGGCCCCAAGGCCAAGGTCCGCAACCGGATCTACGCCGTCGTCGGCAGCCTCGCCATCGCCGCCCTGGTCGTGATCAGCCTGATGCGACTGGCCGACAAGGGCCACCTCGACGGGGCGATGTGGGACATCTTCAACTACTCGGGCATCCGGCAGAACATCGCCGACGCCCTCGTCTCCACCCTCAAGGCGTTCGGCCTCGCCGCCGTCGGCTCGCTGATCCTCGGTGTGCTGCTCGCCGTCGCCCGGCTCTCGGACCGCCGGCCCGTCCGCTGGTTCGCCACCGCCTTCATCGAGGTCTTCCGCTCCATCCCGCTGCTCATCACGATCTTCGCGGTCTGGATCGGCTTCCTCACCGACTACTCGATGTGGGCGCTCGCCCTCGGTCTGTCCGTCTACAACGGCTGTGTCCAGGCCGAGGTGCTGCGCGCCGGGGTCAACGCGGTCCCGCGCGGCCAGCGCGAGGCGGCGTACGCGCTCGGCATGACCAAGACCCAGGTCATGGTCAGCGTCCTGCTGCCGCAGGCGGTCCGCGCGATGCTGCCGACGATCATCAGCCAGCTGGTGGTGACCCTGAAGGACACCTCGCTCGGCTTCGTCATCCTCTACCCCGAGCTGCTGTACTCGGCCCGCCTGATCGCCTCCAACACGCTGGTGAACGGGCAGTACCCGTACGTGTCGGTGATCGTCGTCTTCGGTGTCATCTACATCGCGCTCTGTCTGCTGCTCTCGGCGCTCGCCACCTGGATCGAGAAGCGCGGACGCCGGGCGAGGACCAGCACCAAGAGCGACGCCGACGCGGGCGGCGCGGCGCCGGCCGCCGAGCTCGCGAAGATCTGAGCGAGGCGGGGGTGCCGGCGGGGCCGGTGACCACGGCTGCCCGTGACACCCGTGGTGGTGCCGGTGGCCGTGATACCGGCCGGAACTGACGGTATGTGACATCATCCGGGGGCAGTGGCGGCGCCGCTGCCCCCGTCGCTTGACGCGCGCACCCTCAGTGGGTTGCATACGTTCTGTGATCAAGCTCCGGGCCCGCGCCACACTCCGCTGTGCTTCCCGCATGACCGTACGGCCTTCAGGAGCGGCGCCGTGGACCCGGTGATCATCGTGGGCGCGGGGCCGGTGGGCCTCGCGCTCTCCCTCGCCCTGGCCGCGCAGGACGTGCCCAGCGTCGTCCTCGACGAGACGCCGGGCAAGGAGGAGCCGCGCCCCGCGCGCACGGTCGTGCTGCGCGCCGACATGGCCGCGATGCTGGACCGGCTCGGCTGCGCGACCCTGCGTGACGAGGGAGTGCAGTGGGTCGGCTGGCGCTCGATGCGCCGCCGCCAGCAGCTCCGGCACGTCCCCCTCGACCTCGGCCTCGGTACCTTGACCGACGGCTCCGACGACATCGGCGGTTCTGGCGGCTCCGACGACATCGGCGGCTCCGACGACATCGGCGGCACCGGCGGCGGTTCTGGCGGGCGGCGGGCCCTCGGCAGGGCCGACGACGGCACGGAGCGTACGGGCGGCGAGGCCGCCGGGCCGGCCGCCCCGCTGCACGTGCCCCAGCACGCGCTGGCCCGCGGACTGCGCGACGCGATCGCCCGCCAGGAACTGATCACCCTGGTCACCGACGCCCGGGTCGACACCGTCGAGCAGGACGAGCACGGCGTCAGCGCCCACACCCGGGGCCCCGACGGCACCTGGTGGCGGGGCAGCCACCTGGTCGGCTGCGACGGCGCCCGGTCGACCGTGCGCAAGCTGCTCGGCGTCCGCTTCCCCGGGCGCACCGCGGTGGAACGGCACGCGGTCGCCGCGCTGCGCACCGAACTCCCCTGGGCGGGCGAGGCCCTGTTGCACCGTCAGCCGCCGTGGCGCAGCGGCGGCGACGAGATCTCGGCCCGGCCGCTGCCCGACGGGGTGTGGCGGATCGACTGGCTGCTGCCGCCGCGCGGTGAACTCGTCACGCCCGACGCGCTGGTGGCCAAGATCCGCGACACGCTCGCGGGCTGGTGCGACGGCGCCACCCCGCCGTACGACCTGATCGACACCGGGGTGCACACCGTGCACCACCGGCTGGCCCGGCGCTGGCGGGTCGACCGGATGTTCCTCGCCGGGGACGCGGCCCATCTGCTGGGCGCGGTCGGCACCCAGGGGCTCGACGAGGGGCTGCGGGACGTCGACAATCTGGCCTGGAAGCTCGCCCACAGCTGGCACCACCGGGACACCTCCGCCACCCTCCTGGACAGCTACCAGAGCGAGCGCCGGTCCGCCGTCGCGTCCCGGCTGCGGGCCGCCGACCAGTCGCTGCCGGTGCTCCGCGGCGGTGGCGGGCTGCGCTCCTATCTGCGCGGCGGCGGCCATGAGGCGCTGCTCACCGACGGTCATCTGGGGCGCGGGCCGCTGGGCGCGCCGCCCGCCCATCCGCACTCGCCGCTGGCGCCCGAGCCCACCGAGGGCCGGATCCCGGTGGCCACGCCGGACGGCGCCCCGGTCGACGACGTCCGGGTGACGGCGCCGGACGGCACGACCGTACGGCTCAGGGACCGGCTCGGTCAGGGGCGCCAGCTGGTGCTGCTCGTCGCGCCGGGCACCGGGGTGTGGGACCGGCGGCACTGGGTGAGCGCGGGGGTGATGCCCCGGCTCGCCGAGGCGGTCGACGCGCTGCCCGCGCCCGCCGAACTCCTGGTCACCGAGGCGTATCCGGGCGCTCCGGCGCACGCGGTGCTGCTCGTCCGCCCGGACGGCCATCTGGCGGCGGCCTTCGCCGGGGTGCGGCCGGCTGAGCTGTACGCGGCGGCGGACGCGGTACGGGGCGGAGCCCCCGAGGCGCGGGCCACGGAGCCGGGCGAGGAGGCCGCGGCCGGGGCGGGCTCAGGGTCGGTACCGGGGCCGGGCTCGGGGCCGGTGTCCACGGGCAGCGACCGTACAGCGGACGTCAATTGACCATGGCGTAGCGGCGTGGTGTACTCCGGAACGTGACCGACACCGATGTGCGCCTGTGGCGGAGGGTCCATATGGACCTGATCCGCTATGCGGGCTGCGTGTGTCGCCCGTCCTGCTGATTCGCAGCTTCTTCCTTTTCTCGGCCGTGTGCGCCCTGTTTCGGGCGTACGCGCGCTTTCGCGAACCTCAGGACCCTCAGGACGGTCTTCGTGTCCCAGACGCAGCGCACCCGTACGTCTCTTCCCGGCTCCGATCCCTCCCCTCTTTCCCCCGCCCCCGCCCTCACTCCCTCCTCCGCCTCCCCGGCCGGGCCTCCGACGGAGGCCGATCTGCTGGACTTCGTCCGGCGGACGGCCGCGGACGAGCGGCTGGTCGCCTCGCTGCCGCTCGATCCGGAGGGCCGCACCTGGGTACGGCTCGACGGCCCCGGCGGCAGTGAGGCATGGCTGATCGGCTGGCCGCCCGGCACCGGCACCGGCTGGCACGACCACGCCGAGTCGCTCGGCGCCTTCGCCACCGCCCGCGGCACCCTGCGCGAGCACTCGCTCGCGGTGCGGCTCCCGGCGGGCGGCTGGAAGAACCTGGAACTCGCCGACGACGTGGACCGCAGCCGGGAGCTCCCGGCCGGCCGGGGCCGCGCCTTCGGCCGCCACCATGTGCACGAGGTGCTCAACGAGTCCCCCGCCGAGCACGCGGTCTCGGTGCACGCCTACTATCCGCCGCTCCCGCTGATCCGGCGCTTCAGCCGGTCGGGCTCGGTGCTCCGCCTTGAGCAGGTCGAACGTCCGGAGGACTGGCAGTGAGTGAACAGGCCGAACGGGTCGGCATCGACGAGCTGTTGGAGCGGGTACGGGCCGGGCTCGACCGGATCGAGGCGCGCGCCGCCTTCACCGCGTACCAGGCCGGGGACGCCCTGCTGGTGGACACCCGCTATGCCGCGCTGCGCGAGCGGGACGGCCTGATCCCGGGCGCGCTGGTGGTGGAGCGCAACGAGCTGGAGTGGCGGCTCGACCCGCTGGGCAGCCATCGGGCCCCCGAGGCCGACAGCCATGATCTGCGGGTGGTGGTGTTCTGCAACGAGGGCTACGCCTCGTCCCTCGCGGCCGCTTCCCTGCGTCAGTTGGGGCTGCACCGGGCGACGGACGTGATCGGCGGCTTCCAGGCGTGGAAGGCGGCGGGCCTCCCGGTGCTGCTGCCGAAGCCGCCCCGGGAGGAGCAGAAGGAGCAGGAGGAGCGAGCGGAACACGTGGAGCGCTGAGCGCGCCGAGAGCGCTCAAGGTCAGGGTGCCGAGGGCACCGAGCGGGTCCGGAGAGGAGCCCTCGGCCGTGTCCGGAAAGTCCCGCCTGGCTCGCGACGCCTGGCACGCACGCTCGCTACGTTGTCGGGATCACCCACGTACACCCAGTACGAGGGCGACCCTCCGCCTTGCGATCGCACGCACCAGACGCCGCGAGCCCCGCCCTGGCGGGCGGACGGCGCTACTTTCCGGACACGACCTAGTAGGGCTCGTCCAGGCCATCGGTGTCCTCGCCCTCCTGCTCCAGGGCCTGCCGGACCACCCGCAGAGCCATACCCTCCGGGTACCCCTTGCGGGCCAGCATCCCGGCGAGCCTGCGCAGCCGCCGGTCCCGGTCGAGGCCCCGGGTGGCCCGCAGCTTGCGGTCGACCAGCTCGCGGGCCCTGACCTCCTCCTGGTCGGAGTCGAGCCGCTCGACCGCCTCCGCGATCACGGTGGGGTCGACGCCCTTGGTGCGCAGCTCGCGGGCGAGCGCACGGCGGGCGAGGCCCCGGCCGTGGTGCCGGGACTCCACCCAGGCCCCGGCGAAGGCGGCGTCGTCGATGAGTCCGACGTCCTCGAAGCGGGACAGCACCTCGTCGGCGATCTCGTCGGGCACGTCCCGCTTGCGCAGGGCGTCGGCGAGCTGCTTGCGGGTGCGGGGGGTTCCGGTGAGCAGGCGCAGGCAGATCGCCCGCGCCCGCTCAGCCGGATCCTGGGACGACAGCTCCTTCTCGGCCCTCGACGAGTCGGGGCTGTCGTCCGGCCATTCGGTGCGACCGGTCACCGGGTCAGCTCTTCGCTGCGGTGGCCTTGGTCGCCTTGACGGCCTTGGCCGGGGCCGGGACGGACTTGCCGGCCTCGTCGGTCGCGGCCGCGTCCGTACCGGTGGTGGGGGTCGCGTCGTCGGCGGTCTCGTCCGAGGGCTTCTTCTCGGGACGGACGCCGACGCCCAGCTTCTCCTTGATCTTCCGCTCGATCTCGTTGGCGAGGTCGGGGTTGTCCTTCAGGAAGTTACGGGCGTTCTCCTTGCCCTGGCCGAGCTGGTCACCCTCGTAGGTGTACCAGGCACCGGCCTTGCGGACGAAGCCGTGCTCGACGCCCATGTCGATCAGGCCGCCCTCGCGGCTGATGCCGTGGCCGTAGAGGATGTCGAACTCGGCCTGCTTGAACGGCGGGGCGACCTTGTTCTTGACGACCTTGCAGCGGGTGCGGTTGCCGACCGCGTCGGTGCCGTCCTTCAGGGTCTCGATGCGGCGGATGTCGATGCGCACCGAGGCGTAGAACTTGAGGGCGCGACCGCCGGTCGTGGTCTCCGGCGAGCCGAACATGACGCCGATCTTCTCGCGGAGCTGGTTGATGAAGATCGCGGTGGTCTTGGACTGGTTGAGCGCGCTGGTGATCTTCCGGAGCGCCTGGCTCATCAGTCGGGCCTGGAGGCCGACGTGGGAGTCACCCATCTCGCCCTCGATCTCGGCGCGCGGGACGAGCGCGGCGACGGAGTCGATGACGATGAGGTCGAGGGCGCCGGAGCGGACCAGCATGTCGACGATCTCGAGGGCCTGCTCGCCGTTGTCCGGCTGGGACAGGATGAGGTTGTCGACGTCGACGCCCAGCTTGCGGGCGTACTCGGGGTCGAGAGCGTGCTCGGCGTCCACGAAGGCCACCTGGCCGCCGGCCTTCTGCGCGTTGGCCACGGCGTGCAGGGTGAGGGTCGTCTTGCCGGAGGACTCCGGTCCGTAGATCTCGACGACACGGCCGCGCGGCAGGCCGCCGACGCCGAGAGCGACGTCGAGGGCGGTCGATCCGGTCGGGATGACCTCGATCGGCTCCTGCTGGCGCTCTCCCATGCGCATGACGGCACCCTTGCCGAATTGCCGTTCAATCTGTGCGAGCGCGGCTTCGAGAGCCTTCTCGCGGTCGGTTCCTGCCATGGGTTCCACCCGGTTTGCTTGAGTCGATCGCTTCATGGGAAAGACGCTAACCCCTGCCACTGACAATGGGCTCCGACGTCCGGCCCGACCTGTGGATAACTCCGCCACAGCCCCGCGTTTCCACGGCTTGCCCTTCCATGAGAATGGATGTTCGATTTTCATGTCAAGCGAGCCACGCCGGTCCCGCACGCCCCTTCCAGCCCTCGGAAGCCGGGCCGCCGGAGGCCCGGACTGACCCGAACGGGGGACCGGCGGCGCGTCACGACGGCCACACCCCGACCTCTCCCGCCACTCATGCTTACCTCGCCCGAGATATCACTTTTGAACGGTAATCGTAGTAATACGTGAACGGGTGGGGTGAGCACAGATGCGTGCGACGGCGCGGTCCGCGGTCGGGATCCGGGGCGGCTTCCGGGGCCTCGGGGCGGTCGGGGCGCTGACCGTGCTCGCCGCTCTCGGCGGTGTCCTCGGCAACGGTGGCGGGGAGGCCGCCGCGGTGGGCGCGGCGGGCGCGGTGGCCGCCGCCGCACCGCCGAATCCGTTGTCGGTGACCTTCGTCGCCCGCTCCTGCCCCGTCTACGGCGACGTCATGGCCAACAAGGCGCGCAACAACTATCAGGAGTCGCTGCGCGACCTCGGCCCCGGCTCGAACTACGCCCGCGACGAGACGGTCTCGGCCGCCAAGGAGGCGGCGGGCACCCCGTTGCCGCCCTGCGAGCCCCTGCCGGACTGGACGCTCTCCACCGGCACCGGCATCACCTCCAAGACGCCCGGCACCCTCAACCTGAGCACCGTCTCCACCCCCATCCGCCAGGACATCACCACCAAGGCGAGCACCCCCGAACTCGACGCGGCGGGCAACCCGACCGGCCGCCAGCTGGCGGGCGCGGTCACCGTGCCGCTCACCCCTCGGGAGATCGCGGCCGGTTCGTCGCTCGTCGTCCAGGGCGGCACCAAGGCCCGGCCCCTCAACGGCAAGCAGGAGCAGTACGGGTTCGCCGCGCTGCGCTGCGCGCAGGACGCGATCAACGGCGACAACGTCGAGTTCGTGTCGTTCCCGGCGGGCGCCCGGCACGTCTTCTGCTACTACTACGCCATCACCCCGCCCCCGGACTCCGGCACCATCACCGTCGTCAAGAAGGTGGCGCCGGACGCCCCGGGCGAGGGCACCTTCCGCTTCGACGGCAACATCTCCTACGGCGACAGCAACGGCGACGGCGTCAACGACTTCACGCTCAAGGCATCCGCGCAGCGGCAGGACTCGATCTCCTTCGTGCGGGCCGCCGGTGACGAGCCGTGGAACTTCAAGGAGATCGTGCCGCCCGGCAGCGGCTGGAGCCCGGCGAGCGCCCCCGTCTGCACCATCACGGCGGCCGGCGGCGGCCCGGGGACCAGCGTGGTCGTCAAGGACTCCACCGGGGCGGTCTCGGTGCGCCTCGCCGCCGGTGACACCGTCACCTGCGCGTACACCAACCAGCGCACCAGCGGGCAGGCGCTCCTGGAGAAGGAGTCGATCGGTGGCACCGGGACCTTCGACATCGACCTGACGCCGCCGCCCAGCGTGCCGCCCCTGAACCTCTCCGAGGTCACCACGACCGCCGAGGGCGTCCCGGTCACCGTCGCCCAGGCCCCCAGCGGCGCCACCGCGGGCACCTACCGGATCACCGAGGCGGTCCCCGTCCCGGACGGCACCGGCACCTGGGACCTGACCAGCGCCAACTGCGACGGCACCGACCTCGACATCACCCGGGGCGCGGCCACCGACAGCGCACCCCTCGGCACCTGGCAGGCCGCCTACGACGTCGCCTCGGTCACCGGCACCCACTGCCTGCTGACCAACAGCTTCACGCCCGGCGGCGCGATCAACATCGAGAAGGTCACCCAGGGCGGCACCGGCACCTTCACCTACGGCATCACCCCGCACCCCGTCGGCGGCCCCGCACCCGCCTCGGCCACGACCCACCGGGCCGCCGCCACCACCGTCACCGAGGGCACCCCGGCCACCGCGCACCCCGAGGGCGAGACCACCGGTCCGGCGGCCGACCGGCTCACCGTCGACGACACCCTGCGCTACACCGTCCAGGAGTTCCTGCCGCCGCCGACCGCGGAGGGCCGCTGGGAGACGGTCGCCGCCGACTGCGGGGCCGCCGGGTCCGGCGTGGACCTCGCGGCGGGCACCGTCGACGTCGCCCTCACCCCCACGGCCCCGCGCCCGACCTGCCGCTTCACCAACCGCTTCGTGGCGGTCGGCACCCTGGACGTCACCAAGCTCACCACCGGGGACACCGGACTGCGGCCCGACACCACGCACCTCGACCTGAGCTGCGCGGACGGCACCACGGACGGTCTGGACGTGGCGGCGGGCGCCGCGTCGGGCACGCTGCCCCGGCACGTGTTCCCGGCGGACACCACCTGCACGCTGACCGAGCCCCGCAGCGGCGCGGCACCGGACACGGCGGTGGACACCAGCGCCGTGCTCACCGTGGACGGCGGTACGCCCACCGCCGTCACCCTCGGCCAGGAGTTCCCGGTCAGGGCGGGCGAGTCGGCACGGGTCACGGTGACGAACACGCTCACCGCGCCGACCCCGACCCCGACCCCGACGCCCACGCCGACTCCCACCCCCACGCCCACTCCGACGCCTACTCCCACTCCCACCCCGACGCCGAGCCCGACTCCCACCCCGACCCCGATGCCGAGCAGCGGACCGCCGACGGCCCCGAGCGGACGCCCCTCGCCGCCGCCGGACCACCTCGCCGAGACCGGCACCTCCCCGTGGGCCCGGTGGGCGGCACTGGCCGCGGCCCTCACGCTGGCGACCGGCACGGTGGCGGTACGGGTGACCCGCGGCCGACGCCGCTGACCCGGCCGACGCCGCTGACCCGACCGGCCCGAGCCTATGCTTCGGAGCATGGCCCTCTCGCTTCGTCCGGCGCGCACCCGGGACGCCGTCGTCGCGCTGGCCGTCCTCCTCGTGGTGGCCGTGTGGACGCTGGTCATGGCGCACTACGAGCCGGAGCCGGCCGGCCGCGCCGCCGCCGGGTGGGCGCTGATCGTGATCGGCTGCGGGGCGCTGCTGTGGCGGCGGGAGCAGCCGGTGGCGGTGGCCGTGGTGACGCTGCTCGCCTGCGGCGTGTACTACCCGCTGTCCGCGCAGGACGGGCCGCTCCTGATCGCCTTCGCGCTCGCCCTGTACACGACCGCCGCCGAGGGGCGGTTCGCGGCGGCGGTCGCGCTGGCGGCGGTGACGCTGCTCGCGGTGGGGCTCGGGGAGCTGCGGCAGCGGCCGGGGCACCGGCAGATCGACGACACCTCGCTGGCGATGATGACGGGCTGGCTGATCAGCCTGGTCGCGGTCGGCCGCGCCCAGCGCAACCGGGTCGCCTATCTCCACGAGGTGGAGCAGCGCGCGCTCGCCGCCGAGCGGGAGCAGGAGGCCAGGGCCCGGCAGAGCGCCACCGAGGAGCGGCTGCGGATCGCCCGCGAGCTGCACGACATCATCGGGCACAGCGTCTCGCTCATCAATGTGCAGTCGGGCGCCGCGCTGCACCGGATCGACAAGAAGCCCGCGCCCGAGATCGCCCTCGGCACCGCCCGGGAAGCGCTCCAGGCCGTCCGGGACACCAGCAAGGAGGCGCTGCGCGAACTGCGGGCCACCCTGGGGCTGCTGCGCCGGGCGGACGAGGCCGCGCCCACCGCCCCGGTGTCCGGTCTCGCGCTGCTGCCGGAGCTGGTGGCGCGGGCCGCGGGCTCCGGTCTCGACGTACGGACCCGGGTCGACGGCAGGCCCGTACCGCTGCCGCCGCAGCTCGACCTGGCCGCGTACCGGATCGTGCAGGAGTCGCTGACCAATGTCACCCGGCACGCGCGCGCGTGCACGGTGGTGGTGACGCTCGACTGGGGTGAGCGGGTGCTGCGGCTGCGGATCGAGGACGACGGCGGGGGCGCACCGGCCCCGGACGGCCCGCCCGCGGACACGACCGGGTCCGGGACCGGGTACGGGACCGGAGGCGCCGTCGGCAGTGGCATCCGGGGCATGGCCGAACGGGCCCGTGCCCTCGGGGGCGAGCTGACGGCCCGTGCCGTGCCCGGCGGTTTCCGGGTCGACGCCCGCCTCCCGCTCCCTGCCCCGGACCCGCACCTGTCCCCCGCCCCCGCCCCCGAAGCCGACTCCCACCCCCACCCCCACCCTCACTCCGACTCCGACTCCGACTCCGCAGGAAAGGCGGACCCCGCATGATCCGCGTCGTGCTCGCCGACGACCAGACCCTGGTCCGGGCCGGTTTCCGCTCGATCCTCAGCGACGAGGAGGACATCGAGGTGGTCGGTGAGGCGGGGGACGGCGAGCAGGCCGTCGCGCTCGCCCGCGAACTGCGCCCGGACGTGGTCCTGATGGACATCCGGATGCCGGTCCTCGACGGTCTTGAGGCCACCCGCCGGATCACCGGGGACGAGCGGCTCGACGGGGTGCGGGTGGTCATCCTCACCACCTTCGACGTCGACGACTACGTGTACGGGGCGCTGCGCGCCGGGGCGAGCGGCTTCCTGGTGAAGGACACCGAGCCGATGGAACTGCTGCACGGGGTACGGGTGGTGGCGCGCGGCGACGCGCTGATCGCCCCCGCGGTGACCCGTCGGCTGATCGCCGAGTTCGCGGGCCGCGTACGGCGTCCCGACCCGGGCCCCCGGCTGAACGCGCTGACCGAGCGGGAGCGCGAGGTGATGGGCCTGGTGGGCGCGGGCCTGTCCAACGACGATATCGCGAACCGGCTGGTCCTCTCCCCCGCGACCGCGAAGACCCATGTCAGCCGGATCATGACCAAGCTGGCGGTGCGCGACCGGGCGCAGTTGGTGATCCTGGCGTACGAGTCGGGGATGATCACCCCGGGCTGGCTGGCCTGATCGGGACCCTTCAGCGGGTCTCCCCCTAGGGGGTGACCCCTGTGGGGTGCCCCCTGGGCCGGGGTGGTCAGGCGCAACTTTGGGGGTACGGGGGCGGGCCCGGCCGCAACCGGTGGGGTAGAGCAGGTGTCCACCGGCGGGCGACGACCGGAGCGCGGCCGTGGCCCGAGGCTTGCCAGGTGCATCAGGACGTCGTCGATCTCGCGCGGTTGCAGTTCGCCCTCACCGCGGGCGGTCATTTCCTCTTCGTCGCCCTCACCCTGGGGCTCGCGACGGTCGTCGCCGTGCTCCAGACCAGGGCGACGTTCTCGGGCAAGCCGCTGGACATGCGGCTGGTGCGGTTCTGGGGCCAGCTGTATGTGATCAACTACGCGGTCGGGATCGCCACGGGCATCGTGATGGAGTTCCAGTTCGGCATGAGCTGGAGCGGGCTGACGCATTTCGCGGGCAATGTCTTCGGGGCCTCGCTCGCGGTCGAGACGATCGTCGCGTTCTTCGTGGAGTCGACCTTCCTCGGGCTGTGGATCTTCGGCTGGCACCGGCTGGGCCGCTGGGCCCATCTCGCGTCGATCTGGGTCGTCACGCTCACCGCGTAGTCTCCGCCTACTGGATCCTGGTCTCCAACGGCTTCCTCAACCATCCGGTGGGCGCCCGTGTCCAGGACGGGGTCCTGGTCCTGGACGATCCGGTGGCGCTGCTCACCAACCCGTCCACGCTGCTCGCGTTCGGGCATGTGGTGGCCGGTGCGCTGCTCACCGCCGGGTTCTTCATGGCGGGGGTGAGCGCCTATCACCTGTTCCGGCGCAGCCCCGAGTGGGAGTTCTTCGGACGCAGCCTGCGGATCGGGGTGTTCCTGTCGTTCCCGGCCCTGATGGTGACGGCGCTCTTCGGCGGTCTGCAGTTCGCGTCCCTGAGCACGTTCCAGCCGATGAAGTCGGCCGTCTTCGGACAGCGGGCGGCCGAGATCGCCCGCCTCCAGGCGGAGCTGACCGCCCGTCTCGGCCCGGGCGACTATGTGCCGTCGGTCGGCTGGACCCGCGGTGCCGGGCTGGTGATGCTGATCGTCTTCGCGTTCCTGATGTACTTCACCCTGGCCGGAATGATCATGGCGTGCTTCCGGGCGGTGGTCTTCCGCTTCCGGCTGTGGCACCTCGCGCTGATGGCGGCGGTACCGCTGCCCTATGTCGCGATGATCAGCGGCTGGGTGTTCCGGGAGGCGGGCCGCCAGCCCTGGGTGGTGTACGGGCTGCTGCGCACCGAGGACGCGGTCTCGGACCTGTCGGCCGACCGGATGCGGCTCTCGCTCGTCGTCTTCACCACCCTGTTCGCGCTGCTCGCCGTGCTGAACGCGTGGCTGCTCGCCCGGCACGCCCGGCGCGGCCCGGTCGACGGCGGCCTCGGCCACGACGACCGGGCCACGGACGCCCCCGACCCCGCCGACACGCTGCCAGCGCCCCGCTACTGACCCAGTCGGCCACCACGGCCGCCACCACGGTCCTCAGCCGCCCCCGCCCGCCCCGAGGAGTCGACCACCCGCCATGGACACCAGCACGCTCGCCCTCGTCCTGCTCGCCTGCTGTGCCACCGGCTGGTTCGTGCTGGCCGGCGCGGACATCGGCACCGGGATGCTGCTGCCGTACCTGGGCGGGTCCGCCGCTGAACGGCGGCTGGTGATCGCCTCCTTCGCGCCGTTCTTCCTCGGCAACGAGGTCTGGCTGATCGCCACCGCCGGGGTGCTCACCGGCTGCTTCCCCGATCTGGAGGGGGCGCTGCTCACCGGCCAGTTCCCGGCCCTGGTCGTACTGCTCACCGGCTGGGTGGTGCGCGATCTGGGGCTGTGGAGCCGCGGCCGCGGTCCGGGCCGCCGCTGGCGGGCGCTGTGCGACGGCGCCGTGACGGCGGGGAGCTGGACGCTGGCGCTGGCCACCGGATGGCTCCTGACGGCAGTGCTGACCGGCCGTCCGTACGAGCCGGCCGGCGGGCCCGTCGCCGTGCTCGGCGCGCTCGCGGTGGCCGCGCTGTTCGCCGCGCACGGTCTGAGCTTCGCCGCGCTGCGGCTGACCGGGGTGCCGTACGAGCGGGCCCGGCGGCTGGTGGGCCGGTCCCGGCGGCCGTGGCACTCCTTCGCCCTGACCGCCGTGCTGCTCGGCGGGCTGCCGCTCGCCGCGGGCCACGTCCTCGCGCCGGGCGGGCACGCCGCCGATCCGGCGACGCTACGGCTCCTGGTCCCGGTGCTCCTCGCGGTCATGGTGCCGATGGTGGCCGTGCAGGCGTGGATCTGGCGGCTGTTCCGGCACCGGGTGACGGGCGCCTCCTACCTCTGACCGCCGCCCTCCGCGGCATCCCCTGTGTCCCCGGCGTCCTCGGTGTCCCCGGTGTCCTCGGTGTCCCCGGTGTCCTGTCCGGTGTCCTTCTTGGGGTGCAGGGCTTTCTGCAGCCGCGCGACGACCGCCTCGCCGTAGCGCCGGTGCCCGTGCACGCGCGGGTCGTCGGTCACGTCGTACCGCTTCACATAGGCGCCGAGGAACGCCTGCAGGGTGGCGACGGCGGGGATGGCGATCAGCGCGCCGACGGCGCCGAGCAGCGCGGTGCCCGCGATGACCGAGCCGAACGCCACCGCCGGGTGGATGTCGACCGTCTTCGAGGTCAGTTTCGGCTGCAGCATGTAGTTCTCGAACTGCTGGTAGACCACGACGAAGACGAGCACCCACAGCGCGTACCAGGGGTCCACGGTGAAGGCGATCAGCATCGGCAGGGCGCCCGCGAGATAGGTGCCGATGGTCGGGATGAACTGCGAGACCAGGCCGACCCAGACGGCGAGCGCGGGCGCGTAGGGCACGCCGAGGATCTCGAAGAGGATGAAGTGCGCGATTCCGGAGATCAGCGCCATCAGACCGCGCGAGTAGAGGTAGCCGCCGGTCTTGTCGACCGCGATCTCCCACGCGCGCAGGACCTCGGTCTGCTTGGCGGGCGGCAGCACCGAGCACAGCGCGCGGCGCAGCCGGGGCCCGTCGGCGGCGAAGTAGAACGAGAACAGGAAGATCGTCAGCAGCTTGAACAGCCCGCCGAGCAGGGTGGCGGAGACGTCGAGGACTCCGGACGCGCTGTTCTGCACGTACTTCTGGAGCCAGTCGGAGCGCAGCACGCTGTCCTGCACCTCGACCCGGGACAGCTCGGTGTGGAAGTGCTCGTTGGTCCAGTTGATCAGCATGTCGAGGTACTTGGGGAAGTTCTCGACCATGTCGACGATCTGGCCGGCCAGCATCGAGCCGAGCAGCACCACGAAGCCGACCCCGGCGACGAGGACCGCGAAGAACACGATGAAGGTGGCGAGCCCCCGGCGCATGCCGCGCGCCGCCATCCGTCCGACGGCCGGTTCGATGGCGAGCGCCAGGAAGAAGGCCAGGAGGATGTTGATGAGCAGGCCGATGACCTGGTGGAAGGCCCAGCTGCCGAGTTGGAAGCAGGCGTAGAGGGCGAGCGCGAGGACCAGGGCGCGGGGCAGCCAGCGCGGCATCCGCGCGGGGCCCGGCGCGGCAGGCGGGGTCGGCTCGCCGCCCCGCCCTGGGGGTGGGGCGGCCACACCCGGCTGTGCGGGCGTGGCGCCTCGGCGGTCGGCGTCGGGTCCATCGGTCTCGTCGTGCGTGTCAGTCGGGGCCACCCCGCCAGTCTCGCGCACCGCGCGGACATTCCGGCCCGGACCCGTCAGATCATCGGTTCTCGGCCGTCGTGCCCGGCACCGCCCGGCGGTTCCCGGCCGTGGCCCGGGGGCCGCTCAGCGGTTCTCGGCCGGTACGCCGACCGCGGCGCAGACCGCCCGCCACACGTCCTTCGCCTCCCAGCCCGCGTCGAGGGCCTGGTGCACCGTGCGCCCGCCGAGCTCCGCCATGACGTGGTCGCGCGCGAAGGACTCGACATAGCCCGCGCCGAAGTGCTCAGTCATCCGTTCCCAGAAAATCGTCAACCGCATGACACCAGTATCCCGCCCTCACGGGTGCAGCCCGGCCCTTAGCCCTTGTCAGCCGTGCTTTCGCGCCTACCGTCGGAGCATGGCCGGAAATCCTCCAGAAATCCCCGCTCCGTCCGCGTCGCTCTCCGTTCCGGCACCCGCCGGGTCGGCCGTCGTCACGGCGTCGCCGCTCGCCCGCGCCGAGCGGTTCGTCTGGCTCACCGCGCGCGTGCTCGAACAGCGCCGGTTCGCCTACCACTTCCTGCGCGGCCCGGCGGATCCCGTCGAGGCCGCGCTCACCGCGTACCTCAACGAGGACGGCGGCTACGGCCACGCCCTCGAACCCGATCTGCGCGGCCCGGTCAGCCAGCCGCTGCACACCGCGCACGCGCTGCGGGTGCTCGACTCCGTGGGGCGCTGCGGCGGGCTGCGGATCGAGCGGATCTGCCGCTATCTGACGGAGGTGTCCACCCACGACGGGGCGCTGCCCGCGGTGCACCCCTCGCAACGCGGCTATCCGGCGGCGCCGTTCGTGCCGGTGGCCGACGATCCGCCGAGCGCGCTGCTGACCACCGGTCCCGTGGTCGGGCTGCTGCACCGCAACCAGGTGTGGCACGCGTGGCTGTTCCGGGCCACCGAGTTCTGCTGGGCGGCGGTGGACGGCCTGGAGAAGTCGCACCCGTACGAGGTGCAGGCCGCCGTCGCGTTCCTCGACGGGGTCCCGGACCGCGCCCGCGCGCAGGCGGCGAGCGACCGGCTCGGGCGCCTGGTGCGGGAGCAGGGGCTCGCGGTGCTCGACCCGGACCGGGCCGACGAGCAGCCGGTCGCCGACGGGTACGCGCCGGGCGAGCACCACTTTCCGTACGACTACGCGCGCGTGCCGGACTCGTTGGCCCGCCGCTGGTTCACCGACGAGGAGATGGCCCGCTCGCTCGACCACCTCGCGGCGGCCCAGCGGGAGGACGGAGGCTGGCCGGTGACCTGGCGGCAGTGGGCGCCGGGCACGGCCCTGGAAGCGCGGCCGATCGTCACGGTGGAGGCGCTGCGGACGCTGCGCGCGCACGGCCGCACGATCAGCTGAGCGCCCGGACCCCGGCCGTGCCGAGCACCGCCACGGCGACGACCACCAGGAACGGGGCGCGCAGGAACAGGGCGACGGCGGCCGCGGCGAGCCCGGCGGCGCGGGCGTCGAGGGTGAGCTCGCCCCGGGCGCTGAAGGTCTGCTGGGCGGTGAGGGCGGCGAGCAGGGCCACCGGGACGAGCGCGGCGAGCCGCCGTACCAGCGGCCGTTCCAGGGTTTCGGCGGGCACCAGAAGGCCGAGGAGTTTCACCAGGTAGCAGCCGACGGTGGTCAGCGCGATCGCGATCCAGACACTCATCGGACGTCCTCCTGCCGTCCCGCACGCCGGCGGCCGCGGAACCAGAGCACGGCGGGCGCCGCGAGGGCGGCGGCGAGCACCGGCACCCCGGCGGGCAGCACCGGCAGCAGCCCGAGGCCGAGCAGGACGGCGAGCGCGGCGGTGGCCCGTTCGGTGGCCGTCCGCACCATCGGGGCGAGCAGCGCGAGGAAGACGGCCGGGCCCGCCGCGTCCAGGCCCCAGGCGTCGGTGTCGCCGATGGCCTCCGTGCCGAGGGCGCCGAGGAAGGTGGTGAGGTTCCACAGCACGTAGAGGCTGAGTCCGGTGACCGTGAAGCCGAGGCGGGCCGAGCGGCGGTCCGGCTGGGCGAGGGCGACGGCGGTGGTCTCGTCGATCACCCACTGGGCGGCGAACGGGCGGGCGAGCCGGCGCAGCGCCAGGAGCTGGGAGAGCCGCAGGCCGTAGAAGGCGTTGCGGGTGCCGAGGAAGAACGCCCCGGCGGCGGCGGTGAGCGGGTTGCCGCCCGCGGCGAGCGCGCCGACCAGCGCGAACTGTGAGGCGCCGGTGAAGACGAGCAGGCTGAGCGCGCAGCTCTGCAGCAGGCTGAGTCCGGCGCCCGCCGAGGTCACCCCGAAGGCGAAGCCGGAGAGTCCGACGGCGATGCCGACGCCGAGGCCGTCGCGGACCACGGCGGCGTCGCTCTTGGCGCGCTCTGGTGTCCCTGCCGCCGGTTCGGCCGTCGGTTCGGCCGTGCGTTCTGTTCGTGCTGCTTGCTCTGCCACGTCGGCGACGCTACGGGGCGGGTCACGGCCCGGTCTTGTACGTTCTTGCGCCCGGCCCGGCCGATGGGCCCAGCGGGCCTCAGCGCCCGCGCCCGCGCTGGTACGCGCCCGGCGGCACCCCGACGCTGCGGGTGAAATGGCGGTTGAGGTGCGGCTGGTCGGTGAAGCCGACGGCGACGGCGGCCTGGGCCGGGGGCGTGCCCGCGTCCAGGAGGCGGCGGGCCCGGCGCACCCGGGCGTCGGTCAGCCAGGTGTGCGGCGGCATCCCGTACGCGGTGCGGAAGGCCCGGAGCAGCGCGAAGGGGCTGGTGCCGAGGTCGGCGGCGAGCTGTTCCAGGGTCGGCGGGTCGGCCATCCGCTCCTCCAGGACGGCACGCGCGCGTGCCGCGTCGGCGGCCCCGGCGGCGAGCGGCGCGAGCGGGCGGGCCCGGCCGCCGTGGCTGCGCAGCAGCCGGGCGACGACCAGCCGCAGCAGGCTGTCGGCGGCCAGCGCGTTGCCCTCCTCGGCGGCCCGGTGGACGCCGATCACGAGCCGGGCGGCCTGGGCGTCGTCCACGACGGGCTGGGTGAAGCCGATGGCGCCGCGCAGGGCGACGGTGTCGTCGGCGATGGCCCGGATGAGCTCGGGGTCGGGGTAGATCGTGCGGTAGGTCCAGCCCTCGGGCACCCCGGCGTGCCCGGTGTGCGGGGTGTCGGGGTTGACCAGGGCTATCTGCCCGGGGCCCGCGTGGACCAGGTCGCCCGCGTAGTGGAACGCCTCGACCCCGGCGGTGACGGCGGCGAGCACGAAGCTCTCGTGGGTGTGCCGGGAGAAGGACTTGCGGACGTAGTGGGCGTGCAGCAGGTCGACGCCCGGCAGCTCGACCGGCCGCCAGTAGCGGGCCCGCTCGCCGCCCGCCACCACCCGTCCCGAGCCGTCGCCGGGCGGTCCGCCGTCGCCGAGGTTGTGGCCGCGCGCGCCCTTCGGGCCGGGGGCAACGGCCGCGGGCGGTCCGGACACGTCGCCACGGGTCATGTCCCCATTCTGCGCCACGGTCCGGGCCCGCCACGAGCGGGTTTCCGCAGGTCCGGGCGGTTGTCAGTGGCGGGGTGCACGATGGAGGGCATGGTCAGGTCCGCGCTCGACTCGTTCTCCCCCGCGACCCGTGGTTGGTTCACCGGGGCCTTCACCGCGCCCACGG
Source organism: Streptomyces sp. NPDC090025 (assembly GCF_044748125.1). Classification (NCBI taxonomy): domain Bacteria; kingdom Bacillati; phylum Actinomycetota; class Actinomycetes; order Kitasatosporales; family Streptomycetaceae; genus Streptomyces; species Streptomyces sp. NPDC090025. The sequence continues at coordinate 24,407 of NZ_JBIVFL010000002.1, read as the reverse complement.
CGGCGCAGGAGGGGGCCTGGCGGGCCATCGGCGAGGGCTCGGACGTGCTGGTGGTCGCGCCGACCGGCTCCGGCAAGACCCTCGCCGCGTTCCTCGCCTCGCTCGACTCCCTCGCGGCCACACCGCCGCCCGCCGACGCCAAGAAGCGCTGCCGGGTGCTGTACGTGTCGCCGCTGAAGGCGCTCGCCGTGGACGTGGAGCGCAATCTGCGCTCGCCGCTGACCGGCATCCGCCAGGAGTCGGTGCGGCTCGGGCTGCCCGAGCCCGACGTGCGGGTGGGCATCAGATCGGGCGACACCCCGCCCGCCGAGCGCCGGGCACTGGCGACCCGCCCGCCGGACATCCTGATCACCACCCCCGAATCGCTGTTCCTGATGCTGACCTCGGCCGCCCGGGACGCCCTGTCCGGCGTCGAGACCGTCATCCTCGACGAGGTGCACGCGGTCGCGGGCACCAAGCGCGGTGCCCATCTGGCGCTCTCCCTGGAGCGGCTCGACGAGCTGCTGCCGCGCCCGGCCCGCCGGATCGGCCTCTCGGCCACCGTGCGGCCGGTCGAGGAGGTGGCGCGCTATCTGTCGCCGCAGCGGAAGGCCGAGATCGTCCAGCCGCCGTCCGGCAAGGAGTTCGACCTCTCGGTGGTCGTCCCGGTCGAGGACATGGGCGAGTTGGGCGGCTCCCCGGCCGCCGAGTCGTCCGAGGGCGGCGAACGCCCGTCGATCTGGCCCCATGTGGAGGAGCGGATCGCGGACCTCGTGCAGGCGCACCGCTCGACCATCGTGTTCGCCAACTCCCGGCGCCTCGCCGAGCGCCTGTGCAACCGGCTGAACGAGATCGCGTACGAGCGGGCGACCGGCGAGACCCTGCCCGACGGCAGACCGCCCGCCGAGATCATGGCCCAGTCGGGCGCGGCGCAGGGCGCGCCCCCGCTGCTCGCCCGCGCCCACCACGGCTCGGTGTCCAAGGAGCAGCGGGCCCAGGTCGAGGAGGACCTGAAGGCGGGCCGCCTCCCGGCCGTGGTCGCCACCTCCAGTCTCGAACTGGGCATCGACATGGGCGCGGTGGACCTGGTGGTGCAGGTCGAGTCGCCGCCCTCGGTGGCGTCCGGGCTCCAGCGGGTGGGCCGCGCGGGCCACCAGGTCGGCGCGGTGTCGACGGGTGTGGTGTTCCCGAAGTACCGGGGCGACCTGGTGCAGTCGGCGGTGGTCACCGAGCGGATGCGCACCGGCTCCATCGAGTCGCTGCGGGTGCCCGCCAATCCGCTGGACGTGCTGGCCCAGCAACTGGTGGCGATGGTCGCGCTGGACTCCTGGCAGGCCGACGACCTGCTGGCGACGGTCCGGCGGGCGGCGCCGTTCGCCGCGCTGCCCGACTCGGCGTTCACGGCGGTCCTGGACATGCTGGCCGGGCGCTATCCGTCGGACGCGTTCGCCGAGCTGCGCCCGCGCGTGGTGTGGGACCGGATCGCGGGCACCGTCACCGGCAGGCCGGGCGCCCAGCGGCTCGCGGTCACCTCCGGCGGCACCATCCCGGACCGGGGCCTGTTCGGGGTGTTCCTGGCGGGCGCCGACCCCAAGAAGGGCGGCGGCCGGGTCGGCGAGCTCGACGAGGAGATGGTGTACGAGTCGCGGGTCGGTGACGTGTTCACCCTCGGCACCACCTCCTGGCGGATCGAGGACATCACCCGGGACCGGGTCCTGGTGTCGCCCGCGCCCGGGGTGCCGGGCCGGCTGCCGTTCTGGAAGGGCGACCAGCTGGGCCGCCCGCTGGAGCTGGGCCGCGCGGTGGGCGCGTTCCTGCGCGAGGTGGGGGCGCTCGCGCCGGACGACGCCCGGCTGCGGCTGCTGGCCGCCGGTCTCGACGCCTGGGCGGCGGAGAACGTGATCGCGTATCTCGCCGAGCAGCGCGAGGCGTGCGGCCATGTGCCGGACGACCGGACGATCCTGGTGGAGCGGTTCCGGGACGAGCTGGGCGACTGGCGGGTGGTGGTGCACTCCCCGTTCGGCGCCCAGGTGCACGCCCCGTGGGCGCTGGCGCTCGGCGCCCGGCTCGCCGAGCGGTACGGGATGGACGCCCAGGTGATGCACGCCGACGACGGCATCGTGCTGCGGCTGCCGGACGCCGACCTGATGGGCCTCGACCTGCTGGACGGCACCCCCGGCGACTCGGTGGACCCCGGCCGGTTCACCGACACCGTCCTCGACAGCGAGCAGGCGCCGATCGGCGCGGCCGACACCGTCTTCGACCAGGGCGAGATCGAGCAGATCGTCACCGACCAGGTCGGCGGTTCGGCGCTGTTCGCGTCCCGCTTCCGGGAGTGCGCGGCGCGCGCCCTGCTGCTGCCCAAGCGCAACCCGGGCAAGCGCACCCCGCTGTGGCAGCAGCGCCAGCGGGCGGCCCAGCTGCTCCAGGTGGCCAGTGAGTTCGGCTCGTTCCCGATCGTCCTGGAAGCGGTCCGCGAATGCCTCCAGGACGTCTTCGACGTGCCAGGACTGCGGGAGCTGATGGGCGACATCGAGGCCCGCCGGGTGCGCCTGGTCGAGGTGACCACCCCGGAGCCCTCGCCGTTCGCCCGCTCCCTGCTGTTCGGCTATGTCGCCCAGTTCCTGTACGAGGGCGACTCCCCGCTCGCCGAGCGGCGGGCCGCCGCGCTGTCCCTGGACTCCCGGCTGCTCGCCGAGCTGCTCGGCCAGGCCGAGCTGCGTGAGCTGCTCGATCCCGAGGTGCTCGCCGAGCTGGAGCGCGAGCTGCAGTGGCTGACCGAGGACCGCCGGGTCAAGGACGCCGAGGGCGTCGCCGACCTGCTGCGGGTGCTCGGGCCGCTCACCGACGCCGAGCTGGCCGAGCGCGGCGCCGGGCCCGGCTGGGCCGAGGAGCTGTCCCGGGCCCGGCGCGCCATCCGGGTGCGGATCGCGGGCGCCGAGCACTGGGCGGCGATCGAGGACGCGGGCCGGCTGCGGGACGCGCTGGGCACCGCGCTGCCGGTCGGTGTCCCGGAGGCGTTCACCGAACCGGTGAAGGACCCGCTCGGCGACCTCCTGGCCCGGCACGCCCGCACCCACGGCCCCTTCACCTCGACCGGGGCCGCCGCCCGCTTCGGTCTCGGCGTCGCCGTCACCGACGGGGCGCTGCAGCGGCTCGCCGCCGCCGGGCGGGTGGTGCAGGGCGAGTTCCACCCCTCCGGCATCGGTCAGGAGTGGTGCGACGCGACCGTGCTGCGGCGGCTGCGCCGCCGGTCGCTCGCCGCGCTCCGGCACGAGCTGGAGCCGGTCCCCCCGGCCGCGCTCGCCACCTTCCTGCCCCAGTGGCAGCACCTCGGGGGCAACGGGCTGCGCGGCATCGACGGCCTGGCCCGGGCGGTCGAGCAGCTGCAGGGCGCGCCGGTGCCCGCCTCGGCCCTGGAGAAACTGATCCTGCCGTCCCGGGTGCGGGACTACTCCCCGGCCCTGCTCGACGAGCTGACCACCACCGGCGAGGTGCTGTGGGCGGGCGCCGGGGCGCTGCCCGGCAAGGACGGCTGGATCTCGCTGTATCTCGCCGACGCGGCGCCGCTGCTCCTGCCGCCGCCGCACCCGCTGGAGCTGTCCGGGCTCCACGAGTCCGTCCTCACCGTGCTGACCGGCGGATACGGGCTGTTCTTCCGGCAGATCGCCGACCAGGTGCGGGCCACCACCCACCCCGACGCGAGCGATCCGCAGCTCGCCGACGCCCTGTGGGACCTGGCCTGGTCGGGGCGGCTCACCAATGACACGCTGGCCCCGCTGCGGGCCCTGCTCGGCTCGGGCCGCACCGCGGGCTCCACCGCGCACCGGGCCCGCCGCACGGTCCCGCGCGGGCGGTACGGCACCCTGACGGCCGCCGCCCGGCCCGCCTCCCGCACCGGCCCGCCCACGGTCAGCGGCCGCTGGTCGCTGCTTCCGCCGCCGGAGCCCGAGCCGACCCATCGGGCACACGCCCTGGCCCGTACCCTGCTCGACCGGCACGGGGTGGTGACCCGGGGCGCGGTGGCGGCCGAGGGCGTCGAGGGCGGCTTCTCGGCGACGTACCGGATCCTGTCGGCGTTCGAGGACAGCGGGCAGGCCCGCCGCGGCTATGTGGTGGAGGGTCTGGGGGCGGCCCAGTTCGCCATGGACGGGGCGGTGGACCGGCTGCGCGCGGCGGCCACCGCGCGGGACCGCGGCGCCGAGGAGGGCACGGGCCCCCGCGCGGTGGTCCTCGCGGCGGCCGACCCGGCGAACGCCTACGGGGCGGCCCTGTCCTGGCCCGAGCCGCCGACCGGCGCGGGCCACAAGCCGGGCCGCAAGGCGGGGGCGATGGTCGTCCTGGTGGACGGTGAGCTGACGCTCTACATGGAGCGCGGCGGCAAGACCCTGCTGTGCTGGCCGGCCGACCCGGAGTCGCCCGCGTTCCGGGCCGCGGCCGAAGCCCTCGCGGCGACCTCGGCGGCGGGCTCCCTCGGCACGGTGACGGTGGAGCGGATCAACGGGGGCACCGCGCTCACCTCCCCGCTGGCCCGCCCCTTGGAGGCCGCCGGTTTCCACGCCACCCCCCGGGGCCTGCGGCTGCGCGCCTGAGGCCCGCGCCGGGCCCGCCCGCACACCCACCGGCCCCCCGGCCCGCATCCACCCCAGCCCCCGCACGCCCACCGGCCCCGGCCCGCGTCCGCCCCGGCGGCGGGGCATCATGGCCCCATGCCCGAAGGAGACACCGTCTGGCACACCGCCCGGCGGCTCGACGAGGCACTGGCCGGCCGGGTGCTGACCCGTGCCGATCTGCGGGTGCCGCGCTTCGCCACGGCGGATCTCACCGGCCGCTCGGTGCTCGACGTCACCCCGCGCGGCAAACATCTGCTCACCCGGATCGAGGGCGGCCTCACCCTCCACTCCCATCTGCGGATGGACGGCGCCTGGCGCGTGTTCGCCACCGGGGAGCGGCCTCGGGGCGGCCCGGCGCACCAGATCCGGGCGATCCTCGGGAACGCCGAGTCCACCGCGTACGGCTACCGGCTCCCGGTGCTCGAACTGGTCCGTACGGCGGCGGAGTCCTCCGTCGTCGGCCATCTCGGCCCGGATCTGCTCGGCCCGGACTGGGACCCGGCCGAGGCGGTCCGGCGGCTGACCGCCGATCCGGCCCGGCCGCTCGGCGAGGCCCTGCTCGACCAGCGCAATCTCGCCGGGATCGGCAATGTCTACAAGTCCGAGCTGGCGTTCCTGGCCGCGGTCACCCCCTGGCTGCCGGTCGGCGAGCTTCCGGCGGACGTCCCCGAGCGTCTGGTGGCCACCGCGCACCGCCTCCTGGAGGCGAACAAGGACCGCCCGGACCGCCGGACGACCACGACCCGCCGTACCGCCGACCGGCTGTACGTCTACGGCCGGGCGGGCCGCCCCTGTCCGCGCTGCGGCACGGCCGTGCGCGGTGCGGAGCTGGGCGACCGGATCACGTATTGGTGTCCGACGTGTCAACGCGGCCCAGGCCCCTGACCCCGGCCCGCGAACCGGGACCCGCTCCCGCCCCGGCAACCGGCGGCCGACAACCGGCGACCGGTCATCGCCAACCGGCACCGCCGCACTAATTGACGACCCGTCAGATCCGGTCGTACGGTCCCGGCATGGCTCTCACCGCGTACGACCTCACCGGACGCACCGCCTTCGTCACCGGCGCCGCCAGCGGCATCGGGCGCGCCAGCGCCGTGCTGCTCGCCGAGGCGGGGGCCGTCGTGCACTGCGCCGACCGCGACGAGCCGGGCCTGAAGGAGACCGCGGCCCTGATCGGCCGGGGCGGCGGCACCGCGCACGTCCACCCGCTCGACGTCACCGACCGCGCCGCCCTCGCCACCGCCGTACGGGCGGCCGGACCGCTGCACGTGATGGCGGCCGTCGCCGGGATCATGCACACCAGCAGCGTCCTGGAGACCCGCGACGAGGACCTGGACCGGATCCTCGCGGTCAACTTCAAGGGCGTGCTGCACGCCTGCCAGGAGGCCGCCCGCTCGATGATCGACCACGGGGTGCGGGGCTCGGTGGTCACCATGGCCTCGGGCGCGATGGACACCGCGAGCCCGGGCCTGCTCTGCTACAGCGTCACCAAGGCGGCCGTGGTGCAGCTGACCAAGACGCTCGCCGCCGAGGTCGGCCGGCACGGCATCCGGGTGAACGCGGTCGCCCCCGGCTGGGTCCGCACCCCGATGACCGACCGCCACGAGCCCGCCGCCCAGGAACAGGCCGAGTCGGCGATGGTGCGGGTCTCCCCGCTGGGCCGGGTCGGTGAGCCCGAGGACATCGCGCACGCGGTGCTGCACCTCGCGTCGGACGCCTCGTCCTTCACGACCGGCCAGATCCTCCGCCCCAACGGCGGCGTCGCCATGCCCTGGTGACCCCCGCGCGATCCATCCGGCCCGCCCCACCCGTACCGCCGGCACCAGCGCCACCGGAGACACCACCGGCCCCGGCCCCGCAGCCACCCCCGGACCCCGACCCGGCCCCGGACACGCCGCCACCCCCGGCCCCACCCCCGGCAGGCGCCTTCTCCCGCACCGCCCGCCCGGTGGAGGCGGCCACGTGCACCGGCAACAGGCTCAGCCCCCAGCCACCCGCGGCCACCGCCCCCTCGACCGGTCCCGTCTCCCCCGGCACCACCAGCAGGCGCACCACCGCCCACCACCAGAGCCCTCCGGCCACCAGTCCGGCCGCGACCAACATGAGCGTCACCAGCGGAACCCGTCGCCGTACCATGGCCGCCTCCTTCGGTCGACGCTAGACCGGCAGGATCACCCGGCGGGAGGGCGCACAAGAGGCAGACCCGGCGCACGGAACACGGACCACGAATCGCGGCACGCGACGGGACCCTGTGCCGACACCCGGTGCCGGAACACCCATCGGCTCGGTCAGGCTCCACCACCATGGCAGCTCGCCGACCGTCGCGCACGACGACGAAGCCCCGGTGGCCGCCCTGACGGCGGCCACCGGGGCCTCATCCACTTCTTCGCGCGCGGTGCGTGCCCGCGCCCCTCGGCTCAGGCGGCGACGACGTCGACCGCCTCCGCGGGTGCCTTGATGGTCACCCGCTCGGTGGACACTCCGGCCACCGACGTCACCGAGACCGAATTGAGCATCGGCCGCACCGGCGTCGGCACCGGCTCGCTCGCCGCTGCCGACTCGGCCAGTTCGGCCAGCGACAGCTCGTCGCTCACTTCACGCATGAGCTCGGACATCCGTACGTCCAGCGCGTCGCAGATCGCGGAGAGCAGCTCGGAGGAAGCCTCCTTCTGCCCCCGCTCCACCTCGGAGAGATAGCCGAGCGAAACTCGGGCGGACGAGGAGACTTCGCGCAGAGTACGGCCCTGGCGCTGGCGCTGCCGACGCAGCACGTCACCCAACAGGCGACGGAGCAGAATCATCGGTGGCTCCCTCCTCGGACCGCGTAGCCGCATCCTTCACGCCCCACCGTACCGCCTCGCGCCGCGGCCGTGCGGGGAGCGATGTCGTGTTCACTCATGGCTGCAAACATCAATCTCCCCCGTTCTGTTCCGTATCCTGTGCCCGCGCATTTTCCGTGCGTTCGTCGGCGAGCAGTCCACTGAGCAATTCGAGCACGCTCCGCACACTCTCTCTACGGATTTCCGCTCGATCGCCGCTCAATCGCAACGCGGCCACCTTCCCCGTCGGACCCGCGTCCGCCGAGGGGCCCGAGACGGCCACGTACACCGTTCCCACGGGCTGTCCGTCCTGCGGCTCGGGGCCCGCGACGCCGGTGGTCGCGATCCCCCAGTCGGCGCCGAGCGCGGCCCGGACACCGGCCGCCATCTGCAGCGCGACCTCGGCGTCGACCGCGCCGCGCGCCGCCAGCAGAGCGCCGTCCACCCCGAGGAGCCGCTCCTTCAGGGGCGTGGCATAGGCCGTCACGGAGCCGCGGAAGGTCTTCGAGGCCCCGGGGACCCCGGTCAGCTCCGCGGCCACCAGACCGCCCGTGAGGGACTCCGCGACCGCCAGCGTGGCACCCCGCAGGGCGAGCTGTTCGAGCACCCGGGCGGCGACGGTCGCGGCGGCGGTCATCGTGATTCGGCTCCCGCGCCGGTCGGAGCCTGGTCCGAACCGGAGGAACCGGAGGCATCGGATGAACCGGAGGAACCGGAGGAACCGGAGGAACCGGAGGCATCGGATGAACCGGTGGAATCCGGCGCGGCCGCGGCGGCCGCCGCGCGCTCCGCGGCGAGCCCTTCGCGGCGCAGTACGACCGCCTGTCGCACATAGTCCAGACCGGTGACGACGGTCAGCGCCACGGCGACCGCCATCACCCAGAAGCGCATCGTGGCGAGCGGCCCGGTGAGCGCCAGCACGTACATGCCGACCGCGGTGCCCTGCGCGAGCGTCTTCATCTTGCCGCCGCGGCTGGCCGGGATCACCCCGTGCCGGATCACCCAGAAGCGCATCAGCGTGATGCCGAGCTCACGGGCGAGGATGACACCGGTCACCCACCACGGCAGGTCGCCGAGCGCGGACAGCGAGATCAGCCCGGCCGCCATGATCGCCTTGTCGGCGATCGGGTCGGCGATCTTCCCGAAGTCGGTGACCAGGTTGTACGTACGGGCCAGGTGCCCGTCGAAGACATCGGTGATCATGGCCACCGCGAACGCCGCCCAGGCCCAGGCCCGCCACGCCGGGTCGTGGCCGCCGTCCTGGAGGAGCAGCAGCACGAAGCCCGGCACGAGCACGAGCCGGATCATGGTCAGGATGTTCGCGATGTTCCAGAGACTGGCCTGGTTGACGGCCGCAGCCCCCAGCTTGCCGCGGGGCGCCGGCCTGCCGCCGGTCCCGCCCGTCGCGGACGCCGGGACTCCGGTCATCTGCCCGCCTCCTCGGCCTCACGGGTCCCGGGGCCGCTCCCCAGCACCTCGCAGTGGTCGGCCACCAGGTCGACACCCTCGGTGCCGACGACCTTGGCCCTGACCATACGGCCCGGGGCCAGCTCCACGCCCTCGGTCGAGTCCATGGTGAGGATCACCTGGCCGTCCGTCTCGGGCGCCTGGTGGGCGGCCCGGCCGAGCCAGCCGTCCTCGTCGTCGAAGGACTCGACGAGTACCTCCAGGGTCTCGCCGATCCGCTCCTCGGCGCGCTGGGCGGTCAGCTCCTCGGCGAGCCGGGACAGGTGCGCAAGGCGCTCGTCGACGACGTCCTGGTCGAGCTTGTGCTCGTAGCCCGCGGCCTCGGTGCCGTCCTCGTCGGAGTAGCCGAAGACGCCGATGGCGTCGAGCCTGGCGTGCGTGACGAAGCGTTCCAGCTCGGCGAAGTCGGCCTCGGTCTCGCCGGGGAAGCCGACGATGAAGTTGGACCGGGCACCCGCCGTCGGCGCCTTGGACCGGATGGTCTCCAGGAGCTCCAGGAAGCGGTCGGTGTCGCCGAAGCGGCGCATCGCCCGCAGCACGTCGGGGGCGCTGTGCTGGAAGGACAGGTCGAAGTAGGGGGCGACCTTCTCGGTCGAGGTGAGCACGTCGATCAGGCCGGGGCGCATCTCGGCGGGCTGCAGGTAGCTGACCCGGACCCGCTCGATGCCGTCGACCGCCGCGAGCTCGGGCAGCAGGCTCTCCAGGAGGCGGATGTCGCCGAGGTCCTTGCCGTACGAGGTGTTGTTCTCGGAGACCAGCATGATCTCCTTCACGCCCTGCTCGGCCAGCCAGCGGGTCTCGTTCAGGACGTCGGAGGGACGGCGCGAGACGAAGGAGCCGCGGAAGGACGGGATGGCGCAGAAGGAGCAGCGTCGGTCGCAGCCGGAGGCCAGCTTCACCGAGGCGACCGGGCTGGTGTCCAGGCGGCGGCGCAGCGGCGCGCGCGGCCCGGAAGCGGGCGCGACACCTTCCGGCAGATCCGTCAGGTCGGCGGTCTGCGCGTCGGCGTCGTCGGCCCCGGCCGGGTCCGTGGCCTGGGTGTCGCCGTGGCCGGGCAGCGCCACCGCGGCGGCGGCCTGCTGGCGCTCGACCGGGGACAGCGGCAGCAGCTTGCGGCGGTCGCGCGGGGCGTGCGCCTCGACGCTGCCGCCGCTGAGGATCGTCTGGAGGCGGCCGGAGATGTCGGCGTAGTCGTCGAAGCCGAGCACGCCGTCGGCCTCGGGCAGCGCGTCGGCCAGCTCCTTGCCGTAGCGCTCGGCCATGCAGCCGACGGCGACAACGGCCTGGGTGCGGCCGTGGTCCTTCAGATCATTGGCTTCGAGGAGCGCGTCGACGGAGTCCTTCTTGGCGGCTTCGACGAAGCCACAGGTGTTGACGACGGCTACATCGGCGTCCTCGGCGTTCTCGACGAGCTCCCAGCCGTCCGCTGCCAAGCGGCCTGCGAGCTCCTCCGAGTCCACCTCGTTACGGGCGCAGCCGAGAGTGACAAGGGCGACGGTACGGCGTTCGGGCATGGACTCAAGACTACTTCGTCCCGGCCGTACCTCCGTCGCGCAGGGTTCACCTGCGCGACGCCGTCACGCGCTGTCACCCCTAAGGGTGGACTGGGTGGCCTCAGCCGTCCTGCGGGTCGCCCTTGGTGTAGGACAGGCGCTCGACCTGGCCGGACTCGAAGGAGTCCTCGATCTTCTTGCCGTTGACGTACAGCTCGATCGGTCCCGCGTTGCCGAGGATGAGGTCGATGCGCTTGTCGTCCTGGAAGGTCTTGGACTCGCCCTTGAGCAGCAGGCCGTCGAAGAGCAGCTTGCCGTCGTGGGCCTTGGCCGAGATCCAGCTCTTGTCGTCGGTGGCGGTGAGCTTGACGGTGACCTTGTCCTGGGGGACGGCCGCGATGGCGCTCTCGGACGGCGCCGGGGCGGCCTGCGACTTCACCGGCGCGGGCTTGGGGGCGGGCTTGGCGGGCTTGGTGGCCGGGGCCGGGCCCTCCGCGACGGCCTCGGGTCCCGCGGTCCCGTCGGTGCCGTTGAACATGGAGTAGCCGACGAAACCGACGACGGCGACGATGGCCGCGACCATGGCGGCGGTCCAGTTGGGGCGGCGCGGCTCGGGGCGGATCCGCTCCGCCTCGAACAGCGGGGCGGCGGGGGTCGGGGCGGGCCGGCCGCCGTGCTCGGCGTCGTACCGCTCGATCAGGGGGGCCGGATCGAGACCCACGGCGCGGGCCAGCGTGCGGACGTGGCCGCGGGCGTAGACGTCGCCGCCGCAGCGCGAGAAGTCGCCCTCCTCGATCGCGTGCACGATCGGGACGCGCACCCGGGTGGAGGCGCTGACCTCTTCGACGGTGAGACCGGCCGCGACGCGGGCCTGCCGCAGGACATGACCGACGGAATCCCGGTCGTCTGCCGGGAAGTTCCGGTCGTCTTCGGGGGAGTTGCCGATGGACACGTGAGCGCCTTTCGAGCGTGTAGCCACCTGCTGGATGTTCAGTCTATGGGTGGTACGAAAGGGTGGGGCAACCGGGCGGGCATGGTTTGTACGCCATGAGGCTGGGACATCGTGCTGTCCTTCCCTCCAACTTGACGTGCGCCCAAGGGAAACGGTTGCCCACGTTCCCTTACGAGTGAGTCTCGGCCCGGTCTCGACCTGGCGGCGGACCGGGGCGGGGTGCGGCCCCCGGCCCGGTCCTGTCCCCGCTCCGGCGGCGCTCAGCCGGTGCCGTCGCCGCCCCGGATCACGTCGAGCACCTCGTCCAGCTCGTCGGGCTTGACCAGCACGTCCCGGGCCTTGGAGCCCTCGCTGGGGCCGACGATGTTGCGCGATTCCATGAGGTCCATCAGGCGGCCCGCCTTGGCGAAGCCGACCCGCAGTTTGCGCTGGAGCATCGAGGTCGAGCCGAACTGGGTGGAGACCACCAGTTCGGCCGCCTGGCAGAGCAGGTCGAGGTCGTCGCCGATCTCCTCGTCGATCTCCTTCTTCTGCTTCTGCCCGACCGTGACGTCCTCGCGGAAGACCGGCGCCATCTGGTCCTTGCAGTGCTGGACGACCTGGGCGACCTCGTGCTCGGTGACGAAGGCGCCCTGCATGCGGACCGGCTTGTTCGCGCCCATCGGCAGGAACAGGCCGTCGCCCTTGCCGATCAGCTTCTCGGCGCCGGGCTGGTCGAGGATGACCCGGCTGTCGGCGAGCGAGGAGGTGGCGAAGGCGAGCCGGGACGGCACGTTCGCCTTGATCAGACCGGTGACGACGTCGACCGAGGGCCGCTGGGTGGCGAGCACCAGGTGGATGCCGGCGGCGCGGGCCAGCTGGGTGATGCGGACGATGGAGTCCTCGACGTCCCGGGGCGCGACCATCATCAGGTCGGCGAGCTCGTCGACGATCACCAGGAGGTACGGGTAGGGCTTGAGTTCCCGCTCGCTGCCCGGCGGCAGCTGGACCTTGCCGTCCCGGATGGCCTGGTTGAAGTCGTCGATGTGACGGAAGCCGAAGGCGGCCAGGTCGTCGTAGCGGAGGTCCATCTCCTTCACCACCCACTGGAGGGCCTCGGCGGCCCGCTTCGGGTTGGTGATGATCGGGGTGATCAGGTGCGGGATGCCCTCGTACGCGGTGAGCTCGACCCGCTTGGGGTCGACGAGGACCATCCGGACGTCCTCCGGGGTCGCTCTTATCATCACCGAGGTGATCAGGCAGTTGATGCAGGACGACTTGCCGGAGCCGGTGGCACCGGCGACCAGGATGTGCGGCATCTTCGCCAGGTTGGCCATCACATAGCCGCCCTCGACGTCCTTGCCGAGCGCGACCAGCATCGGGTGGTCGTCGTCGCCCTCGGCGAGCCGCAGCACGTCGCCGAGGTTGACCATCTCGCGGTCGGTGTTCGGGATCTCGATGCCGACGGCGGACTTGCCCGGGATCGGCGAGATGATCCGCACGTCGGGGCTGGCCACGGCGTACGCGATGTTCTTGGTGAGCGCGGTGATCTTCTCGACCTTGACGGCCGGGCCGAGCTCCACCTCGTACCGGGTGACGGTGGGGCCGCGGGTGAAGCCGGTGACGGCGGCGTCGACCTTGAACTCGGCGAAGACGTTGGTCAGCGAGTCGACGACGACGTCGTTGGCGGCGCTGCGGGTCTTGCCGGGGCCGCCGCGCTCCAGGAGGTCCATGGAGGGCAGCGAGTAGGTGATGTCGCCGGACAGCTGGAGCTGCTCGGCCCGGGGCGGCAGATCGGTCGGCTCGGGAGCGGGCTTGGTCAGGTCGGGTACGGCGCCGGGGATCCGGCCGCTGTCCTCGCCGCCGGACCCGCCCCTGCCCTTGGCACCGGCGCGCGCGGTCGGCACCGGGGCCGCGCCGGTGGACTCGGCCTCGGCCGCCCGGGCGACGGCGGCGGCCCGCTCGGCGGTCACGTCCCGGGTGAGGTCGGCGATCAGCGGCGACGGCGGCATCCCGTTGAGCACCGCGCCGTCGAGGGCGGCGGCCGCGGCGGCGGCCACGTCGACCGGGTCGAGCCCGCCGGTGTCGAAGGCGGAGGCGGGCACGGGGGCGGTACGGCCCCGACGGCCGCGCCGCTCCAGGGCGGCGGACTCGGCCCGGTCGTGGTCGTACGGGTCCGCCGCGCCGGGCGCGCGCCGGCGCACCGGGCGGGCACCAGGGGCCTGCTCGCCCCGCCAGTCGTCGCCGTACTCCCCGTGCTCGCTCTGTGCGCCGGGCGCGCCGGACTCCTCCGGCTCGTACGCGGGCTCGACCAGGCCGAGCTTGGCGCCGAGGGCGCGCAGCCGCTGCGGGATGGCGTTGACGGGGGTGGCGGTGACCACGAGCAGGCCGAAGACGGTGAGCAGCACCAGCATCGGCACCGCCAGGACCTCGCCCATCATGAAGATCAGCGGCTTGGACGCGGCCCAGCCGATCAGGCCGCCCGCGTCCTGCATGGCCTTGGTGCCGTCGCCGCGGCCGGGTGAGCCGCAGGCGATGTGGACCTGTCCGAGCACGCCGATGACGAGCGCGGACAGACCGATCACGATCCGGCCGTTGGCCTCCGGCTTCTCCGGGTAGAGGATCAGCCGGACCGCGATGGCGCCGACAAGCAGCGGGACCAGCAGGTCGAGCCGGCCGAAGGCGCCGGTGACCAGCATCTCCACCAGGTCGCCGACGGGGCCGCGCAGATTGGACCAGGTACCGGCCGCGACGATCAGCGCGATGCCGAGGAGCAGCAGCGCGAGGCCGTCCTTGCGGTGGGCCGGGTCGAGGCCCTTGGCGCCCCGCCCTATCCCCCGGAACATCGCGCCGACGGCGTGCGCGAGGCCCAGCCAGACACCGCGCACGAGCCGGTACAGACCCCCGGTGGGGGACGGTGCCGGGCGCGGTGCGGGCTTCTTGGCCGCCGTCTTGCGCGCGGGCGCGCGCTTGGCGGGCGCCGCCTTCTTGGCGGGCGCCTTCTTCGCGGGGGGCTTGGCGGGCGACTTGGCGACGGCCGCCGCCGCCTTCTTCGCGGTACCGCTCGTACGGCCGGCGGCTCGCGGCTTCGCGGTGCCCGCCGTGCCCTGGGAACCCTTGCCGGACGTACGTGAGGCCATGGGCTTGAGGTTACCTGCGTAACCCGCTGGGGAAACAGCTCGCCCGGCGCTCACCCGTTCGTGTCGGCCGTGCCAGGGCGCGAAACTGACGCCCGCTCATGGGCGCGCCCCGACGCGCGAGGCCGGGGCGGACCGGGCCCCCCGCTAGCGGGGGCACCGGGTCAACGACCGTCCGGGTGCCCGTACTGACGCGAAGTCACTGTCGGTACGGGACGGGTCCGGGCCGGACAGGGTCCGGACGGGCTCAGTTCGGGGCGGGCAGGCTCGGCGCGCCGCCCGTACCGGGCTCCAGCGCGTCGAGGGCGCGGCGCAGTCCGGTGAGCTTGCGCTCCAGATGGGCGGCGGTGGCGACGGCGGCCGCGTCGGCGGAGTCGTCGTCGAGCTGCTTGGACAGCGCCTCGGCCTGCTCCTCGACGGCGGCGAGCCGGGCGGACAGCTCGGCGAGCAGTCCCGCGGACTCCTTGGTCTGGCCGCCGGGGCCCGAGCCCTCCAGCTGGAGCCGGAGCAGCGCGGCCTGCTCGCGGAGCTGACAGTTCTTCATGTACAGCTCGACGAAGACGGAGACCTTGGCGCGCAGCACCCACGGGTCGAACGGCTTGGAGATGTAGTCGACGGCCCCGGCCGCGTACCCGCGGAAGGTGTGGTGCGGGCCGTGGTTGATGGCGGTGAGGAAGATGATCGGGATGTCCCGGGTCCGCTCCCGCCGCTTGATGTGCGCGGCGGTCTCGAATCCGTCCATGCCGGGCATCTGGACGTCCAGCAGGATGACCGCGAAGTCGTCGGTCAGCAGCGCCTTGAGCGCTTCCTCCCCGGACGATGCCCGCACCAGTGTCTGATCGAGCGCGGAGAGAATGGCCTCCAGCGCCAGCAGATTCTCCGGCCGGTCATCGACCAGGAGGATCTTGGCCTTCTGCACCATGCCCCGTCCTCCTCGCCCCGGCACTGGTTCACTCCGGCTCTGCGTGCCGGGGGAAGCACCGGGCGCCGCCCCAGAAGACGACTCCCATGCGCCGTCCGTCCTTGTGCCGGTCATCGTAGCCGCACCCCGCCCGTCGCCACACCCTGTCACCGCATTGTCACGGAGCACACGCCTCGTGCCCGTAGGTCGAACGCGGTGCGAGACCAGAAGGTTCCCCGTCCCGGCGGCTCTCACACCCGATCGGCGAGGGCCGGCCGCCAGGGGGTCTCCGGTCGGAATCCCCCACGGCGCCCGGCCCCTTCCCGAGGGCGCGCTACCGGCCCTCGCCCCGCATCCACTGCTCCATCACCGTCAGCAGGTAGTCCGGGTCGACCGGCTTGGTCACATAGTCCGACGCCCCGGACTCGATGGCCTTCTCCCGGTCGCCCTTCATCGCCTTGGCGGTGAGCGCGATGATCGGCAGCCCGGCGAACTGCGGCATCCTGCGGATCGCCGTCGTCGTCGCGTAGCCGTCCATCTCCGGCATCATGATGTCCATCAGCACCACGGACACGTCCTCGTGCTGTTCCAGGACCTCGATGCCCTCGCGGCCGTTCTCCGCGTACAGCACCGCCAGGCCGTGCTGCTCCAGGACGCTGGTCAGCGCGAACACATTGCGGATGTCGTCGTCGACGATGAGGACCTTCTCACCCGCGAACGTGAACACCCGGCGCGGCTCCGGCTCCGGCCGCTCCTCGGCCGCCGGCAGCTCGCCCTTGCCCGGCTGCCCCGGCAGTTGGGGCCACTGGTCCCCCGACTTGCGGCGGTGCCGGAACAGCGCCCCCGTCCCGGCGCGTGCGTCGCTGTGCGCCGGTGCGGGCGCGAAGTGCACCAGGCCCTCGCTGCCGGTGGCGCCGGACAGCGGCCCGCCCTCGGCGGCGTACGGATCGGGCTGCTCGTGCGGTTCGGTGCCGGGCCCGACCGGGCCGGTCCCGGCCGGGCTCAGCGGCAGGTAGAGCGTGAACGTCGAGCCGCGGCCCGGCTCGCTCGCCGCGTAGATCTCGCCGCCGAGCAGCCGGGCGATCTCCCGGCTGATCGACAGCCCGAGGCCGGTTCCGCCGTACTTGCGGCTGGTGGTGCCGTCGGCCTGCTTGAACGCCTCGAAGATCACCCGCATCTTCCCGGCCGCGATCCCGATCCCGGTGTCGGTCACCGAGAACGCGATCAGCTCGGCGTCCGGATCGCGCACCGTGCCCGCTTCGAGCAGCTGCTCCCTGATCGACTGCGGCACATCGCCGCCGACCGGACGGATCACCAGCTCGACCGCGCCGGTGTCGGTGAACTTCACCGCGTTCGACAGGAGGTTGCGCAGCACCTGGAGCAGCCGCTGCTCGTCGGTGTGCAGGGTGGCGGGCAGCTCGGGCGAGACCCGTACCGAGAAGTCGAGGCCCTTCTCCGCGGTCAGCGGCCGGAACGTCGCCTCCACGTAGTCGACCAGCTGCACCAGCGCGATCCGCGTCGGCGAGACGTCCATCTTGCCCGCCTCCACCTTCGACAGGTCGAGGATGTCGTTGATCAGCTGGAGCAGGTCGGAACCGGCGCCGTGGATCGTCTCGGCGAACTCGACCTGCTTCGGCGACAGATTGGCGTCCGCGTTGTCGGCGAGCAGCTTCGCCAGGATCAGCAGCGAGTTGAGCGGGGTGCGCAGCTCGTGCGACATGTTGGCGAGGAACTCGGACTTGTAGCGCATCGACACCGCGAGCTGCTCGGCGCGCTCCTCCAGGACCTGCCGGGCCTCCTCGATCTCGG
Organism: Streptomyces sp. NPDC090025; assembly: GCF_044748125.1. NCBI lineage: Bacteria > Bacillati > Actinomycetota > Actinomycetes > Kitasatosporales > Streptomycetaceae > Streptomyces > Streptomyces sp. NPDC090025. Next base: position 7,258 of record NZ_JBIVFL010000002.1, on the reverse strand, counting down.
TGTTCTTCACCTCGATGTCGCGGTTCTGCCGGGCGAGCAGCTCGGCCTTGTCCTCCAGTTCGGCGTTGGAGTTCTGCAGCTCCTTCTGCCGGTGCTCCAGCTCCGCAGACCGCTCCCGCAGCTGCTCGGTGAGCTCCTGCGACTGCTGGAGCAGCACCTCGGTGCGGGTGTTGACGCTGATGGTGTTGACGGTGGTCGCGATGAGTTCGGCGATCTGGTTGAGGAAGTCCCGCTGGATCTGGGTGAACGGCTGGAACGAGGCCAGCTCGATCACGCCGAGCACCCGGCCCTCGAACAGCACCGGCAGCACGATCACATGGGCCGGGGCGGCCTCGCCGAGCCCGGAGGAGATCTTCAGATAGCCCGGCGGCACATTGACCTGGATGGTCCGCTTCTCCTCGGCGGCCGTCCCGATCAGGGTCTCCCCGGGCCGGAAGGAGGTGGGCATGGAGCCCGCCGAGTAGCCGTAACTGCCGCGCATCCGCAGCTCGTACGCGCCTTCGCCCTCGCCGACCGGTTCGGTCTCGCTGGGCGCCGCGCCGGTCGGCATCGCCACGAAGAACGCGCCGTGCTGCGCGGACACCACCGGGGTCAGCTCGCTCATGATGAGCGAGGCCACGTCCTCCAGGTCCCGGCGGCCCTGCATCAGACCGGAGATACGGGCCAGGTTGCCCTTCAGCCAGTCCTGTTCGTCGTTGGCGAGGGTGGTGTCGCGGAGGTTCGCGATCATGGTGTTGATGTTGTCCTGGAGCGCCTGGATCTCCCCGGCCGCGTCCACGCCGTCGATCTTGACGTTGAGGTCGCCGCGGGTGACCGCGGTGGCGACGGCCGCGATGGCCCGCACCTGACGGGTCAGGTTCCCGGCCATCTCGTTCACCGACTCGGTCAGGTCCCACCAGGTGCCCTCGACGTCACGGACCCGGGCCTGACCGCCGAGCTGGCCGTCGGTGCCCACCTCGCGGGCGACCCGGGTGACCTCCTCGGCGAAGTTCGACAGCTGGTCGACCATCGTGTTGATGGTGCTCTTGAGCTGCTGGATCTCGCCCCGGGCGTCGATGTCGATCTTCTTGGTGAGGTCGCCCTTGGCGATGGCGGTGGTGACCGCGGCGATCTGCCGGACCTGGCCGGTCAGGTTGTCGGCCATCGAGTTCACCGACTCGGTGAGGTCCTTCCAGGTACCGGCCACGCCGGGCACCCGCGCCTGGCCGCCCAGTTCGCCCTCGGTGCCCACCTCACGGGCCACCCGGGTCACCTCGTCGGCGAACGACGACAGGGTCGTCACCATCGTGTTGACGGTGTCGGCGAGTTCGGCGACCTCGCCGCGGGCCTCGACCGTGACCTTCTTCGTCAGGTCGCCGTTGGCGACCGCCGACGACACCCGGGCGATGTTCCGCACCTGGTTGGTCAGGTTGTTGGCCATCAGGTTGACGTTGTCGCTCAGGTCCTTCCAGATGCCGGTGACCCCGCGCACCCGGGCCTGGCCGCCGAGGATGCCCTCGGTGCCCACCTCACGGGCCACCCGGGTCACCTCGTCGGCGAAGTTGGACAGCTGGTCGACCATCGTGTTGACGGTCGTCACCAGCTCCAGGATCTCGCCCTTGGCGTCGACGGTGATCTTCTTGGCGAGGTCGCCGCGCGCCACCGCCGTGGTGACCTCGGCGATGTTGCGCAGCTGGAAGGTCAGGTTGTTCGCCATGAAGTTCACCGACTGGGTGAGGTCCTTCCAGGTGCCGGAGACCCCCTGCACCTCGGCCTGACCACCCAGGATGCCCTCGGTGCCCACCTCGCGCGCCACCCGCGTCACCTGGTCGGCGAACGACGACAGCTGGTCGACCATGGTGTTGAGGGTGTTCTTCAGCTCCAGGATCTCGCCGCGCGCGTCCACGTCGATCTTCTGCGACAGGTCACCGCGGGCGACCGCTGTGGCGACCTGCGCGATGTTGCGCACCTGGGCGGTCAGGTTCCCGGCCATGCCGTTCACCGAGTCCGTCAGGTCCCGCCACACCCCGGCGACGCCCGGCACGACGGCCTGGCCGCCGAGCCGCCCGTCCGTACCCACCTGGCGGGCCACCCGGGTCACCTGGTCCGCGAACGCGGACAGCTGGTCGACCATCGTGTTGATGGTGTTCTTCAGCTCCAGGATCTCGCCGCGCGCGTCCACGTCGATCTTCTGCGACAGGTCGCCCCGCGCCACCGCCGTGGTCACCTGGGCGATCTGCCGCACCTGCGAGGTCAGGTTCCCCGCCATGAAGTTCACCGAGTCGGTGAGCTCGCGCCAGCGCCCGGAGACGCCGTCCACCCGGGCCTGGCCGCCGAGGCGGCCCTCGGTGCCCACGTCCCTGGCCATCCGGGTCACCTGGTCGGCGAACGACGACAGCTGCGACACCATGGTGTTGACGGTGTTCTTGAGCTCCAGCATCTCGCCGGCCACGTCCACCGTGACCTTCTGCGAGAGATCGCCGTTGGCGACCGCCGTCGTCACCTGCGCGATGTCCCGCACCTGGCCGGTCAGGTTGCGGAAGGCGGTGTTCACCGAGTCGGTGAGGTCCTTCCAGGTACCGGCGGCGCCCGGCACCTTCGCCTGGCCGCCGAGCCGGCCCTCGACGCCGACCTCACGGGCCACCCGGGTCACCTCGGAACCGAACGCCGACAGCTGGTCCACCATCGTGTTGACGGTGTTCTTCAGCTCCAGCATCTCCCCGGCCACGTCCACCGTGACCTTCTGCGACAGGTCACCGTTGGCGACCGCCGTCGTCACCTGCGCGATGTCCCGCACCTGCGTGGTGATGTTCCGGAAGACCGTGTTGACCGAGTCGGTCAGGTCCTTCCAGGTGCCCGCCGCGCCCGGCACCTGCGCCTGACCGCCGAGCAGACCCTGCGCGCCGACCTCGCCGGAGACCCGGGTCACCTCGTCCGCGAAGGTCCGCAGCGTCTCCGTCATCTGATTGATGGTGTCCGCGAGCTGCGCGATCTCGCCGCGCGCCGACACCCGCACCTTCTGCGACAGGTCGCCGTTGGCGACCGCCGTGGTGACCTCCGCGATACCTCTCACCTGATTGGTGAGATTTCCCGCCATCGTGTTGACGGAATCCGTGAGGTCCTTCCACACGCCCGCGACCCCGGCCACCTCGGCCTGACCGCCCAGCTCCCCCTCGGTGCCCACCTCACGGGCCACCCGGGTCACCTCGGACGAGAACGACGACAGCTGGTCCACCATGCGGTTGACGGTGTTCTTCAGCTCCAGCATCTCGCCGGCGACGTTCGCGGTGACCTTCTGCGACAGATCACCGTTCGCGACCGCCGTCGTCACCAGCGCGATGTCCCGCACCTGCGCCGTCAGCCGGTTCGCCATCGTGTTGACCGAGTCCGTGAGGTCCTTCCACGAACCGGACATGCCCCGCACCTGCGCCTGACCGCCGAGGATGCCCTCGGTGCCCACCTCCAGCGCCACCCGGGTCACCTCGTCGGCGAACACCGACAGCTGGTCCACCAGGTTGTTCACGGTCCGCGCGACCTTCAGGAACTCGCCCCGCAGCGGCCGGGTCGACCCGTCACCGCCCTCCGAGCGCAGCTCCATCCGCTGCCCGAGATCACCCTCGGCGACCGCCGACAGCACCCGGCCGACCTCCGAGACCGGCCGCGCCAGCTCGTCGACCAGCGCGTTCGCCGCCTCGATCGTCGCCGCCCAGGAACCCTCGGCGGCACCCGCCTCAAGGCGCTCCGACAGCTTGCCCTCCCGGCCCACCACCCGGCGGACCCGCGCGAACTCCCCGGTCAGATGCGACTGCCGGTCGGCGACCTCGTTGAAGACGGCCGAGATCTCGGCCATCACCCCGTCGCCGGACACGGTCAGCCGCTTGCGGAAATTACCGTCCCGCATCGACACCAGAGCAGACAGCAGCCGCTGCAAAGCGGCCGCGTCCACCTGCACCGTGTCCCCGCCCCGGGACCGGCCGCCACCCTTCGGGCGCGCACCGCCACCGCGCCGCGTCGTCGTGCCAGACTCCACCGTGTCCCTCCCGAAGGGGTCGACCGTCGCTCGGTCTCTCGCTACCAGCCTGCCCAGTTGCAGCCCGCCCAGTGTTTCACCGGCTCCGAACCAGGCCATAACAGTTCGGCAGCTTCGCACAACGTCCCCACGTCCGGGGGGCGCAAACAGCGTGACCGGCATCCGCTGGGACAGCGAAGGTAAGTAACCTGGCATCCGGCTGTCCAACCGCCCCGGTCCGCCCGGCGGGGGCGGGGCGGCGCGAAACCAGCACGGGCACGGCGGGAGGGGCAGACCGAACCATGGCAGAGCCGGGCGTCGAGACGCGTACGAGGAGTTCTGTGATCACCGCGCGGGCGGCTGCCAGTTTCGAACCCGTCGGGCGGTCCGTCGCGACCGCCCGCGCCTTCGTCCGGGACACCCTCCAGGGCTGGGGATACGGCGAGGTCGTCGACGACGCCGTCGTCCTGACCAGCGAACTCGTCACCAACGCGGTCATCCACGCGGGCACCGCGGCCGATGTGCTCTGCCTGCGCGCCGACGACAGCGTCCGCATCGAGGTCGCCGACCGCTACCCCGAACGCGAGATCCCCCTCCAGCAGTCCCGCACCATGAGCAGCCCCGACCGCGAGAACGGCCGGGGCCTTCTGCTGTGCTCCGCCCTCGCCACCCGCTGGGGCGTCGACTACACCCCCACCCGCAAACACGTCTGGTTCCAGCTCGCGCTCCCCGAGCGCCCGGTCGGCACCCGCTCCGCGGGACCCGTGCTGCCCGACGCCCTGCTCCCGCTCACCGACAGCCGGGTCCGCGTCGCCGTCGTCCAGATCGACGGCGAAGGCGCCATCACCGCCTGGAACGAGGACGCCGAGGAACTCTTCGGATACGGCTCCGAGCAGGTCACCGGCAAACCCCTCGGCGACCTCGCCGCCTGGCCGCACACCCCCGGCATCGGCACCGGCCTCGCCGAGGCCCTCCGGCTCTCCCGCTGGGAGGGCAGCTACGGCATCCGCTGCGCCGACGGCCGGGTGATCCCCGTGTACGCCTCGCACCTGCGGGTCCGCGACGCCGACGGCGAACCCTCCACCGTCTGCCTGCTCGTCCGCGAGTACGAGCGCGCGGTGCTCCAGACCCCGCAGCGCCCCTCCGGCGGCGGCGACAGCGGCGCCGAGAGCCGCGGCACCACCGCCGACCCGTTCGAGGTCTTCATCGGCTCGCCCGCCCCCGAGGACCTCGACGGACTGCTCCAGCGGACCGTGGAACGCGCCCGCGACATGCTCGACGGCGACGCCGCCTTCCTGCTCCTCGCCACCGACGACGAGACCGAGCTGGAGGTCCGGGCCACCACCGGACTGCCCTCGGCCCGCCAGCGGTTCGCCCGCGTCCCGGTCGAGACCGGCGCCAGCCGGTACGGCTCCGCCCGGATGCCCGCCGTCCACGAGGACCTGGCCGCCGTCCCCGGGGCCGTACCGCTCCTCGAAGGCACCGGCATGCGCTCGGTCGTCACCGTGCCGCTCAAGGTCGAGGGCCGCCTCACCGGCTCCCTCGGCGTCGCCGCCGAGGGCTCCAACCGCTACTCCAACGAGGAGGCCCTGCGCCTCCAGTTCGCCGCCGACCGCATCGCCCTGGCCGTGGAGTCCGCCCGCCTCGGCGAGCTCGAACGGCTCCGCCGCGGCTCCCTCAGCTTCCTCGTCGAGGCGTCCGACCTGCTGGCCGGCACCCTCGACCGGGACCAGACGCTGGCCCTGATGGCCCAGATGACCGTCCCCACCCTGGCCACCTGGTGCGCCGTCTACACGATCGCCGACCAGGTCTCCGACCCGTACCTCTCCTACGTGCTGCACGAGGACGAGGACCTGATCGACGGCCTGAAGGAACTCCTCTCCTCGATCTCCCCGCCGGACCCGGTGACCACCCCAGGCGCCCGGGTCTGGACCGCCCCCGGCGACGCCGCCCACCGGGCCGCGCTCAGCGCCTCGATGCGCGAACTCGGCGGCCCCAGCACCCCGGTGTCCTCCGGCATCCACTCGGCGCTGGCCACGGCGGCCGCCGTCGGCGGCGAGACCGTGGTCCTGCCGCTGGTCGCCCGCAACCGCGTGATCGGCATGCTCACCCTGGGCAAGCCCACCGACGACCACTTCCGCCAGGAGATCCTGGAACTCGCCGAGGACCTGTCCCGGCGGGCCGCCCTGGCCCTGGACAACGCCCGGCTGTACTCCGAGCGCATGGCCATCAGCCGTTCCCTCCAGCGCAGCCTGCTGCCGCCCGGCCTGCCCGATGTCCCCGGCGTCGAGGTCGACGTCATCTACCGCGCGGCCGGCGAGGGCAACGAGGTCGGCGGCGACTTCTACGACCTCTTCCCGATCCGCGACGGCTCGTACGGCTTCGCCATCGGCGACGTCTGCGGCACCGGCCCGGAGGCCGCGGCCGTCACCGGCCTCGCCCGGCACGCCCTGCGCCTGCTGGCCCGCGAGGGCTTCGGCGGCCCGGCCGTCCTGGAGCGCCTGAACGCGGCCATCCTCGACGAGGGCGCCCGCAGCCGCTTCCTGACCCTCCTGTACGGCGAGCTCCGCCCGCAGGAGGACGGCTCCGCGGTCCTGAAGGTCGTCTGCGCCGGCCACCCCCTCCCGCTCCGCCTCAGCCAGGACGGCACGGTCCGCCCGGCCGCCGACCCACAGCCGCTGCTCGGTGTCATGGAGGACCTGGAGCTGTACGAGCAGACGCTCACCCTCGACCCCGGCGACGTCCTCCTGTGCGTCACGGACGGCGTCACCGAACGCCGCGAGGGCACCCGCATGCTCGGCGACGACGGCCTCACCGAAGTCCTCCGCTCCTGTACGGGCCTGACGGCCGGCGCGGTGGCCTCCCGCGTCCTGCGCGCGGTGGAGCGCTTCGCCCAGGAGCCCGCCTCCGACGACATGGCCATCCTGGCCCTCCGCATCCCGGAGCCGCTCCACCAGTGAGCCACCACTGAGGCACCGCTGAGACGACGAAGGGCCAGCCCCCATCAGGGGGCCGGCCCTTTCTTTCTGTTCCCGTGGGTACGGTCACTGCCCGGGAACGCAAAAAGGCCCCCGCCAGATGGCGGGGGCCTTTTCTCTGAGCCCTTTAACGGAATCGAACCGTTGACCTTCTCCTTACCATGGAGACGCTCTACCGACTGAGCTAAAAGGGCGGGTTGTTCGGCGGCGTCCTACTCTCCCACAGGGTCCCCCCTGCAGTACCATCGGCGCTGAAAGGCTTAGCTTCCGGGTTCGGAATGTAACCGGGCGT